>NZ_JBVJRT010000001.1:209617-649581 GCF_055607425.1 Lentzea sp. NPDC037011 | reverse complement strand
CACGGCCACCGTCAACGTGTCGTAGTTGAGCATCTTGTCGGCCGTCGACTCGGCCAGGGCGAGCGTGCGGACGTTGTCCGAGACCTGGACGATGTACTCGTCGAAGGCGTACCGGTACCTGCGCCGGAAGTCCTCGAAGAAGTCGACGTCCTTGCCGCACATCGTGATGAACTGGACCAGGTCGACCTCGCTCGGCCGGGTTTTGCCCTTTTCGATGGTGGACACCTTGCTGGGGTCCCAGCCGAGCCGTTGCGCCATGGCGTTTCCGGTGAGATCGGTGCTGGACTCGCGCAGCCGGCGCAACTCGTCGCCGAGATCGCGGCTGTACGCGGTGGATGGAGTGCTTGGGGCCATGTCCATCGAGGGTATGACGTGTTTCTATTCCAAGATACTGGCTCGTTCGGGTGAAATGGGGACGAGCTCATTCCCCGATGACCGGGGGAACGACCATCCGGTTGTCGTCGAAGTACTCGTCGGTCGGCACGAGGTAGTTGGACCGGTGTTCCTTGTCCTCCTCGCCGCCGTTTCCCGCGCCCGCGGCGGGGCCGGCTCCGACTGGGCCGGGAGCGCCGTTCCTGCCCGCTCCGGGAGCACCGCCGCCGCCGCGCGTTCCCTCCGCACCCGGCGCGACGCCCGCGGCACCGCCCGGTGTGGCGGGACCGAACGTGCCCCGTCCCGCGGCACCACCGGGGCGCGCCGTGCCGAACCCGCCGGCACCGCGGCCACCGCCCGCTCCCCCGCCCCTGCCCGCGGCGGTGCGCGGGGTGCTCATGCCCTGGACGGCTCCCGAGGAGACCGGTGAGCCCGAACCGGGTGCGGGTGGCGTGCGGTCGGGCGGCGTCGGGCCAGGCGGCGTGGGGTGGGCGGCCGATGCGGACCACGCGGTCCTCGTGGCGCTGGAGTCGCCGGCCGGGTTGCCGTTGACCGGGCTGACCGGGCTCACCGGGACGCCGGGCACACCGACGACGGGGGTGCCGACCTGCGTGGCCGGGTGCACCGCGTTCGGGTTCACCGTGGCCGTGGTGTGCGCGAACGTCGTGCTACTCGTCGTCGTCACGCCCTGGTCGCCGGTGGTGACCTGCGGGACGTCGTCGAAGGCCGGCAGCAGCGCGGCGGAGGCCGCCAGCGCGTTGTCGCGGGCCTGCACGACCCGTTCGGCCTCCTGCTTGGCGGCCTTGGCCTTCTCGTACTGGGCCAGGACGTCGAACGGGGCCGCCACCATGCGGACCGGGTTCCAGCTGGTCGCCGCGTCCTTCAGCATCCGCGCGGGGTCGAACGGGACCTCCTGCGGGAACGCGCTCTTCACCGCCACTGCCGCCGCGGCCTGCTCCTCGACCACGCGGGCCGTTGCGGTGAACGTCGACGCCAGCTCGTCCGTGAAGGAGCAGATCTTCGTCAACGCCGCCGACGCACCGGCGCCCGCAGCGCCCGACCAGCCCGCGCGCAGGCCGTTGACCACCTCGTTGATCCCGGCCGCCAGCTCGGTCAGCTCGGTGCCGATCGACCTCCACTCGGCCGCGATCTCCCCCGCGAGCGCCGGGTCGTTGCCGTCCATCGCCAGCCGGTGCAGGTCTGCGTGGCTGTGCGCCGAGTAGTTCACGTTCGGCTGCGGTAATCGCGGCGTGTCGTGCGGCATCGTTCGTCCCCCTCGCGGATCTGTGGATCAGGGCAGCCTGGCGGCCACCAGCTCGGCCGATCTCGTCGCCAGCGCGCAGGCCTTGGCGGTGTCGGCCGACGCGCCGCCCGCGCTCGCCACGAGCTGCACGCTCGACGACGCGGACACGGAGATCACCGCGTGGCAGAGGTCCTTCGCCCCGTCCGGCGCCGCCACGCTGAAGCCGTCGCGCTCGCCGAACCTGGCCGGGGTCTTCGCGTCACCGGAGTAGTCGAGGGCGTCGGCGCCCCGCCGCACGTCCACGGCGACGGTGAGACCGCCGTTCCCGCTGCCGTCCCACTCGCAGGTCTGCAGGCCGGCGGTCGTGCGGGGGCGCGGCGAGACGAGGCCCAGGCCGGCCGCCTCCGCCCCGCTGATCAGCTCGCAGGGCTTGACCCCGGCGAGCCCTGCGCCGGACGTGCGGCTGACCTCGCTGGTCACCGGCGTCCGCACCGAGGCGGGACGGGCCCGGCCGCTCACGCCCCCGTCCGAACAGGCCGCGGCGAACAGGGCCAGACCGACCACGGCGATGCGCATGCGGTTCATGAGTTCCCGTCAGAGTCTGTTCAGCGTGTCGGACGTGCTCTCTTCCACGTTCCGGTACGACCGGCTGCTCTTGTCCAGCTCGGCCCTCAGCTCGTCGATCACCCTCAGCAGGCCGGGGATGACCGTGGAGCGCGCGAGCTCGCCGACCCGTTCGTTGATCGAACCCACGGCCTGCGCGTAGCCCCCGCCGAGCGGGGTCCTGGTCGCGAGCAGCGACGACCTGCGCTTGATCCGCTCCAGGGTCCGCTGGAGGTCGTCGAGCTTCCCGATCGCCTTGTCGACGGCCTGCGGGTCGTGTTCGATGTACAGCCCGGAGGTGTGGGCCTGAGCGCTTTCCCCGGCACTGTTCTGATCCGCCACAGGCTCACCTCCCCGAGACCGGCACCGTGATCCGGGGAGTGACGTTAGGGCAGAATCAGGGGAACAAAAACGGATTGACCCGCAAAACACCCCGTTCGGATTAACCGGTTCCACCGGATCGGGAATACATTGATCGCGATCCAAGCACAAAAAAGCCGTGAGCGGTTTTGGTCATATCAATGACAAAAACCGCTCACGGCCGGATGGCGACTACTTGTGGGCGTCCAGCAGCTCGTGCGTCAGCGCGATCTTGGCCCGCGACTTCGGCTCTGCGGCCTTCGCCGTGGTCTTCGCCGTCAGGGCGGCGGACCGGCCGGGGGCCTCCGCCGGCTTGCCCTTGGTGAAGAGCCAGGTCTGGAACAGCTGGTCGAGCTGCTGCCCGGAGACCCGCTCGGCCAGCGCGATGAACTCCTCGATGGTGGCGTCGGAGTACTTCTTCTCGGCCTGCCAGGTCTTGAGGACCTCGAAGAACTTCTCGTCGCCCACGGCCACGCGCAGCGCGTGCACCGCGAGCGCACCGCGGTCGTAGACGGCGCCGTGGAAGACGTTGTCAGCACCGGGGTCGCCGGGCAGGACCTGCCAGAACGGGTCGTCGGCCGGGTAGGAGTCGTAGACGAAGTCGGCGTTCTCCTGGGCCGTGCCCTCGCCGACGTGCTCGGACCACAGGAACTCCGCGTAGGAGGCGAAGCCCTCGTTCAGCCAGATGTCGCGCCAGTGGTGCACCGACACCGAGTCGCCGAACCACTGGTGGCCGAGCTCGTGGGCGACGACGTAGGTGTTGGCGCCGCGGCGGAAGAACGCGTCGTCGTAGGTGGGCCGGGTCTGGTCCTCCAGCGCGTAGCCGAGGTCGGGGGTGACGACACCGCCCTGCGCCTCGAACGGGTACGGGCCGAAGTTGCCGGACAGGAACTCGATGACCTCGGGGGTGCGTTCGACGCTGGCCCTGGCGGCGTCGGTGGAGTCGCCGAGGCGCGTGGAGTAGGCGTTGAACACCGGCTGGCCGTTGGGCGCCGCGTACTGGCGGAGCTCGTACTGGCCGATGGTGAGGAACGTCAGGTAGGTGGCCTGCGGCTTGGTGCTGCGCCAGTTCCAGCGGGTCCAGCCGTTGATCTGGCGGGTGTTGCCGAGGAAGGTGCCGTTCGAGATGACCTCGACGCCCTCCGGGACGGCGACGTTGACGTCGAAGGTGGCCTTGTCGGTGGGGTGGTCGTTGGCGGGGAACCACCAGCGGGCGATCTCCGGCTCACCGATCGCGAGCGCGCCGTCGGGCGTCTTCGTCCACGCCGTGTAGCCGTTGTGGTCCTTGACCTGCGACGGGACGTCGGCGTAGGTCACCACGACGGTGACGTCCTGGCCCTTGCGCAGGCCGCCGCGCGGGGTGACGACGAGCTCGTCGCCGTCCTGGACGAACGAGGCGGGGGCGTTGTTGACCCGCAGCGTCTTGACCTTGAGCAGGAAGTCCAGGTTGAACTGGGTGAGGTCCTCGGTGGCCTTGGCGAGGATCGTCGTGGTGCCGGAGAGCTGGTCGCCGTTGGGGTTGTAGTTGAGCCTGATGTCGTAGTGGGAGACGTCGTACCCGCCGTTGCCGTAGCCGGGGAAGTACGGGTCGCCCGCGCCGGGGGCACCGGGCGCCGCGGCGAGCGCCGTTCCCGCGAAGAGCGTCACTGCGGCTGCGGACGCGACCGCGGCCGTTGCCTTGGTTCTGATCGACATGCGCCGGACGCTATCCACCCCTTTCCAGGGGAAACCACCGACTTACGTAGGTTTCGGAGGGTTTTCCTACCTGCTGAAAACCGTTGACACCGTCGACTTGAGACGTTGGTGCAAAGAGCGCAGTTCGTCTCTTTTCGACCGCACTTCCACCACTTGGATGCCCTCCGGTGGCGCAAGTGCGCTACGGAACTCCTCCTTGCCGTCCACAATGGAGTGCCTGATTCGGTGTCCGGCGCACAATGCCGCGAGATCAGCTCCGTGCGGCGTGCCGAAAATCCGCTCGAAACTCTTGTCGTGTTCCGGCGCGCCCTGTTCCAGCAACGAGAAGATGCCGCCGCCGTCGTCGTTGAGCACCACGATCGTCAGGTCCGGCCGCCGGTCGGTGATCAGGCCGTTGAGGTCGTGCAGGAACGTCAGGTCGCCCATCAACGCGTAGGCCGGTCCTTCGTGCGTGGTCGCCAGCCCGATGGCCGTGGACACGCTCCCATCGATGCCCGCGGCACCCCGGTTGGCGTGGACCTCCAGGTCGTCGCGGCGCTCGCCGGCGAAGTCGACGTCCCGGATGGGGTTGGAGGAGCCCACGAAGAGCATCGAGCCGGCCGGGACCGTGTGCGTGAGCTCGCGCGCCACGTGCAGCCCTGTCGGCCACGGCTCGGCGTCCAGCAGCTCGTCCACGGCGGCGCTGACGTCCTTGACCGCGCTCTGCCAGGCCTGCGCCCAGTCCTGGTCGACGGCCTGCGGCTCGGGCAGCCACGTCGAGGCGCGGGTGGCGGTGAACTGGGTGTCCGCCCACTCCGCCTGGTCGCCGACGGCGTGCACGACCGCGGTGTTCTTGAGGAGCGCCTGCTGGCCGCGGCTCAGCGTGACCCGGCCGACGACCAGGACCGCCTCGGGCTCCAGGTGCTCCGGCAGACCGGCGTTGAGCAGCAGTGAACCGTGGCGGAGGCCGCCGGGGGCGGTGGGTTCGGCGATGACGGGCCAGCCGAGCCGCGCGGCTTCCCGGACGCGGCCGGGGTGGTCGTCGCCGAGGAGCACCAGCGTTTTCGCGGGCAGGTCCGACGGGCGGGTTTCGATTGCGGTGGTTCGGTCTGTGGCCGTCCACGGGGTGCGGTCGGACGTGGGCCACGCGTCGTCGTCGGGGGTGAGCGGCGGACGGAACGGGATGTTGATGTGCGACGGGCCGTCGGTGGCCATCGCGCGACAGATGAGAGATCGCGTCGTGGGCTCGTCGGCGGCCTCGGGCATGTGGAGCGTCCGGATGCCGAGGATGTCGTGCTGGTTGATCGTCTGGCTGGCGCCGGTGCGGTAGAGCTCGACCGGGCGGTCGGCGGTGAGCGCGACCAGCGGGACGTGCGTCAGCTCCGCCTCGACCACCGCCGGGTGCAGGTTCGCCACGGCGGTACCGCTCGTGCAGGTGACGACGGCCGGCGTGCCCCGCTTGGCCAGGCCGAGCGCGAGGAACCCCGCGGTGCGCTCGTCGATCCGCACGTGCAGCGTCAGCAGGCCCCTCTGCTCGGCCTGGTGCAGCGCGAACGACAGCGGGGCGTTGCGCGAACCGGGGCACAGGACGACGTGCCGCACGCCGTTGCGCACCAGCTCGTCGACGACCACCCTCGCCTGCAGCGTTGCCGGATTCATGCGCCTAGAGTCTCAGACCGTGGCAGACCAGGACCTCTTCGACCCGTCGTTGTGGAAGCCGATCGAGGGCTTCGACTTCACCGACATCACCTACCACCGCGCGCTCGACCAGGGCACCGTGCGCATCGCGTTCAACCGGCCCGAGGTGCGCAACGCGTTCCGGCCGCACACGGTGGACGAGCTGTACCGGGCGCTCGACCACGCGCGGATGTCGAGTGACGTCGGGTGCGTGCTGCTGACGGGCAACGGGCCGAGTCCCAAGGACGGCGGCTGGGCCTTCTGCAGTGGCGGTGACCAGCGGATTCGCGGGCGCAGCGGGTATCAGTACGCGTCGGGTGAGACGGCGGAGACGGTGGACCCGGCGCGGGCGGGGCGGTTGCACATCCTGGAGTGCCAGCGGCTGATCCGGTTCATGCCGAAGGTCGTCATCGCGGTCGTGCCGGGGTGGGCGGCCGGGGGTGGGCACAGCCTGCACGTGGTGTGCGACCTCACCATCGCGAGCGAGGAGCACGCGCGGTTCAAGCAGACGGACGCGGACGTCGGCTCGTTCGACGGCGGGTACGGGTCCGCCTACCTGGCGCGGCAGGTGGGGCAGAAGTTCGCGCGGGAGATCTTCTTCCTCGGGCGCACGTACAGCGCCGAGGACATGTTCAAGATGGGCGCGGTCAACGCGGTCGTCAAGCACGCCGAGCTGGAGACCACGGCGCTGCAGTGGGCCCGGGAGATCAACGGCAAGTCGCCGACCGCGCAGCGGATGCTCAAGTACGCGTTCAACCTGATCGACGACGGCCTGGTCGGGCAGCAGCTCTTCGCCGGGGAGACGACGCGGCTCGCGTACATGACCGACGAGGCGGTCGAGGGGCGTGACTCGTTCCTGGAGAAGCGCGACCCCGACTGGTCGAACTACCCGTACTACTTCTGAGTCCGCACTCCTCTTGGGCAGGTGACCGTGCTCGACGAACTGCGCGCGGCGCTCTCCGGTGGCGAACCGCTGGTGGACGGACCGCTCGACGGCTGGGAGAAGCGGGCCGCCATCGGCGTGCCGACCTCCGGGTCCACGGGCGAGCCGAAGACGGTGCTGCTCGACGCCGAGGCGCTGACCACGTCCGCGGAGGCCACGCACGAACGGCTGGGCGGGCCCGGCACGTGGCTGCTGGCGTTGCCGACGGGCCACATCGCCGGCATCCAGGTGCTGGTGCGGTCCGTCGTCGCCGGCACGACACCCGGTGAGCTGGACCTGTCCGGCGGCTTCCGCGCCATGGGGTTCGCGCTGGCCGCGCGGCCGGTGCTGGCCGAACCGGGGCGGCACTACACGGCGCTGGTGCCCACGCAGCTGTCCCGGCTCGTCGCCGGGGAGGGGCCGGGGCTGGAGGCGTTGCGGCAGTTCGACGGCGTGCTGATTGGCGGGGCGGCCACCCCGCCGCGGCTGTTGCAGCAGGCGCGCGCGCTCGGGGTGCAGGTCGTCACCACGTACGGAATGAGCGAGACGGCCGGCGGGTGTGTGTACGACGGTGTGCCGCTCAAGGACGTCGAGCTGCGCACGGACGACCTGATCGAGATCAGCGGGCCGGTGCTGGCGCTGGGGTACCGCGGCAGCCCCGAGCCGTTCGGCGAGTGGTTCCGCACCGGTGACCTCGGGCGGCTGCGCGACGGGCGGCTGGAGGTGCTCGGGCGGGCCGACGACATGATCGTCACGGGCGGCGAGAAGGTGCCCCCCGTGCTGGTGGAGAGGGCCCTGGCCACGGTGGACGGCGTGCTGGAGGCGTGCGTCGTCGGCGTGCAGGACGACGAGTGGGGCCAGGTCGTGGCGGCCGCCGTCGTCGCGCGCGGCGGCACTCCCCCGGTCGAGGACCTCAAGGCCGCGGTGGCAGAGCAGGTGGGCCGGGCAGCGGCGCCGAAGCTGGTGCGGTTCGTCACCGAACTGCCGTTGCGCGGACCGGGCAAGGTCGACCGGACCGCGGTGGCCGACTCCTTCAGGTGACCTCCTTTAGGTGAACCTTTACCGCTGAGGACGACTCTCGCCGCGAAGCGCACGGACCCAGGCCGTGCGCGCTGGCGATGGGGGTTCTCATGCGCTACCTGTTACCGCTGGTCGTCGGGGCGGCCCTGACGGTCGGACTGGCGGCACCCGCCCAGGCCGCCTCCAACGAGTGGACCGTCGACGCGAGCGGGCACGCCGTCTCGTGGGGTGGCGCCCCGCGGATCGGTCTGGTCGAGCTCGGGACGCACCGGCTCGCGCGGCCCGCCAACGCGGTCACGGCGGCGGTGACCGGCGACGGCGTCGTCGACGTGCGCGGACTGCGCGCCGACGGGCAGTGGACCGAGTGGTACGAGGCACCGGCGACGTTGCCGGTCACCACCTCGACCGTTCAGGCGCGGGTCGTCCTGAACAGCGGCAAGGCCTCGAAGGTGAAGGTGTCGGCGTACACCGCGCCCGCTGCCGCCGAGGACGTGTCGGCGCTGGCCGCCGGGCGTTCGTACCGCGTCTACGCCACGCGGGAGGGCCTGGTCGGCGGCACCACCGCCAACGGGCACGTGATCCGCTCGCGCGACCACTTCGTCGCCCTGCCGTCGCGGCGGGGCCTGGCGGGCAACAACTCCGGCAACTACAGCGTGCAGGTGTGCGCGTCGAACGGCCGCTGCGAGTGGGCGCCGGTGTGGGACGTCGGCCCGTGGAACACCAAGGACGACTACTGGAACCCGGCCACGACCCGCGAGATGTGGAAGGACCTGCCGCAGGGCAAGCCGGAGGCGCAGGCCGCGTACGAGAACGACTACAACGGCGGCAAGGACCAGTTCGGCCGCGCGGTCGCGAACCCGGCGGGCATCGACCTGGCCGACGGCACGTTCTGGGACGGCCTCCAGCTGTCGAACAACGCGTGGGTGACCGTGACGTACCTGTGGACCGGCTCCGGTCCGGTCGGGACGGTGCGCACGTCGGCGGCGAACGGCACGGTGAACGTGCGGTCCGGCGCGAACTCCTCGTCCTCCCAGGTGGGTCTGGCCGCGAACTACGCGCAGGTGCGGGTCACGTGCCAGCTGACCGGCGAGTCGGTGTCAGGCACGCAGGGCACGTCGAACGTCTGGTACCGCATCGCGTCCGGCAAGCACGTCGCGAAGGCCTACGTGGCGGGCGTCTCCGGAGCGACTAGCTGCTGATAACCCCTCGGCGGGTCCCCGGTGGCCATAGCGGAGGATGGGGGCATGGCCTCAGTCGTCCAGTGGATCCAGGGGACCCGCCCCCGCACGCTGCCGAACTCGATCGCACCGGTGGTCGTCGGCGCGGCGGCGGCGCACCACATCGACGAGTTCAACGCGCTGTTCACGGGACTCGCGCTGGTCGTGTCGATCGCGTTCCAGATCGGCGTGAACTTCGCGAACGACTACTCCGACGGCATCCGCGGCACCGACGACGACCGGGTGGGGCCGTTCCGCCTCACCGGTTCCGGTGCCGCGGAGCCGAAGAACGTGCGGCTGGCGGCGTTCATCAGCCTCGGTGCCGGCGCGCTGGCCGGGATCGCGCTGGTGGTGCTGTCCGGGTACTGGTGGCTGCTGGCCCTCGGTGCCGTGTGCATCGCGGGTGCGTGGTTCTACACCGGCGGCAAGCGCCCCTACGGTTACGCGGGCCTGGGCGAGATCGCGGTGTTCCTCTTCTTCGGGCCGGCCGCGGTGCTGGGCACGCTGTACGTGCAGACCGGGGAGATCACCGGGATCGGCATCGGCTCGTCGATCGCGATGGGCTGCATCTCGGCGGCCGTGCTGGTCGCGAACAACCTGCGGGACATCCCGACCGACGCGGTGTCGGGCAAGCGCACCCTCGCGGTCGTGCTGGGGGACAAGGACACCCGCCGGCTCTACCTGGCACTGGTGGCCGTGCCGTTCCTGATCGCCGTGGGCATGACCGTGCGGGTGCCGTACGCGCTGCTCGGGTTCCTGGCGGCGCCGGTGCTGCTGCCCGCCGTGCGCCGGGTCGCGGCGGGGCGCCAGGGGCGTGAGCTGATCCCGGTGCTGCAGTTCACCGGGATCGCGATGCTCGCGTGGGCCGTGCTGGTCAGCGTGGCCCTGGTCCTGGACTGACGGCCCGCTACCAGGCGTCCTCGGTGAACTGGGTGGGCTCGTCGTCGTCCTGGCGCTGCGGCCTGCGGGGCTGCGGCGGCCTGGCCGTCTCGCCCTGGATCAGCTCGTCGAGCCTGGCGCGGTCGGCTTCGAGCGCCTGGCGCACCAGCGGGTCGTGCGACGCCTCGCCGGTGAGGACCTGACGCCAGCTCAGCCCGGCACCGCGGGCGATGCGGTCGGCCAGCTGCCGCATCGCCGGTGACGCCTCGCTCGACTTCGCGAACTGCATCACCCTGCGCACGTCCTCAGTGGACGGTTCCTTGCCGCGCAGGTTCTGCGCGGTGGTGCGCATGTCCTGCTCGGCCTGCCGGACCGCCTGGGTCAGGAAGTCCTCCGCCGCCCGGATGTCCGGTGTCCGCCAGGCCGTCATCACCACTTGTCCTCCGTGAAGATGCCGGGGTCCATCTCGTCGCCGTCCTCGCCACCGCCGCGGCGCGGGCCCTGGGCGTTCATGATCTCCTCGGCGGTCATGCCCTCCTGGAGCATCTGGAACGCCTGCTTCATCTTGTTGACGTTCTCCTGCTGCATGGCCTGCACGTCCGGGTCCTGCGCGACCTTGCCGGAGACGACGTCCTCCCAGGTGAACTCGCCCGCGTCCACCTTGCGCTTCAACGCTTTCAGCTGCTCGGGCGCGTCCCGTTCCTGCGCGGCGCGTTCGACCTGCTGGGCGATGGCCTTGAAGTCGACGGGCGGCACCGGCGGCAGCGGGGTGTCCTTCAGCCGGTTCGCCAGGTCCTGCGCCTCCTTGAAGCGCGCGTCGACCTGCGCCTCGGCCGCACGCAGCTCCGGCGTCTTCCAGCTGTCGTTGGGCGTGCTCATGCTCTCCCCGTCAGTTCGACCCGAAGAGACCGCGTGGCAACGGCCTGACTTCGTCGCGTACGTCGGTGACCTCACCACGCGTGGCGAACGTGCGCCACTGGCGGAAGTCGACCTCGGTCAGGCCCAGCTCCTGCGCCTGCTGGTAGTTCTCACCCAGGTAGTGCAGGGTGACCTGGTCGCTCTGGATGCCCAGGACCTCGAACGGCGCGCCGCGGTACGTGCAGAGCTTGCGGACGTGCACGAGCTCTTCGACGGCCGCGTCCGGCAGCTCCAGCGACCAGTGTCCGTTGCGGTCGGTGAAGTCCTCCGGCACCGTCTGGCCGGGGAACGGGTGCAGGATCAGCGCACCCGGCCGCGGCGCGAAGTCGACCTCGAAGTCCTGGCCGCGGTAGCGCGCCATCAGTCCACGCCGGACGGTCGGGCGCAGCGGAACCGGGCCCTGCCAGTACCTCCCCGGCCCGAAGCCCACGTCCCCCGTCGGCACCCAGCCGACCTGGCGGTCGACGTACTTGCCGACGCTGCGGCCCTCGCCGTTCGGCTCGAACCGCCACAGCTCGGTGCCGGCCGCGAACTCGCTGAGCTCCATGACGTACTCGGGGATCGGCGTGGCGCTCGGCGTGTACCCGGTGCCCGTGAACGGCAGCGGGTAGACGCGCGTCGTGCCCATCTTCCGCGCGCCTTCGAGGTCGGGACCGCCGAAGCTGGTCTCGAAGAGCTCCGTCGTGTGCGCGTAGAACCGCAGCAGGTACTGCGTGCCCTGCGGCCAGCCCTCGACCCGATCGACGCCGAACGCCTCGGCGAACTGCGTGCTCGTGCCCTGCGGGAAGTCCTGGCCGCGGGTGACGAACCCGGCGGTGCGGTGCGGCTCGAACCGGCCGGTGACCGTGACGTTGCCCAGGTAGAGCTGCGCCGTCGCCGGGTGCACGATCTTCTGCAGGATGGTCTCCGGCCCGATGCCCGCTGCCTTGTGCACGGCCTGTGGCGTGGTCATCCCAGGTTCTCCTTCTTCCACCGCGCCAGGTGGTCGGTGCGGTCGACCCGCACGTCCTCCAGCTCTGCCGCACTGATCGTGCCGTAGAAGCCGTTGTACCGGTCGCCCTGGAGCCCGTTCTGCGCGGCCCAGGTGCCGTCGTGCCCGACGTAGTCGACGGTCGCCGTGCCGTTGCGCACCTGGCCGACCCGGAACGGCTGCCCGCGCCACGTCGCGGTCGTGCGGTCCCGGTACCAGGCGTCCAGGTCGGCGATGGGCACCTGCCGCTCCGGTGCCTGCTCGCCGATCCGGATGAGCCAGACGTGGCCCTCCGCCGCCTCGCTCGTGCTCGTGCGGAAGGTCTCGCCGCGGTACTCGGCGACGTCGAAGTCGTGGGTCATGGCGTGCCCGCGGGCAGCTGGTACCAGCCGTACCGGCTGTCGTAGACGGCGTGCAGGCGCTCCCCGCCGGCCCGGTCGACCTGCCAGATCTCGGCGCGGTCAGGCAGGTCCGTGCCGCGCGGCACGATCCACTCCGGCACGCCGCCACCGGTGGACCCGGTGCCCGTGAACGGGTCGAGGTTCCGGTTCGGCGTGGCCACACCACCCGCGTCGGCCATCCGCTGCGCCGCGTCGTCGTAGCGCCGCTGCTCGGCCGCGTCCGCGTAGGTCTCCTTGTTCGGCCCGCCGAACGGGATGAACGCCTCCCCCGCCGTGGTCGCGTCGAGCTTGTAGCGCAACTGCATCGCCGAGTCCGCGTTCGCCGGGATCGGCGTCCAGCCGGCGCCCTTGTCGTCGAGGGCGAGACCGTCCCGCAGCCCCTGCGGCGTGTTGATGTCCACCACGTCCACACCGCGCGCGATCGACCCGCCGACCTGGGTCTGCCAGTCCTGCCTGCGGTCGCCGTCCGGGTGCGGCGTCGCCGGCAGGTAGGTGTCCATCGCACCCTGGTTGAGGGCCTTGGTGACGATGTCGCCGTTGCCGACGGTCAGCTGGTTGCGGACGTCCGCGACGTGCCGGGCCTCGTCCGGGGTGAGGTTCGTCGACAGGGTCGTGCTGAGCTGCTCGTACCGCTGGCGGTCGGCCTCGTTCGGGAGGATGTGCTCCAGCTGCTGCCGGTAGCCCTCGCCCTGCGCGGCCATGGCCGAGTTGTCGAACTGCGGGGTGAGGTCGTGGCCCTGCGGCGACCGGGGCGGACCATCGCCGCCGCCACCGTTGTCGTCGCCGTTGTTGTGGTTGTCGGTGTTGTGGTTGTCGCCGGTGTTGTGGTTGCCGGGGGTGTCGTGGTCGGCGGGGCGGTCGGTGCCGGGGTCGCGGTCGTGACCGGTGGGGGTGTCGTCGTGGGGACGTGCGTCGTCGGCGCCGCTCGTGCCGGTGTCGTGCGGCTTGCCGTCGGTGTCGTGCGGGCGGGTGCCGTCCGTGTCGTGGGGACGGGTGCCGTCGTGCGGGGTCGTCGTGTCGTGCGGCTTGGTGTCGTGCGGCTTGGTGTCGTGCGGCTTGGTGTCGGTCGGGGCACCGGTGCCGTCGTGGGGACGGGTGCTGTCGTGCGGCTTGGTGCCGCCGTCGTGGGGCGTGGTGCCGGACGGGGGCGTGTCGTGCGGACGCGGGGTGTCGTGGCCGGTCGGCGAGGGCAGGCCCGAGCCGGAACCGCCAGGCGTGTGACCCGCGGGCGAACCCGGAGTCGAGCCGTGACCAGCGGGCGAGGGCAGGCCGGAACCGTGGCCCGTCGGCGTGCCCGGAGTCGAGCCGTGGCTCGACGGCGAGCCCGGAGTCGAGCCGTGGCTCGAAGAGCCGTGTCCCGAAGGCGACGGCAGGCCGGACCCCTGACCGGACGGCGACGGCAGGCCGCCGGGGGTCGGGCGCGGGCCGGACGAGGTGCCGCCGGTGCCGGCGCCGGAGCCGGGGGTCGAGTGACCGGCCGGCTGGGGTGAGGGCAGTGCGGAACCCGAGCCGCCGGCCGGGCGGTGCTGCGGCGGGGCGGTGGGGGTGCCCGCAGCGGCCGTGGAGCCGGGGCGGGGGCCGGAGCGCTGCGTGTCGCCGCCGCCTGCACCGGGGGCCATGGGGGCGCCCATCGGCATGGCGCCGCCGACCGGGGTGCCGGAGTGCGAGGACGGGGCGGGTGCGGGGGCCGCGCCGGCCGCGTGGGTCGTGTCGGGGCGGGTGACCGCGGGGCCGCCGGAGTGGCCGCCGGACGGGGGTGCGCTCGCGCTGCCACCGCCGCCGGGGCGGACCGGGGGCGGGGCCGTCACGGCTCCGCCGCCTCCGCCGCCGCCACCGGACGAGGGGGCGGTGGTGTCGCCGGGCGACTGGACCGTGGGCGGTGCGGAGACCGGGGTGCCCGCGACCGGGGTGGAGACCGAGGCCGCCTTCGTGCCGTCGGCGCCGCCGCCGGACGGGGAGTAGACCTCGCGGACGGTCGAGCCGATGTCGCGTCCGCGCTCGCCGATCTCGGTGGCGGAGTCCTTGACGGACTGGATGTCCTCGTGGATGTCGCGGACGCTGTTGCGCACGTCGCGGGCACCCTCGGCCACCTCCTGGGTGGCGTTCATGGCCTCGGCGAGGGAGTCGGCGTCCTTCAGCTTGCCGAGTGCAGAGGCGACCCGGCCCACGGCGTCGAAGAGGGCCTTCACGTCCGTGATGAGCTTCTTGACCGTGTCGATGATGTCCATGACACGGCGGTAGATCTGGTAGGCGTTCCAGACCATCTCGGCTGCCTTGATCCAACCGGCCACCGGGACCCAGACGGTCGCTGCCGCCTGCATGAGCTTGTTGATCAGGTAGTCGAGCAGGCGGGCGGCCTGCCTGCCCAGGGCCTCGGCGCCGGAGGCGACCGTGTCGAAGCCCTTCGCGATGAGCTGGGCGACGCCCATCTCCGCGAGCAGACCGGCCTTCCAGCCCAGCGCGATGTACTTCTCGTGGCTGCTCGCGGCCTCGCCGTCCCACGCGTCCCGCACCTTCCCGACGGCGTCGGTGAGGTTGTAGGACATGTCGTTCATGGCGTTGCCGACCGAGCGCCAGGCGTCGCCGTCGGCGCGGATCTTCGACCAGTCACCGGTGATCGGCGTGATGATCGTGGCGACCAGGCTCTCGCCCGTCACGGCCTCGAACACCCAGTTGACGGCCTGGACGCCCCAGCCCTGGTCCTGGAGGACGTCGTTCAGCGCGGCCCGGTCGACCTCGGGCTGCTGCAGCGAACCCGAGACCGGGCGCGGCGAGGAGTACGTCGTCGTCATCGCAGGAGGCCCTCGAAGATCTTCCGCTGGGCCAGGTCGACCTGCTCGTAGACGGCGGCCGTGGCCTCCACGCCGGTGGCGGTGCCCTCCAGTTTGGACTTGCCGAAGTCGAGGGTCTCGTCGAACAGCGCGCGCACGAGGTCCACGCCCGGCTGCAACAGCGTCAGCAGGCCGGTGAAACCGCTCTTGTCGCAGGCCGTGGCGTGGACGTACTTGCGGATCGTCTCGAACTCCGCTGCCTCGGTGCGCAGGTACTCGGCGTACGCGCGCAGCTCGGCAGCGTCTGTTGAAAACAGCGCCACGGCGGTCCCCCTCGGACTCAAAGTGCTCAGGTCACGCTGTGACGCAGCGCTCTCGTCACCAGTTCCCCGTGCGGTGGAAGTTGTTGAGGCGGTCCAGGCACGGGGCGAGGTCCATGTCCTGGGCAGCTACCCATGAGTCGTCGTAGTAGGTGTTCGCGTAACGCTCGCCGCCGTCGCAGAGCAGGGTCACCACGCTGCCGCGGGTGCGCGACTGCCGCATCTGGGCCACGACCTGGAACGCACCCCACAGGTTCGTGCCGGTGGAGCCGCCGACCCGGCGTCCGAGCAGGTCCTCGACGTACCGGATCGTCGCCACCGACGCCGCGTCCGGGACCTTGATCATGCGGTCGATCACCTGGCCGACGAACGACGGCTCCACGCGCGGGCGCCCGATGCCCTCGATCCGCGAGCCACGGGTGCCGACCAGGTCCGGGTTGCCGTCGCGCCAGGCGTCGAAGAACACCGAGTGCTCCGGGTCCACCACGGCCAGGCGCGTGTTCAGCTTGCGGTAGTGGATGTACCGGCCGATGGTCGCGGACGTGCCGCCCGTGCCGGCGCCGACGACGACCCACTCCGGTTCCGGCGACGGCTCCAGCCGCATCTGGTCGAAGATCGACTCGGCGATGTTGTTGTTCCCGCGCCAGTCGGTCGCGCGCTCGGCGTGCGTGAACTGGTCCATGAAGTGGCCGCCCAGCTCCGCGGCGAGGCGGCGGGACTCGTCGTAGAGCGCCGACGGGTCGTCGACGAAGTGGCACCGGCCGCCCTGGCGTTCGATCAGCGCGACCTTCTCCGCGGACGTCGACCGCGGCATCACGGCGATGAACGGCAGCCCCAGCAGCCGCGCGAAGTACGCCTCGGACACGGCCGTGGAACCGGAGGAGGCCTCGATCACGGGCGTCCCGCCGGTCACCCAGCCGTTGCAGATCGCGTAGAGGAACAGCGACCGCGCCAGCCGGTGCTTCAACGAGCCGGTCGGGTGCGTCGACTCGTCCTTGAGGTAGAGGTCGATGCCCCAGTCGAGCGGCAGCGGGTAGCGCAGCAGGTGCGTGTCCGCGCTGCGGTTCGCATCCGCCTCGATGATCCCGACGGCCTCACACACCCAGTGCCTGGTCCTGCTGCAACACCGGTCCACAGAAGTGCTCACACCGGGCACGATATCCGCGCCACGGGCTCACGCCTGGGTGACGGGACCTTCGTCACCGCGGAGCTGGGCGCGCAGCTTGTCCCGCTCGGCCCTGCGCACGGCGTCGCGCTCGTTCAGACCGGCGGCGACCCGCTCGCGCAGACCCTTGAACACGAACAGCGACGCGGGCAGCGCCACCACGATGCCGACCACCAGCGCGACCAGCAGCGGGACCTTGAACAGCAGGAGCGCACCCGTCACCACCGCGACGAGACCGAAGCGGGCCAGAACGTACAGGGTCACATCTCGAGCGAGCACCCGTTCAGGTTACGTCGCCTTCGTCGGAGGTGTTCGGCCGTCCTTCGAAACGGGTGGACAGCACCACCGTCGTGCGCGTTCGGGCAACTCCGGGGATGCGCCGCAACCTGCCCAGCGACTTCTCCAGGTCGTCCACCGTGGCCACCCGGACCTTGACGACGAACGACTCGTCGCCCGCCACCCGGTAGCAGGACTCGACCTCGATGAGCTCGGCCAGCTCGTCCGCGACCTCGTTGTCGTCCGCGGTGTCCGTGGGGTGGATGCCGATCAGCGCGGTCACGCCCAGGCCGACCGAGCTGGGGTCGACGACGGCGTGGTAGCCCACGATGACGCCGGCCGACTCGAGCTTGCCGACCCGCTCGTGCACTGCGGAAGCCGAGAGCCCGACCTGTCGGCCCAGGTCGGCGTAGGTGGCCCGCCCGTTGGCACGCAGCGCGGCGATGATCTGGCGATCAAGTGCATCCACCCGCGACACCCTATGCCTCGCACACGCGTGCACGTCGTCCCGGTCACAGTTGAAGTGCACGCGGGGAGCTTTCGTTCACCAGGAGAGCACGGGAGGGCCCCGCGTGCGGCCGTCAACGGGGGGAGTGTCCGAAACGCGTCGGTCGTCCCATTACTACCTCTTTACCAAAAAACAAGCGTTCGAGTACCTGACGGGTGAGATGCCACGATCGGACCGGAACGTCTGATCTGAGGAGGCAGTAGTGACTGCTGCAGCGACCGAGCGCCTGTTGACGCCTGGAGAAGTGGCCAACCTGTTCAGGGTCGACCCGAAGACCGTGACCCGGTGGGCGACCGCTGGACGCATCGGCTCGATCCGCACCCCTGGAGGACACCGCAGGTTCCGTGAGACCGAGGTGAAGGCGCTGCTCACGGAGCTCACGACCGAGGCGACCGAACCCGTCCGCCATTGAGACCGCGGCAATCCCCGTGCCGCGGGTAATCTCGTGGCAAAGGGAGGTGGCGACCAGATGATCTACCTGCTGGCGGTGATCGGTGCGCTCACCGTGGCTGTGCTCGTGTGGCGGGCGTTCGCCCCACAGCATTCGGAGTACACCCCGGGCCGCAAGGTGATCGCACCTGACGACGACCCGGAGTTCCTCCGCAAGCTCGACGAGCAGCGCAAACGCGACGAGTGAACGACAAGGGGCCCCGTTCCCGGGGCCCCTCTCGCGTGCTCTGACGACCAGCGCCTAGGTGTTGGGGAAGTCGTCCGCGACCACCGCGGCGAGCTCCAGCAGCGCCAGGCGCGTCTCCGGCGCGAGCTTGTCCAGCTCGATCTCGGCGCCTTCCTCCAGGTGCGCGTCGAACGGCATGCGGACCACGGACCGGCAGCGCTGCGCGAAGTGCGCGGAGAGCTTGTCCAGGTCGACCTTGCCGGACTTCGGCCGCACCGAGTTGATGACGCACACGGACTTGGCGACCAGTGCGCCGTAGCCGTGCGCCTCCAACCAGTCCAGCGTGGCCGCCGACGTCTGCGCGCCGTCGACCGACCCGGACGACACCAGGACCAGCGAGTCCGCCTCGTCCAGCACGCCCTTCATGGCCGAGTGCATCAGTCCGGTGCCGCAGTCGGTGAGCACGATGTTGTAGAAGTGCTCCAGCAACGCCACCGTGCGCCGGTAGTCGTCCTCGCTGAACGCCTCCGACACCGCCGGGTCCTGCTCGGAGGCGAGCACCTCCAGGCGGGACGGCGACTGCGAGGTGTACGCGCGCACGTCGCTGTACTTCGTGATCCGCGAAGCGTCGCGCAGCAGGTGCCGCACGGTCGCCGTGGTCTCCCGCGGGATCTTCAGCGCCAGCGTGCCGCGGTCCGGGTTCGCGTCCACGGCGATGACCCGGTCACCGCGCAGCGACGAGAACGTCGAGCCCAGCGTGGTGGTCGTCGTGGTCTTGCCGACGCCGCCCTTCAGCGACAGCATCGCGATCTTGTAGCACCCGCGCAGCGGCTGGTTGATCCGCGCGATCAGCTCACGCCGGCGCAGGTCCGCCGGGCTCTCGCCGAGGTTGATCAGGCCGCCGCTCATCGAGTGGAGCGACTTGCGCCAGCCGGACGACGGCGGGCGCTTCTCCTTCTTGATCAGCTGCTGCGACGAGACTTCCTGGGCCTGCGAGCGGTACTGCTGCTGCGGGAAGTTGTTCGGGTACTGCTGGCCGGCGAACTGGCCGTACTGGGCCGTGCTGTGCTGACCGGACTGGCCGCCGCCGACCTGGTGCGGCCCGGACTGGCCGGCCACCGGGTACGGCCCGGACTGCCCACCGGGCACCGGGTACGCACCGGACTGCCCACCAGGCACCTGGTACGCACCGGACTGCCCACCGGGCACCTGGTAGGGCCCCGACTGGCCGCCCTGCACCGGGTACGCACCGGAGCCGCCCTGCACCGGGTACGCGCCCGAGCCGCCGGGGACCTGGTACGCGCCGGAGCCGTGCGGTGCCGGGTAGGGGCCTGACTGACCGCCGGCGACGGGGTACGCGCCGGACTGGCCGCTGATCTGCTGCGGACCGGACTGCTGCGGGTCGAGGTAGGCCGTCTGCGGGTCGACGTACTGCGGGCCCGAGCCCTGTTCCTCACCCGGTGGTTGCCGTGTCACCGCTGTGGCCCTCCCTGAGCAAGGAGGATCGAGACCTCCCCGACCCCCGGGTTGCGACGGTACGCAACCGGCAACGGTTCCATCGACGTGGGGGCTAACTCGTTAGAGACCCGCGTAGGAATGCAACCCGCTGGTGACCAAGTTGATGAAGAACAGGTTGAACACGTTCAGCGCGAACCCGGCCACGTTGATCCACGCGGCCCCGCGGCCACGCCAGCCGGCCGTCGCACGGGCGTGCAGGTAGGCCGCGTAGACGACCCACGACACGAACGCCACGGTCTCCTTGGGGTCCCAGCCCCAGAACCGGCCCCAGGCCGCCTCCGCCCAGATGGCGCCGCAGATGATGCCCGCGGTGAACAGCGGGAACGCCAGCACCGTCGTGCGGTAGGCCAGGCGGTCGAGCACGTCGGCCGACGGCAGCCTCGGCAGCCGGTCGTCCCTGCCGTCCTTCAGCAGGTAGAGGACCGAGGCCACACCGGGGATCAGCAGGACGCCGGACGAGATCGAGATCACCGAGACGTGGATCACGAGCCAGTACGAGCGCAGCGCCGGCTGCACGGGCGCGGACTCGGCGTAGAGCACCGTGCCGCCGAGGAACAGCAGCACCCAGATCGGCACCAGCACGAACGCGCCGAGGCGGCGGATGGGGAACTTCGCCATCAGCACGATCCACGCCACCACCGCGGCCAGGCACAGCAGCGACATGTACTCGTACATGTTGCCCCAGGGCGCCCGCCCCGCGGACAGGCCGCGCATGACCAGCGAACCCAGGTGCAGCACCGCGCCGAGCACGGTCAGCGCGGCACCCATGCGGCCGAACCGCTCCGGCCGCGAGACCTCGCGCCTGGTCGGCTCCTCGGCCGGTCCCGGGACCGGCGCACCGGCGCCCACCAGCGCCTCGGCCTTGCGCGGCGCCCGCGTGAAGGCCTGTTCGACCAGGTAGAACGCCATCGCGAAGAGGTAGACGCCGAGGGCGCTGCGGTACAGCCAGTCGCTGTAGGTCGCGAGTGTCTCGTTGACCGGCATCAGGACTTCTCCCCTATCAACACCGCGCGGGCCAGCCGCGTGAACTCCTCGCCGTATCCGGCCTGGTCAGTGCGGGCGAGGCCGCCGACCTCGACCAACGTACGCCCGTCCTCCCGAGGAGTCGCACGCACCCAGACGCGACGGCGCTTGACCGTGAGCGAGACGCCGAGCCCGAGGATGATCAGCACGGCGAACGCGAGCACGTACCCCTGGGTGGGGTCGTGCGAGACCTGCAACGACACCCAGTCGTTGACCGAGTCGAACCGGACCTTCGTGCCGTCGTCGAGCGCGATCTCCTCGCCCAGCGCGAGGTTCTTGCGCGCGACCTTCTGCAACCGGCCCTGCTCCACCAGCTCCTGATCGATCGAGAAGATCGACTGCCCGCGCCCGTCGTCCACGCCGAGGTCGCCGCGGTACACGTCGACGGCGACCATCGGGGCGTTCAGCGCGGGGAACTTCGAGTTCAGGATGTTGCCGTGCAGCAACGGCGTCGGCGCCAGCAGGCCGGTGACCGCGATCTGGTTCTTGCGCCGCTGCTCGGAGTCGGTGATGCCCGGCGGGTCGAACTTCGTCGCCCCCTCGGAGGCGAGCGTCAGCTGGTCGGTCGGCAGCCACTGGATGCCCTGCGTACGCTTCTCCCCGTTGGGGAACGTCACCGTGAACGTGGGCGTGTAGCCGTGGCCGAGCAGGTAGAGCCGGTCGCCGCTGGTCCGCAGCGGGTGGTTGACCTGCAGCGTGTACGGCCGCCAGGTGTTCGTCTCCAGGTCAGCGCCGGACTGGTAGCGGATGTCGGCCTGGTAGCCGACGGGCTGACCGTTGTCGAGGTACTCGGCGGAGAACTTGCCGATCTCGACGCAGAACGGCGTGAGGTCGGTGCCGTCGATGCGCAGACCGGGCCGGAACTGGTCGTAGTTGAAGATGCCGCCGTTGCAGAACTGGCCGCCGTCGGCCTGGACGATGACCTGGCCCTCGTAGTTGTACATCTTGCCCAGCGCGAACGAGACGAGCAGCCCGAGCAGCGCGAAGTGGAAGACCAGGTTGCCGGTCTCGCGCAGGAACCCGCGCTCGGCGCTGACCGTGCCCTCGCCGGTCTCCATCCGCCAGCCGCGCATGGCCTCCTTCGCCCTGGCGACCGCCTCGTCCGGCGTGATGTCGAGCTCGGCCTGCGCGTGGTGCGGCATGCGGGAGAGGTTGCGCGGCGTCAGCACCGGCTTCGCGCGCATCTGCTTGAAGTACTCGACCGTGCGCGGCAGCAGGCAGCCGACGAGGCTCGTGAACAGCAGCAGGTAGATCGCCGCGAACCACGGCGTCGCGTAGACCTCGAAGAAGCCGAGGTCCTGCAGGAGCTCGCCCCACCAGCCGCGTTCGCGGACGTAGTCGTCGACCCGCGCGGAGTTCAGCGACCGCTGCGGCAGCAACGCGCCGGGCATGGCCGCGAGCGCGAGGAGGAACAGCAGGGTGAGCGCGGTCCTCATGGAGGTGAGGCCGCGCCACGTGTTGCGCAGGAAGGCGATCACTAGAGCGGCAACTCCACTACGTCGACGAACGAGTAGCGCAGCCACCCGACGAACTCACCCCAGAGCCCGGTGACGAGCGCGATGCCGACGAGGATCAGCAGCACCCCGCCGAAGACCTGCACCTGCCGCGCGTGCGCGCGCAGCCACTTCGTCACGCCCAGCGCCCACCGCGCCCCGAGCGCCAGCACCACGAACGGCAACCCGAGCCCCAGGCAGTAGGCCAGCACCAGCACCGCACCGCGCGCCGACATCGACCCGACCTCGGTGCTCTGCGCCACCGCCAGCACCCCGGCGAGCGTCGGCCCGAGGCACGGCGTCCACCCGAGCGCGAACACCGCACCGAGCAGCGGCGCCCCGACGAGCCCGGCCTTCGGCCTGCTGTGGAACCGCACGTCCTTCTGCAGCGCGGGCACCAGCCCGATGAACACGAGTCCCATGAGGATCGTGACGACGCCACCGATCCGCTGGAACAGGTCGGCGTTGAAGAGCAGCGCGTGCGAGACCCCGAGCACCGCCATCGACGCCAGCGCGAAGACCACGGTGAACCCGAGCACGAACAGCAACGACGCACCCGCGACCCGCCACCGCCCTGCCTTGGCCGGCTCGTTCGCCTCGACCCGCGGCGCCTCGGCCCCGACCAGTCCGGCCAGGTACGCCAGGTAGCCGGGCACCAGCGGCACCACGCACGGGGAGGCGAAGGAGATGAAGCCAGCGAGCAAGGCAACCCCGGTGGCCAGCAGCAACGGCCCGGAGATCGCCAGATCGGTGGGGTTCACACACCTCAGGGTAGGTAGTTGCCCAGATCACGCGACGACCGGTGTCACCTTCGGGTCGCGCCCTTGGGCCGGAAGTACCGACGATTGCCGCCTTGTGGGTGACAACACGTGTGCTTAGCGTCATCACATGCGACGTTCCCGGCTGATCTTCCCGGCGTTGACCGTCACCGCCCTGGCCCTCTTCGCCCAGTCCCCGGCCGGCGGCGCAGCCCCCGCGATGGAGTGGCGCGAGGTCTTCAACGAGGACGGCTCCATCACCCAGGCCCTCACGCCCAAGGCTCCCAAGGAAAGAGCCACCGACCTGCGCACACTGGCCGCGGCCGAGGTCGTCCCGGTCCAGGTGACCGGCGACTCGGCCGACCGCTTCGACCTCGTCTTCGTCGGCGACGGCTACACCGAGGCGGACCTGCCGACCTACACCGCGAACGTCCTCAGCAAGTGGACGGAGCTGTCCGCCGTGGAACCGTTCGCGTCCTACAAGGACTACTTCAACGTCTGGCAGGTCAACGTCGTCTCCGCGGAGTCCGGCGTGGACAACGACCCGGCCAAGGGCGTCGAGAGGAACACCGCACTGGACATGGGCTTCTGGTGCCAGGGCCGCGACCCGAACACCGAGCGCCTCCTGTGCGTGAACGAGACGAAGGCCAAGCAGTTCGCCGCCCTCGCCCCCGCCGCCGACCAGGTCATCGCCCTCGGCAACACCGCGAAGTACGGCGGCGCAGGCGGTTCCGTCGCCACCGCCGCCGGCTCCAACGACCAGGCGGGCCAGATCGCCGTCCACGAGCTCGGCCACTCCATCGGCGGCCTCGCCGACGAGTACGACTACCCCTACGCCACCTACACGGGTTCCGAACCGCGCGAGGTCAACGTCACCAAGGACCCGACCGGGGCACTGAAGTGGTCGGCCCACCTCGGCCAGCCCTCCCCGGACGGCGGCGTGATCGCACCGGTCGAGGGTGCCCGGTATTACAAGAACGGGCTGTACCGGCCGACCCAGAACTCGATCATGCGCACGCTGGGCAAGGAGTTCAACTCGATCGGGCGGGAGGCGATGGTGAAGGCGTTCAAGGCCAAGATCCCGTCGCTGACCACCCCGACCGCACCGGCCCCGGTCAGCTGACCGAGTGCCGCAGCCCCGCCCATCCCCCGCTCCCTGAAAGTCACGCGGGGACCCCACGTACCCCTGGAGGGCACGCGGGGACCCTACGTACCCCTGAAAAAGTCACGCGGGAGCCCTACGTTCCCCCTGGAGGGAACGCGGGGCCCCCGCGTGACGTGCGAATGCGGGGAGGCGGGGTCACTCCTTGGCGAGTTCCTCCACCACGGGCTTGAGGTCCGACTCCAGCACCGCCTGCAGGAACACCGCCGCGACCCGGTGCTCCTTGTCGAGCACGAACGTCGACGGCACCGAGTTGGGCGACAACCCCTTGAACACGTTGATGAAGCTGCGCCCCGACGGGTCGTAGATGGACGGGTAGGTCAGCTTCCGGACCTTCATGAAGTCCCGCGGGTGCTCCGGCGAGGTCTCCTTCACGTCGATCCCGATGACCTGCGTCCCCGCCTCGTACAGCTTCTGCATCTCCGGCGCCTCGGTGCGGCAGGGCCCGCACCAGGCTCCCCAGATGTTGACCACGACGGGCTTGCCCGCGTAGTCGGAGAGCCGGACCGTCTTGCCGGGTTCCAGCAGCGACTCGCCTTCGAGGCCCTTGAGGGGTTTGCGGTCCGCGACCTCGTAGCGGAGGTTCACCTGGCCACCGGGGGCGACGAGGTAGAAGTCGCCGCCGCCGACCTGGGACGCGTCCTTGCCGACGGTGCAGCCCGAGACGAGCAGGAGCAGCACGAGCAGGCGTTTCATGCCCCGGTCACCCGCGGGTTCGTGGCGCCGGCCGGCTCGGAGTACCGGATGCGCACCAGCTGTTCGCCCTCGAAGTGCAGCGAGGTCAGGGAGGCGAGCGAGCACTCGCGCCTGCGCGGGTCGTGCCACATGCGCTTGCCCTCCAGGAACCGGCGGACGGTCCAGATCGGCAGCTGGTGGGACACGCAGACGGCCTCGTGGCCCTCGGCGGCGACGCGGGCGCGCTGGATGGCGCCGAGCATGCGGTGGGCGATCTCGATGTACGGCTCACCCCAGGAGGGCTTGAACGGGTTCACGAGCTTCGGCCAGTGCTCCGGGGAGCGCAGGGCGCCGTCGCCGACGGAGACCTTCAGGCCCTCGAACTGGTTGTCCGCCTCGATCAGGCGCTCGTCGGTGGCGAGCTCCAGGCGGTGGGAGTCGGCGATCGGTGCCGCGGTCTGCTGGGCGCGGTCGAGCGGGGACGCGACGACGTGCACGACGTCGTGGTCGGCGAGGTGCTCGGCCACGGTCAGCGCCTGCTTCTGGCCGCGTTCGGACAGCTTGAAGCCGGGGATGCGGCCGTAGAGGATGCCGGTCGGGTTGTGCACCTCGCCGTGGCGGAGCAGGTGGACGACGGTGCTGGTCACTTGCGGGCCTCCTTGGCGGCGCGGGCCGCGTGGGGCAGCGCGTCGGCGATCACGGCGAACTCCTCTTCACCCAGTGCGGCGTTGACGAACCACGCCTCGAACGCCGACGGCGGCGCGTAGACGCCGCGGTCGAGCAGGGCGTGGAAGAACGGCGGGAAGCGCCACGTCTCGCACGCCTGGGCGCCCGCGTAGTCCTTCACCTCTTCAGAACCGAAGAACACGCTCACCAGGTTCCCGGCGAACTGCACGCGGTGCTCGACGCCCGCCTCGGTCAGCGCGGCGGTGAACAGCGCGCCCAGGCGGGTCGCGTTGCGGTCCAGCGCCTGGTAGACGTCCTCGTCGGCGGCGCGCAGCGTGGCCAGGCCGGCCGCCACGGCCACGGGGTTCCCGGACAGGGTGCCCGCCTGGTAGACGGGGCCGGAGGGCGCGAGGCGGGCCATCACGTCCGCGCGACCGCCGAACGCCGCCGCGGGCAGACCGCCGGACATGACCTTGCCGAACGTGTAGAGGTCGCCCTTGACCCGCTCCAGGCCGTACCAGCCGGCGCGCGAGACGCGGAAGCCGGTCATGACCTCGTCCATGATCAGCAACGCGCCGTCGGCGTCGCAGAGGTCGCGCAGGCCCTGGTTGAAGTCGGCGAGCGGGGCGACGGCACCCATGTTGCCCGCCGCGGCCTCGGTGATCACGCAGGCGATCTCGCCGGGGTTCTCCGCGAACGCCGCGCGCACCGCCTCGATGTCGTTGTACGGCAGCACCAGCGTGTCCGCGGCCTGCGCGCCCGTGACACCGGGCGAGGTCGGCAGGCCCAGCGTGGCGACGCCGGAGCCGGCCTGGGCCAGCAGCGCGTCGACGTGGCCGTGGTAGCAGCCGGCGAACTTGATGACCTTGCGGCGCTCGGTGAAGCCGCGCGCGAGGCGGATCGCGCTCATCGTGGCCTCGGTGCCGGAGTTGACCAGCCGGACCTGGCGGACCGGCTCGACCCGGTCGACGATCTCGGCCGCGAGGTCGATCTCCCCCTCGGTCGGCGTGCCGAACGACAGGCCGTGGACCGCGGCCTTCTGCACCGCCTCGACGACGGCCGGGTGGGCGTGGCCGAGGATCATCGGGCCCCACGACGACACCAGGTCGACGTAGCGGTTGCCGTCGGCGTCCCACAGGTGCGGGCCCTCGCCGCGGACCATGAACCGCGGCGTGCCGCCGACGGAGTGGAACGCCCGCACCGGAGAGTTGACCCCGCCGGGGGTCAGCGTCGACGCGCGCTCGAACAGGGCCTGGGATCGACTCGCAGTCACGTACCCCAGTCTCACACGTCGGCGTCGGCGGCTTTCCCCGGCCGGGTGCGCGCGGCCAGCACGAGCTGGCGGACCGCGTCGAGCAGCAGGATCGCGGACACCGTGACGGCGGCGACGGCCGTGCCCAGCCAGTTGCCCTCGTAGCGGGTCGAGATCAGCGGGTCGCGGCCTTCGAGCGGGTAGGCGAGCGTGCTGATGCCCCGGTTCCACGCCCAGACGGCGACCAGCACGAGGACGACGGCCACCACCAGCTCACCGGCGGCGATCAGGGCGCGTTTGGGCTGGTGGAGGTCGGGAGCGGGCTGCGTGGCGGGGTACGGGCCCTGCGCGAGGGCCGCCGCGTGGGAGCGCTCCTCCGCGGTGGGCTCGAACTCCTCGGCCAGCTCGGCGGGCCCGCCACCGGCGGGCGCGGGCGACCCGGCACCGGCCGCTCCGGCCGCGGTCGCCCCGGTCCCGGTCGCCCCGGTCCCGGTCGCCCCGGTCCCGGTCGCCCCGGTCCCGGTCGCCCCGGTCCCGGTCGCCCCGGTCCCGGTCGCCCCGGTTCCAGTCGCCTCGGTCCCGGCCGACCCGGTCCCCGGCGTCTCGGTGTCCGACGACCCGGTGTCCGACCTCGCCTCTGTCACGTCGCTCACCCTCTCACGACCTTGAGCAGCGCGGCGACCAAGGCTTCCGGATCGCGCGCCCACCCGAGCACCACGGTGCCGTCGAGCAGCCGCAACGGCACGGCGGTCGTCCCCTTGGGCACCGACCAGCCACCGCCGAGCACCCGCGCCCCGGTCGGCGCGCCCACGTCGCGGAACGCCTCGACCATCGCAACCGGCAGGCGTTCCCGCCCGAACTGCACGTCCTCGGTCGTGAGCCGCACGCTGCCGACCTTGCGCCGCCCGTTGACCCACAGGAACGCGGCCAGCAGCAGCCCGAGGCCCACGATCGTCCACAGCGCGACGGACGCGGGCCCGGTGATCAGCTCGACCAGGTAGCCCGCGACGGCGAACGCCGGTCCCCACACCAGCGGCCACCGGCTGCCGCCGGACTCCTGGTACAGGGGCACTAACGCACGTACCTGTTCGACGCCGGCATGAACTGCAGCACCACGGCCGCGACGGTCAGCCCCATCACCAGCAGCGTCAGCAGCACCCCCGGCTGCCACGAGTCGGCGCGCACGGCGAACAGCAGCGTGCCGATCATGTTCAGCAACCCGAGCGCGCCCAGGATGGTCAGCAGGATTCGCGCCCAGTTCTGCCCGTTGCGCAGCACGACCGCAAACGCCACGTACGGCGCGGCCGCCACGAGCATGCCGAAGCCCGCGAACACCGCGATCGTCGTCACGCCCAGCTCAGCCGCCTGCCGGTCGTCCTCCCTGATCGTCGAGTCACCGATCAGCGCGTCGGCGTTGCCGAGGATCAGCACCGGCAGCACGGCGACGGCGAGGACCGCGGCGGCGATCCAGGTCCACATCGCCGCGGTGATCGTCGCCGGTCGCGGCGGCGCCAGCTCCTGGGGCAGCACCGGGGTCAGCGGTGCCATCGACCAGGCCGGGTTGTGCACCGGCTGCACCTGGTACTGGCTCGTCGGCTGCGGGTACTGGCCGGCCTCGTAGGGCGCCGCCTGGTACTGGCCGGGGTTCTGCCACTGCTCCGGGTTCTGCCAGGAGCCCTGCGGATCGCTCACTCGTCACGCACCTCCGCGAACCACTGTGCCGTACGCGACTGCCACGTGAAGACGATTGCGACGGAGATGAGCAGCAACGTGACCAGGTTCGCCGCGCTCACCCCGAGGAACAGCAGCCAGACCATGTGCACGACCGCGATCACCGACAACGCGATCCGGGCCCACTTCCTGCGGCGCAGGAACGCGCGGGTCAGCCAGGCGTAGGCGGCCGCGAACAGCACGGCGATCACGGTGAGCGTGGTCAGGAAGCTCGTGACCTGCCCGGACGTCCACCTCGTGAGCTCCTGCACCTGCCCGCGCTGGAACCACAGCCCCGCGGTCACGAACAGCACGAACACGGCGATGGCGAGCCACAGCCCGACCGCGGTCCGCACCGTCCTGGGCGTTCCGGTGTCCTCCAGCGGTTCCTTCACAGCGCCTGCTCACGGGTGAGGTAGTCGGTGGACTGGCGGAAGAACAGCAGCGCGAGACCACCCAGCGCGATCACGACGACGACCAGCCCGAGCAGGTTGTCGACGAACAGCTGGAAGAACAGCGCGATCATCAGCGTGATGAACAGGCTCGTGCGGCTCCTGCGCGAGCCCTGGCGGACCCGGTTGCCGAAGAACACCGCCAGCGCGGCCAGCAGCACGTTCACGCCGAGCGCGACCAGCAGCACCGTCGGCACCAGGTCGGCGATCTCCTGCGCGGTGAGCCCCTGGTCGGTGTTCGCCTTCACCTGGGCGTCGATGAGCACCTGCCGGTTGACCCACAGGAAGAGCGAGGTGAGCACGACGAACGCCATGCCGACCACGACCAGCCAGAACCCCGCGGTGATCGTGCCGGGAGCACCCGACCGCTTCGGAGACGTCACGGTCGGAACTTAGGGCCGCAGGAAGTCGGTGTCCACCGCGACGCGCGTCCTGAAGTGCGCGGACGACCGCCACATCAGCACGATCGCGGTGGCGTCCAGACCGGCGGTGACGACCGTGACCACCAGGTCGACCGGCCGCAGCACCACACCGACCTCGGCGGCGATCCCACTGGCCCAGGCGAACACCCGGAACACTCCGAAGAGGACGGACGCGGCGCCGATCGCGGTCAGCACGACGCGGGCCCAGTTCTTCCCGCGTGCCATGGTGTTCGCGAGCCGGGTGTACGCCAGCAGCACGGCCGTGACGATCAGCAGTCCGAACAGGATGCCACCGTTGACGCCGGCGTCGACCTGGTCCTGGCCCATCCCGGGGTTCTGCCGCCGGGCCTCCGCCACGAGCGTCTCGCGGTCGAACAGCTCGGCGACGAACCGCACCATCCCGAGCAGCGCGCTGGAGATCCACAACCAGCGCGCCGCGTTCACGAGCTTCGGGACGGGCGGTGGAGCGGTTACCGGTCCAACCACCGCGCGGCTTCCACGGCCCAGTAGGTCAGCACGATGTCGGCACCGGCGCGCCGGATCGACGTCAGCGACTCGAGGATCGACCGCTCGCGCTCGATCCAGCCGTTCGCGGCGGCGGCCTCGATCATCGCGTACTCGCCGGAGATCTGGTACGCCGCGACGGGGAC
This sequence comes from Lentzea sp. NPDC037011, assembly GCF_055607425.1. Taxonomy (NCBI): domain Bacteria; kingdom Bacillati; phylum Actinomycetota; class Actinomycetes; order Pseudonocardiales; family Pseudonocardiaceae; genus Lentzea; species Lentzea sp. NPDC037011. The sequence goes on along the minus strand of NZ_JBVJRT010000001.1, from coordinate 619,888 downwards.
GTCCGACACCTCGGCGACCGCGCGCAGCACGTCCAGGTACAGCAGCGCCGGCTTCACCATGACCATGTCCGCGCCCTCGGCGAGGTCGAGCTGCACCTCGCGCATCGCCTCACGGGCGTTGGCCGGGTCCTGCTGGTAGGTCTTGCGGTCACCGGCGAGCTGCGACTCGACGGCCTCGCGGAACGGGCCGTAGAACGCCGAGGCGTACTTGACCGCGTAGGCGAGGATGCCGGTGTCGGCGAAGCCCGCGGCGTCCAGGGCGTTGCGGATGAACGCGACCTGGCCGTCCATCATGCCGCTGGGGCCGACGACGTGGGCACCGGCGCGGGCCTGGGCCACGGCCAGCTCGCCATAGGCCTGCAGGGTGGCGTCGTTGTCCACGGTGCCGTCGGCGGCGAGCACGCCGCAGTGGCCGTGGTCGGTGAACTCGTCGAGGCAGCAGTCCGACATCAGCACGGTGCTGTCGCCCAGCTCCGCGCGCAGGTCGACCAGCGCGGCGTTGAGGATGCCGTCCGGGTCGGTGCCGGCGGAGCCGACGGCGTCGCGCTCGGCCGGGACGCCGAACAGCATGATGCCGCCGACGCCCGCCTGCACGGCCTCGACCGCGGCTTTGCGCAGCGAGTCACGGGTGTGCTGGAGAACGCCGGGCATGCTCGTGATCTCGGCCGGCTCGCGCAGGCCCTCCTTGACGAACATCGGCAGGATCAGCTGCCGGGGGCGCACCTCGGTCTCGGACACGAGGCGGCGCATGGCGGGCGTCGTGCGCAGACGCCGGGGCCGGTGCAGTGGGTACATCGCTTGACTCCCTGACTTCAAGAGAGTCGAAGGGGCCACCCAAAGGATCTTGGAGTGGCCCCGACGGCTTCAGTGTCTTCTAGCTCCTGCGCAGACGCTTCGTCTTGCGGGGAGGAGGCAGCGCTCCCTCGGCGCGCAACCGGGCGGCGTGGGCGGCCAGCGCGTCGACCAGCGCGGGCACGTTCGCCTCCTCGGGCTGCACGTCGACCCGGAGGCCGAACTCCCGCGCCGTCTCGGCGGTCTGCGGGCCGATGCACGCGACGAGCGTGCGGGCGTGCGGCTTGCCCGCGATGCCGACCAGGTTCCGCACCGTGGACGACGAGGTGAAGCACACCGCGTCGAAACCACCGGACTTGATCATCTCGCGGGTGTCGGCGGGCGGCGGGGCCGCACGCACGGTGCGGTACGCCGTCACGTCGTCGATCTCCCAGCCACGTTCGCGCAGGCCGGCGGCCAGCGTCTCGGTGGCGATGTCGGCCCGCGGCAGCAGCACGCGGTCGACCGGGTCCAGGATGTCGTCGTAGGGCGGGAAGTCGTTGAGGAGGCCCTCGGACGACTGCTCACCGGACGGCACGAGCTCGGGGATGATGCCGAACGAGCGCACCTTCGCGGCCGTGGCCTCGCCGACGCAGGCGATCTTCACGCCGGAGAACGCGCGGGCGTCCAGGCCGAACTCGCGGAACTTCTCCCACACGGCGCGCACGGCGTTGGTCGAGGTGAAGACGACCCACTGGTAGCGGCCGTCGACCAGGCCCTTGACCGAGCGCTCCATCTGCGCGGGGCTGCGCGGCGGCTCGACCGAGATCGTCGGCACCTCGACGGCGATCGCGCCGTGCGAGTGCAGCCGCTCGGACATCGCGCCGGCCTGCTCCTTGGTCCGCGGGACCAGCACGCGCCAGCCGTACAGCGCCCGCGACTCCCACCAGGAGAGCTTCGAGCGCGCGGCGGCGGCGGCACCGACCGTGACGACCAGCGGGCCGCCCAGGTCACCGGCGTCCGCGGCCGCGGCGGCCAGCGTCGTGTCGACGGTGCGCTGCTGGAAACCGGTGCCCTCGGCGGTCACGGCGACCGGCGTCTGCGGCGCGAGACCGTTCTCGACCAGGTTCGACGCGGCTTCCGCCAGGTGCGAGCCGGTCGCGTGCAGCACGAGGGTGCCGGGGGCGGACGCGAGGCCTGCCCAGTCCGTCACCGCGCGCACGTCGACCTCGGTGTGCACGCCGCCGAGCGCGACGCCCGCGTACGCCGGTACGGCGGTGCCCGCGGGCACGCCGGGTACGACGTCGAACGGGATCGTCGACTTCGCGACGGCCTGCGCCTCCTTGACGACCGAGTCGAGCGTCAGCGGGTCACCCGCGACGAGGCGGACGACCGTGGCGCCGTTCTTCGCCTCGTTCACCAGGTCCTTGGCCACGTCGGCGGACTCGCCGACGGCGGGGCGGACCTCGACTCCCTCCGCCACGGTCGCGAGGACGTCCGAGGGGACGTCCGGGTCGGTGACCACGAGTTCAGCCCTGGTGAGCAAGTCGTGGGCCCGGACCGTGAGCAGCCCGGTGTCGCCGGGGCCGGAGCCCACGAAGGCGATGCGTCCGGGGGTCTTGCGTGCGCGGGTCATCAGGGCACTCCCCATCGATTACGCCTCTGGACCGCTGAGAACCGCGGCCCCGAGGTCGAGCAACTCGGCGGCCAGCGCCCGGCCGAGTCCCTCAGCTTCGGTCAAGTCACCGGTGGCGGACGCGCGGAGGAGATCGTTCTCCGGCGTCGCTGCGACCCCGCGCAGGGAAAGTCGGTACACGACCTTGCCCTCGTCGTCGAGGTCCTCCACCACATCGGCCAGCGCGCCGACCGGCGCGCTGCAGCCCGCTTCGAGCGCAGCCAGCATGGCGCGCTCCGCGGTCACAGCGGCCCGGCTGGCCGAGTCGTCCAAAGTGGACTGGATCAGGTGCTCGGAGTCGACGTCGTCGATCCGGCACTCCACTGCCAACGCGCCCTGTGCGGGTGCGGGAAGCATCTGGATGGGCTCCAGGCTCTCGGTGATCTCGCTCGTGCGACCGAGGCGCGCGAGGCCGGCGCGAGCCAGCACCACGGCGTCGAGGTCGCCGTTGCGGACCTTGCCGATGCGGGTGTCCACGTTGCCGCGCAACGGAACCACGTTCAGCCCGAGGCCGAGGGCCTCCAGCTGTGCCGCACGGCGCGGGGAACCGGTGCCCACAGTGGACCCCGGCGGCAGCTCGCCGAGCGTGAGCCCGTCGCGCGCCACGAGGGCGTCACGCGGGTCCTCGCGCTGCGGCACGGCCGCGAGCACCAGACGGGGATCCGGCGCGGTCGGGAGGTCCTTGTAAGAATGGACGGCGACGTCGATCTCGCCGTTCGCGAGCGCGTCACGAAGGGCCGACGTGAACACGCCGATGCCGATCTGGGCGATGGGCGCGTCGGAGAGGTCGCCCGGCGTCTTGATGACGACGATCTCGACCTGTGCTCCGGCAGCCTTGAGCGCCTCGGCCACGGTCCCCGTCTGGGCGAGCGCCAGAGCGCTGCCACGGGTACCGATCCGTAGGGTGCGGGTCACCGCGTTTCACCATCCACAGAAGCTTGCTTGGTCTGACTGACGGCCCCTGGCGTCTGGGGGTCGAGCCCGAACAGTTCGCGGAGAGCCTCCGCGTAGCCGGTACCACCGGGGGAGGTTGCGAGCTCCTTCACCCGGACGGTCGGCGTGTGCAGGAGCTTGTCTACAACGCGGCGCACCGTCTTGGCCAATTCACCGCGTGTCGCGGCGTCCAGTTCGGGAAGCCGCGAATCGAGGCGGAGCAGCTCGGCGTCGACCACCTCGGCCGCCCGCTTGCGCAGCGCCGTGACGGTCGGGGTGACCTCGGCGGAGCGCTGGGTGGCGAGGTAGGCCTTCACCTCGTCGGCGACGAGCCGGGCAGCCAGCCTGGCGTCCTGTCCGGCCGGGGCGTCCGAGAGGCGCCGCTGCAGCGTTTCCAGGTCCACCACACGAACGTTCGGCAGTTCGGCCGCGGCCGGGTCGACGTCCTTGGGCAGGCCGAGGTCGCACACGACGAGCGGGCGCGAGCGGGCGCTGATCATGTCCGCGCGGACCACCGTGTCGATCGAGCCGGTGCACGCGAAGACGATGTCCGCGAGGTCGATCTCGACGGCCAGCGCGGCGAGGTCGACGGCCGTCGCGGGGACGCCGTCGGCCCGCAGGGACGTGGCGAGGCGCACACCGTTGGCCTGCGTCCGGTTGGCGATGACGACCTCGCCGATGCCCGCCCTGCGCAGGTGAGCGGCGGCCAGGCCGCCCATGGCGCCGGCGCCGACGAGCAGTGCGCGCCTGCCGACGAGGGTGCCCAGCTCGGACTCCGCGTCGCCGAGGGCCTCGGACACGACCGACGCGCCCGCGTGGTCGATGCCGGTCTCTGCGTGCACGCGCTTGCCGACGCGCAGCGCGTTCTGGGTGAGCTCGTGGACGGTCCTGCCGACGGTGCCCGCCTCGTCCGCCGCCGCGTACGCACCGCGCAGCTGACCGAGGATCTGGGACTCGCCGACGACCATCGAGTCGAGGCCGGCCGCGACGGAGAACAGGTGCTCGACGGCAGCGGCGGCGTAATGCACGTAAAAGTGTTCGTACAGCGACTGCGGGTCGACCTGGGCGTGCTGGGCCAGCACGTCGACGACCTCGGACATGCCGCCGTGGAACGACTCGACGACGGCGTAGACCTCGACCCGGTTGCAGGTGGAGAGGACCATCGCCTCGGAGACGCTCGGGGCGGCGAGCAGCTGGCCGAGGACCTTCGGCAGCTGGGGCTCGGCCACGGTGACGCGTTCGAGGACCGGGACGGGTGCGGTGCGGTGCGAGAGACCGACTACGAGCACGCTCATGCACTCACCACGTCTGCCGGAGCCGTCTGGCTCACGCTCACGGGCGAATCACCATCCCGTCCACACCATGTCCGTTGTTGCCTGCCGGGCCGATCCCCGCCGAGACGCCGCCTGCTGCGTGCACAGCCTCGTCCGCACGCCGAGCGACGTGGAACGACAGGATCTGCATCTCGACCGCCAAGTCAACCTTGCGCACCTCGACGTTGTCTGGAACCTGGAGGACAACCGGTGCGAAGTTCAGGATGCACTGCACGCCCGCAGATACCAAACGGTCGCAAACCGACTGAGCGGCGGGCGGCGGCGTCGCGATCACGCCGATCGACACCTCGCGCTCGATGCAAACAGCGGTGATCTCGTCGATGTGGTTGACCGGAATGCCCCCAACAGGCACTCCGACGAGATCGGCGTCCACGTCGAACAGGGCGGTGACCGGGAACCCGCGGCCGGGGAACCCGCCGTAGTTGGCGAGAGCGTGACCAAGGTTACCGATGCCGACGACGGCCACGGAGTGGTTGCGGGTGAGGCCGAGGATGCGCTCGATGTGGCTCACGAGGACCTCGACGTCGTACCCGACGCCCCTCGTGCCGTACGAGCCGATGTAGCTCAGGTCCTTGCGGAGCTTCGCGGCGTTGACGCCGGCCGCCTGGCTCAGCTCCTCGCTGGAGACCGCGGTCACACCCTGGTCCGACATGCCGGACAGGACGCGGAGGTACACGGCGAGCCTGGCCACCGCCGCCTCCGGGATCGCACGCGCGCGCTCCCTGTCGGCGGGCTCCAGAGGGGTGGCGGTCGTCTCACCTTCGCCCCGCTGTGCTGCCACGCGTCCGACCTCCGGGTGTGCTCCACCGCAGGGAGCCCGCGGCGTTGGTGATGCTCACACCGTACCGCTTGTGAACGCATGCACAAAGTCGGCGCTCGTCGGTCGCGACGGCGGTGACGGGCTGTGACCAGCACTTCCTCGGCTCATGATCATTCCGGGTGAGCGCCTACTCGACGGTGAACGTGACCGAGTGCCATCCCGTCGCACCGTCGGGAACGGGGTCCAGGCGCGCCTGGTCCTGGGTGTACCCGGACTTGTCGGTGGCCCGGCACTCGACCGTGTGACTGCCGGGCCGGAGGTCCTCCTCGACCCGCCACATCCGCCACGTGCTGTCGCTGACGTCGGCGGCGAGGACGGCCTCCCGCCACGGCCCGCCGTCGAAGCGGACCTCGACCTTGGCCACGCCCTTCGGCTGCGCCCACGCCGTGCCCGCGACGACGGTCCTGCCCCGGACCTTCGCGAGCCCCCTGGGCCGGTCGATCCGCGACATCGTCTTGATCGGCGCCCTGGTCGCCCAGCCGCGCGGGATCCAGTAGCCCTGGTCCTTGGCGAACGTGGTCACGTTGAGGTCGGTGACCCACTTGGTGGCGGAGACGTAGCCGTAGAGGCCGGGCACGACGAGCCGCGCGGGGAAGCCGTGCTCGGCGGGCAGCGGTTCGCCGTTCATGCCGATCGCGATCATGCCGCGTTCCAGCACGTAGTCGAGCGGGCTGCCCGCGGTGAACCCGTCGTCGCTGGTGCTGAACAGCTGGTCGGCGCCCGCCCGCACGCCAGCCTCGCGCAGCACGTCGCCGATCGGGATGCCGATGAACTTGGCGGTGGAGATGTAGGGGCCGCCGACCTCGTTGGACACGCAGGCCAGCGTGATGACTTCTTCTGTGAGGTCGCGCCTGCGGATGTCGTCGAACGTGAGCACGGTCGGCCGTTCGACCATGCCGTGCACCCGCAGCGACCACTCCTCGGCGCGGAGCCGCGGGACGCTCAGCGCCGTGTCGATCCGGTAGAAGTCGTCGCCGCTGGTGATGAAGCTCGGCGTGCCGTCCCCGGTGAAGTCGGCGCCCGGTGGCGGCTCCGGCGCTGGCGTGGCGGCCTTGAGCTCGCCGATCGCCTGGCGGGAGCCCTCGACGTCGGTCCGGCTGCCGAACAGCTGCCCCGCGACGCCCGCGACGGCCGCGAGCCCGGCGGTGACGAGGAAGTCCCGCCGCGCGCCGTCGTGCTGGGCCTCCCGGTGCAGGTAGCGGAAGACGTAGAGGCCGGCGGCGAGGCTCGCGACCGGTGCGAGGACGCTGAGCTGGCCGACGTCCGGCCGGCTCAGCACGGCCGCGATGCCGACGACGCCGAGCGCGACCGCGACCACCGAGCCGGGGGTGGGGCTGGTGCGGCTGAGCAGGCCCGCCGCGACGCCGACGCCCGCGAGGACCAGCGCCATGCCGGTGAGCAGCACGAGCTTGTCGTAGGTGCCGAACGTGGCGACGGCGAAGTCCTTGAGCCACGACGGCGTGAGGTCGATGGCGGCGTTGCCGACCGCGAGGTACGGCGAGGCGCTCAGGCCCACGAACGCGGCCACCAGGTGCCCGGCCGCGAGAGCGGCGATGACGGCGAGCAGTCCCGTGAGAGCGGCCTTGGCGGGCTTCATGCCTCTCATTCGACACCGACCCGGCCCCGGTTCGCACGGCCCGTAAGGGGTCGGTAATCAGCCCGCGGGCTACCTGACCCGGCGCCGCCACGCCATCGTGGCCGCCACGGCACCCGCCAGCGCACCCACGCCCAGCACCGACGGCACGCCGATCTTGGCCGCCTTGCGCCCGGTGCGGAAGTCGCGGATCTCCCAGTCCTTGCGGCGCGAGATCTCCCGCAGCTGCGAGTCGGGGTTCACCGCCACCGCCGTGCCGACGACCGAGAGCATCGGCACGTCGTTCGACGAGTCCGAGTAGGCCGTGCACCGCCGCAGGTCGAGCCCCTCCTTGGCGGCCAGCGACCGCACCGCCTGCGCCTTGGCCTTGCCGTGCAGCAGGTCGCCGACCAGCCGGCCGGTGTAGATGCCGTCGGCCGACTCCGAGACCGTGCCGAGCGCACCGGTGAGCCCCAGCCGCCGCGCGATGATCTGCGCCAGCTCGACCGGCGTGGCGGTGACCAGCCAGACCCGCTGCCCCGCGTCGAGGTGCATCTGGGCGAGCGCCTGCGTGCCCTTCCAGATCCGGTCGGCCATCAGCTCGTCGTAGATCTCCTCGCCCAGCGACACCAGCTCGGCGACGCTGCGCCCGGCCACGAACGACAGCGCCTGCTCCCGCGAGGCCTTCACCGACTCCGGGTCCTCCCGCCCGCCGACCCGGAACTTCAGCTGCTGCCAGACGAACCCGGCCAGGTCCGACGACGAGAAGTACTTGCGCGCCGCCAGCCCACGCGCGAAGTGGAAGATCGACGCGCCCATCATCATCGTGTTGTCGACGTCGAAGAACGCGGCCGCCGTCAGGTCCGTCGGCACCGCCAGCGAGGCTTCGAGCTCGGGCGCGGCGGCAGCGGCGGCCACGGCCGCGTCGGCTGACGCCTCACCCGCGAGCTCGGCCAGCCGGTCGCTCTGCACCTCACGCTTGCCTGCCATGTGACCAGCCTAGCGATCTGGTCCGGTCGAAAACGCCCGACTGCGCCGAAGCGGATTCCATGTCGTGCCGGAACGAGACCTGGTGGGTGACGGGTGGCGGGTGGTGCCGAACGGGCGGCGACGCCCGGCGGACCAAGCCCCCGGGCCGCCTCCTCCCGGCGGCCGAGCGCACCCCGGCAGCACGCACCGCGCCGGCCCCGGCCGGCCGGCGGGCGGCCGGGTCAGCCGAAGCTGATCCCCGGCAGCAGCGGCAGCGAGATGCTCGGCAGGGGCAACGGCAGCGGGATCGTGATCCCCGGCTTGCCCGACGTGGGCGGCGGGGTCGTGTCCGGCTGACCGGACGGCACCGGCGGCGTCGAGACCCCCGGCAGGCCGGGCACCGCGGACTGCGTCGGCTGCACCGGCGGCTGGCCGGACGCGGACGGCACCGGCCGACCGGACGGCGTGGGGGCCACCGGCGAGCGGCTGGGGGTGGTGCTCGGGGTCGGCGCCGCGGCGCACGCGTCCTTCGCGGGCAGCGGGCCGAGCGGGTCGGAGGTGCCGCTGACCACGTCGGGGCAGGCGGCGCGGGCGGCCAGGTCGTGGGCGCGCTGGGCGATGGAGGCGAGCAGCCACATGGTGGTGTCAGCGTGCTTGCCGGCGTCCTCCGGCAGGCGGGGGCGCAGGACGCCGAGCTTCTCGTACTGGTCGAGGGCCCAGTCGCGCAGCGAGGGCAGGACGGTCTTGTCCGCCACGGTGCCGTACGCGGTGAGCTGGCGCGCGCCCTCCACGGCGTCGGCGTCCAGGTCGGCGAGGGCGGTGAGCTGGCTCGCCGAGTCGGCGCCGCGGTCGGCGAGCGTCTCCATCTCGGTGACGCGCGAGGCGGCGAACTCCAGGTGCTTCAGCGCGCGCGACTCGTCGTCGAAGGTCAGGCCGAGCGAGGCGCCCTCCGCGGTGCGCTTCACCCCGTACAGCGGGTCTCCCGGGAGCGCGTCACGGCTGAGCAGCACGCTCATGCCACCGAGTGACATCAGCAGGCACAGCACCGCGGCGGCGGCGACCGCCATCCGGCCACGCGCTCCCACGCGTCTTACCGACAGGAGCACCGGCGCTTTCTCCGGTGGCGGCGCGGTCAGGACGCGCTGCCTCATCCGCTCGCGGGTCGCGGCGTCAGGGCCGACGTCCAGGCCGCGCAGCAGCTCGACGACCGCGAGCTCCTCTGCGAACGAGTCACCCCCGACCGGCTGCGGACCGCCTTCCACGGCACGGGCGAATCGCTCGTGCTCCGTCTGCCGCCACCGCGGTGTTCTTCCCTTGCCGTCCATCTCAGCCCGAGTAACGAAGTTGATCTGCTTTGGGTTACGCGTCTGCGATCGCGATCACCGCAACCACGACGGGAGGATCTGTGCGAGCCGCCGGACGGCTCGGTGTTGCAACGCCTTCACGGCGCCCTCGTTGCGGTCCATGAGCTCCGCGACCTCGGACACCGACTTGCCCTCGATGAACCGCAGCCGGATGCACTCCTGCTGGTCGTCCCCCAACTGGGAGACGCAGCGGAGCAGCTCCGCGTTGGTCGCCTCGGTCATCACCTCTTGCTCGGGGCCGCTGGTCTCCTCGCGGTTGTCCTGCAGCTCCGCGGTCGTGACCTCCAGCCGGTAGCGGCTGGACTTCACGTGGTCGTACACGATGTTGCGGGCGATCGTGACGAACCAGGCGCCGACGTCACGGCCCTGGTAGCTGACCGACCCGATGCTGCGCAACGCGCGCAAGAACGTCTCGCTGGTGACGTCCTCGGCGAACGCCCGATCGCCGCCCACCCGGAAGAGGACGTAGCGGAACACCATGTCGACGTACTTGTCGTAAAGCACTCCGAACGCGTCGGTGTCACCCTCTTGGGCGGCCTTGACGAGCTGCCACGGCTCGTCGCCTGCGTCGTCGTGCTGACCTCCCGTCATGGTCCGGGTGGTCCTGATCGTCGGTCGTGCCCGCGCGGTCATCGGCTGGCGGCACCTCCACAGAGTCGCCGTGGCGGCAGCATACGTGTTGTTACTCCGTAGTAGGTAGTGGACCGATTGTGATGTGGAGACGCACCAACCGCGTATTCGTGACGCCGCCGGCGCGTGGAAGACTGCTCGGAGCGCCCAGTTGTTCATGAGGAGGCCATGGTGACTTCCGCTCGCAATGTCGCAGATCTGGTTCGTGCCTCGGCACAGCGGGGGCCGGGCCACGTCGCACTGGTCGACGTCACGAGCGGGTTGAGCCTCACGTGGGAGACCATCGACGGCGCGGTCGACGCTTTCGCCCGCCGTTTGGCCGATTCTGGTCTGGAAACCGGCGACCGGGTGGCGGTACGGCTGCCCACCGGGCCCGAGTTCGTGGTCGCCGTGTTCGGCGTCCTGCGCGCGGGCGGTGTCGTCGTGCCGACCGGTCCCGGCACCCCGTCGCGCGAGCTGCAGCGCATCCTGGCCGACTCCGGGGCCGCGTTGCTGGTCGGTGACGGCGAGGGGTCCGACGCCACCGTGCTCGACCTGCCGGACGTGCGGGCGACCGCGGAACCGTTCGAGGCGGTGGGCGGCGGCGAGGACCTGGCGGTGCTCGGCTACACCTCCGGCACGTCCGGTGTGCCGCGCGGCGCGATGCTGTCCCACCGCGCGCTGCTCGCGAACGTCGCCCAGTGCGCCTCGCTGCGCCCGGCGCCGGTGACCGCGGGCGACCGGGTGCTGCTCGCGCTGCCGCTGTTCCACGTCTACGGCCTCGGACCCGGTCTGCTGCAGGTCGCGGGCGCGGGCGCCACGGCCGTGCTGCTGGAGCGCTTCGACCCGGCCGGCGCGCTGGACGTGATCGAGCAGCACCGGGTGACCACGATGGTCGGCGTGCCGCCGATGTACCGGGCGCTGCTGGCGCACCCGGTCGAGGTGCTGCGCGAGAAGCTCGCCACGGTCCGGCTCTTCACCTCGGGCGCGGCGCCGCTGCCCGCCGGGGTCATCAACGAGATGAAGACCGCGCTCGGCATCCCGGTCTTCGAGGGCTACGGCCTCACCGAGACGGGCCCGGTGCTGACGTCGACGCTGGTCGGCGGCACGCCGAAGCCGGGTTCGGTCGGCAGGGCGCTGCCCGGCGTCGAGATCCGGCTGGTCGACACCGACGGCTCGGTGCTCGACATCGACGAGGACGAGCCGGGTACCGGCCTGGTGTCGGCGAAGGGCGACAACCTGTTCTCCGGCTACTGGCCGGACGGTGCGCACGGGCCGGACGCGACCGGCTGGTTCCGCACCGGCGACGTCGGGTTCATCGACGCCGACGGTGACCTGCACCTGGTCGACCGGGCCGGTGACCTGATCATCGTCAACGGCTTCAACGTCTACCCGCACGAGGTCGAGCAGGTCCTCGGCGAGCTGCCGGCCGTGCTGGAGGCGGCGGCGGTCGGCGTGCCGGACGAACGGACCGGCGAGTCGGTGAAGGTCGTGATCGTGCTGCGCGACGGCCAGGAGCTGACCTCCGACGAGGTCGTGGCGCACTGCGCGGCCCGGCTCGCGAAGTTCAAGGTGCCGACGTCGGTGGAGTTCGCGGACGCGCTGCCGCACTCGCCGACCGGCAAGCTGGCCCGCGCCGTGCTGCGCCGGCCGTTGGGAGCCTGACATGCACCACGTGACCGTCATGGGCCGCAAGGACTGCCACGCCTGCGAGGTCGCCGAGGCCGAGATCGCCCGCATCTGCGGCGAGGCCGGCGCGACCTGGTCGGTGGAGGACGTCGACTCGGACCCGGAGTGGCGTGCCGAGTACGGCGACCAGGTGCCGGTGTTCCTCGTCGACGGCGTCGAGCACGGGTTCTGGAAGGTCGAGGAGGACCGGCTGCGCGCGGCGCTAGCCGAGTAGGCCCAGGTCGCGCCAACCGTGCTCGCCCCGCGAGGTGAGCACGACGGCGCGGCTCGTGCCGATCCGCCTGACCCAGCCCCGCCGGAGGAACTCGCCGCACAGGTGGGCCCCGGCGGCTCCGGCGACGTGCGGGACGCGTTCGGTCCAGTCCAGGCAGGCCCTGCTGACCTGCCGCTTCGAGGGTTCGAAGCCGAGCTCCCCGAGCCAGGCCAGGCCGTGCCGCGTCACGGCGAGGTCGGCGGTCAGCACGCCCAGCCCCAGCAGACCGGTCTTGAGCGCGATGCCGAGCTGTCCGGCGAGGTGGTCGTAGCAGGTCCGGCCACGGGCCAGGGCCTCCGACGCCGCCGCGGCCCTCAGCGTGCGCGGCTTCTCCCCCGGCCCCGCGAACGCGGTCATCGACTCCAGCAGCTCGGCGACGTGCGGTCCTGCCAACGAGACGTACCGGTGCCGGCCCTGGCGGTGTTCGGCGAGCAGACCGCCCTCGACGAGCCGGGTCAGGTGCTCGCTCGCGGTCGACGGCGCCACACCCGCGTGCCGGGCCAGCTCGGTCGCGGTCCAGGCCCGGCCGTCCAGCAGCGCCGAGCAGAACGCGGCCCGCGTCCGGTCCGCCAGCAGCGCGGCCACCTGTGCCAATGCCTCCACGACGGCCATTCTGCGCCTGCGACGATTCGGTCAGCGCCGAACCGTCCCGGCCCTAGCCTCGTGACATGACCGAAGAGCCGCTGAGCCTGCCCGTGCCCAGCGTCCCCGCAGGTGAGAGCGGGGTGGCGTGGCTTCGATCGCAGGTCGTCCGGTTCAGCGACGGCCCCGAGCACACCCGCCGGCGCGCGCTCACGACCGCGTTGCTGGAGGGGGTCGACGCCACCACGCTCGACGAGCTGGCCGACCGGGTCCTGCCGGGCGCGCCGGCCGACGTCGCGGAGATCGCGCCGAGCTACCAGCCGCACGAGCCGATCACGGCGCAGGCTGACGCGGCCGTGGAGCGGCTGGTGGCCCGGCACGGGCGCACGGAGACCACCGCGGCCCGGATCGGGCTCTTGGTGCAGGCCTGGGCGGCAACGCGGGCGTTCGCCGACCACCTGACAACCGGTGATCGGACGCCTCCGGTCCCGCTGACGCGCCGCCAGAGCGCGCAGGGCGTGGTCGAGGTCGACCTCACCGCCCACCCGTTCGGTCACGGTGCCCACGCCTGCCCCGGCCGCGAGCTCGCCACGAAGATCGCGAAGAACATGGCGTTCAAGGCGCTGCACCACCGCGCCGAGCCGTTGCTGCTGCCGAACGCCTGGGACCACGCCACCGGCGTCGCGCTCCAGGAAGCCGGTTACCCCGCCGTCGGCACCACGAGCTTCGGGGTCTCGGCGGCGCACGGCGTGCCCGACGCGTCCGGACTCGCCAAGGAGCACACCCGCGCCTTGGCCCGGCTCATCGGCACGCTGCCGTGCCCGGTCACCGCCGACGTCGAGCACGGGTTCTCCGAAGACCCGGACGAGGTCGCCGAGTACGTCGCCTCGCTCGGCGTCTCCGGGATCAACCTCGAAGACGGCCGCGGCGACCACCTCGCCGACCCGGCCGATCAGGCGGAACTGGTCGCGGCGGTCAAGCGGCGGACGCCGGGCGTGTTCGTCAACGCCCGCGTCGACACGCACTGGCTCGGCATCGACGCGACGACCACCGAGGTGCTGCGCCGCGCCGAGCACTACCTCGCCGCCGGCGCCGACGGGATCTTCGTGCCGAGGCTGCCGCTGCCGGGCATCGCGACGTTCACCGCCACGTTCGACACCCCGCTGAACGTGCTGGCCGGCGAGCCGGTGCACCGCCTGGCCGACCTCGGCGTGCGGCGGATCAGCACGGGCTCGCAGCTGTTCCGCGCCGCCCGCGCCGCGACCGTCGAGACGGCGAACGCCCTGCTCAGCCCAGGAACACGTTCCGGCGCTGCGTGAGCAGCCGGTAGAGCGTCTGCTGGATCGTCTCGCGCACCTGGTCGGTCAGGTTGAACACGAGCATCGGGTCGTCGGCCGCGTTCTCGCCGAAGACGTCCGTGCGGATCGGCTCGCCGAACTCGATGTACCACTTCGACGGCAGCGGGATCGCGCCCAGCGGCCCCAGCAGCGGGAAGAACGGCGTCACCGGGAAGTACGGGAACCCGAAGAGCCGGGCCAGCGCCTTGATGTCGCCGATCATCGGGTAGATCTCCTCCGCGCCCACGATCGAGCACGGGATGATCGGCGTGCCGGTCTTGAGCGCCGCCGCCACGAACCCGCCGCGGCCGAAGCGCTGGAGCTTGTAGCGGTCCTTGAACGGCTTGCCGATGCCCTTGAAGCCCTCCGGCCACACGCCCACGAGCTCACCGGACGACAGCAGCCGCTCGGCGTCGGGGTTGCAGGCCAGCGTCTGCCCGGACTTGCGGGCGAGCGCGCCCAGCACCGGCGTGCGGAACACCAGGTCGGCGCCCAGCATGCGCATGTGCCGCTGCGCCGGGTGCTCGGAGGCGATGCCGTACGACGTCATCAGCGCGTCGAGCGGCAACGTGCCGGAGTGGTTCGCCACGATCAGCGCACCACCGGCCGCCGGGACGTTCGACATGCCGATCGTCTCGACCCGGAACCACTTCTCGTACAGCGGCTTGAGCGGCGGCATCAGCACGTTCTCGGTCAGGTCCTTGTCGAACCCGAACTCGTCGACCTGGTAGTCGCCCGCGATCCGCCTGCGCGCGAACGACAGCAGGTCGGTCAGCCGGCGTTCCCAGTCCGGCACCCCGGACTGCTGCTGCGCGGGCTCCGGGACCACCTCGACGTGCCGCGCTCTGCGTGCGGCGTCGCGTTCCGGGTCGTGCAGCGGGATAACGCGCGCTCCTGCCACTGCGTTCATCTCCTCAGGCAAAGATCAGCGGAAACGGGCGGCCGCGTCGAGGATTCCCCGTTCCGCGGCGTCCACCGTCTCGGGATCGACGAGCGGCTTGAGACCCCGGCCGCTCACGTAGTCGTCGAACGCCTGCTGGGTGGTCCACCGCGGTGTGAACCCGAACTCCCTCTTCAGCAGGGTCGTGTCGACCACCCGCCCCCAGTTGAGGAACCTCATCTGGTCGGGTGAGAAGTCGACGAGCCGGGCGCTCCGGAAGAAGCCGCCGACTGTGGGCACGGCCGCGCTGGGCACCGGCAGGGCCAGCCTGCCCGCCCTGCGGATGGCCTGCGACAACAGCAGCACGCCGTCGCCGCCCACGTTGAACACGCCCGGCAGGTCGTGCAGCGTCGCGCGTTCGAGGACAGCGAGGGCGTCCTCGGAGTGCAGCAGCTGCACGCGCGCGTCGTAACCCAGGACCGTGGGCACGACCGGGAGCGCGAAGTACCGGGTGAGGACCGTGTCGATGCGCGGTCCGATGAAGTTGGTGAAGCGCAGGGTCGTGACGTTCACGTCCGGCCTGCGGCGGCCGAACCCGCGCACGTACCCCTCGACCTCGACCGCGTCCTTGGCGTACCCGGACGACGGCAGGTCCTTCGGGCCCATGTCCTCGGTGAACACCGCCGGGTCGCGCGAGCTGGACCCGTACACGGCGCTCGTCGACTTCACCACGAGCTTGCGCACGTTCGGCGACTTCTGGCACGCGGCCAGCAGCTGCATGGTGCCGATGACGTTCATCTCCTTCATCGCCGTGCGGCCGGTGGGCCCGGCCGGGTTGGCGGTGACGGAGGCGTGGACCACCGTGTCCACGTTCGCCGTGGCGATGACCTTGCTGATCAGCGGGTTGCGGATGTCCGCCCGCACGAACTCGGCCCGCCCCATGCGGCGCAGCAGGTCACGCGGCGGTGGCTCGGTGTCGACCCCGAGCACGCGCTCGACGTCCGGGTTCGCGGCGAACCGCGCGGCGAGGTGGCCGCCGAGGAAGCGGCTGACTCCGGTGACGAGGACGACCTTGGGCGTCATGCGACTCCAAGCAGACGGGTGGTGCGATTGGTCGATGCTACAAGCCCGGCCGACGAGCCCAGGGAGCCGGAACGCCGTCTTGACGCAGGTCACGCAGCCTTTACGGCCCAATCACCCGATCGGCGGCGACCGTTCCCGTGTTTCCGGGCAAGCGTCTCACTGGGTGAAATTCCGTGCCAGTGCAACTACCGGGCGTGCCGGAAAAGCAGCCACCGCCGGCCCCTGCGAGAGGGACCGGCGGTGGCGAGAGCCGCACATGGGCCTTACTTGCCGCGCTTCCTGCGCTGGACGCGAGTCTTGCGCAGCAGCTTGCGGTGCTTCTTCTTCGACATGCGCTTGCGGCGCTTCTTGATGACCGAGCCCATGCGGGATCCTTAGCTCTAGACGTTGCTTTTACTGGCGCGCCCCAGCCTTGGCCGTGTCAAGCACGGCGCGCCGGTAAGCACGATCGGCCTGCCAGTCTACCCGCTGGGGTTCGCCAGTCCTGCAACGCCCTTCAGCCGGCGTCGAAGTACGCGTTCTCGAGGTAGGCGTGCACCGCTTTCTCGGGCACCCGGAACGACTTGCCGACCCGCACAGCGGGCAGCTCACCGGAGTGCACCAGGCGGTACACGGTCATCTTCGAGACCCGCATCATCGAGGCCACCTCGGCCACGGTCAGGAACTGCACCTGAGCGAGACCTGTTCGTTCGTTCTCCTTCGCAGACATGCATCACCGCATCCTTCGACACGTGTCGTGCCGTCGGTCTTCCCCACCGACGGTTCGACACGCACGTGCTGCCCTGAGAGTAGCGGGACTGGTGTGACCACTGCGACGACCAACCGGTCAGTCTTGATGTCACGCGGGAGTCCCACGTTCCCCTGAGGGGCACGCGGGGCCCCCGCGTGCCCCAGGAGAGTACGAAAGCTCCCCGCGTGCACTCAGTCCTCGTGCTGGCGGCCCAGTTCGACGGAGCGGTCGCGGGCCGACTCGATGGCCGCCAGCAGGGCCGCGCGGACGCCGTGCTTCTCCAGCTCGCGGATCGCCATGATCGTCGTGCCCGCCGGTGACGTGACCGCCTCGCGCAGGATGACCGGGTGCGACTGGCCCTCCGCCAGCATCGTCGCGGCGCCCACGGCCGACTGGATGATCAGCTGCGAGGCCAGGTCACGGGGGATGCCGAGCAGGATGCCCGCGTCGATCATCGCCTCGACGAGGAAGAAGAAGTACGCCGGGCCGGAACCGGACAGGGCGGTGACGGCGTCCTGCTGCGACTCGGGCACCACCGCGACCTTGCCCACGGTCGACAGCAGCTCCTCGACGACCTTGAGGTGCTCGGGCGTGGCGTTGGACCCACCCGAGATGGCGCTCATCGCCTCACCGACGACCATCGGCGTGTTCGGCATGACCCGCACCACCGGCGTGCCCTCCGGCAGCCTGCGTTCGAACAGGGCGGTCGGCAGCCCCGCGCACAGCGACACGACCAGCGCGCCCGGCTTCAGCACCGGCTTGAGGTCGACCAGCAGCGGCTCGATGTCCTGCGGCTTGACGGCGACGATGAGCACGTCCGCGCTCGTCGCCGCACCGGCCACCGTGGTGCCCTCGATGCCGTACTGCTCGGTGAGCGAGCGCGCACGGGCCTCGTGCTTCTCGGTGAACATCAGATCGGCGGCCGGACGACCGCCCTGCAGAAGCCCGGACAGCAGCGCCTCACCGATCTTGCCCGCGCCGAGCACCGCGATCTTCGTCATCGGTCAAGTCTCACACAGCGGGTGTCAGCGCCAGCTGCCGTGCCTGGCACACCAGCCGGCCGGTCGCGTCGATGACGGTGGCGTCCTCGTCGAACCACTGCCCGTGCACCGCCTGGCAGGTGACGTGGATGCGCAGCCACCCCGGTGCCGGCCGCGCCCGCAGCAGGGCCGTCAGCTGCACCGTCGGCGACCACCCGAACCGGCCGAGGTTGAACGTCACCGGCATCGACAGGTCGCCCGCGAGCAACGCGAAGAGCAGGTCGGGGTGCTCGTCGACCGGCCGCGCCCACAGCTTGAACGTGAGCGGCCCGTCCGTGCGCCGTTCGAGGAACGCCGCCGACTCCCGGTCCACCCGCAGGTCGCACAGGGCGCCGACCTTGTAGGCCTCGCCGGTCGGGAACGACGCCAGCTCGATCGACCCCGGCGGCGGCGCGGCCGGCACCTGCGGCAGGTTCGCGTAGTCGGCCCGGTTCTCCGGGATGCGCCCGAGCGTGACCGACGCCTCGACGCACACCTGACCGCGCTGCTCCAGCGTCACCGCCACCACCGTGGCCGTGCGCCCCGCCTTGCGCAGATCGGTCCTGACCAGCACCGGACCGACCTCGGGCGCGCGCAGGAACTGCGCGGACACCGCGAGCGGGTCGTGGCCGGTCAGCTCCGCGGCGGCCCTGGTCATGACCGCGAGCAGGAACCCGCCGTGCGGCTTCGGGCCCACGGTCCACTCGGCCGGGAGCGAGGCGGTGAAGGTTCCGTCACCGAGTGACCGCACCGCGCTGGACTTCGAGAAGGTCATGAGCGGCTGGCCAGCGACCGCAGGAAGAAAGTCACGTTGGCAGGCCGTTCCGCAAGTCGCCGCATGAGATATCCGTACCACTGCTCGCCGTACGGGACATAAACGCGCGTCCCGAGCCGCTTCTGCTCCTCCGGCCGGATGCCGTAGAGCATCTGGAACTCGAAGTCGGTTTTGTCATACCACCGCGCCCGCTCACCGATGATCTCGATGAGCCGCGGGTCGTGCGTGCCGAACATCGGGTACCCCTCTCCTGCCAGGAGCACGTTGGCGCAGCGCACGTAGTTCAGGTCCACCTCGTGCGGGTCCTGGATCGCCACCTCCGGCGGCTCCGCGTAGGCGCCCTTGACGAGCCGGACCCGGCTGCCCTCGTGGCTGAGCGCCCCGCAGTCGTCGAGCGTGCGGTGCAGGTAGGTCTGCAGCACCGCCCCGACCCACGGCCACGTCCTGCGCAGCTCGCGCAGGACCTCCAGCGTGGAGTCGGTGGTGGTGTGGTCCTCCATGTCGAGCGTGACCGTCGTGCCGCACTGCTCGGCCGCCGCGCAGATCCGCGAGGCGTTCGTGAGCGCGAGCGACTCGTCCAGCGACTGGCCGACCGCCGACAGCTTCACGCTGACCTCGGCGTTCGCCGCCAGGCCTGCGGCGTGCAGGGCGTCGAGCAGCTCCAGATAGGCCTGGACGGTCTTCTCCGCCTGCGCCTTGTCGGTGGTGTCCTCTCCGAGGTAGTCGAGCGTCACCGGCAGTCCGAGATCGCGGACGACCCGCACGGCGTCCGCCGTCGACTCGCCGGCCACGAACCGCCTCACGACGTCCCGGCTGATGGGCGCGTTGGCGACGAGGTGCCGCACCGCCTCGTTGCGAGACGCGGCCATGATCAACGCTCGCAGCGGGTCCACACCGGAACCCTAACCCGCTGGCCTCCGCCGCTCAGCGCACGCGGGGTCCTTTCGTGCGCTGTGGGAGTACGAAAGCTCCCCGCGTGCACTCAGGACAGGGCGGAGCGAGGGGTCGTGGAGGGGCCGTCGGCCGGCCAGTCGAGGTGCAGCCGCGCGAACAGCAACGCCTCGGCCAGCATCTCCCGCCGGGCCGCCGGGGTCACCGCACGCCGGGTGTTGACCTCCAGCACGACCTGCCCGTCGAACCCGCTGCGGGCGAGCCGCTCGCACAGCTCGGCGCACGGCTGCGTGCCGCGGCCGGGGATCATGTGCTCGTCCTTCGGCGCGCCGGAGCCGTCGGCCAGGTGGACGTGCCGCAGCCCGTCGCCCATCCGCTTCGCCAGCTCCAGCGCGTCCACGTGCGCCGCGGCCGAGTGCGAGAGGTCCAGGGTGTAGTTGGCGTGGCCGACGTCGGTCGGGTCGATGGAGGGCTTGAACGCGGTCATCTGCACCGACCGGCCGCGACCGAGCGGGCGCTTCACCGGGAACATGTTCTCCACGGCGATCGCGATGCCGCTCTCGTCCTCCAGCGACGACACCAGGCCGGCGAAGCCGTCGGCGTACCTGCGCTGCCAGCGGAACGGCGGGTGCAGCACCACGGTCGGCGCGCCCAGGTCCTGAGCGGCCCGCACGGCCTTGCGCAGGCGTTCCACCGGGTCGGGCGACCAGACCCGCTGGGAGATCAGCAGGCACGGGGCGTGCACGGCCAGCACCGGCAGGCCGGAGCGGGTGGACAGGCGGTCCACCGCCCGGATGTCCTGGGAGACCGGGTCGGCCCACACCATCAGCTCGACGCCGTCGTAGCCCAGCTCGGAGGCGATCTCGAAGGCAGCTCCGGCGGGCTGCGGGTAGACCGATGCCGTGGAAAGCCCGACCGGGATGCGGGCCGTCAACTCTTCACCAGCAGCATCGCCGCTGGTGACACGGTGACGATGAGGCCCACGAGGATGGCGAGCAGTGTGGTTTGCAGGTCGTCGGCGCGGCGGATCTTGCGGACCAGCAGCACCAGGCCGACGGTCACGGCCAGTGCGACCACCAGCGCCGCCACGGCCTGGGTGCGCCAGAGGAAGTTGAACGCGAGCCACAGTGCCGCGCCGCCGAGGACGCCGACCGCGAGCTGGCCGATCATGACCAGCCACTCCTTGGCCGGCGACCGCTGCGCGTCCTCCTCCGGGTCCTCCTCGGCCTCGCTGACGTCGTCGAGGCCCGCCGGGCGTTCGTCGTCGTCGATCTCGTCCGCATCGGCGAGGTAGTCGTCCTCGCGGTAGACGGCGTACTCCTGCGAGTCGTCGTCGTCCACGTACGGGCCCGCGTGGGCCGCGGTCGACTCCATCGGCGGCAGCGACAGGTCGGTCTTCTGCAGGTCGGGCTCGTCGTCGCCGAACCACGCGTCGGCGTCGTTGCCGGGCAGCGGCTCCGGCAGCTTCGGCGGTGCGGGCGGCACGATCAGGACCGACTCGGTCTCCAGCGCCGCGATCTGGTCGACCGGCGCCTTCGCCGGGATGCGCGGGAGCTGCTCGGTCATCGCCTCGCGCGGCGGACCGGGGACCGGCAGCGGCACCGACGGCTGGCCGGGCTTCGGCGGGCGCGCGATGTTCGTGCGCGACGCCGGCGGTGCGGCGGGGTCCAGCCGGGACTCGATGCGGGCGCCGTCCGGGCGCGGCAGGTCGGACCGGGAGACGTCGGGCCTGGCCACGTCCGGGCGCGGCAGGTCCGACCGGGACACCTCGGGGCGGGCCAGGTCGGGACGGGGCAGGTCGGGACGGGGCAGGTCGGAGCGCGACGGCTGGTCGCGGACCGGCGGCACCTGCCGGGTCTGCTCGGCGGCAGCGGCGGGCGGGGGCACGGGAGCGGGCTGGCCTGGTCTGCGGACCTGCGGCGCCACCGGCGGCTGCGGCTTGGGCAGCTGCTGCGACGGCTGCGGCTGCGGGGGCTGCGCTGCCGGGGGCTTGGGTGCCTTCGGGGGTGCGGCGGGCGGTGTCACCGGCGGCACCGGCTGGTAGGCGGTCCGCTCGGAGGACGGTTCGGGTGCGGCGCGGCGACCGGCCGGTGCCGGGTCGTCGTCGCGCACGGCCATGAGCCGGCCGCTGTCGGACAGGACGCGCTCGATGATCGACTGGGGCGCGGTCTCCGGCTGCTGGACGTCGTCGTCGTCCTCCGCGCGGCGGCGTCGCCGACGTGGCGCCTCCCCCGAGCTGCCGCCGTACTGGGCGAGCAGCTCAGCGACAGTGCGCTGCGTGTGCTCCGATCCGCTCTCTCGACTCATCAACTCCACCGTGCCCCGGTCTGGCTGGTACGTCCAGTATCGCTCTGGTCCGTCCCATCAGTGTGGTCCAGCCGCCGGAGGATGACACCCTCCCGGAGCGCCCACGGGCAAATCTCCAGCTGCGTGAGTGACAGGGCTCGCATGGTTGCCTCCGCGACCAGCGCACCCGCGACGAGCTGGTGCGCACGCGAGGTGCTGACACCTTCCAACTCGGCGAGGTCGCTGGCCGACATCCGGGAAATGAACGCGATCAGCTGCCGCAGGCCGGCGTCGGTGAGCACGCGACGCGCCCTGGGCCCGGCAGACGATGGCGCGGCCCCGGTGAGCCGCGCCAGCGTTCGGAAGGTTTTCGAGGTCGCAACCACCCGATCGGGTTCTCCCGCGCGTTTCAGCTTCCGCGCCACGGGCGCGAGCTGCTCGGCGAGCCATTCGGTGGTCTCGCGGACCTCTGACCGCCGTGGTGGGTCCTTCTTGAACCGGGTCCTGGTGAGCCGGCCGGCGCCGAGCGGCACGGAGAACGCCATCTGCGGGTTCTCGTCGCGCCCGACGGCGAGCTCGAGGGAGCCGCCGCCGATGTCGAGGCACAGCAGCTTGCCCGCCGACCAGCCGTACCAGCGGCGGACGGCGAGGAACGTGTACTTCGCCTCGTCCTCGCCGGACAGGACCTTCAGGTCGACCCCGGTCTCGGTGCGCACCCGGTCGAGCACCTCGGCCGAGTTGCCCGCCTCGCGCACCGCCGAGGTCGCGAACGCCATCAGGTCCTCGCAGCCGGAGCGCTTGGCCGACGCCTTGGCGGCGGCCACAGCGCGAACCAGCTGGTCAGCACCTGATTTGCTGAGCATTCCCCCGGCGTCCAGCTGCTCGGCGAGCCGCAGGATCGTCTTCTCGGAGGTCGTCGGGATCGGGTGGGCACCACGATGCGCGTCCACCACGAGGAGGTGGACGGTGTTCGAACCCACGTCAAGGACGCCCAGGCGCACGCCGGAAACGGTACCTGGTCGTGTCCGTCAGGACTCGAACTTGTAACCCAGACCCCTCACGGTCACCAGGTGCCGCGGTGCCGACGGGTCCGGTTCGATCTTCGACCGCAGCCGCTTGACGTGCACGTCCAGCGTTTTCGTGTCGCCCACGTAGTCCGCGCCCCACACCCGGTCGATCAGCTGGCCGCGGGTCAGCACCCGGCCCACGTTCCGCAGCAGGTACTCCAGGAGGTCGAACTCCTTGAGCGGCAGGCTGACGTCCTGGCCGCCGACGGTGACGACGTGGCGCTCCACGTCCATCCGCACCGGGCCGGCCTCCAGGATCTGCGGGAGCAGGTCCTCGGACTCGCCGCCGCGGCGCAGCACCGCGCGGATGCGGGCGATGAGCTCGCGGGCCGAGTAGGGCTTGGTGACGTAGTCGTCGGCACCCAGCTCCAGGCCCACGACCTTGTCGATCTCGCTGTCGCGCGCCGTCACCATGATCACCGGCACGGCGGAGCGCAGGCGCAGCTGCTTGCACACGTCCGTGCCGCTCATGCCGGGCAGCATGAGGTCGAGCAGCACGATGTCGGCGCCGTTGCGGTCGAACTCCTCCAGCGCCTCCTGGCCGGTGGCCGCGAGCGCCGCGGTGAACCCCTCCTTGCGCAGCAGGAAGGCGAGCGGATCGGCGAAGGACTCCTCGTCCTCCACGATGAGCACCCTGGTCACAGCTCTCCTCCAGTGTCACCCGCGCCGGTGTGGACGAGGGTCGGGTCGATCTCGGTCGCCGCGGCCGGCAGCCGCAGCGTGAAGGTGGACCCCGTTCCCGGGAGGCTCCACAGCTTCACCTCACCGCCGTGGTTGGCGGCGACGTGCTTGACGATCGCGAGGCCCAGGCCGGTGCCGCCGGTGGCCCGCGACCGGGCCTTGTCGACGCGGTAGAACCGCTCGAAGACGCGCTGCTGCTGCTCCTCGGCGATGCCGATGCCGCGGTCGGTGACGGCGATCTCGACGTGCCCGTCGACCAGCCGGCGGCTCACGCTCACCGGGCTGCCGGGCGGGGAGTACGCGACGGCGTTGTCCAGCAGGTTCGTCAGCGCCGTGACCAGCAATGACCGGTCACCGGGCACGACGAACCCGCTCGGCTCGTCGGTGGTGATCGAGATGTTGACGGACTCGGCGGCGAGCTTGGAGCGCGACAGCGCCTCGTTGACGACGACGTCGATCTCGGTGTCGGACAGCTCCGGCAGCTTCTCCGCGCCCTGCAGCCGCGACAGCGCGATCAGCTCGGTGACGAGCGTGCCGAGGCGGGTGGCCTCCTGCATGATCTTCGCGCTGAACCGGCGGACCTCCTCCTGGTCGTCGCTCGCGTCCAGCACGGCCTCCGCGAGCAGCGCCAGCGCGCCGACCGGCGTCTTGAGCTCGTGGCTGACGTTCGCCACGAAGTCGCGCCGGGTCTTCTCCAGCCGCACGGCCTCGGACTCGTCGTTCGCGTCGACCACGGTGAAGCCCTCGGTGAGCAGCCTGACCTCGGCGTGCACCGCCTCCGGCTGCCGGGCGCGGCGCTGGCCCTCCAGCGGCGACAGGTCGACGTAGACGACCTCGTTGCTGTTGCGGACGGCCTCGGCGGCCTTGCGCGCGCGGTCGTCGACGCGGTTGTTGCGGACGACCCCGAGCTCCTCGGCCCGCGGGTTGTGCAGCACGACGTCACCGAAGTGGTTCAGCACCACGATGCCGTCGTGGGCGTCCTGGACGATCCGCTGCATCAGGTCGGCCACCGTCAGCCCCTCCGGGGCTTTGGGGTTCCTGGGAGCGGTGAACCTGCCAACGAAGAATGCGGCGATCACGCCGATGAGCGCGACGCCGATCGACACAGCGAGGTAACCCGTTGTGGTCACGAGGCGAATGGTAAGCAGCTCAGAGGTGTCCCGGCCTAGTGCCGAAGCGTGAACCGTGATACCCGCGACACCTCAGTGGACGGTTGTTCCGCACCTGGTCAGCCCCTGTTCACCCAACCGTGATGCACGGGGCGGAACGCGGGGGCCCCGCGTTCCCCTCGGGGGAACGCGGGGCCCCCGCGTGACTTTCAGCGACCCTGGTTGGCCACCGCCGCGATGGCGTCCTTCGCGGCCTCGGGGTCGAGGTACTCGCCACCCGGCTTGATCGGCTTCAGGTCCTCGTCGAGGTCGTAGCGCAGCGGGATGCCGGTCGGGATGTTGAGCCCCGCGATGGCCTCGTCGGAGATCCCGTCGAGGTGCTTCACGAGCGCGCGCAGCGAGTTGCCGTGCGCGGCCACCAGCACCGTCTTGCCGGTGCGCAGGTCCGGCACGATCGCCTCGTCCCAGTACGGCAGCATGCGCTTCACGACGTCGAGCAGGCACTCCGTCAGCGGCAGGTCGGGGCCCAGCCCCGCGTAGCGCGGGTCGGTGTCCTGGCTGAACTCGCTGCCCGGCTCGATGGGCGGCGGCGGGGTGTCGTAGGACCGGCGCCAGAGCATGAACTGCTCCTCGCCGAACTCCTCCAGCGTCTGCTTCTTGTTCTTGCCCTGCAACGCACCGTAGTGGCGCTCGTTGAGGCGCCAGTCGCGCTTGACCGGGATCCAGTGCCGGTCGGCGGCGTCGAGCGCCAGGTTCGCGGTCATGATCGCGCGGCGCATCAGGCTGGTGTGCAGGACCTCCGGCAGGACACCGGCCTCCTTGAGGAGCAACCCGCCGCGGCGGGCCTCCTTCTCGCCCTTCTCCGACAGGGGAACGTCCACCCAGCCGGTGAACAGGTTCTCCGCGTTCCACGTGCTCTCGCCGTGGCGGAGCAGCACCAAGGTTCCGACAGACATGGCGGCTAGCCTGCCATGCCGGACCTCCCGCCGTACCCCGTCCCCACGCTGACGAAGGCGATCGCTTGTGTCGTCAGCCAGCTCTGACAGCGCACGCGGGGACCTTTCGTACTCGCGGGGAGCGCACGCGGGGACCTTTCGTACTCGCGGGGAGCGCACGCGGGGACCTTTCGTACTCGCGGGGAGCGCACGCGGGGAGCTTTCGTACTCTCGGAGAGCACGAAAGGTCCCCGCGTGCGTTCACCACATACGGCGAACGGCCCCGGCGGTGATCGAGCCGGGGGCGTTCGGACCGCGGTCAGGACTGTTCGCGGGAACGGAGGTCCTTGCGGAGGATCTTGCCCGACGCCGACTTCGGGATCGCCTCGATGAACTCCACCACGCGCACCTTCTTGTGCGGTGCGACGTGCGCGGCCACGAACGACATCACCGCGTCCGCGTCGATGGACGAGCCGGCCTGGCGCACCACGAACGCCTTCGGGACCTCCTCGCCGTCGGCGTCGCGGACGCCGATGACGGCCGCGTCGGCGACCTCCTCGTGGGTGAGCAGCACGGCCTCCAGCTCGGCCGGCGGGACCTGGTAGCCCTTGTACTTGATGAGCTCCTTGACGCGGTCGACGATCGAGACGACGCCGTCGTCGTCGATCACGGCCACGTCGCCGGTGCGCAGCCAGCCGTCCTCGTCGATGGTGGCGGCGGTGGCGTCGGGGTTGTTCAGGTAGCCCTTCATGACGTTCGGGCCCTTGCACCACAGCTCGCCGCGTTCGCCGACGCCCACGTCGGAGCCGGTGGCCGGGTCAACCAGGCGGCACTCCAGGTTCGGCACGATCAGGCCGACGGTGCCGACCGAGATGTCGTCGCGGCCGTCCGGGATGGCGTGGCTGACCGGGGACATCTCGGTCATGCCGTAGCCCTGCACGACGCGGCAGCCGATGCGCTTGCGGACGGCGGCGGCGAGGTCGGCGTCGAGCGGGGCGGCGCCGGAGAAGAGGGTCTTCAGCGGGGACAGGTCGTAGTTGTCGACGATCGGGTGCTTCGCCAGCGCGACGGCGACCGGCGGGGCGATGTAGACGCGGTCGGTCTTGTGCTCGGCGATCACGCGGAGGAACTCGGGCAGCTCGAACTTCGGCAGGGTCACGACGACGCCGCCGATGTAGAGGCCGTTGTTCATCAGGACCTGCATGCCGTAGATGTGGAAGAACGGCAGCACCGCGAGGATCCGGGTGTGCGGGCCGACGTCGCTGAGGATCGACTGGCACTGCACGATGTTCGCCACCAGGTTGCGGTGCGTGAGCATCACGCCCTTGGGCAGCGCGGTCGTGCCGGACGAGTACGGCAGCACCGCCACGTCCTCGGCCGGGTCGATCTCGACCTCGGGCACCGGTTCGGTGTTGGCGAGCAGCTCCGGCAACGACGGGTAGCCCTCGGCGCCGTCGAGCACGACGACGTCGGTGACACCGGCCTTCGCGGCGCCCGGTGCGGCGTTGGGGAGCAGCACCGACACCGTGAACAGCATCTTCGCGCCCGCGTCGTGCAGCTGGTGGGCCACCTCGTCGGGCGTGTAGAGCGCGTTGATCGTCGTCGCCGTGGCACCCGCGCGCAGGATGCCGTGGAACACGACGGCGTAGTACGGCGTGTTCGGGCTGAGGACGCCGACCACGTCGCCCTTGCCGATGCCCCGCGCGGCCAGTGCGGCGGCCAGGCGGTCGACGGCACCGGCGAGCTGGCCGTACGTGAGCGACGTGCCGGACATGCCGTCGATCAGCGCAACGCGGTCCACCCGGTCGGCGATGTCGCCGAACAACAGCTGGTGCAGCGACACGTCGGGGATCTCGACGTCGGGGAACGGACTGCGAAAGACCATGCGGCGACCTCATTCACTCGCTGTACACCCAGCCTGCGCCGTCATCGTGAGCCAGCCCACTGAACAGGTCAAGCAAGTCGGGATCGCTACAGAGACGTTACTTCGCGCCGCTAAATACACTCGAATGGAGCAATCCGAGCACTTGTGATCGCAACCAGGTATCTGGGAAGTTGGTCACGCCTCCGCGAGTCGGCTCCCACGCTTAACTCGACAAGCGGACGGCAAGGGCGCGGTTCGTCATCCCCCGTCGGATCGCGTGGCCCGCTTGAGATCCGTCGGCTCCCCCCGTCCACGGATCGACGCAGCGGGGACCTTTGACGCGGGACGGCTCGATGCGACTCCCCCTCTCTCCCGAGCCGTTCCGCGCTTCACAAAGGACCACTCTCAGTAGATCGTCAGGCGTCTGCTTCGACCGTTGGAGTGACACGCTTCCGGCGACGCAGCCAGAAGATCACCGCCACCGTGGGCGCGCCGAGCACCAGGACGAACGGCAGCAGGCCGCCGACCCCCACCAGCACCAGTCGCAGCACGTGCACGAGCGCGTTCCAGCCGGCCACGAAGGCGTCGCCGAACCCGGTGCGCTCCGGCGCCGGCGGTGCGATCGGGGTGGTGCTGACCTGCACCGTCAACGTCGCCAGCGCGGCCTTGCCCTTCAACGACTCGCTGCGCCGCTGCAACGACTCCAGCTCGCTCTGCCGCTTGGTCAGCTCGCCCTCGACCTGCGCGATCTCGGCCGTCGACCCGGCCCGCTCGAACAGCACGCGCAACCGCTCGACGCTGGCCTTCTGCGTCGCGATCCGCGCCTCGACGTCGACCAGCTGGTCGGTGACGTCCTCGCTGCGGACCTCGCTGCGCGTGACGTCGCCGTAGTCCTCCAGGCTCCGCACGACCCCGTCGAGCTCGTTCGACGGCACCCGCACGGTCACGCTCCCACGAGCCTGGGTCGAGCTCTCCTGCCCGGCGAACCCGCCGACCTGCTGGGCCTTCGCCTTGATGTCGCTGATCGACCGCAGCACGTCGTCGCTGCGCAGGTCGACCGTCGCCGTGCGGACCAGCTGCCGTTCCTGCTGCTGCACCGACTCGGCGGACTGGTTCTGCTGACCGCTGTTGTCCTGTTGCTTCTGCGCCCCCGTCGGCTGTGCGGCCCGCTGCTGCGGTGCGGCGTTCTCCGCGACCGACGAGCCACCGGAACTCTTCGAGTCCGCGCCGCACCCCGTCGCGAGGACGGCCAGCAACGCGACTCCCACCCACAGCACTCGTCTGCTCATGCCCGTCGGACGGAGCGGGGGGCCGCCGGAGTTGCCGTCCAGACCGAAACGAGGCGGCGCCTACTCCGAAACGAGATGTTCGAAGGCCCGCAGGTTCGCCAGCGACTCGCCGCGCGACACCCGCCACGCCCACTCCCGCCGGATCGCGTCGGCGAACCCGATCTCCAGCAGCGGGTTGAAGTCGCCGTCGGCGGCCTCCAGCACCTGGCCCAGCACCCGGTCCAGCTCGTCCGGGGTCACGGCGTGCTTGCCGATCCGCCCGACCAGGTGGATGTCGCCCTCGGCGTCGATCGTGTAGTGCACCCCGTAGAGCCGGGCGTTGCGCCGCAGCAGGAACCGGTAGACGTCCTCGAACGACTGGTCCGGCCGCCGGCACACGAACGCCTCGACGACCAGCGCGTGCGCCGTCTCGACCAGCCACACGTTGGTCTGCAGCTTCTTGGTGCCCGGCAGCGTCACGAAGAACCTGCCCTCTTCACGACGGTCGTACTCGATCTCCCGTTCGTCGAGGAACGACTTGATGACGGCGTCGACGGTCACGCGAAAACCTCCCGGCGGAACACTTCTGCCGCCTCCTGGTACCCCGCGAGCAGGGCGTCAGTCGTGCGGTCCCAGGAGAAGCGTCGCGCATGGCCGACCGCGTTGCTCGCCAGGTGCTCGCGCTGCGGCAGCGCCACGTCCGCGAGCGCCCGCGCCCAGGCCTCGGCCTCGTGGCCGTGCACCAGCACCCCGGACACACCGTCGTTGACCGCCACCGGCAGCCCGCCGACCGCGGCCGCGACCACCGGCGTCCCGCAGGCCTGCGCCTCCAGCGCCACCAGCCCGAACGACTCGTTGTGGCTCGGCACCGCGACCAGGTCTGCCGCCCGGTAGACCTCCGCCAGCGCCGCACCCGGCTGTGGCGGCAGGAACCGCACCACGTCCGCGATCCCCAGCCGGCCCGCGAGCTCCTCCAGCGCCTTCGGCTGCTCCAGCCCGCTGCCCGACGGCCCGCCGACGACCAGCACGACCAGCCGCGACCGCAGCCCGGGGTCGCGGACCAGCATCTCCGCCGCGGCGCGCAGCAGCACGTCCGGCGCCTTCAACGGCTGGATCCGGCCGACGAACGCGAGCACCACGGCGTCCGGCGGGATGCCGAACCGCTGCCGCGCCGCGGCCTGGTCACCCGGCGTGAAGCGATCGAGGTCGACCCCCGGCGGCACCACGGCCACCTTCGACGGCTCCGCCTCGTACAGCTTGACCAGCTCGGCGGCCTCGATGTCGGTGTTGGCCACCAGCCGGTCCGACTCGGCGACCACCTGCTCCTCGCCGATGACCCGCATCCGCGGCTCCGGTGCGTCGCCCTCGGCCAGTGCGAGGTTCTTCACCTTGGCCAGCGTGTGGGCCGTGTGCACCAGCGGCACGCCCCAGCGTTCCCGCGCCAGCCAGCCGACCTGCCCGGACAGCCAGTAGTGCGAGTGGATCGCGTCGTAGTAGCCCGGCTCGTGCCGCGCCTCGGCCCTCAGCACGCCCGCGGTGAACGCGCAGAGCTGCCCCGGCAGCTCCTCCTTGCCGAGCCCTTCGAACGGCCCGGCGGCGACGTGGCGCACCCGCACGCCCGGTGCCAGCTCCGCGACCGGCGGCAGCTCGCTGGACGTCGCGCGCGTGAAGATCTCGACCTCCACGCCCCGCCGCGCCATCCGCGTCGCCGTCTGCACGATGTAGACGTTCATGCCGCCCGCGTCGCCCGTGCCGGGCTGCTCCAGCGGGGAGGTGTGCACGCTCAGGACCGCGACCCGCTTCACCGGACCACCTTCTCGAGGTCCGCGGCGAAGCGGTCCCGCTGCTCCAGGAAGGGCGCGTGCGCGGTGTCGGGGTAGAGGCTCAACTCGGCTCCGGGGATCAGGGCGGCGGAGTACTCGGCGGCGGCAGGGGCGACCACCTGGTCTTGGGTTCCGTGCACCACCAGGGTCGGCACGTCGACGGCCCTCAGCACGTCGGCGCTGCCCACGTCCCTGCGGAACAGCTCCCCCCGCACCTTAGGGCTCGTGGTGAGGGCGGCGGCAGTGAGCGCGTCGACCGTCCCACCAGGTAGACGCGGTGCCATCGCACGGCAGAAGTCCGCGAGCGCGGCGTCGTCGGTGATCGCGGCGGGCAGCGCGGCCCGCATGACCGGCCCCGTCTCGCCGCCGGGGCGACCGCGGCCGATCTCGGTGATGGCGCCCACCAGCACCAGGCCGGTGATCTGCGCGGTGCCGTGGAACCTCAGGTGGTCGGCGACCACGAGACCGCCGTAGGACCAGCCGACGACGGTCGCGGGGCCGGTGTGGTCGAGCACGGCCCTGAGGTCGGCGGCCCACCGCGCGCTGTCGCGGTAGTCGCCGAAGTCGTCGGACTCGCCGTGTCCGCGCAGGTCGACGGCGTAGGTGCGGAACTCCGGCAGGTCCCAGGCGGCACCGGTCTGCGCCCAGCCGTGGACGAGCACCACCGGTGGCGCGTCAGGAGGTCCCGCCGCACGGACGGCCAGTCGTCCCCCACCGGCCACCGTCACGCGTGTCAGCTGCACACAATGACGAACGACCTGGTCGACGCACACATTCCCCTCAGCCCGAACGTCACGCGGGGCCCCGCGTTCCCCTGTGGGAAACGCGGGGCCCCGCGTGACAGCTGGAGCAGCACGGGGGCGCCTACTTGACGGCGGACTTCTCCTTCCACTGCGCCCACGGGATCTGCCAGTCGTACCAGTCGAACTGCGCCGGCAGCGTGGTGATGGAGCCGGTCACCTCGACCGGGTCGCCGACCAGCGCCGAGTCGTAGTACGCCTTGGCGTCGGCCTCCAGCAGGTTCGCGCAGCCGTGCGAGGTGTTGTTCTTGCCGATGTTCGCGGCGTTGTCGTTGTTCTCGTGGATGAACTCGCCGTGGTTGGAGAACCGCACGGCCCACTTCTTCACGACGTTGGTGTAGCCGTAGCGCGGGTTGTCGAACGAGAACGTCTCGTGCTTCGACATGACCACGAACGTGCCGTTCGGCGTGGTCAGCTCCGGGTCGGCGTCCCGGCCGAACGAGGCGGCGTAGGACGCGACCTGCTGGCCGTCGCGCAGCACCACGAGCTGGTGCGTCGGATTGTTGATCTTCACGACCTGGTTGCGGCCGATGGTGAACTCGCTGGTCACGTCGGCCTTGCCGAACGCGCCGCCGCCGTAGTTCACGCCGTAGAGCTTGGCCTCGACCTTGACCTGCGTGTTCGCCGGCCAGTACTGCTCCGGCCGGTAGTGCACCTCCTGGGCGGTCAGCCACGCCCACGAGCCCTGCACGTTCGCCGAACTGGTGACCTTCAGCGCTTTCTCGACGGTCGCCTTGTCCTGCACCGGCGCCTCGAACTTCACCATGATCGGCGCCGCGACGCCGACGGTCTGGTTGTCGCCCGGCCACAGCGTCGCGCGGGTCTGCGAGCCCGGCGCCACCGTGGTGAACGACCCCGTGAGCTCGACCGGCTTGCCGTCGGTGCCGACGGCCTTGCCCGAGTAGCTGTAGGTCTTGCCGTAGCCGAGGGGCTCGGCGTTGGTCCACCCGGTCCTGTCCTCGGTCAGCGTGCCCTTGACCTCTTTGCCCTCCGGTGACTTCAGCGCCACCGCCTCCAGCTTGCCGTCCACCACCGCCACCTGCACGGGGGACGTGACCTGGACGTCCTTGGTGCCGTCCACGGGGGACACGGTCACCTTCGCGGACGGGAGCGAACTGTCCGGCTTCGCGGACCCTGCTTCGACGCTCGAGCACGCGGACAGCAGCATCAGGCCGGCGAGCAACGCACCAACGGTTCTCTTCACGGTTCTGACCTCCACAAACCAAGACGTCCAGCCCGACCGCCTGGTGCGAGTGATGTCAGTCACACCCGGGTCGACGCCTACGATCGGGGTCGTGAATCGACCTGTCGCAGTAGTGACCGGAGCGAGCGCGGGCATCGGCGAGGCGACCGCGCGGCGGCTTGCCGCCGAGGGGTTCCACGTCGTGCTCGGCGCACGTCGTCTGGACCGTCTCCACGTTATCGCGAAAGAGATCGAGGGGACCGCGATCGAGCTGGACGTCACGGACGCCGGCTCGGTCGCGGCGTTCGCGGAGGGGGTACCCCACGCGAACGTCCTCGTGAACAACGCGGGTGGTGCGCGCGGTCTCTCGACCGTCGCCGAGGGCGACCCGGACGAATGGCGGTGGATGTGGGAGTCGAACGTGCTCGGCACGTTGCTCGTCACCAAGGCCTTCATCCCGAAGCTGATCGCGTCCGGTGATGGCCACATCGTGTCCGTGACGTCCGTCGCGGCACGTGACGCCTACGACAACGGCTCCGGCTACACGAGCGCGAAGCACGCGCAGTCGGCGCTGCACCGGACGTTGCGCGGCGAGCTGCTCGGCGAACCGGTGCGGGTCACCGAGGTCCTGCCGGGCATGGTCGAGACCGACTTCTCCGCCAACCGGTTCGGCGGCGACACCGAGCGCGCGGCCAAGGTCTACCAGGGCCTCACGCCGCTGACGGCCGACGACGTGGCGGACGTCATCGCGTTCGCCGTCACCCGGCCCTCGCACGTGAACCTCGACGAGATCGTGCTCAAGCCGCGGGCCCAGGCTTCCGCGACTCGGGTACACCGGGTGTGAGCAACTCCACGTCCAGCAGGCGCAGGACGGGCTCGATCGGGTTCGCGAACCCGGTCGTGCCCGTTCCGCCGACGTAGAGCCCGACGACCCGGTTGTCCGCGTCGACGAGCACCGCGCCCGAGTCGCCGTGGTCGCCGAAGCGCTCGGCCGAGTGCACGCGGACCTGGTCGCGCAACGTCCGCACGCCCAGTTCGGCACCGAAGTCGAGCCGCAGCGTCGCGTCCACCGACGTGACCACGCCGTAGGTCAGACCCGTTGTGCGGCCCCGTTTCCGCACCGACGAGCCGACCACGGCCGGTGCCGTCCCGGTCAGCGCGCCGACGTCGAGCACCTCCGCGCGGAACGGCCGGCCGCCCATCCGCAGCCCCGCCGCCGAGACCGACCCGGCCAGCGCGGCCCGGTCGAGCACGGCCACCTGGTCGGCACCGACCAGCCCACCGTCCACTCTGGACGGGTGCAGGAACTCGTCGCCGACCGCCCACGCGTCGTCCACGCAGCCGACGTGGAACGTGGTGAGCCCCACCACCTTCCGGTCTTCGCGGGTCACCGCGAACGCGCCCAGCGTGCCCACGACCACGTAGTCGCCCGCGACCGGCACGTCCGGCGGCACCATCCGCACCGCGCGCGCCGGACCGATGCTCAGACCGCCGCGCAGCACCGGATGCCGTTCCGCCGCACCGGGTTCGCCGAGCACCTCGGCCGAGCGCGAGAGCCGCGCCCGGTGCAGCACGACCGTCTCCGCGACCACGTCGGTCGGCACGCCGGCGACCTCCGGCGGGATCTGCTGCGGGTGCTCGGGTCCCTTGGTGCACACGTAGACCACGATCGCGGTCCGGCCGGTGGGCCGGCCGCCGGTGTACTTCTCGCCGATGTCGACGCCGATGACGCCGGGCCGGGCGAGGAACTCGTCCTCGACCATCCGCTTGACCGGCCGGATGACCTCTCGCGCGCTGTCGTCGAGGTGGCTCATGGCAACCTCCGTTCCACCCCTACCTCAATGAAACACGCGAAGTAGCCGTTCGTCACACGGAGTCACCCGGACGGCGGTGGGAGCCGGGGAGCTACAGCGAGACGCCCACGAAGACCGGCTCGGGGTGCAGCTCGACGCCGAACGCCGACCGCACCCCGTCGCGCACCTCGCGCGCCAGGTCCAGCAGGTCCTCGGTGGAGGCGGTGCCGCGGTTGGTCAGCGCCAGCGTGTGCTTGCCCGACAACGCGACCCGGCCGCCGGGACCCTGGTGGCCCCTGCGGAAGCCGGCGCGTTCGATCAGCCACGCGGCGGACAGCTTCCGGAAGCCGTGGCCCGCCGGGTAAGTCGGCACGTCGACGTCGGTGCCGAGGCGTTCCGCGATGCGGATCAGCACGCCGGAGAACGTCGAGTCGTCGAGGATCGGGTTGGTGAAGAACGAGCCGGCGCTCCACGTGTCGTGGTCGGCGGGGTCGAGCACCATGCCCTTGCCGCGGCGCAGTTCCAGCACGGCCTTGCGGGCGGCGTCGGCCGGCACGCGGTCGCCCTGCGCCACGCCGAGGACCCGCGCCAGCTCGGCGTAGCGGATCGGCGCGGACATGCCGCCCGCGGTCAGCGAGAACCGGGTCCGCAGCACGACGGCGTTGTCCGTGTTCTTCAACACGCTGGTGCGGTAGGCGAGGCCGAGCTTGGCCGCGGGCACCTGGTGCACCTTGCCGCTGCGCCGGTCCAGCAGGTCGACCGACTGCAGCACCTGGGAGATCTCGACGCCGTACGCGCCGACGTTCTGCACGGGCGTGGCGCCGTTCGAGCCGGGGATGCCGGACAGGCACTCCAGTCCGCCGAGGCCCTGCGCGACCGCCTCGGCGACGACCGCGTCCCACTCCTCGCCGGCCTCGACGGTGAACTGGACGATGCCACCGCCCAGCGGGTCGAGCCGGAAGCCCTTGGTGGCGACCTCCACGACGGTGCCGTCGAAGCCGGAGTCGGAGATCACGAGGTTGGACCCGCCGCCGAGCACGAGGACCTTCTCGTCGGCGGCGGCGTCGGCCGTCCGCACGGCGTCGACCAGCTCGGCTGCGGTCGTGGCGTGGACGAACCGCGCGGCCGGTCCACCGAGTCGGAGCGTGGTGCGCTCGGCCAGAGGCACGGACTGCGTGGTGGTCACGGACGTCAACGGTAGCCTCCGCGACATGGCACGCCGCATCGAGCACCACACCACCTCACCCCGTTCGGCGGAGGAGGTCTTCGGCGCGATGGTCGACGAGACCCACCTGCGCGACCGGCTGGCCGCCATCGGGGGCCCGAACGCCGAGCTGATCTCGTTCACCTCGGTGGAGGGGAAGACGTCGTACCAGCTCAAGCAGGGCGTGCCCGCCGAGCACCTGCCGTCGGTCGCCAAGGCCGCGCTGGGCGGCGACCTGGTGATCCAGCGCACGGAGAACTGGGCCGCGGGCGCGGGCACGGTCGAGGTGACGATCAGCGGTGTGCCCGGCCGGCTCGACGGCGCGTTCACGATCACCGACGACGGCGCCGGCTCGAAGCTCACCCTCACGGGGGAGGTCAAGGTCGGCATCCCGCTGATGGGCGGCAAGCTCGAGAAGATGATCGCCGAGCAGGTCGCCGTGCTGATCGACAAGGAGAGCGAGTTCACCTCGCGATGGCTCGCACACCGCGGCTAGCGGCCGGCCGGGCCCGCGCGCTCGGCCTGCCCACGCGCGGCACGACCAACCCGAACCGCCTGCGCCGGGTCGACCGGTGGATGACCGGCACGCTCGCGGGGTTCCTGCGCGACGCCGCGGACCCGCTGGTGGTCGACCTCGGGTACGGCGCGACGCCGATCACGACCGTCGAGATGGCCGCACGCCTGCGGACGGTGCGGCCGGACGTGCGCGTGCTCGGGCTGGAGATCGACCAGGAGCGGGTGGACGCGGGCAAGGCCGTCGCCGACCCGCCGCTGCTCGACTTCCGGCGCGGCGGGTTCGAGCTCGCGGGCGCGCGGCCGGTGCTGCTGCGCGCGTTCAACGTGCTGCGCCAGTACACCGAGGAGCAGTCGTTCGAGGCGTGGGACACGATGCTGTCCCGGATGGCGCCCGGCGGCCTGGTCGTCGAGGGCACCTGCGACGAGATCGGCCGGCGCTGCACGTGGGTGACGTTGTCGGCGGAAGGGCCGCGGACGTTCACGCTGGCGTGCAAGCCGTCCGGCATCGACGTGCCGTCCGACCTCGCCGAGCGGCTGCCCAAGGCGCTGATCCACAGGAACGTGCCGGGCGAACGGGTGCACGCGCTGCTGGCCGAGCTGGACGCGTGCTGGGCCACCGCGGCCCCGTTCGCTCCCTTCGGACCCCGTGCGCGCTGGGTGGAGTCGGCGCGGCTGCTGGCCGAGCGCGGCTGGCCGGTGGTGGACGACCGCAAGCGCTGGCGGCTGGGCGAGATCTCGCTCGAATGGGCCGCCGTCGCACCCTAGGGTGGGCCGGTGGACTTCGTCGCGCAGATCGAGAAGCAGGCTTCGTCGTTGCGTTCGGCCGCCGAGCAGGCGGGTCCGGGTGCCGCGGTCCCCACGTGTCCTGAGTGGACGGTGCTGGAGCTGGTGCGGCACATCGCCGAGGTGCACACGTGGGCGGGCACCTGCGTCGTCACCGAACCCGCCGCGGGCCGCCCGGGGTGGCCGAAGGCGCCCCGGGACTGGGACGAGGCGCTCGCCTGGTGGGACAACGGGCTCGCGACGCTCGTGCAACGGCTCCGCGAGGTGCCCGCCGACCGTCCGGCCTGGACGTTCCACGGCCCTCAGGTCGCCGGCTTCTGGGCGCGCAGGCAGGCGCACGAGACCTCGGTCCACCGCCTGGACGCGCAGCTCGCCACCGGTCACGACCTGCCGTCGCTGGTCTTCGGCACCGAGTTCGCGGCGGACGGCGTCGACGAGTTCCTCACGGTCATGATGCCGCGCCAGCTCGTGCTCGGCCGCACCGTCGAGGTGACCGGCCGGGTCCTCGTGCACGCCGCCGACGCGGGACGGGCCTGGGAGGTCTGGCTCGCGCCCGGCGAGGCACCGGTCGTGACGGACGTGCTCGACTCGGCCGTCGACACCGACGCCACCCTCGCTGGCACCGCCGACGCGGTCTACCGCGCGCTGTGGGCCCGTCCGAGCCACGCGATCGTGTCCGGTGACGAGTCGCTGTTGGCGGCGCTGCCCAGGGCGTGAATACTCGTCCGTCGTGTCATCGCCTGAACGCCGCTATGTGATCACCTTCGGCTGCCCCGACCGCACCGGCATCATCGCGCGGATCTCCACGTTCCTCGCGGAGAACGGCGGCTGGATCGTCGAGGCCGCGTACCACACCGACCCGGAGACGGGCTGGTTCTTCACGCGTCAGGAGGTCCGCGCGGACTCCCTGCCCTTCGACTCCACCGAGCTGCGCACCCGCTTCGCCGACGTGGCGGCGTCGCTGGGCGCGCGGTCGACGTGGACGGTCACCGACACCGGCGAGCGCAAGCGCGTGGTCATCCTCGTGTCGAAGGAGGGCCACTGCCTGTACGACCTGCTGGCCCGCGTCGCGACCGGCGAGCTCGACGTGGAGGTGGCCGCCGTCATCGGCAACCACCCCGAGCTCGGCGACATCACGCGCGCGCACGGCATCCCGTTCCACCACGTCCCGTTCCCCGTGAACGACCCCGAGGGCAAGCAGGCCGCCTTCGCCCAGCTGCGCCAGCTGGTCGACAAGCACGACCCGCACGCCGTGGTGCTGGCGAGGTTCATGCAGATCCTGCCGCCGGAGCTGTGCGCGCACTGGTCCGGCCGCACGATCAACATCCACCACAGCTTCCTGCCGTCGTTCATCGGCGCCCGGCCGTACCACCAGGCGCACCGGCGCGGTGTGAAGCTGGTCGGGGCGACCTGCCACTACGTGACGGCGGACCTCGACGCGGGGCCGATCATCGAGCAGGACGTGCTGCGGGTGCACCACGGCGACAGCGTCGCGGACATGGTCCGCAAGGGCCGTGACATCGAGAAGGTCGTTCTGGCCCGCGGGCTGCGGTGGCACCTGGAGGACCGGGTGCTGGTGCACGGCAACCAGACGGTCATCTTCTAGCCGGCAACACGGGGCATAGGCTTTTCCCGTGCGGACCGAAATCACCGACCTCGACCACCTGCGGGCAGCGCCCGACCTGCGCAAAGCCGTCATCGTCGGGCTGGACCTGACGCGTGAGGACGTGCGCGTGCCGATGGACGGCGCGCTGCTGCTCGGCTGCACGCTCAGCGAGACGATGCAGCGCCGGGCGGAGGCG
This sequence comes from Lentzea sp. NPDC037011, assembly GCF_055607425.1. Classification (NCBI taxonomy): domain Bacteria; kingdom Bacillati; phylum Actinomycetota; class Actinomycetes; order Pseudonocardiales; family Pseudonocardiaceae; genus Lentzea; species Lentzea sp. NPDC037011. Next base: position 581,487 of record NZ_JBVJRT010000001.1, on the reverse strand, counting down.
GCGGGCGCGTTGATCTTCCCGGTGATCCCGGACGTGCCCTACGACGTGTACCGCTCGCACCTCTACACGCCCGGTGAGCTGTTCGCGGGCTTCGACCCGGCTGACCCGAGGACCTACGCCGACACCCCGGACGCGGTGATCTACCGGCACAGCAAGCAGCAGGGCCACCACCCGGACCCGCTGCACGCGCTGGCCGAGCGCCTGCACGACCACTCGATCACCGAGGCGCTCGACGAGGTGCTGACCGGCCGGCCGGTCGCCGTGATGGGCGGTCACGCGCTGGCCCGCGGCTCGGACGGCTACCGCAACGCCGTCGAGCTCGGCGCCGCACTGGGCCGCGCGGGCCTGACCGTGCTGACCGGTGGTGGTCCCGGTGCCATGGAGGCCGTGCCGCTGGGCGTGCGCTGCGGCTCGGCGGACGCCGACGTGCTCGCGCAGCTGGCGAAGGCGCCGTCGTTCGGCGGTGACGACGAGTCGATCGGCCGGTGGCTGGCGGCGTTCCCGGAGGTGCCGTCGTTCGAGGTGCCGCGCACGATCGGCATCCCGACCTGGTTCTACGGCCACGAGCCGCCCAACCCGGCCTGCGAGCTGCACGCCAAGTACTTCGCGAACTCGGTGCGCGAGGAGGGCCTGCTGACCATCGCGACCGGCGGCATCGTCTACACGCCGGGCAAGGCGGGCACGGTCCAGGAGGTCTTCCAGGACTTCACGCAGAACTACTACGGCAGCGTCGGCCCGGCCGCGCCCATGATCTTCCTGGGCACGGCCTTCTGGACCGACGAGGTCCCGGCCGCACCGCTCGTGCAGAAGCTCGCGGCCGGCCGGGACGCCGAGCGGTGGATCCTCGTGACCGACGACGTCGACGAGGCCGTCGCGCTACTGCTCAAGTACGCGGGCGAGCTCGGGTAGCACCTCGGCGCCCGCCAGCGTCAGCAGCACGTCGCCGGGGATGAGGATCTTGGAACCGCGGATGCCGCTGCCCACCACCAGCTCAGGAGCGGCGGCGACCTCGGGCGACACCAGGACCGGCCAGTCCGCGGGCACCCCGATGGGCGTGATCCCGCCGTACTCCATGCCCGTCAACGCCACTGCCTCGTCCATCGGCGCGAACGACGCCTTGCGCGCGTCGAGCCGCCTGCGGATGACGCCGTTGACGTCCGCACGCATGGTCGCCAGCACCATGCAGGCCGCATAACGGACCTCACCGCCGCGCTTGCCCGCGACGACCACGCAGTTCGCGCTGGCCTCCAGCGGTGAGCCGTAGTGGGCGCAGAACTCGGCGGTGTCGGCGAGCGAGGGGTCGATCTCCGCGACGGCGACGCGGTCGGCGCCGTCCAGCTCCTTCAGCGCTTTCGCGACCGGTTCCGCGACCAGGTCGAGGCGCGACAGCACAGGTACGGGTTCCAACGAACCACCGATGGTCCACACACCTCTCATCCTCCCCCACTCCCCCTCCACTTTCCGGCACGCGGGGGCCCCACGTTCCCCTCGGGGGCACGCGGGGACCCCACGTTCCCTCCAAGGGCACGCGGGGACCCTATGTTCCCTCCAAGGGCACGCGGGGACCCCGCGTGCGCTCCTGGAGTACGAAAGCGCCCCGCGTGCACTTGAAAAGTCGCGTTGACATTGACGTTGCGTCAACCTTTAGCGTCATTGGAGAGCGCGAAGGAGAGAAGAGATGGCCTGGTCGATCGCCCAGGTGGCCCGGATGTCGAAGGTGACGTCCAGGACGCTGCGGCATTACGACTCGATCGGGCTGTTGCCGCCGGCCTGGGTCGGCGACAACGGTTACCGCTACTACGAGAAGGAGCAGGTGCACCGCCTGCAGCAGATCCTGCTGCTGCGCGACCTGGGCCTGGGCCTCGACGTGGTTGCGGAGGTGCTGAACGGCACTGACCAGCTGACCGTCCTGCGCAACCACCACCGGTGGCTGCGCGACGAGCAGCGGCGGCTGGACCGGCTGGCGGGCACCGTCGCGCGCACGATCGCCGAACTGGAAGGAGGGGACGAGGTGAAGATGGAAGAGCTGTTCGACGGCTTCGACGCGAAGAAGCAGGAACGGCACGAGGCAGAGCTCGTCGAGCGCTACGGCGAGGGTGCGAAGGAGCACATCGCCGAGAGCAATCGGAAGATGAAGGGCTGGAACCGGGCCGACGCGGACCGGTTCATGGCCGAGTGGCAGGACATCGCGACACAGCTCGGTGCCCTGTACGTCGCCGGCGCGGCGGTCGACACTCCGCAGACGCAGGAGCTGGTCGACCGCCACTACCGCTGGATCTGCCTGAGCTGGACGCCCAACCGGGAGTCCTACAAGGGCCTCGGCGACCTCTACGTCGACTCGGACGAGTTCCGGGCCAACTTCGACGTCGAGGGTGCCGGCAACATGGCCGAGTGGACGCGTGACGCCATGGCGCACTACGCCGAGACGCGTCTGAGCTGACGCAGGGCCGGGAGCTGCAGATCCCGGCTACTCGGCCAGCCCGAACGCCTTGAGCGCCTCGCGGTTGAAAGCGGGCAGGTCGTCCGGGTTGCGCGACGTCACGAGCGTCCACCCGTTCATGTCGCACACGCGGACCTCCTGGTCGGCCCAGTCACCGCCCGCGTTGCGGATGTCGGTCTGCAGGCTCGGGAACGAGGTCAGCATCTTGCCGCGGACGACGTCCGCCTCGACCAGCAGCCACGGCCCGTGGCAGATCGCCGCGACCGGCTTGCCCTGCGCGACCAGCTCCTTGACCAGCCGCACGGCGTCGCCGTCCATCCGCAGGAAGTCCGAGTTGGCCACCCCGCCGGGGATGACCGCGCCGTCGTAGTCGTCGGCCTTGGCGTCGGCGAGCTTGGTGTCGACCGGGAACGCGTCCGCCGGCGTGAGGTGGTTGAACCCGCGCACCTCGCCGAGCTCAGGCGCGAGCAGCCGCGGCGTGCCACCGGCCTTCTCGACGTGCGTCCACGGGTCGGTGAGCTCGACCTGCTCGATGCCCTCCGAGGCGACCAGGAATGCGATCTTCTTCTCAGCCATGTCGTTCGGTTACCCGCCGAAGAACTCGACCAACCTGTGGCGTACCCCGGTGCGGTGGGTGATCATCGGCGCGGGCGAGTCGACCAGCCACAGCTCGCCGTTCGGGAACGCACCGGCGGTCGCCTTGGCGACGTCCTCGGGGTGCAGCGGGTCGTTCGTGGCGGCGATGACCAGCACCGGGACCTCGACGTGGGCGAGCAGTCCGGCGTCGGCGACGGCGACCTGGCCGGGCAGCTGTTCGGCCGCGGCTTCGAGCCTGGTGAGCGCCTGCCGGCGGTCCTCGACGTAGGCGGGCGGGCCGGCGGTGAGGTCGGAGAGCTGCTGGAGCGTGACCGCAGGGCGCGGCTGGTCGAGCACCGCGGGCAGCAGCAACGCCACCCGCCGGAATCGCCGCGGCTGCCGCGACAGCAGCCTGACCAGGGCCGCGGCCCCCAGCGAGACGCCGACCGCGTGGTCGGCCTCGACTGTGGCGAGGTCGTCGGCGATGCGCCCGTAGTCCCAGTAGCCGGGCGGCGCGTCGGGAGCCGACCCGTGGGAGGGCAGCGTCACGACCACGCGGGTGCCGGGCAGCCCGGAGGCGGGGATGCGCGCCTCACCGGGCGTGGCCCCCAGCCCGTGCGCCACCAGGGTGACGGGCGAGCCGGAGCCGTAGGAGTTCGTGATCACCAGCGCGGGCCGCGCTGCACCTCGATGAGTCTGGGGCGCACGTCCACCATGTACACGAGCACCGCGACGAGACCGGCGAGCCAGAAGATCGACCCGAAGGTGCCCGGCGAGAACAGCAGCATCGCCGCGGCTCCACCACCGGTGATGCCCAACCACGCCGGCTTCGTCATGCGCTCGGCCGCGGTGTAGGCGTCGACGCGCTGGCTCAGCGCGTGGAAGAACGCGAACAGCCCGAGGATGGTGAACCCCAGGTCGGCGAGGAAGTACACGATGCCGTCGAGGTTCCAGATGCTGAAGATCGGCACGGGGAACACAGGACCAGCCTACGTGCCCGTGCGCGTCAGCGGGAACGGAGCGTCGGGCAGGGCCCGATCCGGCCCGCGGGACGCACTTGCGCCGGACGCACCGGAGGGGGAGCACGCCGTGGCGCGCTCCCCCTGCGGAGGAACTTCAGCGGGTCCTCAACGACTCACTTGGCGGTGTCGTCCGTCGTCGTGGTCGGCTTCTTGACCGCGGCGGTGGTGCCGGTGCTGCGGGTCGTGGTCGCCGGCTTGCGCGGCGCGGTGCGGTTCGCGGCCTTGCGGGTGGTGCTGCGGACCTCGGACGCGGCCTCGCCACCGACCTCGACGATCTCCTCGGCCAGCTTCTCGGCGGTGTCCTCGACCTGGACGGCGACCTTCTCGCCGACCGAGCGGGTGCGGCGGGTCACCTTGCCGAGGACGTCGTCGGCGAGCACGCGGGCGTCGGCGGCGGCGGTCCCCGCGCGCTTCTGGGCGGCCCCGACGGCCTGCTCGACCTGCTCGACGGCCTGCTTGACCTGCGGCTGGGCCTTGATCTGCTCGAGGGTCTGCTCGCCCTGCTCCGCGAGGTAGCTGTAGAGGTTCACGGCGGAGGCGGTGTAGGCGTCGACCAGCTTCTTCAGCTCGGCGGGCTGCAGCTTCTCGCGCAGGTCCTTGAGCTCGGTGGGCAGGTCGGTGGCCTTCGCGGAGGCCTCCTCCGCGCGCTCCCTGGCCTTGCCCAGCGCCTCGACCACGGCCTTGGCGGCGAGGTCACCGGCGCCGAGGGCGGCGAGGAGGGCCTGGCGGGCGGCGTGCGCGCCCTGCTCGGCGGCGGTGCGGATGTCGTCCTGGGTGAGCTTCGGCATGGAGATCACTCCTCCTTGGTCTTGGCGGCGTTCTCCCGCCGGAAAGATTCGTAGACGTCGAGCAGCACCTGCTTCTGCCGCTCGGTCAGATCGGTCGCGGCGACGACGGCGTCCGCCAACGCACCGCCTTCGCGCTGCTGGAGGATCCCGGCCTCGACGTAGAGCACCTCGGCCGAGATGCGCAGCCCCTTGGCGATCTGCTGCAGGATCTCCGCACTGGGCTTGCGCAGTCCCCGCTCGATCTGGCTCAGGTACGGGTTGGAGACACCGGCCTGCTTTGCCAACTCCCGCAACGAGATCTTCGCGGTGTTGCGCTGCTCGCGGATGAAGTCCCCGATGTTGCGGCCGAGGTCCGCGACGGCTTTGTCGATGGACTTGTCCATTGGTTCCCGCTCCCGTTCCTCGTGCACCGACCACGTTAGCGAGGGGTGCTAGCAGTTGCAAGCACTCTGCTAGCAATCGCTGCGTGTGCTGCGCCACAGGGCTACCGTGGAGGGGTCATGGACGACGCCGGAGCCCTGCGCGCCGAGCTGGCCGACCACCTGCTCGGCACCGGTGTGCTGCGCGATCCCCGGTGGCTCAAGGCTTTCCGCGAGGTGCCGCGCCACGAGTTCCTGCCGCGCTTCTACCGCCAGCGGCACGACGGCGACTGGGAACCGGTCACCGCGGAGCACCCCGGCTGGCTGCAGCTCGTCTACACCGACCGGGTCTGGGTTACCCAGTTCGACGGTGACGACACGGTGACCGGTGGCACACCGACGTGCTCGTCGAGCATGCCGGCCATCATGGCGATCATGCTGGAGGCGCTGGAGGTCCACACCGGACAGTCGGTGCTGGAGGTGGGCACCGGCACCGGGTACAACGCCGCTCTCCTGTGCCACGCCCTGGGCGCCGACCGCGTGACGACCGTCGACGTCGACCCGCACCTCTCCACACGGGCCCGCGAACGCCTGCACCGCAACGGTTTCAACCCCACCTGCGTCATCGGCGACGGCGCGCGGGGTCATCCGGCGGGAGCGCCGTACGACCGGGTGCTCGCGACGTGTTCCGTGACGACGATCCCGCCCGCGTGGCTGGAGCAGACCCGGCCCGGCGGCCTCGTCATCACCACCCTGCACCGCCCCATCGGCGCCGGGCTCGTCCGGATCGTCTCCCGCGGCGACGGCACCGGCGAGGGCCGGGTCCTGGTGGAGGACGGCCGCTTCATGCCGTTGCGCGCGCACGCCCGCAAGCCCGCGCTCGCCGGCACGGGCGCGTTCGACCGCAGGACCACCACGCTGCCGATGGCCACGGTGGTCGACCCGGCCAGCCCGTTCGAGTTCTTCGCCGGCGTCGCGCTGCCCGACGTCGTCGCGGGACAGGACTGGCTGGGCCACCCGGACGGCTCCTGGGTGCACCACCACGGCTCGCACGTCGACCAGGGCGGTCCGCGACGGCTGTGGGACCTGGCGGAACAGGCGCTGGCGCTGTGGGAGGACCTGGGCAAACCCCGGCGGCAGCACTTCGGTGTCACCATCGGTCATGACGGCCAGTTCCTCACCTTCGACGGGCGGAGGTGGCGACTGTGATCAACAGCGAACGGCACGACACGGCTCACTGAACCGACCCCGGGCGGATGCGGTGCGTCATGATGCGCGCATGTCCAGATTCCGCCAGCAGGCGCTGCTGGCCGGCTGCGTGCTGACCGCACTGCTCACGGCTGCCGGTCTGTTCGTCACCGACCACGGCATCAACCCGCACGTGTGGCTGGGCGCGCTCGCCGTGGTGTTCCTCGGCTTCCTCGCGCTGCTCGACCCGTGGGTGCGGCGCAGGCACAACGCCGAGCTGAGCACCGAAGAGCACCTGGACGCCGCCTGCCGCGCCCTGGCCACCGCTCTGCAGGCGCAGTGGAACGAGGAGGTGCGTTCCCGCGGCCTCACCGACCCGGACGTCCTCGACCTGCACTGGACCGCACCCGAACTGGACCTGGGTGACGGACGGAACGCACCCCCCGGCCACAGCGACGCGGTGGTCGGCGCGTTCGAACGGCAGCCCCACCGCCGGATGGTCGTCCTCGGCGAGGCGGGCACCGGGAAGACGACGGTCGCGATGCTGCTGACGTGCGGCCTGCTCGACCGCTACGACGGCGGCATGGTGCCGGTGCTGCTGCCGTTGTCGACGTGGAACCCGGCGGTCGAGGACATCCGCACGTGGTTGACCCGCCGCCTCTACGAGGACCACCCGGCCCTGAGCAACACCGAGCTCTACGGCAGCTACGCCGGTGACCTGCTGATCGAGCAGCACCGCGTCCTGCCGGTGCTGGACGGCCTCGACGACGTCCCCGCACACCAGCGCGCCGACGCACTGGCGCGGATCGCGAAGGCGTTCCCCGCCACGCGCCCGCTCGTCCTCACGTGCCGCACCGCCGAGTACGCCCAGGCCGTGCACCTCGCGGGCCCGCTGCACGGCGCCGACGTCGTCGAACTGGCCCCGCTCGACCTCGACGAGGTCGCCTCCTACCTGCGGGCGAGCGCAGACAGCGTGGGAGCGGCCCGCTGGGAACCGGTGTTCATCCACCTGCGCGAGGAACCGGACGGCCGCCTCGCCGACGCCCTGTCCACACCGCTGACGATGTGGCTGGCCAGCATGGTCTACGCCGACTTCGAGGCGGAACCGACCGAGCTCCTCGACCGCGGCCGCTTCCCGGACGCCCGCGCCGTCTGCGACCACCTCTGCGACGAGCTGGTCTCCCGCGCCTTCGGCAACCGCGCCGCCGCCCACCACGCCAGGGCCAGCCAGGTCTGGCCCCGCGACAGGGCGCGCAGGTGGTTGGAGTTCCTCGCGCACGAGATGCGCGACCGCGGCATCCGCGAACTGGCCTGGTGGGAGCTGCGCCGCTCGGTCGGCCGCACCTGGCTCGCCCTGCTCGGCGCACTGGCACTGGGCGCGATCGGCGGCTTCGGTGTCGCCTGGCTGATGGCCTACTCGATCACCCCGAAACTCGCCCCGCTCAGCGGCCTGGTCGCCGGCGTCCTGGTCGGCGGCGCCGCACTGACCGCCTCGCAGGAACGCAAACCCAAGCCACGCCTGGGAATCTCGCGCTCCCTGCTCCTGGTCCCCGGCGTCCTCGGCCTCGCGGCGGGCCTCGTCTTCGGCGCGCTGTACGGGTTGTCCGCCGGTCTGGTGGTCGGCCTGGGCCTCGCGGTGGCCGTGGCACTGCGGTTCGCGTTGTCCAGCACGGCCGAGCTGTCCCAGGCCTCCAGTCCACAGTGGACCATGGCGCGCGACCGGATCGCCGTGTGGACCGGGTCGCTGGTGCTGGCCGTGGTGTTCGGTTCAGCGGCGGCACTGGTGTTCGGGCCGAACCAGACCGGCATGGTCGGGCTGGGACTGGCTTCCGGGCTGATGCTGGGGTTCGCGCTGGCCGTGCTGCACCTGCGGTGGTGGTGGTTCACCGTGGCGCGGATCTGGTTGGCGCTGCGGGGCAAGCTGCCGTGGGAGCTGATGGTGTTCTTCGAGGACGCGCGCAAGCTCGGGGTGCTGTGTCGGGCCGGGGCCTGCTACCAGTTCCGGCACGGGCTGGTGCAGGACCGGCTGGCGGAGCACGGTGCGGCGGCCGGGGGTGGGGTCGGGAAGGCGCGGTTGCGGCGGAAGGACCGGGTGTAGGGCTGTCGAGCGCGGACGGCGCGAGGCGGTGCGCGAGCCGAACCGCGTGGGCAGCGCAGGCGGAGCGGCGCAAGCCACGCCACGCCACGCGGGCTGAACGGCGCGGGATGAGCGGAGGCACCGGAAGGCGCGGGCGTCTTGTGCGGTACGCGGGCGGGAGCCTGGGCCGTCAGAGGTGGCGCATCCAGAGGTTCGTCTCCTCGTAGACGCCGCGATCCCCCTCGAACACCACGACGTCGTGGCCGCCGGGTACGACGTACCGGCCGGACCGGGGGAAGTGCAGGCCGGTCCACCTCTGCCACTCCGCGGCGGTGCCCGTCACGACCATGGAGCGTTCGGCCGGGCCGAGGACGGTGGCGCCGAGGCGTTGGTGGGTGCGGATCCACGGGTCCAGGTGCAGGCCGTCGGGGCGGGTCCAGGTCGCGAAGTCGGCCATCGGGGTGAGCGGGTAGTTCGCCTTCAGGGTGGGGCGGACCGGTACGACGACGCGGGACAGGCCGTTCGCGAGGGCGCGGGTGCGGAGGGCGGTCAGGACCGCGGCGGCCAGGCCCCGGCCGGCGTGGGTGGCTCGGACGGTGGCGGCGAGGACGCACAGGGTGTCCGGGGTGGTGCCGGACTCGTGGTCGCGCACCGATTGGACGATGGCGCCGTCGTAGCCGCCGTCGGGGAGGGTGGACGGGGTGCCGTCCCAGCACAGGGCGACGGCCACGGCGTGGGCCAGGACCTCCGAGCCGTCGAGTGCGAGCACGTCGTACTGCGGGAAGTACTGCTGGACGGTCTTGCGGTACCGGTTGGAGATCGGGTCCTTCAGGACGAACAGGGGCCACTCGCCGACCAGCGCCGCCGTGGAGAGGTGCGGGTGGTCGGAGGTGGTGACGATCTGCACGGGCCTGATCGTAGGCACGTGCAGATCGGCACCTCACTCCGTGCGCAGGCCGAGGGCGCCGGTCGCCTTGCGCAGGGATGGCAGCGTCAGGGCGGTGACCAGCAGGACCAGGGCCATCGCGGCGGCGGTGACCAGGGCGATGCCCTGCCAGTCGAAGGCGACCTCGGCTCTCGACACCCTCACCGAGAGCACGCCGAGGCCGATGCCGGTGGCCACCGACACCACCGTCGACAGCACCAGGGGCAGCCCGTTCTGCCACAGCAGGGAACGGGCCAGGGTGGCGCGCGGGACGCCGGACGCGGCCAGCACGGCCAGCGGGCGACGGCGTTCCCTGACCTGTTCGAGGCCCACCACCAGCATCGATGCACCGGCCAGCAGCAGGGTGACGGCCATGCCGCCGTACAGGCCCTGGCGCACCAGCCCGAACACCCGCTCCACCTCCGACATCCTGGACTGGCCGCCGGAGAACGACCGCACGCGCCACGAGTACGGGGCCACGGCGTTGCGGGCGTGTTCGGCGGCGTCCGGCGTCGCCAGGTCGAGCTGGGCGATGTACTCGACGCCGCGGGTGCCGAGGGTGAGGCCCTGAGCGGCGGCCGGGGTGAGGTAGTAGCCGCCGGTGGTGGCGCCGGAGACCTCCTCGACCACGGCCGGGGGCAGCCACCGCTGCTCGCGGTCCCTGCCGACGGCGAGCGGCACGCCCGGCGTGACGGTGAAACCGCCGGTGGCCTCCCGCGCCAGGTACGCCTTGCCGTCGGTGCACCCGGTCACCGGGAGCTGCGTCCGCAGCGCGGCGCAGGTGCCCACGACGATCGACACGGACGACCGCTCGCCGGTGCTGCCGGACGTCCAGCGCAGCTCGTGCACGGCACGCACCCCGGCGCTGCGCGCCAGCGCGTCGCGCAGGCCCGGTGTGGCGGTGGTGTCGGTGACCCGCATGGCCAGCACGTCCTGCGGGGACCGCGTCAGCTCCCTGTCCACCACCTCGTTCTCGACGGCGGCGAGGACCATCTGCAACGTCACGGTGCCCGCGAGCACCACCGCGACGCCGCCCACGACCCGCGCGGCCGTGCCGCTGTCGAGCTGGAGCCTGCGCACGGCCAGCTGCAATGCCGGGGTGCCGCCGCGCAAGCGGAAGACGACCCGCTCGACCAGCCACGGCAGCAGCACCGGGATGCCGAACATCAGCAGCACCACGCCGAGCACGACGGGCAGCTCCTCCGGCTGCTGGTCGCCGGTGACCCGGCCGGCCTGGCTGGCCAGCAGCGCCGCACCGGCGACCGTGGGCAGCAGCCGCCACCACAGCCTGCGCCGCACCGGACGCTGCTTGCGCACCACGCCCAGCGGCTCGATGATCGTCCGCCGCATCGAGAACAACGACGTGGCCACCGCCAGCACCGGCACCCCGACGAGCACCGCGACCGTCAGCGCCGGCGCCGGGGTCAGGTCCTCCGGGAACACCACCAGCTGCTCCAGGACGACGTCGTCCGAGAACGGCCGCAGCGCGTAGAACAGCCCGAACCCCGCGGCGAGCCCGACCACCGCGCTGGCCAGCGCCTCACCGGACGCGATCAGCCGCACCCGTCTCGCACCGGCGCCGACCAGCCGCAACGCCGCCAGCCTGCGGTCGCGCTGGGCCGCGGCCAGCCGCGCGGCCACGCTGACGAACACCAGCACCGGGAACAGCAGGACGATCACGCCCACCATGCTGAGCAGCCACAGGATCGGCGCGAGCCCCCCGCCGCCGTAGTGCGCGCCCCAGCGGTACGTCTCGTTGCTCCCGGTCGACACGATCGAGGCGTCCCCGGCCAGGAACACCAGGTCGAGCGGACCGGTGAGCCCCTCCCTGCCGATGGTCCCGACCACCCGCTGCGGCAACCGCGGCCGCAGCAGCGCGCCCTCCTCGCTCGCCAGCAGCTCGGCGAGCGCGGGCGACACGACGACCTCCCCGTCACCGGGCAGCCGGTCGACACCGGGCGGCACGGGGGCGTCCGGCGAGAGCACCTTCACGTACCGGCCGCGCACCAGCTCCGCCCGGTACTCCAGGTGCACGACGCTCACCAGCAACGGCGCCGGCCCGGTGCCCTCCGACACCGGTTCGCTCGCGTCCCCGCGCTTGTCGCGCACGTCGATGGCCCCCGGCAGCGAGGCCGCGAGGACCAGCACGGCCACGCCCAGGCCGATGCCGAGTCCCTGCAGGACGAGCCGCGCCCACGACTTCCGGCTGCCCCCGACCGCCAGCCGGACCCCGAGGGCGAGGTCGCCGATCACCCGCTTCACCTGGCCGGCTCCACGTCCCGGGACCGCCCGTCGCGCACCACGACCTCACGGTCGGAGTAGGCGGCGACCCGCGGCTCGTGCGTGACCAGCACGACGGCCGCGCCCGTCTCCCGCGCCGCGGTGGTGAGCAGGTGCATCACCCGCTCGCCGTTGAGCGAGTCGAGCGCGCCGGTCGGCTCGTCGGCGAAGATCACCTTCGGGCCGGTGACCAGCGCGCGGGCCACGGCGACGCGCTGGCCCTGGCCACCGGAGGTCTCACCGGGCCGCTGGTCGGCCACGCCGTCGACCTCCAGCCTGGTCAGCCACTCGTGCGCGGCGCGCTCGGCCGGTTTGCGCCGCATCCCGCTCAGCCGCAACGGCAGCGCCACGTTCTCCAGGCAGGTCAGCTCCGGCACCAGCTGGCCGAACTGGAACACGAACCCGAACTCGGTGCGCCGCAGCTCGCTGCGCTCGTGGTCGGACATCCGGGTCAGGTCGCGGTCGCGGTAGGTGATCGTGCCGCTGTCCGGCGGCAGGATGCCCGCGACGCAGTGCAGCAGGGTCGACTTGCCGGACCCGGACGGCCCCATGACCGCCACGACCTCGCCCTCGCGGACCGTGAGCCCGGCGCCGGCCAGCGCGTGCGTCTTCCCGAACGACCTGTGCAGCTCCTCGGCCCTCAGCAGCGTCATCGCGCCACCTGCTCCGCGAGCTGGTCAACGCGGGCGGCCGTCAGCTCCAGCCAGCGCAGGTCCGCCTCCAGGTGGAACAGCGCGAAGTCGCAGATCAGCTGGTCGGCCAGGTCGCCGCCGGTCTTGCGCCGGGTCAGCTCGCGCATGGTCCGCAGGTGCGCGGAGCGCTGGACGTCCAGCACCTCCACCGCGCTGCGGCCGGACAGCAGCGCCAGCACGACCTTCGCGTAGAGGGTGTTCTGCAGGTACGGCTCCGGCTTCTCCGGCGTGCCCAGCCAGCGCTCCACGTCGGTGACCCCGGCGTCGGTGATGGCGTACCGCTTGCGCTCCGGACCGTCGCCCGCCTCCACTCCGGCCTCGGTCACCAGGCCGTTCTTCAGCAGCCGCGACAGCGTCGAGTAGACCTGCCCGTAGTGCAACGGCCGGTCCTGCCCGAAGCGCTCGTCGTAGGTGCGCTTGAGGTCGTACCCATGCCTTGGACCACCCTCTAGCAGGCCCAACAGTGCGTGACCGATCGACATGCGGACGACTGTACACCCCGTGTATACACCGGGTGCATTCCCGGATGTCCTGACGGGCAACCGCCGTGGCGCCTACAGTGGTGGGGTGACTGGTCTGACTGTCGGCTGGGATCACGACGTCGAGCTGCTGCTCGACTTCCTGAACACTCGACACGTACTGGACAGTGAAGCCTCCTGGCGCGCGTGGGTGACCGAACGCGGCCTCGGGCGGAGCGGGGAGATCGCACAGGCGCGCGCCGCGCGGGCGGCACTGCGCTCGTCCATCGAGGGGTCGTCAGGGCCGCGCACGGCGGCCGGCGTGGTGCACGTCGAGCTGACCGGCGGCGTCCCGATGCTCGCGAGCAGCGACGCGGTGGGCGCGGTGCTCGCGGCGTCGGCCCGCCTCGCGGTGCTCGGGTCGTGGGAGCGGTTCAAGATCTGCCCCGCCGACGACTGCCTGCGCGCGTTCTTCGACAGATCCCGCAACCGCTCCCGCACCTGGTGCTCCATGCGGGTGTGCGGCAACCGCGAGAAGGCCAGGACGTTCCGAAAACGCTCGCGCGCCTCTCAGAACAGCACGTTGGCCACGGTGTAGATCACCAGACCGGCCAGCGCGCCGACCACGGTGCCGTTGATCCGGATGAACTGCAGGTCCCTGCCGACCTGCAGCTCGATCTTGCGCGAGGTCTCCTCCGCGTCCCACCGCTCGACGGTGTCGGTGATGAGCGTGGTGATCTCGGCCCGGTAGTTGCTCACGACGTACCCGGCGGCCTGCTCCAGCCAGCCGTCGACCTTGGCGCGCAGCTCGAGGTCGTCGGTCAGGTTGGTGCCGAGCGTGACCAGCCCCTGCATCACCCTCCTGCGCAGCTCGCTGGACGGGTCCTCGGCGGCGTCGAGCAGCATCTTCTTCGCCGTGCCCCACGCGCTGCTGATCAGCTTCTGCACGTCGGGGTGGTTGATGACCTGCTGCTTGACCTGCTCGGCGCGCTGCAGGGTGGCCGGGTCGTTCTGCATGTCCGCGGAGAACTCGATCAGGAACTGGTCCACGGCGAGCCGCATCGGGTGGTTGACGTCGGTCTTCACCGCCCACGCGAAGTTGACCAGCTCGGTGTGGACCTTGTCGCCGAGCATCGAGTCGACGAACCTGGGCGACCACGCCGGCGCGCGGTCGGTGACGATGAGGCTGACCTTGTCGTAGTTGTCGCGCACCCACTCGTAGGCCCGGTCGCACATCAGGTCGACGAGCTTGTGGTGGGCGCCGTCGGTGAGCACCTGCTCCAGGAGCTTGCCCAGCGGCGGGCCCCACGGCTTGGCGGTGACGCGCTTGACGATCGCCTGCTCGACGACGGCCTGCACGTCCTCGTCCTTGAGCACGGTGATCGCGCCCTTGAGGACGTTCGCGAGCTCGTTGGTGACGCGTTCGGCGTTCTCCGGCTGCTTGAGCCACGCACCGGCGCGCTCGGCGATGCCCGCGCGGCGCAGCTTGTCCTGGACGATCTCCTTGCTCAGGAAGTTGACGCCGACGAAGTCGCCGAGCGTCTTGCCGAACATGTTCTTGCGGGTCGGGATGATCGCGGTGTGCGGGATCGGCAGGCCGAGCGGGCGCCGGAACAGGGCCGTGACGGCGAACCAGTCGGCGAGCGCGCCCACCATGCCGGCCTCCGCGGCGGCCCGGACGTACCCGACCCAGGCGCCCTCGAAGGCGTGGGTCCCGAAGAAGACGACCGTCGCACCCACGAGGAAGCTGGTGGCGACGACCTTCATCTTGCGCAGGTCTGTGCGCTTCTGCTGGTCAGCGGCGGTCAGTTGCTCCACGGCACCATTGTCCGTGAAGATCCTGCGTTGTGCGGGTACCAGCGCTAGTCCCCAGGTTGCAGCCGTTCACCTCGACGATCTTCGCGGAGATGACCGGGCTGGCCGTGCAGCACGACGCCGTGAACCTCGGTCAGGGCTTCCCCGACACCGACGGTCCGGCGTCGATGCTCGCGGCGGCCCAGTCGGCCATCGCGTCGGGCGTCAACCAGTACCCGCCGGGCCCCGGCATGCCGGTGCTGCGCGCCGCCATCGCCGCGCACCGGTCGCGCTACGGCACCTCCTACGACCCGGACACCGAGGTCCTGGTCACGGTCGGCGCCACAGAGGCGATCGCGGCCTCGCTGCTGGCGCTGGTCGAGCCGGGTGACGAGGTGGTGCTGGTCGAGCCCTACTACGACTCGTACGCGGCGTCGGTGGCGCTCGCGGGCGCGACCAGGGTGACCGTGGGGCTGCGCGAGGACTCGTCCGGCCGGTTGGCGCTGGACGTCGACGCGCTGCGGGCCGCGGTCACGCCGCGCACGCGCGCGATCCTGGTGAACTCGCCGCACAACCCGACCGGCACCGTGTTCACCGTCGACGAGATGCGCGCCATCGCCGCGTTGTGCGTCGAGCACGACCTGCTGGCGATCACCGACGAGGTGTACGAGCACCTGGTCTTCGACGGCCGGCAGCACGTCCCGCTGGCCTCGCTGCCGGGGATGGCCCAGCGGACCCTGTCGATCTCGGGCGCGGGCAAGACGTTCAACTGCACCGGCTGGAAGATCGGCTGGGTGTGCGGCCCGGCCGAACTGGTCGCGGCGGTGCGCGCGGCGAAGCAGTTCATGACGTTCGTGGGCGGGGCGCCGTTCCAGCCCGCCGTCGCCCAGGCGCTGACCACCGAGCTGGACTGGGTCACGGCGCTGCGCGACTCGCTGGCGGCGAAGCGGGCCCGGCTGGCGGAGGGGCTGCGCGCGGCGGGCTTCGAGGTGCGGTCGTCGGAGGGCACGTACTTCATCTGCGCCGACGTCCGCCCGCTCGGCTACACCGACGGCCTGGCGCTGTGCCGCGAGCTGCCCGCGCGGATCGGGGTCGCCGCGGTGCCCGTGCAGGTCTTCACGGACCGGCCGGCCGAGTGGCAGCACCTGATCCGGTTCGCGTTCTGCAAGCAGGACGCGGTGATCGACGAGGCCGTGGAGCGACTCCACAAGCTGTAGTTGTCCACAGGTGTGGATGAGTTTCTCCACACCTGTGGACAAACCACTTTCGGGTGAGCGGCGGAGCCGTGCCGACGGCGTTCCACTCCAAATGGCATGAACTCCAACACCGAGGTCGTCCAGTCCGCACGAGCCGGGGCCACGGGCTGGGACGCGCTCGTCGAGCGCTACTCACGGCTGGTCTGGTCGGTGCCCAGATCGTTCCGCCTGAGCCACGCCGACGCGGCCGACGTCTACCAGTGCACGTGGCTCTGCCTGGCAGAACACCTCACCCGGCTGCGAGATCCCGAGGCCTTGGCCGGGTGGCTGCTCCGTACCGCAACCAGGCAGAGCATCGCCGTGCTGCGCAGCCGCGGCCGTGAGGTCCCGGTCGACCGCTGGGAGCCGGAGTCGGCCCTGCCGACACCCGAGGACGTCGTGCTGGGCGACGACCGCGCCCACCGGCTGTGGACGGCGCTGGTCACGTTGAACGAACGCTGCCAGCGGCTGCTGAGGATCGCCGCCCACAGCCCCGAGCTGAGTTATGCACAGGTTGCCGACGCCCTGGGGATGAAGCTGGGGAGCGTCGGCCCGACGCGGACCCGGTGCCTCACCGCGCTGCGCCGGAAGCTGGCGGTGGCGCGGTGAGGGACCCGTTGCTCGACGAGATCGCCGCGCTGTTCGGTGCCGACGTGCCCCCGGCCGTCGGTGCGCCGGTCCCGACCGGCCTGACCCCCATGGCGGTCGTCGACGAGCCGGTCCGCGGCCCGTCGCGGCAGCTCGTGTTCCACGTCGGCACCGGCCGGATGTACCTGCAGCTCGACGGCCCGCGCCTGACCGGCGTCCTGGACGGCGTGACCGGCACCGTCGAGGTGCGTTCACCGGAGGCCGTGCGGGCGGTCGCGCCGGACGCCGAGGGCTGGTTCCGCGCCGAGGTCGCGCCGGGGCCGGTGTGCGTCTGCGTGCCGGAGCTGGGCCTGACCACGGACTGGTTCGTCGCGTGAGCGCCAGCGCCGACCCGCGGGCCACCATCGCCGGCACGGTGGTCCGCGGCTCCACGGCCGAACGCGCCCAGGCCCTGCACGACCTGAGCGTCGCCCACGTCGAGCTCGGGCACCTCGACGAGGCGGCCGCGCTGGCACAGCGCGGCCTGCGGCTCACCGGCGAACCGCGGTTCCGGCTGACGCTCGCGTGGATCGACCTGGACCGGGGCCGTCGCACCCGGAGCCTGCGGCACCTCGACCTCGCCACGCCGCAGCTGCGCGGCAACGAGCTCGCGCGGGCGCGCTGCCTGCGCGGGCTGCACCTGTGCCGGTCGGCCGACCCGCGTCCGGCAATGGCCGAGCTGACCGCCGTGATCAGGGAGCTGCGCCGGTACGACGACCAGCGGTGGCTCGCGAACGCGTTGATCGGCAGGGGCATCGCGCGGTGCTACGCCCTGCGGCTGGCCGGCGCGGACGCGGACTTCACGGCGGCCGCGGCGGCGCTGCGGACGATCGGCGAGAGCGGCCGAATCGCGATGTGCCTGCACAACAGGGGTTTCGTCGCGATGCTGGCCGGTGACCTGCCGTCGGCGCTGCGGCGGTACGAGGAGGCGGCACGGGCCGGTCTCGACTCCACGAGCCGGCCGGAGGCGCTGGTCGACCGGGCGGAGGCGTTGCTCGCGGCCGGGCTGGACGAGGAGGCGCACCGGGTGGTGGAGCCCGCGCTCGCCTTGCTGGAGCGGTGCGGACGGCGGTCACCGGAGGCGGTGCTGCTCGGCGCGCGGTGCGCGTTGCGACGCGGGGACACCGCCACGGCGCTGCGGCTCTACCGGAAGGCCGGACGACCGGACGGCGAGCTGATGCTGGCCGCGGGCGAGGTCGACGCGGTCGCGGCCCAGCGGTTCCGCGGACCGGCCAGGACCAGGGCGCTGGGGTGGCTCGCGCAGGCAAGGCGGTCGGACCGGCGGGGTGCGCTGGCGGCGTGCCGGGCCGGGCTGCGCGTCCTCGACGAGGACGGCGCCGGGCTCGCCAACGAGTGGGTGCGGCGGGAGCTGACCGGACGCGCGCTCGACCTCGCCCGGACGCCGCGCGAGGTGCTGCGGTGGGGCGAGCGGCACCGCCGCAGCTACCCGTCGCCGTTGCCGCCGGGCGATCCGGCGCTCGCGAGCGCGCTGGCCGGGCTGCGGCGGGCGCGGGCGCTCGGCGGTCCGGTCGAGGCGCTGGAACGGGACATCCGCCGGCTGACCGTCGCCACGGCCCGGCGGTCCCCCTCCGGCGACGAGGTTCCCGGTCACCTGCCGGTGGTCAGCTTCGTCGTCCACAGGGGACAGGTGCTGGCCGTGACGCCGGAGAGCGTCCGCGTCGTGGCCGATCCGGCCGCGCTCGTCCAGGCGGCCAAGCTGGCGCTGCGCGCGGGCCGCACGGTCGACAACGACCTGTTGCCGCAGGTGGAGGAGGTCGTGGTGGTCCCGGACGGCGTGTTGCGCGACATGCCGTGGGCCGCGCTCCGGCCGAAGGTGCACGTGGTGCCGGCGTTGGACCGCTGGTGCCCACCGCGACCCGGTGGCCGCAGGGTGTGGGTCGCCGGACCGGACCTCGGCCACGAGGAGGTGACCGCGCTGCACCGGGAACACGGCGGCACGGTCCTCGGATCCACTGTGGAGGAGACGCTGCGGGGCCTCGAAGGCGCCGGCATCGCCCACATCGCGGCGCACGGCGTCGTCAACGCGGACAACCCGCTGTTCTCGTACCTGGAGCTCGACGACGGCCCGCTCTACGGCTACGACCTCGCCCGCGTCGAGCACCCGCCGCAGGTCGTCGTGCTCTCGGCCTGCGAGTCGGGCCTCGCGCGGGCGTTCCTCGACGCCGGCACGAGGGCGGTGCTGGCGAGCGTCCTGCCCGTCCCGGACCGGCAGGTCGGCGCGGCCATGGCGGCGGTCCACCGGCGGCTCGACCACCCCGCGGCGGCCGCGCGCGCCGTCGCCCACCTGGGCTTCAGCTGCTACGGCACCGGCACGAGCGTCGCGGCGTGCAGCGCGGCGGCGAACGAGGTGCCGGTGCACAGCGACTGCGCGGAGCCGACGCTGGCGGGCACGTCGGTCCCGTTGGTCACCACGTCGACCCACGGGCCGTGACCGGAGAACGGGTCGGAGGTGCCCACGGCGGTCACGGCGGGCAGGGCGGCGGGCCACCACGGACGGGCGGACCCGCCGTTGCCCGCGGCCGCGACGACGTTGCCGCCGCACGCGGCCAGGACCGGCGGGCAGGCGTCGTCGAACGTGTAGGTGCCGGACGACACCAGGACCACCGGCACCGAGCGGGTGGCGCGCAGTGCGGCGGCGAGGGCGAGGTCGGAGCCGAAGCCGGACGGCGTGAGGACGGGGAACGGGCGGACGGTCGCACCGTGGTGTCGCAGCACACCGGCGACCAACGCGCCGTGCGGGGCATCGAGAGGGGTGTCCAGCAACGCCACGGACCCCTCCCCTCGCAACGACGGCAGGTGGCCACCGATGACCGGGCGGGAGGTGCCGATCATGATCGGGCAGGCGAGGTGGACGTGGTGCGGTGCGGCACCGACGTCGCGGGCGATGGGGACGACGCGCAGTGCGTGCGCCGCCTTCAGGTGCATCCGGACGGCCCCCGGAACGGCCTCCTCGTGCGAGCAGACACCCCGCAAACGCTTGCGCACAGTGGGTGCGTCCTCCGGGAGCACGATGACTTCCCCCGAACGGACCAAGCACTCGTTCGGACCGCCTGGATCGTGCACGTGCACCGGACCGAGGGCCTCCGACGCGTGACCGGCCAGCTCAGAGAGGCTCTTGACCTGTTTCGGTGCGTCCACAGCGGACACCATCCCGCGCTGCGGCGAGGTCCACAGGAGACCGGAGCGCGATGTCACTCGATCCGATGACCACACAGACGGTGTTCGCGCCCGATCGGGGCGAACACGGACAGCCGCACGTGACCGCCCTTCCGTGTGGTTTGCGGCGAGTTGGTTCGCAAAACCACCCACCGGTGCTAGACATAGCTCAACGTCGACCTCCGACGGCGCTGCGGCGTTGACGGTGGCCCGAACGGTGGACGGTGGTGATCCTGTGGCCGGTGGTGGAGCTGTCGCACTGCTGCTGCGGGCCGCTGCCCTCGGTGGGTTCACGGCCGCGGCCTGGCTGATGGGCGGCTCGCCCGCCTCGGCCGACGCGAACCCCGTGGAGGCACCGCCCGCCGTCGAGATCACGACCGAAGCTCCCGCACCGCTCGACCCGGCCGCACCGGTCACGGCACCGCAGCCGGTCCAGGAGCAGAGCCCCGAGACCGCCGCGCCCACCGCACCGCTGGCCGAGCAGGCGACCGAGACCCTGGCAGCGACCCCGGCCGGCGAACCGCAGCCGCTCGACCGACCGCAGGCCCTCGACGAACCGCAGGCCGCGGACGAACCGCAGGCGCTCGACGCCTCGCAGCTGTTCACCGCCCCGAGCCTGAGCGACGACCCCGCGGGCTGGGCCACCGCGTTCACCACGTCCTTCATCGAGCAGCACCAGCCGGTCGACGACGTCCCGGTACCGGGGTTCGTCCCGCCGAACCGGCCGGAGGACCCCGCCGGGGACGACGACCACGACGACGGCCCGGTGCTCGACTTCACCGGCGGCACGCACTCCAACTCCCGGTCCGGCACCGTCTCGAACAAGGCGCCGCCCGAGGTGATCAGGGCGAAGGCCCAGGTCCGCGCCGCGCGGCTGGCCGCCAGGGCCGCCGCCGAGCTGCCCGCTCCTCCGCCGCCGGCGGCCGCGCCCGTCGCGGTCGCGGTCGCGAAGTACGTGCCGCAGCCGCTGCGGACGTTCAGCCAGCCCACGCCACAGGCCGAGCCCGCGCCGCAGCAGGCCGACCTCACCTGGACCGAGCCCGGCAGGGACGCGCCCGCTCCGGCGCCCCAGCCCGCCCCGGTCACCACGACGGCGTCCGCGTCGTCGAGCCACACCGACAACTCCGGCGGCACGCGCGGCGTGCTGGCCGTGCTCACGTCGCGCAACGAGCTGTTCCCGCCGGCCACGTGGTCGGTCGAGGAACGCCGCGACGGTCGGTCCCCCGGCAGCCTTCCCGGCCTGCCGAGCACGTCACCCGACTGAGTCCGACAGGACAGGTCTGCCCTCTGCGCGATTTGTGACCGTCTCGTGCCGTCGCGCCAGTAACTCCTCCTCGTATTTCCCGTTGTACGCAAGGAACCCCCAGTCTTCCTGACCTGCCAACCGCGCCCTGGCAGGTCGGGTCTGGTCCGAGTGCCGCGCTGCCCCCGCAGCCTCGGACCGCACGGGGAAACCTGCGGACGGGGGACGCCAATCCCTGGGACGTCCCCCGCCGCAGGCCACTCCGTTGGCAAGTTCGTCGGCCCGGTCTCCACCGCTGTGGGAGACCGGGCCGACGTGTCTCACGCGACCGGCACCGAGACGTCGGCATCCGACGGAAATCCAGTGCCCGCAACGGATGCAGCTACCACACCCAAACGGCCGATCGCCTCGCGCAGCACTTCGGGCGACTGCGTGTACGGCACTCGGAGCATCTGCTCGCAGCCGCCGTGGACCGCCCAGCGCGGGCCGGGCACGAGCCGCAGGCCGTGGTTCTGCGCCACCACGGCGATCCGGGTGCTCACCGGCGCGTCGAGCGTGCACCACAACCCGAGCCCACCGGCCGGGACCTGGAAGCTCCACTGTGGACAGTGCAGCCGCAGCGCCTCCGCCGCGACGTCCCGCTGAGCGGCGAACTCCAGGCGCCGTTGCCGCAACACGGGGTCCGCGTCCGTCAGCAGTTCGGTGAGCACCAGCTGCTCGAACACCGGGGTGCCGAGGTCGATCGCCGCGCGCGTGGACATCAGCCGGTGCACGATCTCCGCCGACGCCCGGATCCACCCGACGCGCAGTCCACCCCAGTGCGACTTGCTCGCCGATCCGAGCGTCACCACCAGATCGCCGCCGAACGCCGCCATCGGCGGTGGCATCCGGTCATCGGTCAGCGACAGCTCGACCAGCGTCTCGTCCACCACCACCGGCGTGTGCGCCTTCCTCAACGCGGCGGCGAGCGCTTCACGGCCGGCCGCGGGCAGCAGGGCGCCGGTCGGGTTCTGGAAGTCCGGGATGAGGTAGGCCAGCCGGGGACCTGCCTGCCGCAGCGCCGCCTCGTAGGCGTCGACCTCCCAGCCGTCGCCGGTCATCGGCACGGGCACCGGGATCGCCGACGCGGCCCGCACCGCCTCCAGCGCGTTGGGGTAGGTCGGCTGCTCCACGAGCACCCGGTCACCCGGTCCCGCGAACAGCCGCAGCGCCAGCGCCCACGCGTGCTGCGCGCCCGAGGTGACCACGATCTGGTCCGGTGACGTCGGCAGCCCCCGTGCCGCGTACCGGTCGGCGATCGCCTGCCGCAGCACGGGCAGGCCGCGCTCGTGGTACCCGTGCGACACCAGGTGCTCGGGCATCCGCGCCAGCGCCGCCGCCATCGCCTGGCGCAGGCCGGGGTGGGCGGGCGGCGCGCACCGGGTCAGGTCGATCAACGCGTCGTCGCCGCCGACGATGCCACCGCCGCCTCCGACCGGGCCGTCGATCCACGATCCGGCGCCGCGCCGGGATGCGACCAGCCCCTCACCGCGCAGCTGGTCGAGCGCGGCCGTGATCGTCGTGCGGCTCACCGGGAGTGCGTCGGTGAGCTCGCGCTCCGACGGCAGCCGGGTGCCGACCGGCAGCCGGCCGTCCGCCACGAGCAGCCGGATCGCGGTGGCGAGGTCGGCCGACCCCTGCCGGGCACCCTGCTTGCGCCACGACCCGAGCAGCCGAGCCAGCCGAGCACCCGATATACGTCCACCTGGTGGGAGCATGAGGCCAATTTCCCAGAATTGGCTATGGATTACCAGGCCAATCGCGCCTCAGTATGACCACATGGCCTCCACGACCGCACTCCACCAGGTCTCCGTCCGGATCTCCCCCGCCCGTCGCCTTCCGCAGCTCCTCGCCGGGCTGTGGCTCTACGGCGCGAGCATGGCGCTGCAGATCCGCGCGACGCTCGGCCTGAACCCGTGGGACGTGCTGCACGAGGGCCTCACCGAACGCACCGGCCTGAGCTTCGGCCTGATCACCGCGATCACCGGCGTGCTGGTCCTGCTGGCGTGGATCCCGCTGCGGCAGAAGCCCGGCGTCGGCACGATCGCGAACGTCGTCGTCATCGCACTGGCGGTCGACGCGACCCTCGCGATCCTGCCCGCGCCGCAGGGGCTCGTGCCCAGGATCGTGTTCCTGGCGCTGGGCATCGTGCTGAACGCGGTCGCGTTCGCCGCCTACGTCGGTTCCCGGCTCGGACCGGGCCCGCGCGACGGCCTCGTCACCGGGTTCTGCCGCCGCACGGGCCTCTCGCTGCGCCTCACGCGCAGCGTCCTCGAACTGCTGGTGCTCGGCACGGGCTGGCTGCTCGGCGGCACCGTCGGCATCGGCACGGTCCTGTACGCGCTGGGGATCGGCCCGCTCTCGCAGCTGTTCCTGCCGCACCTCACCTGGCACGAGCGCTCGCAGCCCGCTTCCTGATCTCGGCGTACCCGACCCCGCGTTCGGCCAGCACCTCGGCCACGATCCCCTTGCCTTGCAACAGAGCCAGCACGAGGTGCTCGTTGCCGAGGTGGTTGTGGCCGAGGTCGCGGGCCTCGCGCAGGCTCTTCTCCAGCGCCTTCTTGAACTCCGGCTCCAGCGGCATCCCGAACCAGCGCCGCCGCGGCCCCGGCCGCAGCACGCCCGTGCCGAGCGACTGCTCGACCGAGTCGATCACCTGGTCGACGTCGATCCCCAAGCCGCGCAACGCATCCGCGTCCGCCTTGGTCAGCCCGCCCTTGCGCCGGTAGTCGCGGAACTCCGCCTCCAGCTCCTCGCGCGGCAGGTCGAACCCGGCCAGCACCGGCGTGTCCAGCAACGCCAGCAGCAGGTGCTCCACGCCGACCTCGCCCGCGTGCACCCGTTCCGCGTCCGCGACCGCCTTCTGCACGGCCTCGCGCGCTTCCTTCGTGAACCGCTCCGCGATCATCATCGTCCCCCGTGCTTCTTGTGCACCGCCTGGCGGGACACCCCGAGCTCCGCCGCGATGTCCTGCCACGACCAGCCCTGCGCCCGCGCACTGCGGACCTGGGCCGCTTCCAGGTGTTCGAGCAGTCGCCGCAACGCGCTGACGGCCCGCAACCCGATCTTCGGGTCGCGATCACCGGCCGCTGTGGCGAGATCCGTCGCTTCCGTCATGCCGTCAACGTACGTTGACAATGAGGGTTCGTCAACCGGGGTTGACACGTACGGTGGAGCGGTGATGATCGAGACTGCCGAACAGGGCGCTCCCGGACGCGTCACCGAGGACCGGATCCGCGTGCTGCCCAACGCCGTCGTGGTCCTCGACGGGGTCACCTCGCGCACCCGGCCGCCCGACCGCAACGGCGGCTGGTACGCCACCCGGCTCGCCGACGAGCTGGCCAGGACGATGGACGCCGGCACGCCGTTGACCGAGCTCCTCGCGCAGGCGATCACGTCCCTCGTGGCGGAGCACGACCTCGTTCCCGGCGACTCCCCGGCCGCCACCGCGGCGATCGTGCGGTGGGACGACGAGACGATCGACGCCCTCGTCTTGTGCGACACCCCGGTCGTCGCGTTCGGACGGACCACGGACGTGGTCGAGGACACCCGGCTGGCCAACCTCCGGCCGGACCCGGACATCCTGCGGTGGACGAACAGGCCCGGCGGCTACTGGGTCGCGGAGGCCGATCCCGAGGCGGGCCGCCAGGCGCTGACCGCGAGCTGGCCGCGAGAGATGATCAAGAAAGTGGTCGTCGCCACGGACGGTGTCTCGTGTGGAGTGTCCGAGTACGGGCTGTTCTCGTGGGACGAGCTCGCGGAGCTCCCGCTCGGTGCGGCGCTCGACCGGATCAGGGAAGCCGAGCGCAGTGATCCGGAACACATCCGGTGGCCGCGCTGCAAAACGCACGACGACCAAGCCGTCGTCCGGATCACCGCATGAACGAAAGAAGCCCCGCGAGACTCGCGGGGCTTCTTTCGAAGAGGGATGGCCAGGGGCGGGGTCGAACCGCCGACCTACCGCTTTTCAGGCGGTCGCTCGTACCAACTGAGCTACCTGGCCATGAGAGAAAAAAGCGACCCAGACGGGACTCGAACCCGCGACCTTCGCCGTGACAGGGCGACGCGCTAACCAACTGCGCCACTGGGCCTTGCTCTTGCTGTCGTGCAGATCGTACCTTACTGCATCATCTTGCTTTACTGCGTGCCCCCAACGGGATTCGAACCCGCGCGACCGCCTTGAAAGGGCGGGATCCTAGGCCGCTAGATGATGGGGACTAGCTGGTCTCTGGAAGCATCGTAAGCATATGACATAGGTCCGCGCACCTCCAAAACGGGGGTCTCACTTATGCCTTGACCTGCCAAAACCGTCGAAAAAGCAGGCCGGACGAAGCGCGCGGGACGATCTCGCGGAAGCGTCCGGAAACGGCAAATGCCAGCTCAAGGGCCCAATCGGTGGTGAACACGGGTCGAACGGAGGTTTTCCGACGATCTTGTGTGACCTGGGTAACTCCGCAGGAGCGGTCAGGAGAGCCCGTCCCAGGCGCTCAGCCACGCGTCGTTCGCGACGGAGGGCAGCACCAGCCGGAGCACCTCGCGCAGCCGGTCGGGGAAGTCGGCGCACATCGTGGTCGCCGAGGAGATCAACCGGGCGCCGAGGGTCGCGCCGCAGATCGTCCGCGCCACCGCCGCCGGGTCGACGCCCTCGCGCAGGTGACCGCACTCGCCCGCCTCCGCCACGTAGGCGGCGATCATCTTCTCCCACATGAGGTGGGAGTTCGGGACGCCCGGATAGCCGACCTCGCGGTCGGCGGTCAGCCGCACGCCCGCCCGCAGCACGACGTCGGCCGCCATCCGGTCGGCGGACTCGACGACCATGCCGACGAGGGTGTGCAACGGGTCGAGGCCGCGCGCGTGCCACCGCTGCCGCATCTCCACCCAGAAGTCGTGCTGGTACTCGGTGAGAGCACCGGCGACGGCGTCCTTGGACGCGAAGTGGAAGTAGAACGCGCCCTTGGTGAGACCGGCGCGCGCGAGCACGGCGGTCAGCGACGTGCGGTCGTAGCCGAGCCGGTCGAACTCCTGCGCCGCGGCGCGGAGAATCGCCTCCCGTGTCGCATACGCCCGGTCTTGCTGGGGCATGGCTCCAGGTTAGTCGTTGCCGCTAAAGAGACCCGTGGGTATGTTTCCAGGTGCGGCCCTGTTTCGAGACGCGCTCCGGGGGGTGCGCGCCTCGGCCAGGGCCGCCTCTGCTTCGCTACCGCCTCACCGCTGGACCGGCGGTGTCCCGCCGTCCTCGCCGGGTGACAGCCCCAGCATGTCCAGCAGCGTCCTGCAGTCCTCGGTGCCCAGTGCGCTCCGCGCGACCGCGAGCCTGGCCCGGTGGACCTGTTCGTCGGAGATCCGCGAGGGCTCTCCGCTGCGCTGGGCCGGCACGTTGGGGCCGCCCTGCCTCTGCATGCCGTCGTCCTGCGTCCACAGGAACTTGCGCACTTCCAGTGAGCCGCTCATGAGTGCCCTCCCCGACTTGAGGTTGGCGCGAGGCTAAGCGACCTGGGACAACGGCCGCAGCCCCCCGCAGAGTGATTCCACCAACACCCAGCGTTACTTTCCGTACAGGTGTGCCGTCTGTCCGATGGGGAGGTGGCCAGTGGAAGATGGACCGATGACCGACCCCACGCCGGAGCCTTCCCCCGAAGCCGCAGGCCAAAACCCCCGACCTGCGCCGGAGCCCGGGGGTGACCCCCAGCCGGGCACCATCCCGCCGGCACCCGATCCGCAGGAGATCCTGAAGGCGATCAGCGGGATCGACCTCGCCACGATCGACGCCGACATCGAGTCCGCGTTCGGTTCGCGGATGGCCCAGCTGGACGAGATGCTCGCGGGCCTCGACTCGCTGGTGGACAAGATCGAGAAGGACATCCAGAACCTGGACCAGCCGAAACCCGACGGTCCTCAGTAGAGTCGCCATACCCTGGGTGGGTATCATCGGAGTCCCGATCGAGAGGAAGGGACTCCATGTCCGTCACTGCCACCTACACCGTCACCGGCATGACCTGCGGCCACTGCGTCAGCTCGGTCACCGAGGAGCTGTCCGAGGTCGCCGGCGTGACCGGTGTCGACGTGGTGCTCGAGACCGGAGCGGTGACCGTCACGAGCGACCGCGAGCTGGACCGGTCCGAGGTCGAGGCCGCCGTGACCGAGGCCGGGTACCAGGTCGCCTGATGACCACGACCGAACCCCGCCACGTCGAGCTCAGCATCAGCGGCATGACCTGCGCCTCCTGCGCGCGTCGCGTGGAACGCAAGCTGAACCGGCTCGACGGCGTCTCCGCCACCGTGAACTACGCGACCGAGAAGGCCAGCGTCCAGTTCCCGGTCGGCATGCGCGTGGACGACCTGGTGTCGACCGTGCGGGCGGCGGGGTACGACGCGCGGGAGCCGGTCGCCGAGCCCGAGGAGGGCGACGCCGGTGACCTGCGGCTGAGGTTCGTCCTCGCCGCGTCGCTGGGCGTGCCGGTGATCGCGTTCTCGATGGTTCCGGCCTGGCAGTTCCCCACCTGGCAGTGGGTGTCGCTGGCGCTCGCGAGCGTGGTCGTGTGGGTGTGCGGCTGGCCGTTCCACCGTGCGGCCGCGGTCAACCTGAGGCACGGCGCCAGCACGATGGACACCCTCGTGTCGATGGGCGTCACGGTCTCGTACCTGTGGTCGCTCTACGCGTTGGTGTTCGGCGCCGCCGGGACCATCGGCATGCGGCACGAGTTCAGCCTGCTGCCGCGGCCGGCGTCCTCCGGCGACATCTACCTCGAGGTCGCGGTCGGCGTGACCGTGTTCCTGCTGCTCGGGCGGTGGCTGGAGGCCCGGTCCAAGCGCAGTGCGGGTGCCGCGCTGCGGGCGTTGCTGACGCTCGGCGCCAAGGACGTGGCGGTGCTGCGCGACGGCGTGGAGACCCGCGTGCCGGTAGAGCAGCTCCGGGTCGGCGAACGCTTCGTGGTCCGTCCGGGTGAGCGCATCGCCACGGACGGGGTAGTCGTCGAGGGCAGCTCGGCCGTGGACGCCTCGATGGTCACCGGCGAGTCGGTGCCGGTCGAGGTGCGCGAGGGCGCACCGGTCGTCGGCGGGACGGTCAACGCGGGCGGCCGGCTGGTCGTCGAGGCCCGCTCGGTCGGCGCGGACACGCAGCTCGCGCGGATGGCCCGGCTCGTCGAGCAGGCGCAGGCGGGCAAGGCGGACGTGCAGCGGCTCGCCGACCGGGTGTCGGCGGTGTTCGTGCCGGTCGTCGTCGCCATCGCCGCCGTGGCGTTCGGGGCCTGGCTGCTCGCCGGGCGGCCGCTGGAGTTCGCGGTGACGACGGCCGTGGCGGTGCTCGTCATCGCCTGCCCGTGCGCGCTGGGGCTCGCGACGCCGACGGCGTTGCTCGTGGGCACCGGCCGCGGCGCCCAGCTCGGCATCCTGGTGAAGGGCCCGGAGGTGCTGGAGTCGACCCGGCGCGTGGACACGGTGGTGCTCGACAAGACCGGCACCGTCACCACGGGCCGGTTGGCGCTCGTCGACGTGGTCCCGGCCGACGGCGTGTCCCGCGCCGAGGTGCTGTCGTGCGCGGCGGCGGTCGAGAACGCCTCCGAGCACCCCATCGCCGCGGCCATCGTCCGCGCCGCACCGGAACCGAGGCCCGTTTCCGACTTCGCGTCCACGGACGGCGTCGGCGTCAGCGGCGTGGTGGACGGCCGCCGCGTTGCCGTCGGCCGGCTGCGGAATGCCGAAGTCCCCGAATCGCTGTCCGCGGCGGCAGTCGTGCACGCCGATCGCACGGTGGTCGCGGTTTCTTTTGACGGCGCGGTCGTCGGGTTGATCGCGGTGGCGGACACCGTGAAACCCACGTCCGCACAAGCAATTCGCGATCTGCGGGAACTCGGCCTGCGACCTGTCCTGCTGACGGGGGACAACGCTGTCGTCGCTGCGGCGGTGGCACGGGAAGTCGGCATCGACGAGGTGATCGCCGACGTGCTGCCCGCCGGAAAAGTCGAGGCCATCCGGAATCTGCAGGCACAGGGCCGAGTCGTGGCCATGGTGGGCGACGGCGTGAACGACGCGCCCGCGCTCGCGGCCGCTGACCTGGGGCTGGCCGTGGGAACCGGCACCGACGCCGCCATCGAGGCGAGCGACCTGACCCTGGTGCGCGGCGACCTGCGCGTGGCTGCGGACGCAATTCGGTTGTCACGCAAGACGTTGGGCACGATCAAGGGGAATCTGTTCTGGGCGTTCGCCTACAACGTCGCTGGACTTCCACTCGCGGCGCTCGGGCTGCTCAACCCCATGCTCGCGGGGGCCGCGATGGCCTTCAGCAGCGTGTTCGTTGTTACCAACAGCTTGCGACTGCGGCAATTCCGCCCATCGGCAACTCAAGAATCTTCCGCGCAACCTCTCCCGCAGCGCCGCGTGCGCGTGCAACAATCCGATTGCTGACACACCCCCGGTCAGCGCCTGTGGAGATCCCCTCCGGCCCCCGCGTTCCTCCCCCTGGCGCGGGGGCCTCTCCTCTTCTCCGGCCGACCTTGCTCGGCTGACGCCTCGCCGCGGTCGGTCGGAGGTGCCTTCTGGGGGCCGAGCCCCCAGACCCCAGCCGGGGGCCGCCCCGGACCCCCAGCCGGCTCGACGCCGAGCCGGCTCGCCACCGCTGCTCCCGCCGCCACCTCCCGTTGCTCCCTCCGCCACCTCTGCCCCCGCCGCCACCTCCAGGAGGACACGCGGGGACCCCGCGTGCCCTCCTGGAGTACGAAAGCTCCCCGCGTGCACTTCGGCAGCAGCGGGGGAGGCACATGGGCGGGTGACTCAGGTCACATGGGTTTGGGTTCCGTGACCGAGCCGTTATCGTGTTCCGGTGCCTATCGGATCCCTCGGACGCTCCAAGTCCGGCCGTCACCGCCCCGCGGACGAACCGCAGGAGACGACGCCCGACGAGGAGCTGACCTCTTACTTGGCCGCACTGGCCCCGGACTCGGACAACGAGACCACCGCCTCGGGCTTCGGCAACGCGCAGGTGTACCAGCTGCGCCTCCAGCTGATGGCCAACGAGCAGCTCAAGGAGCTCGCCGCCGAACGCCAGACCTCCCCCGGCGCGCTCGCCACGGAGTGGGTCATGCAGCGACTGGAGTGGGAAGCCCGCCAGCGCGGCAACTGACCCCTGCGCAGTCACCCCAGCACGAAGAAGGACCCTCGGCCGAGCCCGGCCGAGGGTCCTTCTCAGTTACGTCTTGCTGCGGCGAATCACATCAGATCGCGCGGACGTTCTGGGCCTGCGGGCCCTTCGTGCCCTGACCGACCTCGAACTCCACGCGCTGGTTCTCCTCCAGGGTGCGGAAGCCCTGACCCTGGATCTCCGAGTAGTGGACGAAGACGTCAGCGCCGCCGTTGTCCTGGGCGATGAAGCCGAAGCCCTTCTCGGAGTTGAACCACTTGACAGTGCCCTGTGCCATGTACCTGCCTCCATCGCAGGAAAGCTTGGGGCTGCACCGTGCAACCCCGGCCGTCCCGGGGGCGTTCGGCCCGCTCGAATCGAGCGCACAGCACGCCCGCGTGTCGTTCCGCGAGCGTGTGAAGCACGAACACAGAAACCACGGCCTGCGCGGAGAAGCCTAACGTGTGCCGCGTCATAGCACTACAGGTGAAATCCAGCCAGCCGAGTGCCTCAACAGGACCAAAGGCGCTGGTCCATGAGGGTGATAACGAACCCTTGAGCAACTCGTTGGTGGCTCGCGCGTCCTCTGAGCATCAGTTCCAGGGGGATCTCGGGGAGAACGCGTGTTCCGGCCGTTCATGTTGGCTGTACTGCTGGGGTTGACCGCGTGCGGCGGCGCGCCCGACGCACCGTCGGCGCCCGATGCGGCACCGGTCGTGCAGGAGAAGGCGAAGGCGGCGGTGACCGTCACGCCGGCGTCGGGTGAGGGGATCAGCCCGGCGGGTCCGTTCGAGGTCGGTGTCACCGGGGGCAAGTTGACCTCGGTTGCGCTCACCGGTCCCGGCAACCGCGTGGTCAAGGGTGAGCTGACCGGTGACCGGTGGGTGGCCACCGAGGACCTGGGCTACGACAAGGCTTACACGTGGTCCGGGTCGGCGAAGGGCGAGGACGGCGCGGACGTGCCGGTCTCCGGTTCGTTCCGCACGGTGAAGCCGGGCCGCCTCACGAGCGCGTCGGCGAACGTGGGTGACCACCAGACCTACGGCGTCGCGATGCCGGTCAAGATCACGTTCAGCGCGCCGGTGCAGGACAAGGCGTCCGTGCAGAAGGCCATGACGGTCACGACGTCGGTGCCGACCGAGGGCGCGTGGGCGTGGCTGTCGGACCGCGAAGCGCATTGGCGGCCGAAGGAGTACTACAAGCCGGGCACGCAGGTGTCCGTGGACGTCAACGTCCACGGCGTCCCGTTCGGCGGCGGCGCGTACGGCGCGGAGGACCTGCACGTGCAGTTCGCTATCGCGGACCGCGCGCTGGTGGTCAAGGCGGACACGCAGTCGCACCGGTTCGTCGTCTACCGCGACGGCGTGCAGCTGCACGACTTCCCGGCCTCGTACGGGCTCGACACCGACCCGCGCCGGGTCACCCGCTCCGGCACGCACGTGGTGATGCAGAAGGAAGCCAGCCGCACCATGTCCAGCACGGTGTTCAACTACAAGGACGTCCCGGTCACCTGGGCCGTGCTGCTGTCGAACAACGGCGAGTTCGTCCACGAGTACGCCGGCTCGATGTACGCGCAGGGCAAGGAGAACGTGTCGCACGGCTGCGCGAACCTCTCACCGGCCGACGCGAAGACGTTCTTCGACCTCACGATGATCGGTGACCCGGTCGAGGTGCTGAACTCGTCGGTCAAGCTCGGGCCCGCCGACCGCGACTACTACGACTGGGCGCTCGACTGGGAGACCTGGCGGTCGAAGTCCGCCGTGACCGGCTAGGACTTCTCGGTGATCTGGGGCGGCGCCGGGATCGAGTAACCCGACGGGCCTACGTTGCGTTCCAGCGCCCGCTTCCACTCACCGGTCGAGATCATCTTCTCGATGGCCTCGTTGACCTCGGCGCGGCTCTCGTCGTCGCCCTTCGGCAGGCCGATCCCGTAGCGCTCCTCGGAGAACGGCTTGCCGACCAGCTTGAGCAGCTCCGGGTTCTCCGCCGCGAAGCCCGCGAGGATGACCTCGTCGGTGGAGACGGCGTCGACGTTGCCCGCCATGAGAGCGATCACGCAGTCCGAGTACTGGCCGTACTCGATCAGCGTGACGCCCTTGGCGTAGTCGTTCTTCACCTTCTGCGCGGACGTGGACCCCTTGACCGAGCACAGCTTGCGGCCGTCGAGGGTCTCCGGACCGGTGATCGAGGTCTCGGTGAAGCGGACGAGCATGCCCTGGCCGGTCTCGAAGTACGGGCCGGCGAACGCGACCTTCTCCTTGCGGGCGTCGGTGATCGAGTAGGTCGCGACGACCAGGTCGACCTCGCCGCTCTCCAGCATCGACTCCCGGACGGCGCCGCGGGCCTCCTTGAAGGTGATGCCTGTTTCCTTCACGCCCAGCTCGTTCGCCACGTACTTGGCCACGTCGACGTCGAACCCGACGTAGCGGCCGTCGAGCCGCCGCTCGCTCAGTCCCGGCTGGTCGTACCGGATGCCGATGGTCAGCTTCCCGGAACCGGCACGACCGACGACGGTGGCCGTGTCACCGCTCCCACAAGCAGTGGCGAACACCGCGACAGCAGCGAGAAGCGCAGCACGACGGATCACGACAGGACCTTCCGGGGTGGTGTGGAGTCGTGCGCAATGCTACGTACCAGCGGCGATTATCAACTGTGATGTGTGACAACTACGGCAGTCGCGCCCTGCTGGGTGTCACATGACGCCCCTCACGTTCCACGGCACGGCGCAGGTGTCCGGGCGGTGCCATCCTGCGGATCTTGCCCGGCACCAGGAGTGCTGTTCGGCGCAACACCCGCAACCACCGGTCCGGGTTGGCGTACGGCTCGTGCCCGTGCAGCTCCACCGCCCATTCGGGGAGCACGGAGTACGCCAGATGACCGACCAGCACGCGGTAGAGGGGCAGGCCGTGACGAAGCCACCCCTTGACGGGCGGGCCGTGGAGGAACTCGTAGATCACCTCGGAGTCCGCGGTGCGGCGCAACGACGACCGCATCGAGTCGAGGTACTCGGCCATCTCCCCGCGTGAGCCGGGCACGTCCTCCTCGTGCAGGCCCACCAGCGTGGCCGCGAACCGCTGTTCGGCGTAGTACCGGTCCTTCTGCCGGTCCGTGAGGCCGTAGCCCGCGCGGTCGAGCACCGTCTCGAAGCAGTGCACTTCCGAACAGTGCACCCACAGCAGCAGTTCCGGTTCGTCCACCCGGAACGTCCTGCCCTCGTGGTCGGTCGCGCGCAGGCTGCGGTGCGTGGCGCGGACCCGTGCCGCGGCGGCGGCGATCTCCTCGCCGGTGCCGTAGACGCCGAGCCCGACGAAGTCCGCCGTGCGCTTGAGCCGGCCGAGCGGGTCGGCCTGGAAGTTCGAGTTCTGGACGACACCCGCGACCGCCTTCGGGTGCAGCGCCTGGAGGTAGAGGCTCGCGATCCCGGCGATCCACATCATCGGGTCCGCGTGCAGCTGCCAGCTGACCGTGTTCGCATCGAGCATGCGAGCATCGTCGCGCCTGGCCAAGATGAAAGCCATGGACCTCGACCAGGCACGGGACGTGCTCCGCAGCCAGCACCGCGCGGTGTTCAGCGCGATGAAGTCCGACGGGACGCCGTCGATGTCACCGGTGCTCGTGGCACTGGACGACAACGGCGACGTGCTCGTCTCGACGCGCGCGACCGCGTACAAGACCAAGCAGGTGCAACGGGATCCGCGCGTGTGGCTGTGCGTGCTGCCGGACAGCTTCTTCGGGCGGTGGATCCAGATCGCGGGAACGGCGACGGTCGTGCCGCTGCCCGAGGCGATGGACCTGCTGGTCGAGTACTACCGCACGATCTCCGGCGAGCACCCCGACTGGGACGAGTACCGCGCTTCGATGGAACGCGAACAGCGGGTCGTGCTGCGCATCGCGCTGACCACCGCCGGACCGGACCGGACGGGCTGAGTAACACCGTTAGCGGGCACAACGATTCCACGGGGACGGCAGCGGACACGTCATCCGGACCTGGGGAGCGCGATGAGTGGTGCCAGACGCCGCGGCTACTTCACAGCCGCGGTGGCGATGCTCGGTGCCGCCCTGGTCACGGCACTGATCACCGCGCCGCCGGACCGTCCCGTGGACATCCGCCTCGTCGCACCGCCACCTCCGCCGCCCGCGACCGTGATCGCGTCGGCCACCACGACCCTGGTCGCCATCGGCCCCGTGGTGCTCGACACCCACGTGCCGCCTCCGCCACCACCACCTCCGCCGCCGCCCCCACCGCCGGGGGACGCACCGCACCGCCCTGGACCGCCCGACCGCGGTCACCGGCCCCCGCCACCGCCACCGCAGCCGGGTCCGCCGCTGCTGGACCTGCTGCGCTGCGACGCCGAGTACTTCGACAAGCTGGTCGAGAAGGACTTCGAGCGCTGCCTGCCGTGGCCGATGTCGCCCAAGGAGCTGTGCAAGTTCCTCGACGACCACCGCCTTCGCCCGGTCGAGGTCCGCGGCCCCGACGGGCGCAGGCTCAACGCGCCGAAGTGCTAGCCCTTCAGCTCCCGCAACCTGCGCAGGTTCGACTCGGCGCGTGAGCCGAGCAGCTGCGCCTCGCCCAGGTAGTGGTCGTCGATCAACGCCTCCACCTCGGCGTCGTTCATCGCCGGCACGACCCGCGCGGCCATCCGGTTCATGTTGCGGTAGCTGCCCTGCAGCAGGAACGGTTCGCCGTCCGCGCCGGCCGCCGAGGCGATGTACGCCTGGTTCACCCTGAGCACGACTTCCTGGACGCGTTGCAGCTTCCGCAGCACGGACAGCATCCGGTCGAGCTGCACCGTGTCGTGGCCGGTCTTGACGTCCTGGCCGGAGGCGAGGCGCACCAGCGGTTCCACGTCCACGCCCGCGAGCGTCGGGTTGGCCGAGGACGCGTTCTCCAGGTAGCTCAACGCGAAGAGGGACTCGCGGCCGTGCAGCACGTCACCGAGGTTCCACACGTCCGCCCGGTTGGCGAGCATGTCCGGGACCCGGAACGCGCGGCCCGTCTCGGTGTACGGGTTGCCGGCCATGGAGACGGCGAACCGCTTGCCGCGCAGGTCGAACGTGCGTGCCTCGCCGTCCTGCACGCCGTCGATCCTGCGCTGGGCGTCGCACAGCGAGATGAACTTCTGCAGCAGCTCCGGTGAGGTGTGCTGGATGTCGTCGAGGTGCAGGAGGACGTTGGAGCCCAGCGCGAACGCAAAGTTGATCCGCTCGACCTCCTGGCGGGCCGTGGCGTTCGGTGCCTCGCTCGGGTCGAGGGACGTGACGCCGCTGCCCAGCGCCGGGCCGTTGACCTTGACGAACACCATGCCGAGGCGGTTCGCGACGTACTCGACCAGCGTCGTCTTGCCGTAGCCCGGCGGGGAGATCAGCATCAGCAGGCCGGTGCCGTCGTTCAGCTGCTTGGCGAGGTTGTCGCCGATCAGCGGCAGGTACACCTCGTTCAGCAACCTGTTGCGCACGAACGTGTTCAGCACCGCGGGCCGGTACTCGTCGAGCCGCAGCCGCCGGCGTTCCCCTGCGAGCAGCTCGTCGCGCTGCCGCTGGTAGGCCCGGAACGCCGGCACGTGCTCGCCGCCGAACCGCCGCAGCCTGGTCAGCGCCTCGTCCAGGCGCAGGTCCAGCGACTGGTCCCGCACCCGCGGGTGGGAGCCGAGCAGGCCGGTGACGGTCTCGCTCAGCGCGGCGCTGGAGTCGTACCGGGGCAGGTCGGTGAGCAGCACCGCGACCACCTCGGGGAACTCGGGGCAGTCCTCGTCGCCGAGGAACCCGCGCAGCCACGCCTCGATCAGGTCGCGGTCGTGCAGGTCCTCGTCCACGACCGCGCGGAACCGGTCGATCACCGTGCGGGCGGCCTTGCTGGTGACGAAACCCGTTGGTGCGCAGGCGAGTTCTTCGAACAGGTACTCGGCGGCGAGCGGGCTGATGCCGAACTGGGCCGTCAGCTCCGGGATGCCGTGCGTGCCACCGAACACCGTGCGCGCGCGGGCCAGCGACTCGGCCTTGCGCGTCCACACGGCACGGTCCTCCTCCGGTTGCGCGGCCCAGAAGAGCTGGGCCTCCGCGCGTGCGTCCGGCGGGTACCGCAGCAGCCCGGCGCCGGCGTGCAACCGGTGCAGGACAGCGAGGATGCGTTCGGCGTCGTGGTCGTGGACGCCCTTCTCGTAGCCCTCGTCGTAGCGTTCCGCGGCGGCCACCGACACGTCCGTGCGGCCCTCGGCGAGCAGGCACGCGGCCAGGTGCTCTGAGCGGTAGACCTCCGGCGTCTCGGAGACCAGCAGCTGGTCCCAGAACGGCCGGGTGGCCGCGAACGCGGGGTCGGTGACCTCGCCGCGGTAGTCGGTCCCGGTGACGGCGAAGTACATCCGGCCGTCGCGCGGCACGAGGGTCAGGTTCATCGGCTCGGTCGTCACCGGGAAGCGGTGCCTGCCGAGCACGATCGACGCGCCGTCGTACAGGTCGGCGCGGTCCCGCAGCGCCCGGCCTCCCTCTTGCCGGGCGTCGCGCAGCTCCGCTTCGAGCTCGTCGGCCCGCACGTCACCGAGCTCGCGCAGCTGGGTGGCGACGGTGCGGACCTTGGCGACCATGGGGTCGCCCGCGAAGTAGGTGTTGATCTCGTCGACCGACGTCAGCTTCTCGACGCGGCGCCGGATGGTGCCGAGCACGCGCTGCGCCGACTGGACGAGCCGGTCGGCCTTGCGCGCCCGTTCGTCGAGCAGGGTCTGCTTGCGCGCGGAGAACGCCTCGTAGACGTCCGTGCGCTTGGCACCGACCTGGGCGAGGAAGTCGTCGAACTCGGCGAACCGCGACTCCAGGTTCTCCAGCTGCAGCAGCAGCCGGCCGAGGTGGTCGTCGCAGCTCTGCGGTGTGGCGGCGACGGCGAGCGCACCGGTGACGGCCTGGCCGAGCAGCGCGAACTCCGCGGCGAACTCGGCGCGGCCCTCCGCCTCGGCGAGCGCGCGCCTGCGACCGTCCACAGTGGCCCGCGCGCGGTTCACGGCGGCCAGGACCTCGCCGATGCCGGCCAGGATCTGCGTGCGGGT
The DNA here is from genome assembly GCF_055607425.1 of Lentzea sp. NPDC037011. Taxonomy (NCBI): domain Bacteria; kingdom Bacillati; phylum Actinomycetota; class Actinomycetes; order Pseudonocardiales; family Pseudonocardiaceae; genus Lentzea; species Lentzea sp. NPDC037011. The sequence continues at coordinate 544,410 of NZ_JBVJRT010000001.1, read as the reverse complement.
CGTGGTGTCGGCGGCGTCGAGCGTGCTGACGACCTCGGTCAGCACCTCCAGACCGGCCTGCTGCTGTGCGAGCCGGTCGTGCAGCGGTCCCGCCTCGGCCGCGGTCGCGAGCCCGGTGGCCGCGATCCGGTCGATCTCCTCGTGGTACTGGGCGAACGCGTTCTCACCGCTGAGGAACGCGACGGCACGGCGGGCCGAGTCGGCCAGCGCCTCGACGAGTGCGGTCTCCCTGCGGCCCAGGTCGTCGAGGTCGACGTACCGGACGTCCCGCAACGTGATCAGGCGGCCCTGCGCGGACCGCAGGTCGGCCAGCAACCGCACCCACTCGTCGGCCGACCGCGGCGCGGCCGAGCGGGACAGCCGGACCAGCGACGCGAGCTGCTCACCGGCCTCGTGCAGCTGCTGGGCGGCGTTCTCGGTGAGCACGCGGACCGACTCGAACTCGTCGAGCACCTGCTCCGCGGTCGCGCGCACGGCCACGACGTCGTCGCGCAGCCCCAGCTCGGCGAGCCAGTGGACGTTGTCGACCACCCTGGTGCACAGGGCGATCAGGCCCTCGAACACCGGTGCGGTCGGCGTCATCCCGGCGGCCATGCGGGTCACGCTCAGGCAGTCGGAGATGCCGCGGACCAGCTCGGCGTTGCCGATGCGGGCGAGCGGGCCGGACTCCTCCGGCAGCACCTCGTCGGCCACGAACGGCGTGCGCCACACCTGCATCGGGTGCACGCGCACGGGTTCGGTGCTCGTCTCGCGGAACACCACGAGCGTGCCGTCGGCGAAGAGCGAGTAGCCGTGGCACACCAGCGGGGTGGCGACCTCCTTGCGGATCACGTTGTAGGGCAGCAGGAGGCTGCGGCCCTCGCGGCGGGCGTGGTAGACGTACAGCACGTCCTCGCCGTTGGCGGAGCGGATGACCCGTTCGAACTCCAGGTCCTCGGTGTCGACGTCGAACGTCTTGTCGTCACCGGTGACCAGGTAGTAGCCGCCGGGGAAGATGATCCCCTGGTCCTCGGGCAGCCGCTGGCAGGCCTGGCCGATGCCGTCGAGCCGGGCCACGGCCTTGGTGCGCGTGTTGAACACCAGGTGCCGCCACTCGGTCTCCTTGTACGGGAGGACCCTGAGCAGCAGCAACGGCCCGACGCGCGCGTAGTGCACGTCGGCGTCGGCGAGGCTCTGCAGCGGTTCGTCGACCGGTTCGGAGTAGATGCCCTCGCCGGTCTCGGTGTTGTTCTCGACCTTGATGGTCAGCGTGCCGCCGACGGTCTCGACGAACACCTCGCCGTCGATGGCGATGTGCGGGTGCCGGCCGAGCACGTGCTGCTCACGGGTCGTCTCGACCCACGTGAAGTCGTGCGCGGGCGGGAAGACGTGGTCGCGTTCACCGCGGTTGTCGAGGTAGGTGACCGTGCCGTCGACCGCGACGTCCCAGCGCAGCACGCGGATGTCCTCGATCCGCGCGCCGGTCTGGAACACCGCGAGCAACCGCGACTCGACGATCCGCAGCTGCAGCAGCCTGGTCTCGCGGTAGTACCGGTAGAGCTCGGCGAAGTCGTTGCGGAACCTCGGATCGTCGAGGAACCCCGCGTCGGCCGGGCCGAGGTCCTTGCCGTGCACCGCGAACACGTCCGCGACCGCGGTCTCCGGCTTGAGGCCGAGGAACACGTTGTAGCCGAACAACATCTGGTCGCCCAGCGGCACGATGTCGCGGGGCACGCAGTTGTTCTCGGTGCGGATGCGTTCGGTGGCGACGAGCTCCAGCGCCTGGCTGCCGAACGTCTCGACGCGCCGGTCGTTCAGCGCCTCGGTGCTCCGGGCGAGCCCGGCGGCCTGTTCGGCCAGCCGGGCTCTGAGCACCTCGTAGGTGCCCGCGTCGAGAGCTGTCATGCGGGCTGGCCGTTGTTCTTGGCCATCTGGGTCAGCGCGATCGCGGCGGCGATGTTCTGCGCGTCACCGGTGGTGAACGAGCTGAGCACCTTGGTCAGGTCCTCCGGGAAGTTGTTCGTCCCGTCCATCCACTTGGCGCCCAGCGCCTGCACCACGTCGGAGTTGCCGACGAACCCGTCGACCTGCTTGCCCGCGGTGATGGCGTTCGCGATCTTGTCGAAGAACACGGTGTCGCCGCCGATGATGTCGATGTCGGCCTTCTCCAGCCCGGCCGCGAGGACCATGGCCTGCGCCTCGGCGATCTGGCGCTGCACGTCGATGCCCTTGAGCCGGATCTCCTTCTCGGCCTCCAGCCGCAGGCGGTACTCCTCGTGCTCGCGGGTCGCGGTGTCGAGGGCGGCCATGGCCTCCGCCTTGTGCGACAGGCCTTCGGCCTCGCCCTTGAGGCGTTCCTTGATGCCCTCGGCGTCGGCGAGCGCCTTCTCGCGGTCGACGACGGCCTCCGCGCGGCCCAGCGCCTCCACCGCGACGGCGTCGCGTTCCTTGACCTGCACGTCGGCCAAGCCCTTCGCGGCGGCCTCCGCCTGCACGCCCTCGGCGAGCCGGATCTTGGCGGTGGCGTCGAGCTCGGCGGACTGCTTGCGGGCCTCCGCGAGCAGCACCTCCTGGCGGGCCTGGTGCTGCGCGGCCTGCTCGGCGGCCTCCGCGGCCTTGATGTCCTTGACCAGCGACTCCTGCGCCTCGGCCTCGGCCCGGATGATGATCTGCTGCCGCTCGCGCTCGGCCTCCTCGACCGCGCGCAGCCGCTTGATGTTCTCCTCCTGCTCGGCCACGGTCTTCTCGACCGCGACCCGCTCGCGCACCAAGTCGGCGATGGCGCGCCGCTCGTGCTCGAGCTCCTTGTCCTTCTCGATCATGCGCAGCGAGGTCTCCCGTTCGCGCGCGATGACCTCCAGCAGGCGGTCCTTCTCGATCCGCTCGGTCTCGACGGCGATCACGCGCTCGCGGTTCTTCTCCGCCACGGCGATCTCGCGGGCCTTGTTCTCGGTCTGGATGCCGAGCTGCTCCTCGGTGCGGATGAACGCGGTGTTGGCCTTGAGGCGTTCCTCTGCCTGCACCTTCTGGGTCTCCGCCTCCTGCTGGGCGCGGGCGGTCTCGATCTCGCGCTTCTGCTTGATCTCCGCGTCGGCCTGCCGGCGTTCGAGCTCCAGGATCGCCTCACGCGCGCTGACGTTCTGGCGCGTGATCTCCTTCTCCTCGTTGCGGGTGAACTCGTTGGTCTTGACGTGCTCGATCGCGGTCAGCTCGGTGATCTTGCGGATGCCCTGCGCGTCCAGGATGTTCGCCGGGTCGAGCTGCTTGAGCGGCGTCTGCTCCAGGTAGTCGATCGCGGCGTCTTCGAGGCTGTAGCCGTTCAGGTCGGTGCCGATGACCTGGATGATCCGGTCGCGGAACTCGTCGCGGTGGGTGTAGAGGTCGACGAAGTCGAGCTGCTTGCCGACGGTCTTGAGCGCCTCGGAGAACTTGGCGTTGAACAGCTCCTGCAGCGTGGCCTCGTGGCTCGCGCGCTCGGTGCCGATCGCCTGCGCGACCTTGATGACGTCCTCGACGGTCTTGTTGACGCGCACGAAGAACGTGATGCGGATGTCGGCGCGGATGTTGTCCTTGCAGATCAGGCCCTCGTTGCCGGCCCGCTTGATCTCGATGGTCTTCACCGAGATGTCCATCGTCTCGCACTTGTGCAGCACCGGGAGGACCACGGTGCCGGTGAAGGTCACGTCGACCTTGCGCATCTTGGAGACGATGAGCGCCTTGCCCTGCTCGCACTTCTTGAACAACCTGCTGATGACGACCACCGCCATCAGCAGGACGACCGCGATCACCCCGATCAGCACCAGCAACCCCGTCGAAATTGCACCCATGTCAGCCCCCTGTGGAGATGTCGACGACCCAGAAGAACTCGCCTTCGGCGTCGTAGTCGAAGATCAGCGCGGTCTGCCCGAAGACCAGCTGCGTGCTCTCGGCCGCCCGCACCTGGACGACAGCGGTGCCGCCGTCGTCGGCGGTGACCTCGGCCTGGCCGTAGTGCCCGGTGACCCGAGCGGTCCGCACGATCGCCGTGCGGCCCACGAAGTCGTTGCGGGAGGCGGGTTTCTCCGGTCGCGTCCACCGCTTCACCGGGATCAGCACGACCTTCGTGACGAGCGCGCCGACGAGCAGCGCTGCGGCCAGGACGGCGTAGCGGAGCTTGTTCTCCGGCGTCAGCACCGTGCCGACCAGCGCGGCGAACCACGTGATCACGACGAACAGCGAGATGGAGACCGGCAGCACCGGGGCGTCGAAGTCCACGCCCACCAACGCGACCGTCAACCAGTACGCCAGCACCAGGAGCACCAGGACGCTGAACAGCACTGTCGGGAAGGCCACCGCGGCGGACAGGAACTCGGTCATCATCGCCCCCTCTCGCCACTCTGATGCGCGAAACGGCGTTTTCGTTGCACTTCGGGGAATGATCGTTGTCACCCGGTCGTTGCCGGGAACATGGACATGGGGGTTCAGGGGCTGAACACGGGCGACGCGATCGCCCCCGCCGAGACTCGTCGGCTGGCCGAGCTGGTGGAGGCGCTGGGGTACCGGTCGTGGTGGGTGGCGGAGCACGTGGTGCTGCCCTCGCCGAAGGCCGACCCGTCGCCGGCGGAACCGGACACGCCGCTGCTCGACCCGCTGGTCAGCCTGAGCTTCGTGGCCGCGGCCACGACCAGGCTGGAGCTGGGCACCGGCATCGTGATCCTTCCGCAGCGCAACCCGGTGGTGCTCGCGAAGCAGGTGGCGTCACTGGACGTGCTGAGCGGCGGCCGGTTCACGCTCGGTGTCGGTGCCGGCTACCTGCACCAGGAGTTCGCCGCGGTCGGCGTGCCGTTCGCGGGCCGTGGCCGGCGCACGGACGAGTACATCGACGCGATGCGGGAGCTGTGGCACTCGCCGGCGCCGTCGTTCTCGGGCAGGCACGTCTCGTTCAGCGGCATCGACGCCCATCCGCGCCCGGCCAACGCCCGGATCGCGGTCGGCGGTGCCAGCGACGGTGCGCTGCGGCGGGCGCTGACCCGCGGCAACGCGTGGATCGGCATCGGCACGCCGGAGGAGACGGCGGCCAACCTCAAGCGGATCCGCAGGCTGTCCGCGATGACCGAACGACCCGACTCGCTCGGCGCGCTGGAGATCGACGTCCTCGCGACGGCCCCGCTGGACGCGTCGGTGGTGCGGCAGTACGAGGACCTCGGCGTCGACCAGCTGATCGTGGTCCCCTCGTCGGTCGACCTGCCGGTGGACGAGGCGCTGGCGAGCCTGATCGCACTGCGGTAGGTAGCCTGAACGGCCGTGATCCCCGTAGTCGTCCTGGCCGGTTTCCTCGGCGCCGGCAAGACCACCCTGCTCAACCACCTGCTGCGCACGTCCGGCGGCACGCGGATCGGCGTGGTCGTCAACGACTTCGGCTCGATCAACATCGACGCGTTCGCGGTGTCCGCGCAGGTCGACTCGATGGTGACGCTGTCGAACGGCTGCCTGTGCTGCGCCGTCGACGGCTCCGAGCTGGCCGACATGCTGGGCACGCTCGCCACGGCGGACCTGGACGTCATCGTCATCGAGGCGTCCGGGCTCGCCGAACCGTCCGCGCTGGTCAGGATGGTGGTCCAGGCACCGGACGTGGCGTACGGCGGGCTGATCTACGTGGTCGACGCCGTGGAACTCGACGCCGTCGACCACCTCGACCGGGACCTCGCGCTGGCGGACCTGGTGGTGCTGAACAAGGTCGACCGGGTGGACGCGCTGCCGTCGTTGCCGTGCGAGGCACCGGTGCTCGCGGTGTCGTACGGCCGGATCGACCCGGCGCTGCTCTTCGAGGTGCGGCCACCGGACCCGGGCCCGCGCCAGCTGGCGTTCGACGACCTGGAAGACCACTCGACGCACGCGCACGCCGCGTACGACACCGTGACGTTCACGTCCGAGGACCCCCTGCACCCCAGGCTGTTCATGGACTTCCTGTCCGCGCGGCCACCGGGGTTGTTCCGCGCCAAGGGTTTCGTGCAGTTCGAGCACGGCACCTTCATGCTGCACACCGTCGGCGCGTACGTGTCGTTCACACCGGTCGAGCCCGCCCCGACCCAGCTGGTGCTGATCGGGACGGGCATCGACGCGGACTCGGTGACCGACTGGCTGCTCGCGTGCGTCGCGCTGGAGCCGGTCAGCTCCGAGGAGATGCTGTGGGTGTTGCGGTACGCCCGCTGATCACGTGCAGAGCGCGGTGTCGACGACGTCGAGCATCTGCTGGAGCGACTTCTCCGCGTCGCCGTAGGTGCCGAACAGCGCGGTCGCGGTGATCGCGGTGTGGCGCCCGCCGTCCGTCGCGGCACCGAACGACGAGAACCCGTGGATCGTGCCGCCGTGGCCCCAGTAGACGCCACCGCAGCTGAGCTTCGTGCTCTCCAAGCCGAGCCCGGCCGCGTTCCGGTCGTCGATCGGGATGGTCCTGCGCATCTCGTCGAGCTGCGGTTTCTGGAGGAGCTCGCCCCGCAGCAGCGAGCGGTAGAACCGGGCGATGTCCTGCGGCGTGGAGACGAGCGCACCCGCCGCCCAGGCCCAGGACGAGTCGAGCTCCGTCGCGTCGACCGCCTTCGACCTCGGGTCGAACAGGTCCGCCGGCGCGTACCCGCGGGCGTGCCGGCCGCGGATGGTCCGCTCGCCCTGCGCCGGCCAGTAGGTGTCGCGCAGCTGGGCCCGGTCGAGCACCCGCCGCTGCACCTCCTCCGCCACCGGCCGGCCGGTCACCTTCTGCACCAGCAGCCCCGCGACGACGTAGTTCGTGTTGCTGTAGCTGTACTTCTCACCGGGCGCACCGGTCACGGGCTGCTTGAGCCCCGCGTCGAGCAGCTCGTACGGCTCGAAATACCGGTCGCGCACGTCCGCGATCTTCGCGACGCCCACCGCGACCGAGAACTCGGGCAGGCCGCTGGTGTGCTGCAGGACCTGCCGGACCGTGATGCGCTCGTCCTCGATGCGCGGGACGTAGTTCTTGACGGGCCCGTCGAGCGCGACCTCGCCCTCGCCGACCAGCTGCAGGACCGTCACCGCCACGAAGGACTTGGTGATGCTGCCGACCCGCACCCGCCCGTTGACGGGTGCGTTGCCCTTCGCGTGGTTGCTGCCGTTGACGTGCATCTCCACGCCCGGCATGCCGTCCTCGACGATCCGGTCGAGCTGCTGCGGTATCGGCGTGACGAGGCTGAGGGCGGCTAAGGCCGCGACGACCTTCACTTCGCACCGCACAGTGCACTGTCCACAGTGGCCAGGATCTGGTCGTGCGCCTTGGCACCCTTCTCCGGCGTGTCCTGGAACGTGCCGGGCAGCGCCGTGACCGCGATCGAGAACGCACGGCCCTTCTCCGTGACGCCACCGCGGGTCTCGTACCCGTGGATGTCACCGCCGTGACCCCAGTACTTGCCACCACAGCTCAGCGTCGTGCTGGCGATGCCCAGCCCGTACGCCGAACCCGGCCACATCTCACCGGCGGTGTCGACGGTCTTCTGCATCTCCGTCAGCTGCGCGGCGGGAACCAGGTCCCCCTTGAGCAGCGCCTGGTAGAAGGTGTTGAGGTCCTTGGTGGACGAGACGATCTGCCCGGCGGCCCAGCCCCACGACGGGTCCATCTCGGTGACGTCGGTGGGCACGCCCTTGACGCGGTCGTACCCCTTGGCGTGCTTGCCGCGGATGCCCTGCTCACCCTGGCCAGGCCAGTAGGTGTCCTTGAGCTTGAGCTTCTGCACGATCCGCTGGTCGACGTTCTCCGCGATCGGCCGCCCGGTGAACTTCTGCGCGATGAGCCCCAGCAGCACGTAGTTCGTGTTGCTGTACTTGAACTTCTCCCCCGGCTGGTGCGTCGGCGGCTGCTGGTTCGCGACGGCCAGGAGCTCGTACGGCTCGAAGTACCGGTGCCGCACGTCCTCGAACTTCTCGAGCCCCAGGAAGCCCGTGTAGTTCGCGAGCCCGCTGGTGTGGTTGAGCAGCTGCCGCACCGTGATCCGGTCGTCCTTGATGGCGCCCGGCAGGTACCTCGTGACCGGCACGTCCAGCTCGACCTTGCCCTCGGCCACCAGCTGCATGATCACGACGGCGACGAACGCCTTGGTGTTGGACCCGGCCCGCACCTGCCCGTTCTTCGGCACCGGCACCCGCTTGTTCAACTCGGCCGTCCCCGCGGTGTACGCGGTCGCCCTGCCGTGCGCGTCGGTCGTCGTCGCCAGCGCCGCCGGGAACTCCTTGGCCAGCCCGTCGAGCTGCTTCTGCACCTGCCCCGCCGGCGTGGCCATGGCCGTCCCACTGCACAGCATGGCCGCCGCCAACACTCCTACCAGCGTCTTCTTCATCGTTCGTCCCCTCGTTCGGCTTGAGGAAGACGATTCCAATTCCGCGCCGCGCACACAGTCAGGCACACTGCCGTTGATCAGGTAGAGCCTGCTCCACCTAGTACCGGACGTCGCTCAGGAGCAGCGGCGGGTAGACGGTGGACGCCTCCCCGTCGACCGTGGCACCCGCGAACTGCAACATGGCCCGCAACTCCCCGTGCAACGGCGCCGGGTAACCCAACTCCGGCGCGGACACCTCGTCCAGCCTGCGGAGCTGCTCCTCACCGAGAACGACCTCCTCAAGGTTGCTCTCCAGGTGCTCCAGCCGGCGCGCACCGATGATCGGCACCACCGTCCCCGCCCGCTGCCTGAGCCACGCCAACGACACCGCCGCGGCCGAGGCACCGACCTCCTCGGCAACCTCCACCACCACGTCGATGACCCGGAACTCCGCCTCACCGGGCCCACCCACGAACTTCACCCGTTCCGAGTCGCCGACCCGCCCGTCCCGCCGGTACTTGCCCGACAGGAACCCGTTCTTGAGCGGACTCCACGGCACCAGCGCCATGCCCAGGTCCCTCGCCATCGGCGCCACCTCCCCCTCCACGGTCCGCGCCAACAGCGAGTACTCGACCTGCAACGCGATCAGCGGCGTCCACCGGTTGAGCTCGGCCATCGTCTGCGCCCGCGCCGTGACCCAGGCAGGCGTGTTGGAGAACCCGATGTACCGCACCTTGCCCGATCCCACCAGATCGTCGAGCACCCGCATGGTCTCCTCGACCGGGGTGTTCCGATCCCAGTTGTGCAGCCAGTAGAGGTCCAGGTAGTCCGTGCCGAGCCTGCGCAACGTCTCTTCGAGCTGCTTGCGGACGGCACTCCGCCCCGCCCCGCCACCGTTCGGGTCGCCGGGGTGCATGTTGAAGAAGAACTTGGAGGCGAGGACGACCCGGTCTCGGTCCCTGGTCCTGAAGTAGTCGCCGAGGATCTTCTCGGAGTGCCCGTTGGTGTAGAAGTTGGCCGTGTCGATGAAGTTCCCGCCGCGTTCGAGGTAGGCGTCGAGCATCTTCTCCGCCTCCTCGACACTGCAGCCGGCAGACCCCGGGTCCTCGCCGAAGGTCATCGCGCCGAGGGCGAACGGGCTGACGCGGAGGCCGGACCGGCCGAGGGTGACGTAGTGGTCGAGCGGCATCTCTTGGCTCCTTGGGCTGCTGTTTCGCTGCTCCAATGAAACCGGTGCCGGGGTGGTCGGCGGTACGACGATGCTCCTGGGGTCTTGCCTGATCCTCTCGTTCGGCTTGGGCTCGGTCGTTCGGGTGGGTGGGGAGTGTCAACCGTGAGGTGGGTAACCCGAGCGACATGGCGTGATGACGATCGGTAGGCTGTGCCGGCGAGGGCTGCTAGCTCAATTGGCAGAGCAGGAGACTTTTAATCTTCGGGTTCAGGGTTCGAGTCCCTGGCGGCCCACCAAACCCCCAGGTCACAGGCCTGGGGGTTTCGCTTTGCCGGGTCTCCCCACACTTAACCCACACAAAACCGCTGGTCATTCAACTTCGCCGTCTTCCTCTTTCGGCCCTCCGAGCGCGTCTCCAGAGCGTCAGCGGCCCGCCGGTTGACCGTCTCCCGTTCCATGTAGGTGTTCTGCGCCATCAAGGATGTTGCTACTTCTTTTCCGTCGCGGTGACCTTGATCGCCTCCCCCTTCTCGCGCTCACGGTTCGCCCAGTAGACGGCTTCGTGGTGGTGACTGCGATCGGTCTCGGCGACCCGCGCGTAAACAGCGGCCGAGCGGAGGTAGTAGTCCCGCAGGACGGCGGGAGCGGCCTTGGGGTTGGGCATGAGCTTGCTCAGCACGTCGTGCGCCTCGCTCAGCGTCCGGACCTGCTCAGCGACTCCCCAGTGCATGGCCTCAGCCGCGGACATCGGGAGCCTCCTCCGCGAGCGCGTGACGCCCCTCCTGGTTGCCGAGGTGGTCAGCCAGCTTGGCTGCCTCCCGCGACAACTCGCGGCAGAACCGCATCAGCACGTCTGAATCACCGGGGAAGGGCGGGAGCTGGATCGCGATGTTGACCGGGTCGAGGTAGATGGCCAGCGCCGGGACCTCCGGCGTCACCCGGACCATGGCCGCGCCCGCGTCCTGACCAGGCGTGCAGGTGGCGTTGAACCCCATCACCGACCACCCCGAGCCGCATCGAGAGCTGCCTGTCCTTCGGCGACCGCCTCAGCAAGGCGAGGCAGTGCCTCCGCGTCGACCACCAGGACGGCCGGAAACGCGTTGCCCAACCGGAACTCAACCCGTCCAGCGAAGACGAGCGGTTCCACCCGGATCGGCAGGTTCGCCGTCAGGTGCAGGCGCATCAAGTCGGCCACGGTCACGCCGCCTTGGGTGCTGACTTGGACGCGACGGCCGCCTTCATGCCGGTGGCGCGCAGGCTGTAACCCAGCTTCGCCCGGCAGCGGTGACGCTCGCCGACGTGGCCACCACGGCAGCCCTTGTCGTCGATCCACGGCGTGACCGTCAGACCCTCGAACATCGCCGGGCGGATGTCCGTACCCGGAATCGCCTCCGGCGGCACCGGCTGGTGAGGCGCGGAGATCTTGACCGTGACCGCCGCGTCTGTCTTGCGCTCCGCCGCCTGGTCGATCACCAGCACGGACCACACGAGCTGACCGGTCTCCTTGTCCTTCTCCTGTTCGACAGGGAGGCCCTTGGTGCGCTCCTCAGCTGACTGGAACTTGAGCACTGGCTCGACGCTCATCACGAGCGCACCCCTCGGGAACACGAAGTCGTGACCCGCCGGGAGCCTGCTCCCACCTGTGATCGCCATCGTCGTTCTCCTGTCATTTGTGCCGGTCGGGGCTGTTCCCCGACGTTTCGACACCTACGACTTTCGGCGAATCGGCAGGACGTCAACACCACACATCAGGACAACTACAGACGTCTCGGCTACATTGAAGTCGTCCCTAGTTGTACGGAGGGTGGGCCATACCGAACCAACGCCTGCGGGATGCGTTGCTGCGCAACACTTTGGGCTTCGATGAAGTCGCCAAGGTAACCGGCGTAGACCCGAAGACCGTCGAACGGTGGATCACGCAGGACCGGACGCCGTACCCACGTCACCGGCACGCCATCGCCGCGATGGTCCGCGAGACGGAGACCTACCTCTGGCCGGACGCCGTCGCGCCAGAGAAGAAGAAAAAGATCAACGAGTCCGAGGTCGTCCAGGTCTACGCACACCGCCACGCGGTGTCGCACGACATCTGGGGGCACCTGATCGAACAGTCCAAGATCAGCATCTCGATCCTCGTCTACGCCGCCATGTTCCTGGTGGACAACCCAGCCCTGATCAAGACGCTGCGCCAGAAGGCAGAGAGCGGCGTGCGGATCAGGTTGCTACTAGGGGACCCAGCGAGTCGGGAAGTCGCGCGTCGCAGCGAGGAAGAGGGCATCGGCAAGACCACGCTTGGCGCGAAGATCCGGAACGCCCTCGCGGTCTACAAGCCGTTGGCCGAGGTGCCCGGCGTAGAGATCCGCGTGCACGGGACGACGCTCTACAACTCGATCTACCGCTTCGATGACGAGATGCTCGTGAACACGCACGTGCACGGCTTCATGGCAGCTCACGCGCCGGTCCTGCACCTACGACGGTTGTCCGGGGGCGACTTGTTCGAGACGTACGCCGAGAGCTTCCAGGGCGTCTGGGATGGCGCGAAGCCGCCGAAGTGGTAGGCAGGTAGGCATGGCTCGCACTGATCACTACAACGACCCGAACGCACCGGAAGCCACCAACATCGTCGTGGCGGTGACGGCGTTCGTGCAGGACGAGCAAGGCCGGCTGCTGATGATCCGCCGCACCGACAACGACCTGTACTCGATCCCCGGTGGGGCGCAGGACGTCGGCGAGACCATCGGCCACAGTGTCATCCGCGAGGTCAAGGAAGAGACCGGGATCGACGTCGAGCCCGTCGACATCATCGGCGTGTACTCCGACCCCGCGCACGTCATCGCCTACACGGACGGCGAGGTGCGGCAGCAGTTCTCCATCTGCTTCCGGGCACGGTTGGTCGGTGGGGAGCTGCGGACCAGCGACGAGTCCAGCGAAGTTCACTGGGTGAGCCGCGGAGACCTCGGCGCGCTCAACATCCACCCGTCCATCCGGCTTCGGATCGAGCACGGGTTCGAAAAGCGGTCGACTCCCTACTTCGCGGTGTAGTCGACTCCCGCCGCTCGTAGCCGTTCCTCCGTGCGCTCTACCGCGGCAACCAGTTCAGGCTTAGCTTGCCTAATGAAGAAGCTCACCAAGTCTTCTGGGCCGTAGCGCTTCTGAATCTCTTCGATTCGATCGAAGACGTTCGTAGCTTGACCATCGGGCGTCGTCGTCATGTCAGCCCACCAAAGAGCATCCCGCAGCACAGTCCTCTCGTCTGACCACTTCGCAAGCTCTGATGAAAGTCCACGAAGCTCAGCTTCAAGGTAGGCAAAAGAGTGATGCGCAACTAGCGCGCATATCCGCTCATCAACCTTCATGCCAGCAAGGAAACGAGCCCCATCCAAAGGATGGAATCCAGACCTCGCCATTTTCGGCGCATAGCCGATATCGTGCAACAATGCAGATGAAATCAAAACATGCTGGTCGCACACATCCAACAATAGCGCCGCCATCCGCGCTCTGCGACCTACCCCTATAACGTGTTTCCAGCGGCGCGGCAACGGCTCCGCCAACGCTTCCCGTGCAACCTTTGTCGCCCAATCAACTAGATCCACGCCACCAGCGTACGGCACGATGCAACAACTACAAAAGCGCATCGATCGCCCAGAAAAATATAACGAGATGGCCGGTTGCAGAGGGCTGCTCAGAGCGAGTGGACGCAGAAACGTAACGAGCCGCACTTCTGCTACGACATACCTGTATAGCTAAGCCCGCAAGACCATCGTATAGCTCAGGTAGGACCGGGAGCCATGACTACGGACAACCCCTTCATCGACGATGATGCAGACAAGCTTGCAGAATCAGCAATCAGCGAGCTTGAGAGCCACGCCATTGATCCAGGGAAAACGAGTTTGTCGGCATCCCTGAGCGAAGACCCCGATAGTTGGCCTGACGAAGAGCGCTCCGCAACTAACAAGTCAACGTCCTCCTTGCCATACGATGAAGAAGTCAATATAGATATCAGCATTCAAGGCCACGATAAATTCCCAGTCGAACTCCTCGACGACAACCCGGATTTTATTACCACAATATCAGCCTATGGAAACGAGCTTACAGAGCTTCCCAAGCAGATTACCAAACTTCGAAACCTGGCACTGCTCGACATTAGCGGGAACAAGATAACGCGCCTGCCGGTTAACATAGGTCGAGTTTCGAGCCTCTACGCATTCGAGGCGAACGAAAACAAGATAAAGGAGCTACCCGAAAGCCTGTTTCACCTAGTAAATCTCGGAGAGCTTTCCCTCACTTCCAACCACTTGCGATCGATCTCGCGCCAGATCGGCAAGTTGCGCGCACTAAACAGCCTGAATCTAGCCGATAACGAGCTCACAGATATTCCCGAAGAAATAGGTGAAATTAATGATCTAGAGTCTCTCGACTTGTCCGCCAATTCTATCTCTCGACTACCTGTATCAATTGGAAGACTGCATAAGCTCAAGTTCGCGAACTTTGCCGAGAACACCCTACGATCTCTACCTCCAAGCATACAATGGCTACAGGAACTTCAAGACCTTCACTTGTCGGGAAACCAACTAAAGCTCCTCCCTAGCCAGATAGGAAAACTCCGCGGCCTGCGCAATCTTGATGTTTCCCACAATGAACTAACATCTATTCCGGCCGAGATTGGCAAACTGAGCAGTCTTGAACATCTAGATTTGTCCGGGAACCAGATCAAGACTTTGCCCAAGGAACTCGGGAATCTTCCCGAAAATGTACAAATAGACCTAAGCGGCAACCCGCTTGTCGAGCCACTTCCAAGTCTAGTCGCAAGAGGCGTCCCGGCACTTCTCACCTATCTACGCAGTCTAGGAGACGGAACTCCTCATTACGAAGCTAAAGTCCTGCTTGTGGGCGAAGGCGGTGTTGGTAAATCATCGCTCATCGCCGCTCTCCGGGGAGATGACTTCCTAGAAAACCGTCCTACCACCCACGGTATTGAGATCAACGGACTCACGCTTGACCATCCTCAGTTTGCTCAAACCCTCAAGTTGAACTCATGGGACTTCGGCGGACAGGAGGTATACCGAATAACTCATCAGTTCTTCTTCTCGAAGCGCGCGCTTTACATACTCGTATGGAAGCCGCGCGAGGGGCATGAAGAGAATAGTGTGGAAGCTTGGTGCAGGCGGATCCGCCTTCGTGTCGGCGACCACGCAAGAATACTGATCGTTGCCACTCACGCAGACGAAAGAAGACCAGAGTTCGACTTCGAATACCTAAGAGCAAAGTTCCCCAATCTTCTCGTGGGATATCACGAAGTCGATAGCGGATCCGGACGAGGTATCGACGCTCTACGAACTTCCATCGCTAACCATGCATCGAAGCTTCCGCAGATGGGGGAGCTGATAAGCCAGAGTTGGATTGATGCGCGTGATGAGATCAAACATCAAGACGGACCGCAAATATCTCGGATGATGTTCGAACGGATCTGCGCAGCTCATGGTCTTGATGAAGCAGAAACCGAAACTCTCAGCTCCCTACTCCATGATCTCGGCCACATCATCCACTATGGAGACGACGACGGCCTGCGTGACATCGTCGTTCTCCAACCGGAATGGCTCACGAAGGCAATCGGATATGTGCTAGAGGATGAGCCAACACGCGCTAATGGCGGCGTGTTGCAGCACGGGCGTCTACAGAACATTTGGTCCGACAAGTCCGAAAAGATTCAGTACGACGCAAAGCTCCACCCGTACTTTCTGAGACTTATGGAGAAGTTCGACGTCTCTTATCGCCTCACTGACGATAGCGCAAGCCTAGTAGCTCAACTTGTGCCTTACGAACGCCCCAAGAACGTTTGGCAGGATGGCGCGCCGAGCTTTCATGGTCGCCGACGGATGCGCGCAGTTTGCCAAACGGCCGAAGAGGCGCCGGGGTTGATTGCGTGGCTGACAGTTCGCAATCACCGCTTCTCAACCGGGCTGCATTGGAGACGCGGAGTTCTACTCGAATACAAAAAGTACGCATCTCAAGCGGTGCTCGAACTAGCCGACAACAACCGCGATCTTCGATTGACAGTAATCGGGCCTGCACCTGACTACTTTTTCCATGTTCTGAGGGACGGAATTGAAGAGCTCATCCAGTTGCGCTGGAGAGGCCTCTCATATGATTTCCTGGTCCCATGCCAACAGATAACCGAGGACGCTACTGCGTGCAGCGGGCTATTTCCGTTCAAAATTCTCCAAAAGTTTCGAGAGAGAAGCGAACCTCGAATAATCTGCAATGCATGTGCCGGCTGGAGCGATGTCAACATTCTGCTTACTGGATTCGGGCGTCTCGCAGCACCAATCGATCAGCTTCTGGAAGGTATGCAGAAGATTTCATCACGACTGCTATCGGTAGAGGCAAGCTCATCAGAAACAGCCCGCTACGCGCGGACGGTTCTAAAAGTTCTAGACAAAGAGGTCACCGACTGTCCCAGGTACTTCACACTCACCCCTGAAGATCGCTCGTTCGCGATGAGAAAGTTGAGTCCTACGGAGAAATACAAGATGGTTCTATGGTGCGAGGAGCCAGGAAGCGAGCATCCGCAGGAAGAAGCGACGTACAGTTTTCACCCCCCGAAGAGCTGGCTTCAGTCGGTCGCACCGTACGTGAATTACCTTACAAAGTTCCTTCGGATTGCTGTGCCCATCGGCGTCACGGCCTATGCGGCCTCCATGAGCGACGATGCGCTGAAAAGCGCGAAAGCAGATCTTGATTTGATGAAGATTCTGGCGGAGAAACTTCCAGAGGATCCATTGGACTCACACACCGGTAAGAACGCAATGACAAAGCCACAGGGAGCGGCCTTGCGGGCCTTTCGGATTCTGCTGATGAAGTTGGACGCCGAAGCCGCGTACGGAGATCTACGACGGACACTCAGCCCGGCAGGCGATTACCTCTGGGTATGCCCGGAACACTACCGCGAATATGATCCTGGCTTGCCTTCGATCTAATCTGCCGAATATGGCTCTACAGGATCAAGGCGCCGCCACGCCGGCGCGTGCGGTGTGTTGCTGCGCCAGCATCCATCCCGACACTCCCGGCATCCGCTTCGCTCCGCCGGTCGGTCGGGCGGCGCTGCGCGCCGGACGTCAGGCAGCAGCTGACGGCGCATCCGACCCCGAGGCCTGATGCGTCCCCGACTCCCGACGAGCGCCAGCGCAGTCACCACAGGCCGGCTGGGCACGGCGCTCGACTGCCGCGACGGCTGCGCCGCCTTGCCACCGAAGAGGCCCAGACGAAGCCGCGAAAAGCTCGACGAGCATCAGGCCGAGCCACCCCGACACCGCGAGCATGACAACGGCCGGCAACGTCGCGTCAAGGCTGGAACGAGTTACCTTGACCCGACGCCACCGGCCGCGTTCGAGGCTCAGTGTCGGGATGATGGCAGGGGTGTGAGCGGGTCCAGGACACCAAGATCAACCCATACTTAACCCTCACAAAACGACGACAGAAGTCGAGAAGCGACTGTCCACAGTGCTCAGATTAAGATCGCATCCGCGCAGGTAGTAAGCGCTGTCGAGGAAGATCGACGAACAACACCAAGCGAAGGCTCTTACTCTTCGGGTTCAGGGTTCGAGTCCCTGGCGGCCCACCACACCCCCAGATGCTGCACCTGAGGGTTCCGCGTCGCAAGAGCGCCACCGAACGAAAGAGGCCGACGTGCAACCAGCACGTCGGCCTCCAACAACCACCACGATCAGTGGTGCGCCACACCTCCACCAGCCGAAGCAGACGCCCGGCTCGGCAGCAGCACCGCCACCACGATGGTCGCCGCGGCCAGCACGGTCGCCACCACGAACGCGATCTTCATGCCGCTCAGCTGAGCCGCACCGGCCGCAACGCCGTCGGCCACCAGCGAGCTGGCACGGGCGGACATCACGGTCACGACCAGCGCGGTGCCCAGGGCCGCGGCCACCTGTTGGAGGGTGCCGAGGATCGAGCTGCCGTGCGGGTACATGTCGGGGGGCAGGGCGCCCATGCCGAGGGTGAAGATCGGGGTGAAGGTGGCGGCCAGGCTCACCATCAGCAGTGCGTGCAGGGCGAGGATCTGCCAGTACGGCATGGTGGTGGAGATCTGGGTGAAGCCGGCCAACGAAAGCACGATGCCGATGGAGCCGGGCAGGACCAGGGGGCGGCTGCCGAGGCGGTCGTAGACCTTGCCGACCGTGGGGCCGAGGAGGCCCATGGCGAGGCCGCCGGGCATGAGGAGCAGGCCTGTTTCCAGTGGGGTGAGGCCGCGGAGGTTCTGCAGGTAGAGGGGCAGCAGGATCATCGAGCCCATCATCGCCAGGAACGCGACGCACATCAGGATCAGGGCCAGGGCGAACGTGCGGTGGCTCAGGGTGCGGAGGTCCATCAGCGGGGCGCCGGTGCGCTGCAGGCGGAGTTGGCGGAGCACGAAGAACGTGATGGTGGCGGCGCCTGCCACGACGACGCCGATGGTCGGGCCGAGGTGGTCGGTGCCCTCGCCGAACAGGCTGAGGCCGTAGACCAGGCCGCCGAAGCCGACGGTTGCGAGGGCCGCGCTGAGCCAGTCGATCGTGCTGACCTTGGGTTCGCCGATGTTGGTGAGCTGGCGCAGGCCGAAGTACGTCACGGCGCCGGCGATCGGGAGGACCGCGACGAAGAGCAGGCGCCACGAGCCGAGTTGCAGGATCAGGCCGGAGATCGCCGGGCCCATGGCCGGGGCCACGGAGATCGCGAGGGTCACGTTGCCCATCACGCGGCCGCGGTCCTGTTCGGGGACGACGGTCATCAGCGTGGTCATCAGCAGCGGCATCATCACGGCGGTGCCGGCGGCCTGGACGATGCGGCCGATCAGCAGCACGGTGAACGTCGGCGCGGCCGCGGAGATCGCGGTTCCCGCCATGAACACGCTCATCGCGATCAGGTAGCCCTGGCGGGTCGTGACGCGCTGCAGGAACCAGCCGGTGATCGGGATGACGGCGGCCATGGTGAGCATGAACGCGGTGGAGACCCACTGGGCGGCCTGTTCGCTGACGTGCAGCGACTCCATCAGGCGCGGGATCGCGTTGATCATCAGGGTCTCGTTGAGGATGACCACGAACGTCGCCAGCACCAGCAGGCGCACCACGAGTGGTGTTCGACTCGCTTGCGCGGTCGGTCGGTCTTGGATCGCAGCAGGCATGTCAGGCCCTCACTAGGTAGCTGGCTGGCACAGTCGCGTCGCGGCCAAGGCCGCCGGCGTCGTCGTCGACGCCGGTTGAGACCGGCAGATCAGGTAGAACTCATCGGTGGGTCCGAGTGTTCCTCATCGCCGCGTTCGTCTCACCCGAATTCCGCCTCCGGCAGATCCGGCGCTCGTCCGCCCACCGGTACGTCGAACTGGGGGAACGCCGATCGACAGACCGCTCGAAAAATCTTTTGGACAACGGTCTCGGACCGTGGTCCGAGGCGGGCGGTCGGACCACGGGCCGATCACGGGGAACGGCCGCGCTGGCAGCGTTGCCGACCATGACGGACGAGGTGTTCCCGAACGGGTGGACCGCCGGTGTCGCGCTGGTCCTGGGGCCGGTGCTGCTGCTGGTGGGGACGTTGCTGCGGTCGCCGTTCCACTTCTTCTTCCCCGACCAGCTCAGGGCCGCCGCCGACCACCCAGGGCTGATGACGGCGGCCTACACGGCGTTCCTCGCCGGGCACGTGGTGATGTGGCCCGCTGTGGCCGAGGTCGCGCGGCGGGTCGCGGGGCGGCGGCCGGTGTGGGCGGCCTGGGGCGGGGTGCTGGTCACGGTGGGGTTGTTCGCCCGGACGTTCCACGCGGGCGTGGACCAGGCGGCGTTCGGCGTGGTGCGGCACCGCGGGGTCGAGGAGGCGACGCGGCTGGTCGCGGACGGGTACGGGGACCTGCACCTGTTCAGCTATCTGTCGTTCACGATCGTGTTCGGCTGGTGCGTGCTGGCGGTGGGCGCCTACCTGGGTGGGGTGCTCGGGCTGGTGAGGGCGGTGGCGTTGGCAGCCATGGGGCTGTTGCCGCTGGGGGTGCTGAAGGGTGCGGAGGTGCTGTCGGTCGTGGGCACGGCCGGGTTGTGCGTCGCGCTGGTCCCGCTGGGGGTCAGGACCTTGCGCGTGCTGCCGCGGCCGAGCCGCAGGGCGGTCGTGCTGGCGGTGCCGGTCGCGGTGGGGTTAGGGGCGCTCGCGTTCGTCAGCACGCTCGGCTGAGCGCGAGGCGAACGGCCAGGCGAACCACAGGCCGGCGAAGACGAGGAACGCCACCGCGCCCACGAGGATCGCGGGCCAGCCGCCGACGACGACCTCGGCCAGCAGCAGCACCGTGCCGGTCATCGCCAGTGCGAGGAAACCCAGGCCCGCCAACGCGAACGTGTTGCCGGACGACACGACGTCCTCGCGGCGGCCCTGGCGGAACAGCACGCGGTGCCAGGCGGCGGGGGCGGTGAGGAACGCGACGGCGATGGCGGCGCACAGGACGGTGACGAGGTGGGTGACGCGGACGTAGGCGCCGACGGTCGAGTACTTGTCGGTGAAGGCGATGGAGAGCAGGAAGCCGAACAGGATCTGCACACCGGCCTGCGCCACGCGGAGCTCCTGCAGCAGCTCGTTGACGTTGCGCGCGAGCCTGTGCTGATCGGACTCCTCGGCTTCGCTCACGCCTTCCCGCGTACCCGGTCACCCCCGTTCGAAACGCGGCGACCGGGCGAACCAGCCCCTCAGAACCGGTTGATCACGAAGAAGTCCGTCACGAACGCGACCGGGTCGCCCGCGGCGTTGCGGCCCACCCACGTCGGGTAGACGCCGTCGCCCCAGCCGGTCGAGAACGCCACCACGTTCAGGCCCGACTCGACGTCGGTGACGTTGGCAGGCCCGCGACCGCCGCCGACCGCGCTCAGCGCGTCGATGAGCTCGCAGCCGCCCTGGTCGTCGCCGGCGAGCCGGTCGACGGCGGGTGCCGCGGAGAGGTCGAAGAACGCGCCGGTGCTCGACTCGACCTCGTACCCGAAGCGCTGGCCCGGCAGCATCGGCGTCACGTGCTCGCCCGGCACCAAGGCCGGCTCCCAGACGTACGCGGGTTCGTCGCGCACGGTCAGCTTGGCGGCGGCGACCCGGTAGCCCTGGCGCACGTCGGGGAACCCGTCGCGGTCGAGCCACGACACGAGGGAGACCGCGACCGGGTACTTGCCCGGCTCGAACGTCGCGGTGAACGGCTCGGCGTCCTCCGGCCACAGCACGAACGGGTCGGCCGCGACCAGCCGGCCGGTGGGCATGGCCAGGAAGCCGACCTCGCGCACGCTGATGACCTGCTGCTCGTCACCACCGGTCGGTCTGCCGATGGGACCTTCCTCGAAGAAGAGCTCGAACCCGGTCTTGATCAGCTGACTCGCCCCCACGCTTCGGTCTCCTTTCCAGGTGGCATGTTGGCAGAAGGGGTACGCCACCCGATCGGGGCACCACCACCACGATCCGGCCGGGCTCCGGGAAATCGGCGTTCAGCAGGCACTTCTGCTACCCACGCTGCCGGCGGTGGACCCGGGGGTGCAGCGGGGGTGACCAGCACCGGCACCAGGTGGCGGTGCGGGAGGCGCTGCCTTCCTCCATCGGCGAAGATCCGGCCAGGTCAGTGCCGTAACCTGGTGGTCGTGCCCGCCCCCACCCTCAAGATCGGCCCCTACGCCGTCGACCCGCCCGTTGTGCTCGCGCCGATGGCCGGGATCACCAACGTCGCGTTCCGGCAGCTGTGCCGTCAGTACGGGGCCGGGCTCTACGTCTGCGAGATGATCACGGCGCGTGCGCTGGTCGAGCGGGACCCGATGACCATGCACATGATCACCTTCGACGAGGGGGAGAACCCGCGGTCGATGCAGCTCTACGGCGTCGACCCGAAGAACGTCGGCGAGGCCACGAAGATGATCGTGGACGAGGACCTCGCCGACCACATGGACATGAACTTCGGCTGCCCGGTGCCCAAGGTGACGCGCAAGGGCGGCGGGGCGGCGCTGCCGTACAAGCGGGAGCTGTTCCGGCAGATCGTGCGGGCCGCGGTGCGCAACGCCGGGGACATGCCGGTGACGGTGAAGTTCCGCATCGGCATCGACGAGGACCACCTGACCTACCTCGACGCGGGGCGGATCGCGCAGGACGAGGGTGCGCAGGCCGTGGCGCTGCACGCGCGCACCGCGTCGCAGCGGTACTCGGGCAAGGCGGACTGGAGTGCGATCGCGCGGCTCAAGGAGGCCGTGACGAGCATTCCGGTGCTGGGCAACGGCGACATCTTCAGCGCCCAGGACGCGCTCGACATGGTGGCGCGGACCGGGTGCGACGGCGTGGTCGTCGGGCGCGGGTGCCTCGGGCGGCCGTGGTTGTTCCGCGACCTGCAGGCGGCGTTCCGGGGCGAGGAGGTGCCGCCGGGGCCGTCGCTCGGTGAGGTGGCCGAGGTCCTGCGCACGCACGCGCGGCTGCTGGCGGCGCACGACGGCGAGAACAAGGGGTTGCGCGACCTGCGCAAGCACATGGCCTGGTACTGGCACGGGTTCCCGGTCGGCGGGGACACGCGGCGGGCGTTCGCGATGGTGTCGAGCCTGCAGGAGCTGGACGACCTGATCGGTCAGCTGGACGCGGACGTGCCGTTCCCGGCCAACGCCGAGGGGCCGCGCGGGCGGCAGGGGTCCGCCGCCAAGGTCGTGCTGCCGGAGGGGTGGCTGGACGACCCCGAGGACGCGACCGTTCCCGCCGGTGCGGACGTGATGCACTCCGGTGGCTGAGCGCGCGGCGGTTCTCCTGGTCTCCCTGCTGCTGCTCGCGGGATGCGGCGGTCCCGTCGCGGGCAAGGCGCTGCCGGTGTCGTTGTCCGACGGCGACCGCGCGAAGTTCCGCGAGTACTACGAGCGGGTCAACAAGGCCGGCGACGAGGGCGCCGAGCAGCAGGCCGCGCTGTTCAAGGACACCCAGCACCCGGACTTCAAGCAGAAGACCTGCAACCTGCGGGGCGCCACCCTGAAGGTCGAACCGACCTGGTCGACGCTTCGGATGGACGCCGACTGGGCACCCCCTGGCGAGAAGTCCCACCCACGCGGGGACGTGTACGTCGTCGCCGTGACGGTGACGCTGCGCCAGGAGGACGCGGTCGTCGGCAGCCAGATCGGATCACTGCACGTGGTGCTCCTCGACGACGAGGTCTACGGGTTCGCCCCCTGTCCCGGTGGCTGAGCGGGTTGTTGATCTCCCAAGCTCACTGGATCGGAGCAGGCCCCGGTCAACCGGACGGGGGAAATCCCGCCCCCACCCGTCCTTCTTGCTCAAGCGCCGCCTCTTCGGAGACGACACCTGGCAAGTAAGGAGGTGATCGCGATGACCGCGCTGCGACCCGAAATCGCAGAGACCGAGCCGGCCGACGCCGCTGCCGGGCAGGGGCCCGCACTGGTCGGCCTGCACGAGTCCATCGCGAGGTTGCTCGCCTCCCGCGGTCAGTGGCGCCAGGCCTACCAGCACCTGCGCTCGGCGCTCGACCTCGTCCAGGCCGACCAGGAGGAGGAGCCGCACGTCCCCGAGCAACTGCGCCGCGAGGTCGACCGGCTGCGCCGGGAGCACGCGGAGGCGCGCGAGCAGAGCCTGCGCGACAGCCTCACCGACTCCTACAACCGCCGTTACCTCGACCAGCGGCTGATGGACCTGCTGGCCGAGCACGGTGCGTGCCGGCACGGGCTCGCCATCGCCCTGATCGACCTCGACTGGTTCAAGCAGGTCAACGACACCTTCGGTCACCTGCTCGGCGACCGCGTGCTCCAGCGCGTGGTGGAGCTGCTCCAGCAGGGGTTGCCGGAAGGTGCGTTCTGCGCCCGTTACGGCGGCGAGGAGTTCGTGCTCGTGCTGCCGCGGGTGGACGCCGCCGCGGCCGTCGAGGTGGCCGAGAAGGCCAGAGAACGTGTCGAGCGTCACCCCTGGGACGAGATCGCTCCCGGGCTGCGCGTGACGGTCTCGGCGGGTCTCGCCTACGAACCGCCCGCGGACGAGGCTCCGCAGCGGCCGCCGGTCAGCGCCGAGCAGCAACTGCTGCGCGCCGACAGCCTCCTGTACTCGGCCAAGCAGTCGGGCCGCAACGCCGTGGCGTACCGTTCGGACGGCCGGGTTCGCCTCGCCGGTGCCGCTTCCGGGCGGCGTGCCGTCGCTGAAACACGTGTTCTCGGTTACTGCTGAGTGACCCAGCTCACCCGTTCAGGGCAAGCGGACTGCGCGTAATCGCGTACAGATCGAACTCGTATCACCCGGAGTGGTCGTCAGAAGACGGCTACATCCGTAGTATCGCGGGCGCAACTGACACGCCCGGTGATGCAACCCTTGTGTCCCGGTCGTCGTCAACTCGTAATAGCGAACCGCTAAAGCGCTTCTGACCCAGAAGGGAGATTGGGTGCCCGACGACCCCCGACGTGGCGGCCCCTCTTCCCGCGGTGATCAGGATCCCCAGCACGACCAGCCGACCGGCCGTAGACGTCGCTCGATGGATGGCTCTGGGGGCCTGAGCGTCTCGGACCTCATCGAGCAGCACAGCAGGACGGACATCCCCCGGCCCGTCCCGCCCGGCTCGCCCGACGCTTCCACTACCGGCAGGCGTGCTCTGCCAGAGAACCCGCCCGCGGCCACCGGCCGCCGCTCGCTGCAGGAGCCGCCCGCCGACCAGCGGCAACCCGCTCCGCCGCAGGGCTTCACCGGTGGCCAGGCACCCGACCAGACCGGTCGGCGGCGCAGGCCAGAACCCGAGCAGAACGGTGCGCCCGCGCGCCCGGCGCCGGGTGACCGCCGTGCCGAGCAGACCGGTGCCCGGCCGCGACCGGACCGGAACCCGCCGCAGGCAGCGCCCCCGGCACCGCCGCGGAGCGGTGTCCGTCCGGGTGAGCAGACTGGAACGCGACCGCGGCCCGCGCAGGCCCCGCCCGCAGGCGAGCAGACGGGAACGCGCCCACGACCTGCGCAGACCCCGCCGCCCACCGGTGAGCAGACCGGACCGCGACCACGACCTGCGCAAGCCCCGCCACCCGTCGGCGAACAGACCGGAACGCGACCGCGACCTGCCCAGGCCCCACCGCCCACCGGTGAGCAGACCGGAACGCGACCACGGCCCGCACAAACCCCGCCGCCCGTCGGCGAGCAGACCGGGATGCGACCGCGGCCGGACGCGAACGGCGCCCCGCGGCGACCGGCTCCCGGCGTGCGGCCGGGCGAGGCGAGCGGTGCGGTGCGCCGTCCCGTTCCGCCGGCCGACGCACCGGGCGTGCGTCCCGGTGACGTGAGCGGACCGGTCCGGCGACCGGAGCCCCCGGCAGACCCGAACGGCGTCCCCCGCGGACCCCGGCCCGGCGAGGCGACCGGTGCGCAGCGGCGCCCGGACCCCGCGGTCCGGCCCGGTGACGTGACCGGTGCGCCGCGCCGCCAGGACGGTCCCCCCAGCGGCACGATGCGGCGTCCCGTTCCGGGTGCTCCCGCGGACGCCGAGGGCGTGCAGCGCCGGCTCGACGGCCCCGGTGGTCCCGGTGGTGCGCCCCGGCGGCTCGCTCCCGGCGACGCGCCGTCGTCGAACGGCATCCCGCGTCCGCCCGCACCGGACGGCCGCAGGCCCGCTCCCGGTGAGGCGCCCGACGGTGGACCGCGCAGGCACGACGTGCCCTCGTCCACCGGCATCCCGCGGCCACCGGTTCCCGGTGAGACGCTCCGGCACGACGTGCCCTCCTCCAACGGCATCCCGCGCCCGCCCGCTCCCGAGGGCGGCCCGCGCAGGCACCCCGGTGACGCACCGTCGTCCAACAGCATCCGGCGCCCCGACCCGAACGCGATGCCCCCGGCACCGGAGGGTGCGCCGCGCAGGCTGCTCCCCGGCGAGGCGCCCTCGGTGAACCGGATCCCGCGTCCGCCCGTTCCGGGTGAGCGGCCCGCGACCGGGGACGTGACCGGCCGGCACCCGATGCCGACGCGTGCGGAGTCCAGCGCGCCGCGGCCCGCTCCCGGCGGTGTCTCCGACCGGCTCGGTGGCGGCGACGTCGCCGACCGGCCCGCCGGTGCCCCCGAGGACGACGCGACGCAGGACAAGGGCCCCGAGGCCACCCAGATCGCCCCGGCGGGTGTGGCCAAGGTGGAACGGCGCGAGGACATCGACCCGATGAGCCTGACCACCGAGATGGAGGCCATCGGCGAGGAGGTCAAGAAGCGCCGCGAGGTGGACCACACGCTCGCGCGGTTCTCGGCCGTCCACGACGAGCTGCTCGAACAGGAGCGCCAGCGCAAGGAACGCCGCGCGAAGCTCATGCCGTGGCTCAACGACGGTGACGGCGAGGACGAGGAGGCGACCCAGTTCGCCGACCCCGTCGTCGTCGGCGCGGAGGACGACCAGAAGGCCGGTCCGGCCGGACGGACGCCGCAGCAGCGCAAGCTGATGCGCACGGCGAAGGTCGGTGCTATCGCCGCGGCGGCCGTGGTGTTCGCGTCCACCGGCATCGGCTGGGGCGCGATGCAGTGGGCCGACTCGCAGTTCAGGGACATCGACGCGCTCGGCGGCAACTCGCAGGCCGTGCAGCAGGCCGAGAAGCAGCTCGGTGACGAGAACTTCCTGCTGGTCGGCTCGGACACCAGGGCGGGTGCGAAGGCGGGCGACAACGTCGGCACGACGGCGACCGAGAAGGGCGCCCGGTCCGACGTGATCATGCTGGCGCACATCCCGGCCGACCGGAAGCGGATGGTCGTGGTGTCGTTGCCGCGGGACGTGCGCGTCGACCGGCCGGACTGCCGCAGCTGGAACTCGGACAACGGCGAGTACGGCGACGCGCTGGCACCGGCCAAGGACGTCATGGCGAACAGCGTCTACGCCGAGGGCGGACCGCAGTGCGTCGCCAACATGATGACGCAGCTGACCGGTCTCAAGATCAACCACTTCGTCAGCATCGACTTCAACGGCTTCCGCGAGATGGCCACGGCCGTCGGCGGCGTCGAGATCTGCACGTCCAAGCCGATCAAGGACAACGAGATCGGCGTCGTGATCGACAAGCCGGGCAAGCACGTCCTCAAGGGCGACCAGGCGCTGCAGTACGTGCGCGCCCGCTACGTCCAGGGCGACGACGCCTCGGACTTCGCGCGCATCACGCGGCAGCAGCAGTTCATGTCCTCGATGCTGCGCACGGCCCTGTCGAGCGAGGTGCTGCTGAACCCCAGCAGGCTCAACGACTTCATCAAGGCCTTCACGAGGTCGACGGTCGGCGACAACATCGGTGTCGCGCAGCTGCTGGAGCTCGGGCAGTCGTTGCAGGGCCTGGAAGCCGGCCGGGTGTCGTTCGTGACGATGCCGCACTGGACCGACGACAACAAGCTCATCAACATCCCCGACGACAACATCGAGCGGCTGGACAAGGACGGCGTCAAGAGGCTCTTCCAGTCGATCATCGACGGAACGCCGCTGCCGCTGGAGAAGCCGGCCGAGCAGAAGCCGGGTGAGCAGAGCTCCGCGCCCAAGCAGGGCACGGTGATCGACCCGAAGAGCGTCCTCATCCAGGTGCTCAACGGCGACCCGGACAACGACGGTGTTGCCGGCCGCACCGCGGACGCGTTGCAGGGCGTCGGTTTCCAGGTGTCCTTCAAGGGCGACGCGACGGAGCGGGCCGCGAAGACGACCATCCGCTACGCCAGGGGTTTCGAGGACAAGGCGGCGACGCTGCGGGCCGCGGTGCCCAAGGCGGAGCTGGTGGAGGCCCCGGAGATGGGTGGCGCGGTGATGCTCGTCCTCGGTTCCGACTTCGACGACAAGGTGGTCGACCCGAAGACGGGTGGGAACGCCCCCGCGCAGAACCAGAACCAGAGCGCGGGCAACCAGGGTGATCTGTCCATTGTGAACGCGGGCCAGGACCCCTGCGCGAAGTGATTCGCCTGGGGTTCACCCGCGGTTCACTCGGGCATGTCGCTGCCGCGATGGTCGCACCGTAGGCTGAGCCCCATGCGCGAGGCCTACACCGACCAGCTAGAACAGCTCGCCGAACGACTGGCCGACATGACCGGCATGGTCGCTGAGGCGATGGAGAACGCGACCGCTGCCCTGCTGCAGGCCGACCTCGGTCTGGCGGAGCAGGTCATCAGCGGTGACCAGGAGGTCGACGACGTCCGCGCCAGCATCGAGGAGCAGTCCTACGCGCTGCTCGCGTTGCAGGCCCCCGTCGCGACCGACCTGCGCACCGTGCTCGCGGTGATCCACGCGGCCGAGAGCGTCGAGCGGATGGGCGACCTGGCGCTGCACGTGGCGAAGGCCGCGCGCCGCCGCCACCCCGCGTCCGCGATCCCCGAGGACGTCCAGCCGTACTTCACCGAGATGGGCCGGATCGCGGTCAAGCTCGCGACGGAGGCCGCCCTGGTCATCCGCGAGCGGGACGTCGCCCGCGCCCGTTCCCTCGAAGAGGAGGACGACGCGATGGACGACATCCACCGCCACCTCTTCTCGGTGATCATGGACAAGGAGTGGCAGCACGGTGTCGCGGCCGCCGTGGACGTGACCCTGCTGGGCCGCTTCTACGAGCGCTACGGCGACCACGCCGTGTCGGTCGCCAAGCGCACCGTCTTCGTCGTCACCGGCCGGATGCCCGGCTACGGTGGCGACGACGACCTCTAGAAAACTTCAGGTACGGCTACCCGCGCAGCTGCCCGTCGCGCTCAGCCTCGAGCTCCGGATCGGCGTAGGCCTCGGAGAACTCGGCGAGCACGGTGGGCAGTTCCGCGTCCCAGGCGGCGCGCGCCTCCTCGCGCGGCAGATCGCGCGCGTCCGCGGTGAAGTACGCCCACGCCCGCACGACGTCCGGCAGCAGTGCCAGGTCCTCGTCCGGGACGTGCAGCCGGGCCGCCACGGCCAGGATCAGCACACCGGTCAGCGACGCGGGCCCGTACGCCACGGGGTCGCGGTCCTGGTCGGTGGCCTCCCCGGCGAGCACGCGCGCGAGCGCCCTCGCCAGCTCCGCGTCCGGCAGCGCGGTGGCGTGCTCGGACGCCAGGAACGCCTCGACCACCTCGTCGGTCCGGTCGGGCCGCTCGGGGATCTCGTAGTCGTCGGGGACCAGCGCCCGCACCCGTGCCTCGGCCAGCGCCATGAGCTGGATCGGGTGCCGCGCCTCCTCGTCGTCGTCGAGCAGACCGGCCTCGGCCTCCTCGTCGGGTTCCTCGTTCCAGAACAGCTCGATGTCGGGCCACACCCGGCTGAACGCCTCCTCGGCGCTCATCGGCGTGATCCGGTCGCGGAACGCACCCGGCGCGGAGGAGATCATGTCCTCCAGCAACGCGGTGGTGCCCTCGTCCGGGGTCGCGAACAGCTCGATCGCGGTGGCGCCCAGCACCGGCTGCCGCATGAAGAGCACGGTCTCCACGGCACCCGCGCGTTCCTGGGTGACCGCGACGACCTCGACGTCACCGAGCAGGTTCGTGACGAGGAACGCCTCGCGGAACTCCAGCGCCGCACCGGCGACGAACCACGACGGCTCGGCAACGCCCTGCGCGGCAAGGGTTTCCGCCGCCTCGACGGCCGCTTCGCCGGACGACACACCGGACAGCGCGCGCAACGCGGTCAGCGCGGCCTCACCACCGGCCCGCAGCACCCCCGCGACCAGCTTCTCGTGCTCGGACTCGAACGCCTCGGCCGGCTCCGGGAACCGCCAGGACCCCAGCCAGAGCGACGCCACGACCTCGCTCGCCCAGGCGTCCGCGAGCAACCAGGACTCGGAACGCAGCACGGCCGCCGACTCGAGCAGCGCCCCGTACGGGGACTGCTGCTCCGGCCGGCGGCCGGGTGCCTTGCCTTGCTTCTTCTTGCGGGACTTGCTCTGCGGGCTCACGCCCGGCAATTTAGCCGAACCGGCCGGAGATGTAGTCCTCGGTCGCCTTCTGGCCGGGGTTGGAGAAGATCTTCTCCGTGTCGTCGACCTCGATGAGCTGACCGGGCTGGCCCACACCGAGCAGGTTGAAGAACGCGGTCTGGTCCGACACGCGCGCCGCCTGCTGCATGTTGTGGGTCACGATGACGATCGTGTACTCCTTCTTCAGCTCCGTGATCAGGTCCTCGATCGCCAGCGTGGAGATCGGGTCCAGGGCCGAGCAGGGCTCGTCCATCAGCAGCAGGTCCGGCTGCACCGCGATGGCACGCGCGATGCAGAGGCGCTGCTGCTGACCACCGGAGAGGCCGCCGCCGGGGCGGTCGAGGCGGTCCTTGACCTCGTTCCAGAGGTTGGCGCCGCGCAGCGAGCGCTCCGCCACCTCGTCGAGCTCCTTCTTGTTCTTCACGCCCGCGAGCCGCAGACCGGCCACCACGTTGTCCTTGATGGACATCGTGGGGAACGGGTTGGGCCGCTGGAACACCATGCCGATGGTGCGGCGCACCTCGACCGGGTCCACAGTGGACGCGTAGATGTCCTCGCCGTCGAGCAGCACCTTGCCCTCGACGCGGGCGCCGGGCGCGACCTCGTGCATGCGGTTCAGCGACCGCAGCACCGTGGACTTGCCGCAACCGGAGGGACCGATGAACGCGGTCACGTTGCGCGGCGGCACCGCGAGCGAGACGTTCTCGACGGCGTGGAACTTGCCGTAGAAGAGGTTCAGGTCCTTGATGTCGAGTCGCTTGGCCATGTCCGCCCGCTCACTTCGTCTTCGGCGCCAGCGCCCGCGAGATCACGGTCGCCAGGAGGTTGAACAGGGTGATGAGGACGACGAGCGTGATCGCCGCGCCCCAGATGCGCTCGAATCCCGCCTGCGTCGGGTTGTTGCGCTCGTTCACCATCATCAACGGCAGCGAGGCCATGGGGCCGTCGAACAGGTTGTAGTTGATGAACGGCGCGTACGCCGCGAGCACCAGCACCGGCGCCGTCTCGCCCATGACGCGGGCGAGGGCCAGCATGATGCCGGTCAGGATGCCGGAGAGCGCCGTCGGGATGACGATCTTGACGATCGTCTTCCACTTCGGGATGCCGAGCGCGTAGGAGGCCTCGCGCAGCTCGTCCGGGACGATCTTGAGCATCTCCTCGGTCGTGCGCACGATGACCGGCACCATCAGCAGCACCAGTGCGAGCGACACGGCGAGCGCGCTGCGGCCGAGGCCGAAGTACGTGATCCAGACCGTGTAGACGAACAGCGCGGCGACGATCGACGGGACACCGGTGAGGATGTCGACCATGAACGTCGTGGCCTTGGCCAGCCTCGAACGGCCGCCGTACTCGACGAGGTAGATCGCGACCATGATGCCGATCGGCACCGAGATCACGGCGCAGATCAGGCCTTGGACCAGGGTGCCGTAGATCGCGTGGTACGCGCCGCCGCCCTGCTGGCGGGCCAGCAGGCCGGACATCGACTTCTGCCACCAGTCACCGTCGAGGATGACCGGGAAGCCGCGCTGGACGACGGTGTAGAGCACCCACACCAGCGGGATGATCGCGACCGCGAACGCGCCCCACACGAGCGTGGTGGCGAGGCCGTTCTTGAGCCGGCGGGAGACGCTGACCGACTGGAACGTCGGCGGCGTCGCGAGCCGCGTGGGGTCGGCGAGGTTGGTGCTCACTCGTACTCCTTGTGGCCGGCGACGATCGAGCGCGCGATGGCGTTGACGACGAAGGTCAGCACGAACAGCACCAGACCGGCGGCGATGTAGGCGCCTGCCGAGCGCGGGTCGTTGAACTCGGGCGCGGCCAGCGCGATCTTCGAGGCGAAGGTCGAGCCGCCGTCGAACAGCGACCAGCCGAACGGCTGGGTGGCCGTGCTCAGGATGATCGCGACGGCGATCGTCTCGCCCAGCGCGCGGCCGAGGCCGAGCATGGAGGCGCTGACGTAACCGGCCTTGCCGAACGGCAGCACCGTCGTGCGCACGACCTCCCACTTGGTCGCACCGAGGGCGATGGCGCCCTCGACGTGCATGGTGGGCGTGCGTTCGAAGACCTCGCGGGTGACGGCCGTGATGATCGGCAGGATCATCACCGCGACGACGATGCCCGCGGTGAAGATGGTGCCGCCGAGCTGGACGTTCACGTTGCCCTTGGCGAACAGCGGGATCCAGCCGAGGTTGGAGATCAGCCACTCGGAGAACGGGAAGAGCACCGGGCCGAGCACGAACAGGCCCCAGAGGCCGAACACGATCGAGGGGACCGCGGCGAGCAGGTCCACGACGTAGGCGAACGGCCGGGCGAGGTTGCGCGGCGCGTACTGGGTGAGGAACAGCGCGATGCCCAGCGCGATCGGCATGGCGATCAGCAGGGCCAGCACCGCCACCACGACCGTGACGAGCGTGAGGTCCAGGATGCCGAACCGCAGGTTGGACGGGTCGGTGGTGTTCCACTCGCGACTGGTCAGGAAGTTGACGTTGTCCAGCCCGAGCGACGGGATGGCCTGCAGGATCAGGAACAGGCCGATCGCGCCGATGAGGACGACGATGAAGACACCAGACCCCGTCGCCAGGCCGCGGAAGATGCGGTCACCGGGCCGAACGTGCGGTGCCTTAGGGGTTTCTGGAGCTTCCGGTGTCGGGGGAATCGGAGCCTCCGAGGCGTGGGGAGCAGCCGCAACGCCCCGCTCCGCACCGGCGGCACCGGTGCGGGCGGGGCGCTTGGCCACGACGGGATCGTTCATCGCGTCAGCGTTGGTCGAAGTCTCGCATCAACCTCAGGCGATCGCCTTCACGGCGGTCAGCAGCTTGTCCTGGAACGCCTTGGGCAGCGGCACGTAGCCGGCGTCGGCGAGCTGCTGCTGGCCCGTGGTCGCGGCGACCGTGAGGAACGCCTTGACGGCCTTCGCGGTGTCGGCGTCGTAGCCCTTCGAGCAGACGATCTCGTAGGTCGCGAGCAGCAGCGGGTACGCGCCGGCGGCCTTGGAGCCGTAGATCGAGTCGAGGTCGAGGACGAGGTTGTTGCCCTCGCCCTTGACCTTCGCGCCGTCGATGGCCTTGCCGGCCGACTCGGCGGTCAGCTCGACCGCACCGGCACCGGAGTCGATCTTGGCGATCGAGAGCTTGTTGTCCTGCGCGAACGACCACTCGACGTAGGTGATCGCACCGTCGATGGAGCCGACGGCCTGCGCGACACCGGCGGACTTCTCCTTGCCCTCGCCGACACCGCCCTTGAACTGCTTGCCGTCACCCTTGGTCCAGCCGCCGGCGACCTTCAGGTACTTCTGGAAGTTGTCGGTCGTGCCCGACTCGTCCGAGCGGTAGATGACCGCGATGTCCTTGTCCGGCAGGTTCGCGGAGCCGTTCAGCGCCTTGATGGCCGGGTCGTTCCACTTCTTGACCGCGCCGGAGAAGATCGCGGCGGTGGTCTTGGCGTCCAGCACCAGGCTGTCCACGCCGGACACCTTGTAGCCGACCGCGACCGGGCCGAACACCAGCGGGAGGTTCCACGCCGGGTTGCTCTGGCAGCGCTTGGCGGCCGCCTCGGTCTCGGCGCCCTCCTTCAGCGCGGAGTCGGAGCCGCCGAAGTCGACCTGGCCCGCGTTGAAGTTCTTGACGCCGGCACCGGAGCCGGACGGGTTGTAGGCGAGGTCGGTGCCGGGGCAAGCCGCCTGGTACGCCTGCACGAACGCGTCGACGGCGTTCTTCTGGGCGGAAGAGCCCTCGGCGTTCAGCTTGGTCTTGCCGCCACACTCGACACCGGAGGCGGCGGGCGTGTTCGTGCTGCCACCCGCGCCCGTGTTGTTGTCGGAACCACACGCACCGAGCAGAAGCGCGCTGGCCGCGACGAGGCCGAGCACGGCGCCGTGCCGCTGGATCTTCACCTTGGTCCTCCACCTTGCGGAAGCTTTAGCGGTTTCGCGACGGACGTCGCCGCTCGCTTCGGAAGGTAGGTAGCCAGAGTGGACAGACCACCTAGACCGGGTGAACGGGAGGTGAACACCGAACGGGAAGTGACGGGTCACACGGCCGAAAGAGTGACTGCGTGACCAGCGCGTATGCGTTTTGTGACGGTACGTTGACTACCGCGCGTACTGGACGTCGGCATCCCACAGGGTGAAGCCGAGCTTGGTGTAGACCCGCACCGCCGCGGTGTTGTCCGACTCCACGTAGAGCATGACCTCCTGGACCCGCTGGTCGCGCAGGTGCCGCAGGCCCGCGAGGGTCAGCGCCCTGCCCAGGCCGCCGCCCTGCCGGTCGGGGTCGACGCCGACGACGTAGACCTCGCCGAGCTCGGGGGTGTGCACCTTCGTCCAGTGGAAGCCGACGAGCCGGTCCTCCGCGTCGAACGCCAGCAGGAACCCCGCCGGGTCGAACCACGGCTCCTGCTCCTTCGCGCGGACGTCCTCGATGGACATCGCGCCCTGCTCGGGGTGCCAGTCGAACGCGCGGTGGTTCACGTAGACGACCGCGGCCTCGTCCTTGCCGGGCACGAACGCCCGGATGACCACGCCCTCGGGGAGCCGGGGCTCCGGCAGGTCGTCCTGCACCCGCAGGCGCATCCGCAGCAGCTCGCGGACCTTGTCGAAACCGAGCTTCCCCGCGAGGCGGTCCGCGTCGGGGTGGCCGCCGTGGGCCCAGATCCGCAGGTTCCGCGCGGGCAGCTCGGACACCAGCTCGGCGCCGACGCCGCGGTGGCGGTGCTCGGGGTGCACGGCGAGCTCGGCGACCTGGTGGCCGCCGGAGTCGCCCAGCAGGTCGAGGTGCGCGTAGCCGGCGAGCCGGTCGTCGACGCGGGCGAGCAGGTGCCTGCTGCCCGTGGCGCCCGGCCGCATCCGCAGCCTGACCGCCTCGCCCACCGGGGCGACGCCGTCGGTCGCCTCCGCGGCGGTCAGCAGCTGCGCGACCTCCGCAGCCTGGTCGGTCGTCAGCTCGTCGAACCAGCTCAGTTGCGCCACACCGGCGAACCTACCGCGCGATCAACTCGTCATCCAGGACTCGGACGGAGTCGGCGATCTCCACATCGGACGCGCGGCGCGACGAGCCGGGGCGCGGCGGCCGGACGAACTTGTAGCCGACGTTGCGCACGGTGCCGATCAGCGCCTCGTGCTCGGGGCCGAGCTTGGCGCGCAGGCGCCGCACGTGGACGTCGACCGTGCGGGTGCCGCCGAAGAAGTCGTAGCCCCAGACCTCCTGCAGCAGCTGCGCGCGGGTGAACACCCGGCCCGCGTGCTGCGCGAGGTACTTGAGCAGCTCGAACTCCTTGTAGGTGAGGTCGAGCGGGCGGCCCTTGAGCCGCGCGGTGTAGGTGGCCTCGTCGATCACCAGGTCGCCGAGCTGCAGCGCGCCGTCGCCACCGGGCTGGGTGGTGCCGCGGCGCGAGCGCACCAGGCGCAGGCGGGCGTCGACCTCGGCGGGGCCGGAGGTCGGGAGCAGGATCTCGTCGACCGACCAGTCGGAGTTGACCGCGACCAGGCCGCCCTCGGTGACCACGGCCACGACCGGGACGTCCACGCCGGACGAGTCGAGCAGGCGGCACAGCGACCGCGCTCCGACCAGGTCGGTGCGGGCGTCGACCAGCACGATGTCGTGCGGGCCCGCCTCCAGCAGCGCGGAGACCTCGGGACGCAGCGGGCGGACCGCGTGCGGGAGCAGCGCCAGAGCCGGGAGCACCGCCTCCGGGTCGGGGTCTGTCGTCAGCAGAAGCACGTCGATGCTCATCGCGGCGCCCTCCAAGTCGGCCGTGGTCGGTCACCACGACCAGACCAGCGGCGTACGGTGACCGGGCCCCGTTGCCTGCGGATGACGGAGACAATACCGGTGCACCCCGAGAAAGTCCCAGGTCAAGAAGCCGTGC
The DNA here is from genome assembly GCF_055607425.1 of Lentzea sp. NPDC037011. Lineage (NCBI taxonomy): Bacteria > Bacillati > Actinomycetota > Actinomycetes > Pseudonocardiales > Pseudonocardiaceae > Lentzea > Lentzea sp. NPDC037011. The sequence goes on along the minus strand of NZ_JBVJRT010000001.1, from coordinate 509,227 downwards.
TCACAGTTGTTTCCACAAGCGTCACGCCTGTTACATCCATGTCACACGACGGCGTGCGTCTGCACGGCGTCCACCACAAGGGTGAAGGCCCCCTCGCTTTCGTTGTGGCACACGGGTTCACGAACAACGTGACCAAGCCCTACGTGGCACGGGTGCTCGCCCGGTTCGCCCGGCACGGGGGTGTCGTGGCGTTCGACTTCCGGGGTCACGGCAAGTCCGGCGGGCGCTGCACGGTCGGTGCCGACGAGGTCCACGACGTGGAGGCGGCCGTCCGGACGGCACGTGAACTGGGTTACACCCGCGTTGCGACGGTCGGGTTCTCGATGGGCGCGTCGATCGTCGTGCGGCACGCGGCGCTGGGGGAGGCGAAGCCGGACGCCGTGGTCGCGGTGAGCGGGCCCGCGCGGTGGTGGTCGCGGGAGACCGCGCCGATGCGGCGGGTCCACTGGCTGCTGGAACAGCCGCACGGCAAGCTCGCCGCCCGCGCGATGGCGGTTCGGCTCGGTGACCCGTGGGTACAGGTGCCCGAGAGTCCGCTGGAGGTGGTCTCGCGGATCGCACCGACCCCGCTTTTGCTCGTGCACGGTGAGCTGGACCACTATTTCGGACCGGAGCACGCCAAGTCGCTGCACCGCGCGTCCTCCGGACATGCGCGGCTGTGGTTGGAACCGGGCATGCGGCACGCGGAATCGGCGACGACTCCTGACCTGGTAGACCGGATGGCGGCCTGGACCGCCGGCAACGTCGAGGACGAGGGATGACTGCAGGGCACTCTGGACAGACGCGCAAGGTGAAGCGGAAGTCGCGGCGCGGCAAGTTCCTCGTGATCGCGGTGCTCGTGCTCGGTGTGCTGCTGGTGGCCGCCGACTTCGCACTGGCCGCGGCGGCGGAGTACCAGATCGCGCAGCGGATGCGGGAGAAGCTGCAGCTCAAGGAGGACCCGTCGGTCCGGATCAGCGGCTTCCCGTTCGTGCTGCAGGCGATCCGCGGTGACTACCAGCGCGTGGAGATCGACGCCTACGGCGTGCCGATCAAGGACGAGCAGAAGGACATCGAGCTGCGCGACCTCGACGTCGAGGCCGACCTGCTGCACACCCGCGTCGAGCTGGGCGACCTGCTGGCGGGCAATGTCTCCAAGGCCACGATCGACCAGGTCGACGGCAAGGTGCGGATCAAGGCGCTCGACCTGAACCGGCTCGCGAACCAGGTCACGCCGTTCGACAAGCTGTCGATCGAGCCGGACAACCGGGTGACCACCACGACTCCGACGCCCGCGGCACCGGAGACGCCCAAGCAGAAGACGACCGCCGCGATCAAGCTGTCCGGCCAGACGAACCTCGCCGGCAAGACCATCACGGTCGCCGCGTACGGCCAGATCGCGCTCGTCGACGGCGCCATCCAGATCACCGTCGACGACATCGAGCTGGAGGACGCGTCGCTCAAGCAGCTCGTCCCGCAGCTGCGCAACGCACTCGCGATCAAGATCGACCCCGGCGCGCTGCCGTTCGGTGCGAAGCCCACCGCCGTCGAGGTGGAGAACGGCGCGTTCACCCTGAGCGGCATCGTCACGGACGTACCCTTGGCCGGGCGATGACCGGGGTGTGGGCGCTGCTGGGCGCGCTGGCGGTGGCCAGTGCGATCGGCGTGCTGCTCAAGGTCCGCGAGGGCCGCATCAAGGAGCCGGCGCGGGCCGTCGACCTGCCGGAGCCCGTGCGCGCGCTGCTCGCTCCGGGCGTGACACTGGTCCAGCTCTCCACCACGTTCTGCGCACCGTGCCGGCACGCCAAGGTGATCTTGCGCGACCTCGCCGACCGCACCGACGGCCTCACGCACGCCGAGCTGGACGTGACGAACCTGCCGGACGTGGCCGCGCGGCTCGGCGTGATGCGCACGCCCACGACGCTGGCGCTGACCGCCGACGGGACCGAGGTGCTGCGGGTCGGCGGGGTGCCGAAACGGGACACGTTGCTGGCCGCGTTGCGCCCACATCTGGGCGCGCAATCGGCCTAGTCCGGTTGAGTGAACCTGCGTTGTTCCACCTGATGGACATATCTCCCGGACCGAGGGATCGGGTACTACCCTCGCTGGCATGACCATGCTGCTCACGAAGCGACGCGCGGTTGATCTGTGCCGCGTGCGCAGCAGCCTGTGTCGCACGACGAGCTGACTGGGCCGCTTGACGCCCACCAGCCACCTCTGACGGACTGAATCACCCCTCGTCCGAATGTCCGGAGGTCGTCGTGCCCCAAGATGCCCCTGTAGACCCGCGCGGACCGCGCTTCTCCGCCTGGATGACCACCGTCGTCCTCGCGATCGTGCTGCTCACCGGCTGGTGGCGCCTGTTAGCCGCCCAGACCGTGCTCTTCGCGATGTGCGCGTTCATCTCGCTGAAGCTCAACCCGTGGGGCCACGTCTACCGGTACGCCGTCCAGCCGCGCATCACCCCGACCACCGAACGCGAGGAAGCGGCCCCGCTGCGCTTCGCCCAGGGCGTCGGTTTCGTGTTCGCGCTGCTCGGCACCGTCGGTTACGCAGCGGGCTACCCCACGTTCGGCACCGTCGCCACCGGCCTCGCCCTGGTCGCCGCGTTCCTCAACGCCGCCTTCGGCCTGTGCCTCGGGTGCGAGATGTACCTGCTGCTGCGCCGGTACGCACCCGCCCTCGCCCGTCCCCAATGAACAAGCACTGAACCTTAAATGGGAGCAACTTCGATGAGCCGTGAGAACGTGCTGGTCTCGGCAGCCTGGTCCGAGGAGAACCTCCAGACGCCCGGCGTCGTCTTCGCGGAGGTCGACGAGGACACCACCGCGTACGAGGGCGGCCACATCCCCGGCGCCGTCAAGATCGACTGGAAGAACGACCTCCAGGACCCGGTGCGCCGCGACTTCGTCGACCGCGAGGGCTTCGAGAAGCTGCTGTCCGCCAAGGGCATCTCCAACGACGACACCGTCGTCCTCTACGGCGGCAACAACAACTGGTTCGCCGCCTACGCGTACTGGTACTTCAAGCTCTACGGCCACAACGACGTGAAGCTCCTCGACGGTGGCCGCAAGAAGTGGGAGCTCGACGGCCGTCCGCTGGACAAGGAGGAGGTCGTCCGCGAGGCCACCTCCTACTCCGCCCAGGAGCAGGACCTCTCGATCCGCGCGTTCCGCGACGAGGTCGTCGAGGCCATCGGCAACAAGAACCTCGTGGACGTCCGTTCCCCCGACGAGTTCTCCGGCAAGCTCCTCGCCCCGGCCCACCTCCCCCAGGAGCAGGCCCAGCGCGGCGGCCACATCCCCTCGGCCGTGAACGTGCCGTGGAGCAAGGCCGCCAACGAGGACGGCACCTTCAAGTCCGACGAGGAGCTGCGCGCCCTCTACGAGGAGGCCGGCTTCGACGGCTCGCGCAAGACCATCGCGTACTGCCGCATCGGCGAGCGCTCCTCGCACACCTGGTTCGCCCTGCGCGAGCTGCTCGGCCACGAAGACGTCAAGAACTACGACGGTTCTTGGACGGAGTACGGCTCGCTCATCGGCGTGCCGATCGAGCTCGGTTCCGGCAAGGAGGCCTGATCACCATGAGCGACTCGTGCGGCGCGCCCGTCCAGGGCGGCGCGATCGACGTCTCGTCCTCGGAGACCGTCCTGCAGGGCAAGGTCGTGGCCGACGGCACCCCCGTCGGTGGCGCCTTCGTCCGCCTGCTGGACTCGACCGGCGAGTTCACGGCCGAGGTCGTCTCCTCCCCGGAGGGCGACTTCCGGTTCTTCGCGGCGCCGGGCAGCTGGACCGTCCGCGCCCTGCACCGCACCGGCAACGGGCAGGCCGACGTGGCGGCCTCGGGTCCCGGCGTGCACTCGCTGGAGATCGCGGTCGCCTGACGCTTCGAGCAGGAGGGCCCCGGCAGTCACGCCACTGCCGGGGCCCTTCGCCGTCCAGGCCTGCCGCGACAGCCGCGGCTCACGCGGGGCGTGAGCCGTGTCGTCCACCACCACAATCCTGCACGTCAGCCGCCCCGGGATATCCTTTCCCGGTGGAACACATCTTCACCGGACTCCTGGTGCTCGTGACCATCGCGGTCGTCTGGTTCTCGGCCTACGTCGTGTACCGGCTCTACTCCGACCAGCGATGACCAGCGGCGACGAGGCCATCCGCCTGGCCGAGCAGCGCGCGGAGGCGACGCGTGCCCGCAACCTGCCGCAGTTCACCGACATGCCCATCCCGGGCGACACGGCGAACCTGCGGGAGGGTGCGAACCTGAACGACGCCCTGCTCGCGGTGCTGCCGCTGGTGGGTGTGTGGCGGGGTGAGGGCGAGGTCGTCTACCCGACGATCGACGGCCCGTTCCGCTTCGGCCAGCAGATCACGTTCGCCCACGACGGCCGGCCGTTCCTCGTCTACGAGGCGCGGTCGTGGCTGCTCAACGAGGCAGGCGAGGTCATCAGGCCGGCGGCGCGGGAGAGCGGGTTCTGGCGCCCGCAGCCGGACGACACCATCGAGGTGCTGCTCACGCACAACACGGGCATCATCGAGATGTACTACGGCAAGCCGATCAAGCAGACGGCCTGGGAGTTCCAGACCGACGCGCTGATCCGCACCGCCACCGCCAAGGACGTCACCGCGGCCCAGCGGCTCTACGGCATCGTCAACGGCGACCTCGCCTACGTCGAGGAGCGCGCCATGATGGGGCAGCCGATGCAGGCGCACGCGTCGGCGCAGCTCCAGCGCATCGTCGGCTGAGCGACACGCTGAAGCCAGGGTCGTGGGATTGTTCAACAATCCCACGATTCCCCGTAGCATGGGTCCATGCTGCTGCGGCACTGCGGTACTGACGCACTCCTGGTCGAGGTCGACTCGCTGACCGAGGTCGCGGCCGTCCGCGCGGCCCTGCACGGGCTGCCTGGGGTCGAGGAGCTCGTCCCGGCCGCCAGGACGGTGCTCGTCAAGGGTGCGCTGCCGCGGGTCAGGGAAGTGCTCGCGAACGTCGACCTGACCAGGGCGCCCGCCACCGAGTCCCGCCAGGTCACCATCCCCGTCACCTACGACGGGCCGGACCTCGACCTCGTCGCCGAGACCGCCGGCATCGGCACCGCCGAGGTCGTCGAGCTGCACACCGCCGCCACCTACGAGGTCGCGTTCTGCGGCTTCGCCCCCGGCTTCGGCTACCTGACCGGGTTGCCGGAGGTGCTCCGGCAACCCCGGCTCGACTCGCCGCGCACGAAGGTCCCGGCCGGGTCGGTCGGCATCGCCGGCGAGTTCACCGCCGCCTACCCGCGTGCGACCCCCGGCGGCTGGCGCCTGATCGGCCGCACCCGGATCACGCTGTTCGACCCCGGGGCCGAGACACCGGCCCTGCTCGCGCCCGGCGACGAGGTCAGGTTCGTGGTCGCATGAGCCGCCGCGTCACGATCGTCCGCACCGGCCCGCAGGCGCTCGTCCAGGACCTCGGCCGCCCCGGCAACGCCCACCTCGGCGTGCCGCCGTCCGGTGCCGTCGACCCGCACTCGCTGCGGCTCGCCAACCGGCTGGTCGGCAACGACGAGACCGCCGCCGGCCTCGAACTGCTGCTCGGCGGCCTCCACCTCGAAGCGCACTCCTCCTGCACGGTCGCCGTCACCGGTCCCGCGGTCGAGGTCCGCGTCGACGGCCGGCTCGCCGACTCGCACCAGCCGCTGCACGTGCCGGCGAACGCGACCCTCGTCATCGGCACCCCGCAGACCGGCCTGCGCACCTACCTCGCCGTCTCGGGCGGCATCGACGCGCGCGCGGAGCTGGGCAGCCGGTCGACCGACCTGCTCTCCGGAATCGGTCCAGAACCCTTGCGGGACAACGACGTCCTGGAGCTCGGCGCCCCGAACCCGGCGACCGGCGCAGATGTCGTGCCGCCGTTCCACGCACCGCAGACCATCACCGTTCCCGTCCTGCTCGGCCCGCGCGACGACTGGTTCGAGGACGCGGAAACCCAGCTGCGCCGGGGTTCCTGGACCGTCAGCGACCGCGGCAACCGGGTCGGCGTGCGACTGCGGGGCACCGTTCTGAATCGTCGTGACGGCGAGATACCCAGCGAGGGCATGATCACCGGCGCGGTCCAGGTGCCGCCGGACGGGCAGCCCGTGATCTTCCTCAACGACCACCCGACGACCGGCGGCTACCCCGTCATCGGTGTCGTCGACAGCGCTCACCTGCGGTTTCTCGGCCAGGCCAGGCCCGGCACGACGGTGAGGTTCCTGCCGCGGGACTGAGGACCACGGCGTTGACGGAAGTGGTCCAGACCAAATACGGTATCCACCAGGCCGCCGCGGAACCTTCACCAAACTGGAGTTCCGCATGCGCCGATTCCCTGCCCTCCTAGCGATTCTGGTCGCGGTAACAGCCCTGGCGGTCCCTGCACACGCCGCCACGGGCATCACCGCGACCTTCACCCGCACCGGCACGAGCGCCAAGCTCGTGGTCGCCAACGCGTCCACGGCCGCGCTCAACGGCTGGTCGGTCAAGTTCGACCTGCCCACCGGTGTCACGGTGAGCGGCGTCCAGAACGCCACCACCACCCAGAACGGCACGCGGGTGACGCTCACCCCGGCGTTCTACCTCGCCAACCTCCCCGCGGGGCGCACCACCGAGCCCTACAGCCCGACGTTCACGCTGAGCGCCGCGGCCGACCCGACCGCCTGCACGATCAACGGCATGGCGTGCGACGGCAGCGGTGACCCCGCACCGGCGCCCACCGGGCTCACCGCCGAGTACTCGGTGGCCGGTGGCACGGCGAAGTTCGTCGTGCGCAACCACACCACCGCCGCGGTGAGCGACTGGTCGATCTCCCTCACGCTGCCCAACGGCGTGACGGCAGGCAACGGCCAGAACGGCACCGTCAGCCAGAACGGCAACCAGGTCACCATCACCCCGTTGCACTACAACAAGACCGTGGCCGCGGGTGGCAGCACCGAGCCGTACAGCCCGACGTTCGCCATCAGCTCCAACGTCGACCCGGTGACGTGCCGGATCAACAACGCGAACTGCGACGGCAGCGCGGACACCCCGCCGAGCACCCCGACGGGCCTCACCTCGCCGACGAAGACCACGCGCACGGTGACGTTGCAGTGGACCGCGTCGAACCCCGGCTCCCTGCCCATCGCCGGGTACGACGTCTACAACGGCAGCACGCTCGCCGGCAGCTCCACCACGACGTCCACGATCATCACCGGCCTGAACCCGAACACGGCGTACTCGTTCACCGTGCGCGCCAAGGACACCAAGGGCACGCAGAGCGCTCCGAGCACGGCCGTGGCCGTCACCACCAACAACCCCGCCGACGACACGACCCCGCCGACCGCACCGGGCGCCCTGCGCGCCACGGCGAAGGACGCGGGCAGCGTCACGCTGGCGTGGACCGCGTCCACCGACAACCGCGGCGTCGCGAACTACGACGTCTACGTCGGCTCGACCGTGAAGCAGACGGTCTCCGGCACCACCGCGGTCGTCAATGGCCTTGCGCCGTCCACGGACTACACGTTCACCGTGCGCGCACGGGACATCTACGACAACGTGTCCGCCGCGAGCAACGCGGTGAACGAACGCACCAGTGACATCGTCGGCGGCTACGCCCGTGTCGGGTACTTCGTGCAGTGGGGCATCTACGGACGCCAGTACTTCGTGAAGGACATGGACGCCGCGAAGCTGACGCACGTCAACTACGCGTTCGGCAACATCGACCCGGTCAACCTGACGTGCCTGCACGGTGTCACGAAGGGCACCAGCCCGAACCCGCAGGACCCGAACCAGGGTGACGGCGCCGGTGACGCGGAAGCCGACTACAGCAGGCCGTTCGCGGCGGCCCAGTCCGTCGACGGTGTGGCGGACAGCGGCTGGGAACCGTTGCGCGGCAACTACAACCAGCTCAAGAAGCTCAAGGCGAAGCACCCGGACCTGAAGGTGCTGATCTCGCTCGGCGGCTGGACGTACTCCAAGTACTTCTCCGACGTCGCGGCCACCGACGCGGCGCGCAAGAAGTTCGTGTCGTCGTGCATCGACGTCTACCTCAAGGGCAACCTGCCGGTCTACAACGGCGCGGGCGGTCCCGGCACGGCGGCGGGCATCTTCGACGGCTTCGACCTCGACTGGGAGTGGCCGGGCGCGGAGGGCCACGCGGGCAACCACTTCGGTCCGCAGGACAAGGTCAACAACACCCTGCTGATCGAGGAGTTCCGCCGGCAGATCGACGCCTACGGCGCCACGACCGGCAAGCGCTACCAGCTGACCGCGTTCACGCCGGCCGACCCGGCCAAGATCGAGGCGGGCTGGGAGCTCGGGCGGGTCGCGCAGTCGATGGACATCTTCAACGTCCAGGGCTACGACTTCCACGGCTCCGGCAGCGACAACTCGTGGGAGCCCAACCGGACCGGTCACCAGGGCAACCTGTACCCGGACCCGGACGACCCGTACACGACGAAGTTCAGCGTGGAGAGCACGGTGCAGGCCTACCTCGACGCGGGGGTGCCGCCGCGCAAGATCACGCTCGGGCTCGCGTTCTACGGCCGCGGCTGGCAGAACGTGGTCAACGGCGGCAAGAACGGCGAGTGGCAGCAGGCGGGTGGCGCGGCACCGGGCCAGTTCCCGGAGGAGTCCGGCACGCGCGGGTACGCCAACCTCGTCGCGTCGGTGCCGAACTGCACCGTCTTCCACGACGAGGTGGCGGTGGCGACGTCCTGCTACACCGGCAACCAGTGGTGGACCTTCGACGACGTGTGGTCGATCCAGAAGAAGACCGCGTGGCTCAAGTCGAAGAACCTGCTGGGCGCGATGTTCTGGGAGATGTCCGGTGACCGCGGCCCGTTGCTGGCCGCGGTCGACGTCGGGCTGAGGTAGCTCAGTACTCCGACTCGTACAGGCCCTGCAGCTCGGTGAGCAGGGCCGACGAGTCGGGCAGCTGCTTGCCGTCCAGCGTGGTCACCCGCGTGATCTTGCGGACGCTGGAGGTGAGGAACACGCCCTCGGCGTCGTAGAGCTCGCCGGTCTGGACCGGCTCCACGAGCACGGTCCAGCCGGCGCGCTCGGCGGCGCGGAACAACGCGTACTGCGTGGTGCCGGGCAGGATGCCGAGCTCGGACGGCGGCGTGACCAGCGTCTTGCCGCGCACCAGGACCACGGTGGAGGTGGGGCCCTCCAGCACGGAACCGCCGGAGGTCGTGAAGATGACCTCGGCGGCGCCGCGGCGCTCGGCCTCGCGGACAGCGGCCATGTTGATCGCGTACGACAGCGACTTGGCGCCCAGCAGCAACCACGGCGCGCGGTCGGCGAGGTCCGCCTCGATACCGCGGTCCAGCGTCACCGCGGACAGGCCCTCGGCGCGCTGCTTGAGCACCTTCGCGCCGATCTCCATGCCCAGCGCGAACCCGGTGCCGGTGCCGTCGCCGCCCTCGACACCGCGGGTGTAGACGAGCTTGAGCGCGAACTCGCCGCCACCGGTCCAGTTGGCGATGACGAGCTCGACCGCGCGCTCGAACTGGGGCCGCGGCGGGACCGGCATGTCGAGCATGGCCGCCGACCGCTCCAGGCGGTCCAGGTGCGGCGACAGCTCACGGGGCTTGCCGTCGACGACGAGGATGGTTTCGAAGACGCCGTCGCCGCGCATCAGACCGAGGTCGTCGACACGGATCTGCGGGGCGTCGGGGTCGGCAAGGGTTCCGTCGAGCAGTGCCAGCACGCGCATGGCGTGAGCCTACTAACATCAGGGCTGTGGAGACCGCAAGAGGCCTGCGCAAAACGCTGCACGACCGCGGCATGCGGATGACACCGCAGCGCCAGCTCGTGCTGGACGCCGTCAGGGTCCTGGGCCACGCGACCCCGGAGCAGATCTGCCAGCGCGTCCAGGAGACGGCGCCGACGGTCAACATCACGACGATCTACCGCACGCTCGACCTGCTCGACCGGCTCGGGCTGGTGCGGCACACGCACCTCGGGCACGGCGCGCCGAGCTACTCCGTCGACGAGCACCAGCACGTGCACCTGGTCTGCCACTCCTGCGGCCGGATCGACGAGATCCCGTGTGAGCTGCTCGACCCGCTGGTCGGAACATTGCGGGAGCGCGACGGGTTCGAACTTGATGCAAGCCACCTCGCGCTGTCCGGCACGTGCCGCGACTGCCTGAAGCAGGAGCAGGAGACCGAGTGAGCCTCCCAGGAGCCGTTCCTCCGCCCGACGAGTCGACCGACGCCGGCGTCGCCTGGCACTACGGCGACCCGTTCGCGGAACAACGCTCGGCCGCGCGCTCGGTCGTCGTCGTGGACCGCTCGCACCGCGGGATCATCGCCGTGCCCGGCGAGGACCGGCTCACCTGGCTGCACCAGCTCACCAGCCAGCACTTCGAGCAGCTCGGCGAGAACGCCGGCACCGAGGCGCTGATCCTCGACGCGCAGGGCCGGCTGGAGCACCACATGGTCGTCGCGAACGTCGGCGGCACCGTGTTCCTGGACGTGGAGAAGGTCGACGACCTGCTCGCGTACCTGAAGAAGATGGTCTTCTGGTCGAAGGTCGAGCCACGTGACGCCACGGCCGAGCTCGCGCTGCTGACGGTCATCGGCCCGGACGCGGCCGCGCTGCTGGAGAAGCTCGGCGTGCCGGTGCCCGCGGACGTCGCCGCGCTGGGCGACGGCTTCGTGCGGCGGACGTCGTGGCCGGGCAAGGGCGCGTTCGACCTGCTGGTGCCGCGCGCCGAGCTGGCCGCGTGGTGGCAGCGGATCACCGGCGCGGGCGCCCGCCCGGCCGGCAGCTTCGCCTTCGAGGCGCTGCGGGTCGAGTCGCTGCGGCCCCGGCTGGGCGTCGACACCGACGAGCGCACGATCCCGCACGAGGTGAACCTGGTCGAGCCGGCGGTCCACCTGAGCAAGGGCTGCTACCGCGGCCAGGAGACGGTCGCGAAGGTCCACAACGTGGGACGGCCGCCCCGCCGCATGCTCCTACTCCACCTGGATGGTTCTGCCGACGGGCAGCCGGAGACTGGTGACCCGGTCCTCCTGGACGGCCGCGTGGTGGGCCGGGTGGGCAGCGTCGCGCAGCACCACGAGCTGGGGCCGATCGCGTTGGCGCTGGTCAAGCGGTCCGTACCGGTCGAGTCCGAGCTGGTCGCCGGTGACGGGGAGCGCCAGGCGGCCGCCCGCATCGACCCCGACTCGGTGCCGCCGGACACGCCCGGTCTGGGCAGGGAAGCTGTTCGCAACTTGAGGGGCTGAGCCCCTACAGTCGCGCCTATGTCCCTGGGCACGCTCATCACTGTCGCTCCCACCGGAGCGGAGCACGCGAAGACCGACGTCCCCCAGCTCCCGGTGACACTGGAGGAGCTGGTCTCGACGGCTCAGAGCTGCGAGCAGGTCGGCGCGGCGATGGTCCACGTCCACGTCCGCGGCGCGGACGCGAAGCCGTCGCTCGACCTCGGGCTGCTGAAGGCCACCGTCGCCGCGTTGCGCGAGCAGACGAACCTCGTGGTCCAGCTGTCCACCGGCGGGTCGGTGCACGACCCGGAGGAGCACCGGCTGCGCGTGCTGGAGGCGATGCCGGACTCGGCGTCCTGCACGATGGGGACCGTCAACTTCGGCGACGACGTGTTCCTGAACCGCTGGGAGTTCGTCGTCGCGCTGCACAAGGGCATGCAGGAACGCGGCATCGTGCCCGAGTACGAGATCTTCGACATCGGCCAGCTGGCGTCGTTGAAGCGGCTGCTCGACCAGCACGGCCTGCCCGCGGGCGGGCACGTGCACGTCGACCTCGTCATGGGCGTGCCCGGCGGCATGCCCGGTGACGCGCAGACGCTGGTCGCCGCGGTGAACGCCCTGCCGGACGGGGCGACGTTCTCCGCCACCGGGATCGGCCGGACCACTCTTCCCGTGATGTTCACCGCATTGGGCGCGGGTGGGCACCTCCGCGTGGGTATGGAAGACACGACCAGCTACTCGCGAGGCGTGCCGGTGCGGGACAACGCACAGCTCGTCGCCCGTGCGGCGGGTCTCGCGAAGATCGCGCAGCGGCCGCCGCTGTCGCCCGACGAGGCGCGCAAGGTGCTGGGCGTGCAGATTTGAGACAAGTTCGGTGCAAGGGATCTGTTGGCGGCTGAGGAGGATCTACCGCAGGATGGACACGTGATCGAGGTGCGTCCTGGCGGGCGCCGCCGAATCGACCGGGTGCTCGCTCCCGACTACACGGAGGGCGTCGAGCAACGCCCGCTCGTCGAGGTGCGCGAACTCCGCGACGAAGCAGCGCAGGAGGAAACCGACCTGTCCTACCTGCGGCGGCTGCTGCACGCGCGGATCGACATCGTGCGTGCCGAACAGCAGCGCCGCAGCTCCGGCGGCTCGGCGGTGGTCGACCAACTGGCCACGATCCTCTCCACGAACGCCGTCGGGCCGGCGACCGGCCTCGGCCGGTACCAGACCCATGAGCCCTCACGTGCTGATGCGCATCAACGGCACGTGGAAGCGCTGATTTCCGATGTCGACCTCTCCGACGTGAGCAAGCTGTCCGACGACCGCCTCGGTGAGGTGTTGGAGACGTTCATCTCCGAAGAGGCCTCCGTGTCGGTGCGGCGGCGCGAGGTGCAGGTGGTCGTGGACCGGCTCAACGCCGAGATCGCGTCCCGCTACCAGCGCGGGAGCGCGTCCGTGGACGAGCTGCTGGCCGCGGAGCGCGGTCACCACCGGCGGAAGAGCTGACTCCCAGCATCTGGGAGAGTCGTTCCACTTTCTGAGCGGCGGACCTAGCGTGCCCCCATGGGGTACCGCTGGGTCGTGCTGTTCGTGGGGGCGTTGGCGCAGGGCACCAACGCGGCGGTCTTCCTCGGCCTCTCGGCCCTCAGCCCCCAGCTGCGCGACCACTTCGGCCTGACGTTGCCCCAGGTGGGGTTGCTACTCGGCGCGGTCAACCTGGGCACGATGATCGCGCTGGTGCCGTGGGGCCTCTTCGCGGACAAGCGCGGCGAACGGCTCGCGATGACCATCGGGGGCGCCGGCGCCGCAGCCTGCCTGCTCGGCGTGGCGGTCGGCGACGCGTGGCTCGCGGGCGCGGCCCTGCTCGGCGCCGGGCTGTTCGGTGCCAGCGTGAACGCCGCCAGCGGCCGGGCGGTGATGTCCTGGTTCCCCAGCGGCCGGCGCGGGCTGGCGATGGGGGTGCGGCAGACGGCGACCCCGCTGGGCGCCGCGCTGACCGCCGCATTCCTGCCCGGCATCGCGCTCGCCTCCGGCGTGCCGGTGGCGTTCGTCGTCCTGGCGTCGGTGACGGCGTTCGTGGCGCTCGCGGTGGCGTTGCTGGTCCGCGAACCACCGGGTGCCACCCGCGGCAGTGGCGCGCACGGGCTCGTGCTCAGGGACCCGCGGCTGATCCGGCTCACCGCGGCCAGCGGGCTCCTCGTCGTCCCCCAGTTCACCGCGGCGACGCTGCTGGTGCCGCTGCTGCACGAGCACCGCGGGCTGGCCGTCACGACCGCCGCCGTGGTGTTCGGCGTGGCGCAGGCGCTGGGCGGGGCCGGCCGGCTGGCGGCCGGGGTCTGGTCGGACCGGGTGGGCAGCCGCGTCGGGCCGCTGCGGGTGCTCGCCGTGGCGATGGCGGTGGGGTTCGTGCTGACCGCCGTGCTGGACCGGGCGCCGGTGCCGGTGCTCGTGGCGGTGCTGGTGCCGACCGCCGTGGTGGCGCTGGCGTGGAACGGGCTCGCCGTCACCGAGGCGGGCGAGCTCGCGCCGGAGGGCCGCAGCGCGACCGCGATCAGCATGCAGAACAGTGCGAACTACCTCAGCGCGACGGTCACGCCCGCCGTCTCGGCCTGGGTCGCGGTGCACGTGGGGTGGCCCGCGGCGATGCTGCTCGCGGCCGCGGCGTCGACCGCCGGGTGGGCGCTGCTTCAGCCGTGGCGTTCGCGGCGGGCCAGCTCGCCCCAGAACTCGCGCAGCGTCTCGTAGCGCAGCGCGACCTCCTCGGCGTCCCCGGTCTCCAGCGCGTCGACGACGGCGTTCACGTCAGCCGCGGAGGAGTCCTCCATCAGGTCCACGTCGTTCAGCAGCTGGACCAGGCCGCCGTAGTCGAGCTCGACCGCCGAGTGCGGGTGGAAGTGCTCCAGCCAGCGGCCGGTGTCGGCGAGGACCTTGGCCGGTCCGTCGTCGCCCAGCGCGCTCTTCACGACCTTCAACGCCCGCGCGACCCGCCGGCGGGCGTCGGCCATGGCGACCCGCCAGGACACCTGCCGCTCCGGGTCGTCCTGGGCGCTCGCGAGCACCACCCGGCGCTGGGCCGGGTCGACGAGGGCGAACCACGGCAGCGGCACCGTCCACGTCGTGGAGATCACGTGCACGGCCCCGGCGGACAGCTCGGCCAGCACGGCGGACGCACGCGACCGGACCGTCTCCGGTGCCGCGCCGAGCGCCGCGTCCTGCAGAACGGGCGGAGAAGAGGCCAGGAAGCCCACCAGGGCCGCCGCGGACCGGGCCCTGAGGTCCAGCGGGCAGACGAGGGGTCCCGGCCCGACACGCGCGGCGTCGGACGTCGGCACCTCGGCCGGGCTGATGGTCATCACGTCGAGGTCCGAACCGCCCGGGAGCAACTTCTTCGCCAACTGTGAGCGCAACCACAGCTCTCGCTCTCGGTCACCGACCTCCGCGCGGGCGACAGGACCCCTGTCCAGGGCTTTTCGCACTTCATCGGCCAGCGGCGCGTCCAGAACCGATAACGGTTCGTACACCCTGAGGTAGGCGACGAACGGTCTGGGCACCTGTGCATCCTTCCACGCGGGGGCGGCTGGGAGATTTGGCGGTGCGTGTCACGCCTACCGCGTCGCGAGGAACCCCATCGGCACGGTACGGTAGTTACCAGGAACTAGTTGTCGAGACGAGTGGGGCCGCCGTTCCCCCGGCCGCCCCCGTCCCTGTGCGAGGGGGTCGAGCCATGGGGCGCGGCCGAGCGAAGGCCAAGCAGACGAAGGTCGCCAGGGAGCTCAAATACAGCTCTCATGAGACCGACTTCGCTGCGCTGCAGCGAGAGCTGTCTGGTGGCGAAACGTCGCCGAACGGGAGTGGTGGCGATGAGCGCCATGACGACCCGTACGACGACTACGACGACTACCGTCGCTGAATCAAGCCTGACGCGGTTCAAGGGTTGGGTGGCTGATCGAGGCCACCCAACCCTTGACCTCGTCAGGCCTGCTCAGAACGCCCTGGCGTACTGCCTCGGTGCTCGAACCTCCACACCCAGCTGCTGTGCCGCGTGCAGTGGCCAGTACGGGTCGCGGAGCAGCTCGCGTGCGAGCAGCACCAGGTCGGCGGCACCGTCGTTCAACACCTGTTCGGCCTGCTTCGCCTCGGTGATCAGGCCGACCGCACCCGTGGGCACGTCCGCCTTGCGCCGCACAGCCTCAGCCAGCGGCACCTGGTAGCCGGGCCCGACCGGGATCTCCGCCTGCGCCGTGTTGCCACCACTGGACACGTCGACCAGGTCGGCACCCGCGGCCTTGAGCGCCGTCGCCAGCACCACGCTGTCGTCGGCGGTCCAGCCGTCGTCGACCCAGTCGGTACCGCTGATCCGCACGATCACCGGCACCTCCGGGCCGACGGCTGCCCGCACGGCGGCGGTGACCTCGACCGGAACGGCGATGCGTTCTTCCAGGCTGCCCTCGTTCGTCAGCGGCGAGTAGTACTGGTGCAGCAGGTAGCCGTGGGCGGCGTGGATCTCGAGCACCTCGAACCCGGCTGCGAGCGCCCGGATCGCCCCCTCGACGAACGCCTTGACGACCCCGGTGTGGTTCGTGATCTTCTCCGGCTGGTTGCCACCGGGGAACGGCTCGGTCGTGGGCGCCACCGGCACCCAGTCGCCGATCGCCTTGCGCCCGGCGTGCCCGAGCTGGATGCCGGGGACGCTGCCCTGCGCCTTGATGAAGCTCGTGACCCTGCGCCAGGCCGCGACCTGCTCGTCGTTCCAGATGCCGGTGTCCTGCGGCGAGATCCGGCCCTCCGGCACCACGGCCGTGGCCTCGGCGATCACCAGGCCGGCCCCGCCGACGGCGCGCGAGCCGAGGTGGACGAGGTGCCAGTCGGTCGGGACGCCGTCCTCCTGGTCCACCGAGTACTGGCACATCGGGCTGACCGCGATGCGGTTGGGCAGCGTGACGCCCCGCAGGGTAAGCGGGGAGAACAGCAAGCTCACGGGGGCTCCCTTGAACGTTCGTAGACCTAACTAAATGTTCAAGGGAGCCGCTCGGCGTGTTGTTCCCGGCAGCGGCGTCGTCTCAGTCACTGGGCGTGACGCTGAGACACCGAACCGGTCATCAGGTCAGATAGCGGACCTGCCTGGCCTTGCCCTCCAGCACGTCCTCCCGCGCCGCCGCGATCTCCGCCCGGTGCGAGGTCTCCGGCACCCCGACCTCCCACCACGCCCCGGCCTCCGTCCACGACGACGGGTGCGTGCGGATCACCACGACCGCGGGCCGCTGCTCGCCGACCGCCACCTCGCGCGCCTTGCGGTAGGCGCCGTCCAGCTCGTCCAGCGAGTCGACCGGGAACACCGCGCAGCCCATGGCCGCCGCGTGTGCCGCGAAGTCGGTGCGGGGCGGTGCGGCGTGGGTGGACCGGCAGTCGGCGTAGAGGTTGTTGAAGCCGGTGCCGCCCTGGCCGGTCTGCAGGCGGTGGATCACGGCGTAGCCGTCGTTGTCGCAGACCACGGCCACGAAGCCGTGGCCGGCGAAGGACGCGGAGAACAGCTCCGAGTTCAGCATCAGGTACGAGCCGTCGCCCAGCAGGGTCGTGACGACACCGGAGGTGTGGGCGATCGCGGCTCCCCAGGCGCCGGCCAGCTCGTAGCCCATGCAGGAGAAGCCGTACTCGACGTCCATGGTGGCCGCGCCGGTGGCGCGCCAGCCGCCGATCAGCTCGCCGGGCAGGCCACCGGACGCGGTCAGCACGTAGTCGGTCGGGCCGCTGGCCTCGTTCACCACGCCGACGACCTGGGCGTACGTGGGCAGGCCTGCCGACGGGGTGCGCAGCGCGGTGATGTGGGCGTCCCACTTCGCACGCTCCGAAGCCGCGCGCTGGGCCCACGACGACGGGGCCTGCCAGGGACCGAGGACGTCGGTCAGCTCGCGCAGGCCCTCGTCGGCGTCGGCGACCAGGGCGGACGAGCCGTGCTTCACGGCGTCGAAGCGGGCCGTGTTCAGCGACACCAGCTTCACGTCCGGGGAGAACACGGTCCAGGACGCGGTCGTGAAGTCCTGCAGCCGGGTGCCCACCGCGAGCACCAGGTCGGCCTCGCCGGCCAGGACGTTCGCCGAGGTCGAGCCGGTGATGCCCAGGGGACCGGCGTGCAGCGGGTGGTCGTGCGGGACCAGCGTGCGGCCCGCTGTGGTCTCGGTGACCGGGATGCCGTGCTGTTCGGCGAACCGCAGGGCGCGGCCGGCGGCACCGGAGTAGCGGACGCCGCCGCCCAGCACGAGCAGCGGGCGGGCCGACGAGCGGACCAGGTGAGCGGCGTCGGCCAGCGCGTGCAGGTCGGGGCGGGAGCGCACCAGGCGGTGGACGACCGGCTTGAACAGCGACTCCGGGAAGTCGAAGGACTCGGCCTGCACGTCCTGCGGCAGCGCCAGGGTCACCGGGCCGCAGTCCGCCGGGTCGGTCAGCACGCGGGCCACCTGCGGCAACGTCGACAGCAGCTGCTCGGGCCGGGTGATGCGGTCGAAGTAGCGGGAGACGGCGCGGAACGCGTCGTTCACGGTGGCCGTGGGGTCGTGGAAGTGCTCGACCTGCTGCAGCACCGGGTCCGGCGCGCGGCCGGTGAAGGTGTCGCCGGGCAGCAACAGCAGCGGCAGGCGGTTGGCGTGGGCGACGCCGGCCGCGGTGACCATGTTCAACGCGCCGGGGCCGATCGACGACGTGGCGACGCCGACCTGACGGCGGTGGGTGGCCTTGCCGATGCCGACGGCGGCCAGCGCCATGCCCTGCTCGGTGTGGCCGCGCCACACCGGAATCCGGTCGCGGACCTCCTCCAGCGCGGTGCCGACGCCGAGGACGTTGCCGTGGCCGAAGATCGCGAACACGCCGGGGAACAGCGGTGCGCGGGTGCCGTCGAAGAGCTCTGTCTGCTGGGCGAGCATCCAGCGGACGAGCGCCTGTGCGGTCGTGAGCTTCACTTGGTCCGCCCCTCTGCGGTCGTGACCGGGCAGCGCGGGTCGAGCTCCTGCGCCGCCCAGCTGTCGCGGACCCAGGTGTGCGCCGGGTCGTCGCAGAACGCCATCGAGCGCTCGGCACCCGGCCCCGCCAGCACGTTCAGGTAGTACATCGGGTAACCGGGCGCGGCCACGCACGGGCCGTGGTAGCCGCGCGGGATCAGGAACACGTCGCCGTCGCGCACGGTCACGTCCTCGTCGATCGTGCCGTCGTCGGTGTACGTGCGGTGGAAGCCGAAACCGGTGCGCGACGGCGTGACGCCGTCCCGGTCGGCGATGCGGAAGTAGTAGACCTCCTCGTTCTCCACCTCGCACGGCGCGGAGGCGTCGTGCTTGTGCGGCGGGTACGAGGACCAGTTGCCGTCCGGGGTGATCAGCTCGCACGCGTTCAGCCTGTCCGCGTGGTCCCACACGCCCGGCACGCCGAAGTTCGTGACCTGGCGGGTGGCGTTGCCCGCGCCGCGCACCTCGACCGGAACACCTTCCGCCGGACCGTACTTCGGCGTCAGCCGGTTCTCGCAGCGCGCCATCGGCAGCGCGACCTCGCATCCGTCCACACTGGACAAGACCACCGTCGCGTCCCGTGGCACGTAGGCGAAGTCCGTGACGCGGGTGAAGACCGACTCACGGCCCCGCAGCTCGAACCGCTCGCCGTCCACCTCGACCACGAGCGATCCGGCGAGCGGCAGCACGAACGCCTCGAACTCACCGGTCACGACGGTACGGGCGTGGCCGGCCTCGATCCGCAGCACCCGCAGACCGGTGTACGTCCAGCCCGCGTCCGCAGGCGCGAGCGAGACGACGTCGGACGGCGTCGAGAGCGTCCCGTGTGGACGGTGCAGGGTCATTCGGTGATCCCCTTCGCGGCGCGGAGGACTTCGGCGGCAGCGGCGACGGCGGCGGCCACGTCACCGTCCGGCGGGTAGAGCAGCGCGCGGCCGACGACCAGGCCCCGCACGGCGTCGTGGCGCAGCGAACGGCCCCACGACGCGAGGTCGTCCTCGGGGTTCGCGGACGGCACGCCGCCGAGCACCAGCGCGGGCAGCGCCGTCGTGTCCAGCACGACCTCGGGTTCGCCCGGCGCGGGCAGCTTGAGCCAGGTGTAGGCGGACGTCGAGCCCAGCCCCGCTGCCACGGCCGAAGCGCGCGACAGGGCGGCGGCGTCCTTCTGCAGCACCAGCTTGTCGTTGTGGTCGCGCTGGTACGGCAACGGTTCCACCATCGCCATCAGGCCGTGCTCGGCCAGTTCGGTGACGGCCCGCGCGCAGCCCTCCAGCGTCGGGATCGTGCCGGGGTCCGAGTCGACCAGGCGCAGCAGCATCTTGCCGCCGTCCAGGCCGAACGTCGCGATGGACGCCGCCGAGTACGCGGTGAACCGGTCGTCGATCTCCCAGTCGGCACCGGCAAGGCCACCGCGGTTCATCGACCCGATGACCACGCGTTCGTGCAGGCCGTCCAACAGCAGCAGGTCCTCGATCACGTCCGGCGTGCCGAGCACGCCGTCGACGTCGGGGTTGGCCAGCGCCGTCAGCAGGCGCGCCAGCAACGAGCGCCGGTCCGCCATCGCCAGCGGGTCGCCGCCGACGCCGAGTGCACCGCGCGCCGGGTGGTCCGCCGCGACCAGGAACAGCGTGGACTTGCCGTTCAGCAACGTCTGCCTGCGCCTGCGCGACTGGTAGGCCCGCCGGATCGAACCGGGGTCCTCCGCGCGCCGCCACAGCAGTTCGCGCCACTGCCCATCAGTGATCACAGCAGTTCCTCGATCTCCTTCTCGTCCGGCATCGCGTCGGCGCAGGCCAGCCGGGACGCGACCAACGCGCCGGCCGCGTTGGCGTAGCGGGCGATCCGCACCGGGTCCCAGCCGGACAGCAGGCCGTGCGCCAGCGACCCGCCGAACGCGTCACCGGCGCCGAGCCCGCAGACGACCTCGACGGGGTTCGGCGCGACCGTCCAGCGGCCCTCCGGCGTGGCGACGAGCACGCCGTCGGCACCCTTCTTGACCAGCACCAACGACAACCCGCGGGCCAGCAGCCGGTCAGCGGCCCCGTCCGGGTCGGACGTGCCGACGGCGACCTCGACCTCGGTCCGGTTGCCCACGGCGACCGTGACGTGGTCGAGCATCCAGCCGATCTCGGTGCGCGCGGTCTCGACGTCCGGCCAGAACATCGGCCGGTGGTCCAGGTCGAGCACGGTGTGCGTGCGCCGGCCGCGGTGCTCCAGCATCTTCCGCTGGGTCGCGCGGGCCGGTTCCGCGGAGACGCCGGTGCCGGTCACCCACAGCAGCGGCACGTCCCGCACGACGTCCCACGGCACGTCGGCGTCGGTCAGCGTCAGGTCCGGCGCGGTCGGCAGCCGGTAGAACAGCAGCGGCGGGTCGGCGGGCGGGTTCAGCTCGCAGAACACCACCGGCGTCAGCAGGTCCGGCGACGTGCCGACGTGTGCCGGCGACACCCCGAACCCCTCCAGTGCTCGCCGCACGTAGGTCCCGAAGCCGTCCGGGCCGACCTTGGTCAGCACACCGGCCCGGCGGCCGAGCCGTGCGGCGGCGACCGCGACGTTGGTCGCCGTGCCGCCGAGCGACTTGGCGAACGTGCTGACGTCGGCCAGCGGCACGCCCGACTGCTCGGGGTACAGGTCGACCCCGACCCGGCCGACGGTCAGCACCTCCAGCGACGTCACGCCTCCACACCCCGCAGCTCGTGCTCCAGGGCCTCCAGCTCGGCACCACCGGCCATCTGCTTCGTGAGCTCGTTGATGTCGATCTCGGACTTCTCGTACGAGCCGAGCGCACGGCCGCGCTTGAGCAGCAGGAACCGGTTGCCGACCGGGTAGGCGTGGTGCGGGTTGTGGGTGATCAGCACGACGCCGAGGCCGCGGTCACGGGCCTGGGCCACGTACTTCAGCACCACCCCGGCCTGCTTCACGCCGAGCGCCGCGGTCGGTTCGTCGAGGATCAGCACCTTGGCGCCGAAGTGCACGGCGCGGGCGATGGCGACGCACTGCCGTTCACCGCCGGACAGCGTGCCGACGGGCTGCTCCACGTCGCGGAGGTCGATGCCCATGTCGGACAACGCCTTCTTGGTGATCTCCCTGCCCTTCTTCCGGTCCAGGAACCCGAGCTTCGTCGTCGGTTCCGAGCCGAGGAAGAAGTTGCGCCACACCGACATCAGCGGCACGACCGCGAGGTCCTGGTACACGGTCGCGATGCCGTGGTCCAGCGCCTCTCGAGGCGAGGAGAAGCGGATCTCCTGCCCCTCGACCTTGAACGAGCCCCGGTCGTGCTGGTGCACACCGGCCAGGATCTTGATCAGCGTCGACTTGCCGGCGCCGTTGTCGCCGAGCACGCAGGTGACCTCACCGGCGTTGACCACGGTGGACACGTCGCTGAGCGCGATGACGCTGCCGTAGGTCTTGCCGATGTCCTCGGTCTCGATGAGTGGCGTCATCGCCGGACCCTCTCCGCTCGGCGGCGCAGCATGTTGTTCACCAGCACGGCGGCCAGCAGCATCACGCCGAGGAACAGCTGGAACCAGTCGCTGTTCCAGCCGGCGTAGACGATGCCCTGCCGGGCCATGCCGAAGATCAGCGCGCCGATCGCCGCGCCCACCGCGGAACCGAACCCGCCGGTCAGCAGGCAGCCGCCGATCACCGCCGCGATGATGTACTGGAACTCCAGGCCGATGCCCTGGTTGGCCTGCACGCTCGCGTACCGCAGGATGTTGATCGAGCCGACGAGCCACGCGGCGAACGCGGTCGTCATGAACAGCAGGATCTTCGACCGCACGACCGGCACGCCGACCGCGCGCGAGCTCTGCGCGGCACCGCCGACCGCGAAGATCCAGTTGCCGAACCGGGTGCGCATCAGCACGGTCGACGCGACAACGGTGAACAGCACCCACCAGATGATCGACACGTAGAAGCCGGTGCCCGCGACCTGGAACGTCGAGGCGAACAGGAACCCGGCCGACTCGTACCCGGCCGCCGAGCGCATGCCCGACACCTGCACGCTGCCCGTGACCAGGCGCGTGACGCCGAGGTTGAGGCCCTGCAACGCGAGGAAGCTGCCCAGCGTCACGATGAAGCTCGGCAGGCCCGTGCGCATCACGAGCCAGCCGTTCAGCGCGCCCACCGCCAGCGCGAAGGCGAGCGACACCAGCAGCGCCAGCCAGACGTTCAGTCCGAGCTGGGTGGCGAGGAGAGCCGTGACCAGCGCGGTGGACGCGGTCATGACGCCGGCGGACAGGTCGAACTCGCCGCCGATCATCAGCAACGCCACCGCGACCGCCATGATCCCGAGCATGGACGCGTCGTCCAGCCAGGTGGCGGCACCGCCGACGCTCAGGAACTGCTCGCTGACCACGGAGAAGAACACGAACACGAGCAGTGCGCCGAGCATGGCGCCGATCTCCGGCCGCTTGACCAGCTGGTCCATCGGCTTCGGCTTGCCCAGCCGTTCGTCGGCAGCCGGTGGAGCTGTGGCTGTCACGGTCATCTCCCCGCCTCCTCCTTACCTCTTGCCGTTCTTGGCGTACTCCGCGACCTTGTCCACGTTGGACTTGTCGACGAAGCCGGGGCCGGTGAGCACGGGCTTGCCGCCACCGAGGGTGTTGGCGTTGTCCTTGAACAGCTTCAGCATCACGACCGGCAGGTAGCCCTGCTGGTACTGCTGCTGGTCGACGGCGAAGAGCACCTCGCCCGCCTTGATCGCGGTGACCACGTCCGCGTTGAGGTCGAAGGTGGCGACCTGCGCCTTCGAGCTCGTGCCCTTGATGGCGGACGCGGCGTTCACGGCGACCTGCGGGTTGAGCGCGAGCACGCCGTCGACGGTGGTGTCGGACTGCAGCTTGGCCTTGATGCGGGCCTCGACGTCGGTCGGGTTGGAGATGTCGACCTGGAGGTTCTCCACCGCGCCGCCGAAGCCGGTGCGGGCACCGTCGCAGCGCTGGTTGAGGCCCGAGTTGCCGGCCTCGTGGATCACGCAGAGCAGCTTCGTCCGGCCGGCGGCCTTGAGCTTCTTGCCGGCTTCCTCACCCGCGATCGTCTCCTCCTGGCCGACGTGCGCCATGGCACCGAACTCCGTGCTCTTCGCGCTGCCGGAGTTGATCGTGATGACCGGGATGCCGGCCTTCACCGCGTTCTCGACGGAGGTCTTGAGCGCGTCCGGGTTCGCCATCGACACGACGATGCCGCCGACCTTCTGCGACACGGCGTTGTCGATCAGCTTGGCCTGGGCGCCGGGGTCGCCGTCGGAGTTGTAGGTGACGCCGACGCCGAGCTGCTTGCCCGCGTCCTCCGCGCCGACCTTCACGACGCTCCAGAACGCGTCACCCGCGGTGCCGTGCGTGATGACGGAGACCTTGAGGTCGCCCGACGCGGCGGCCGGGGCGTTGTCGCCCGTGTTCTGCGACTGCGTTCCCGTCGGGCCGCTGCACGCGGCCAGTAGAGCAACACCGGCGAGAGCGGCGCCCGCACGGATGACCAGACGAGACTTCATCGTCTCCCGTCCCTTCAGAGGATCTTGCTGAGGTGCGCGAGGCTGCGCGCGGTGTCCTGGAGCGGCTTGTCCACGGGACCTCCGTGCTTGAGCCGGGTGTCCTGCTCAAGCACGAACCAACCGGTGTAGCCCGCCTCCAGGACGGACTTCACCAGTGCTTCCACGTCCACGTCGCCGTCCCCGAGCGGCACGTAGATGCCCTGTTCCACGGCATCGGTGTAACTGAGCGCGCCGCTGCGCACCTTCGCCGCGATCTCGTCACGCACGTCCTTGAGGTGCACGTGACCGATCCGGTCCGGGTAGCGGCGCGCCAGCTCGACCGGGTCCGTGCCGCCGATGAGGAGGTGGCCGGTGTCCAGGCAGAGCTGGAGATCGGAGTCGGCGAGGAACCGGTCGACCTCCGCCTCCCGCTCGACGTGGGTGCCCACGTGCGGGTGCAGCACGGTCCGCAGTCCGTGCCCGGCGGCGATCTCGCGGATCTTCGCGCAGGTGCCGACGAGGGTGTCCCACTCGTCGTCGCTGAGCTCCGGCGTCTCGTCGTAGCCGTCGAGGCCGGTCGCGGCGGCGAGCACGAGCACCTCGGCGCCGCCAGCGGCCAGGATCGCGGCGACCCGGTCGGTCTCGTCCAGGGTGGACCGGGCGCCGGTGTGCAGCGGGACGGCCAGGAAGCCGCCGACGAGGCCGAGCTCGTGGCTCTTGAGCAGGGTCTTGAGCTGCTCGGGGTCGGCCGGGAGGTAGTCGGGCGGGCCGAGCTCGGTCGCGGTGAGGCCGAGCGAGCGCATCTCGCTCAGCACGGTCCCGGACGGGAGCACGTCACCCCAGCCCGGCACCTCGCACACGCCCCAGGAGATCGGTGCTCCGGCGATCTTCGCCATGTCCTCAGTTCCCCTCGATCCGCACCGGTGCGCCGCTGCGGCGCGACTGCTCACACGCTTCGGCCAGGCGAAGGCTGATCAAACTCTGCCCCGCCGGCGACGGGTTCGCGACCTCGCCCTTGATGACCTGCGTGAACAGCTTCATCTCGTTGACATAAGCACGGTGGAAGCGCTCGGGGAAGCCGGGGTAGGCGTCCGGTCCGGCCACGTGGCCGCCGGGCTCCAGCGAGTTCAGCGGGGTGCGCGGGTCGACACCCGCGACCAGCGAGTCCTTGCTGCCCAGCACCTCGATGCGGTGGTCGTAGCCGACCGGGTCGTGCCGCCCGCCGGCCAGCGTGGCGTGCGCACCACCGGCGAACTTCAGCAGCACGACCGCGTTGTCGACGTCGTCGGCGTCGGCGAACGCCTGGTGCACCAGGACCGACCCGCTCGCGTAGACCTCGACGACCGGCTCGCCGACCAGCCACGGCACGCAGTCCAGGTCGTGGATCAGCAGGTCGCGGAAGATGCCGCCGCTCGCGGGCAGGTAGGAGAAGTCCGGCGGGGTGGCGTCGTTGCCGATCGCCCTGACCAGGTAGACGTCACCCACCTCACCCGCGCGGATGCGGCGGTGCAGCTCGTGGATCGCCGGGTCGAACCGGCGCTGGAAGCCCACGAGGACCTCCACACCGGACTTCTCGACGTCCGCGACCAGCGCGCGCATCTCGGCGACGTCGCTCGCGATCGGCTTCTCGCACAGCGTGGGAACGCCCTTGGCGATGGCCGCGCGCAGCATCTCGGGGTGCGTGTTCGTCGGGGTGGCGAGCAGGACGCCGTCGACGCTGCCCAGGAGCGTGTCGAGGTCGTCCACCGCCGTGGTCCCGGCGAGGCCCGCCGACGCCTGCGCTGCCCTGCCGGGCACCGGGTCGAAGAGGAGCACCTCGTCCACCCGATCCAGTGCGGCGAGGTTGGTCGCATGCATGGTGCCGATCCTGCCGACACCCGCTACTCCGATCCGCATCGCAGGTTTCCCCTGTTCATCGACCTGATGTGTTAGAGCGCTCTATTGGTTGGAGCGCTCTAATGCTGTAGCTTGCGTCACACGGGTGTCAAGGGTGCGTTTCCCGCCCGTGACGTGAGGGGAGGTGTTGCCGGTGGTCAGGCCGACGATGGAAGACGTCGCACTGCGCGCGGGCGTGTCCCGCGCCCTCGTGTCACTGGTGATGCGCAATTCACCCAAGGTGAGCGAGGCGCGACGCACCGCGGTGCTGAAGGCAGCGGAGGAACTGGGGTACTCCCCGCACGCCATGGCGCGCTCGCTGGCCTCGCGCACCTCGACGGTGCTCGGCGTGATGGTGTCCGACCTGCACAACGCGTTCTTCGCCGAGGTCGTGGACGGCATCGACGAGGTGGCGCGCGAGCAGGGGTTCGACATCATCATCAACACCGGCGGCCGCTCACCCACCCGCGAGCGCAGGGCGCTGGAGTCGCTGCTGTCGTTCCGCCCCGGTGGCCTGGTCCTGCTGTCGCCGGTCGTGCCCGCGACGGCGATCTCCAAGGCGGCCGAACAACTCCCGGTCGTGCTCGTGGCCCGTTCGTCCCGTATGTCCACCGTGGACACGGTGAACGACGACGGCGAGGTGGGCGCCCGGCTGGCCGTCGACCACCTGGTGTCGTTGGGGCACAGGCGGATCGCGCACCTGGACGGTGGCGAGGGCACCCAGGCGGGGCCCCGCCGGCGCGGGTACGTCGCCGCGATGGAGGCGCACGGGCTGGTGCCGCAGGTCGTGCCGTCCGAGTACACCGATGCGGCCGGCGCGCGGGCGATCCGCGGGCTGCTTGAAGCAGATGCCCTGCCCACGGCGATCCTGTCGTGCAACGACTTCAACGCCGTCGGCGCGATCTCGGCTCTGGAGGACGCCGGGTTGCGCGTACCTGCCGACGTTTCCGTTGTGGGGTACGACAACACGTCGCTGGCGGCGTTGCGGCACGTCTCGCTGACGACGATCGACCAGCCCCGCGCCGAGTTCGGCCGGTTGGCCGCTTCCGCGCTGCTGCAACGGGTTCGTGACGGACGCACCGAACCCGTGCGCCATCTCCTCACCCCTTCCCTCGTAGTCCGGAACACGACAGCTCCCCCAGGAGGACCGCGTTGAGCACCATCCCCCACTGGATCGACGGCGCCCGCACCACCGGGGTGTCGTCCCGGACCTCCGACGTCTTCAACCCGGCCACCGGTGCGGTGTCGGCGCAGGTCGTGCTGGCCGAGCAGGCCGATGTCGACCTGGCGGTGTCGTCGTCGCTGAAGGCGGCGCAGTCGTGGTCGGAGTCGTCGCTGTCGACCCGCGGCAGGATTCTGTTCGCCTACCGGCACCTGCTGCACGAGGCGCGCGACGAGCTCGCGGCGATCATCACGGCCGAGCACGGCAAGGTGCTGTCGGACGCGGCCGGTGAGGTGCAGCGCGGGCTGGAGGTCGTCGAGTTCGCGTGCGGCATCCCGCAGCTGCTCAAGGGCGAGCACTCCGAGCAGGTCTCGCGCGGTGTGGACGCGTACTCGCTGCGGCAGCCGCTGGGCGTGGTCGCGGGCATCACGCCGTTCAACTTCCCGGTGATGGTGCCGATGTGGATGTTCCCCATCGCCATCGCGACCGGCAACACCTTCGTGCTGAAGCCGTCCGAGCGCGACCCGTCGGCGTCGGTGCGCCTGGCCGAGCTGTTCCAGGAGGCCGGCCTGCCCGATGGCGTGCTGAACGTGCTGCAGGGCGACGCCTTCGCGGTCAACGCCCTGCTCGACCACCCGGACGTCGCGGCGGCCTCGTTCGTCGGCTCGACCCCGATCGCCCGGCACGTGTACGCGCGCGGCACGGCGGCCGGCAAGCGGGTGCAGGCGCTGGGCGGCGCGAAGAACCACATGGTCGTGCTGCCGGACGCGGACCTCGACGTGGCCGCCGACGCCGCCGTGTCCGCGGGCTACGGCTCCGCGGGCGAACGCTGCATGGCGATCTCGGTGGTCGTGGCGGTGGGCCCGGCAGGC
Source organism: Lentzea sp. NPDC037011 (assembly GCF_055607425.1). Taxonomy (NCBI): domain Bacteria; kingdom Bacillati; phylum Actinomycetota; class Actinomycetes; order Pseudonocardiales; family Pseudonocardiaceae; genus Lentzea; species Lentzea sp. NPDC037011. The sequence continues at coordinate 481,683 of NZ_JBVJRT010000001.1, read as the reverse complement.
GACGAGCTCGTGGCCAAGATCGCCGCGCGCACCCGCGACCTGCACCCGTCCGTGCTGCCGGGCACCGACCCGTCCGCGCAGATGGGCCCGCTGGTGACCGGCGCGCACCGGGACCGCGTCCGGTCCTACGTGGACGCGGGCGAGGCCGCGGGCGCGTCCCTGGTGGTGGACGGCCGCGGGCACGCACCCGAGGGCCACGAGGACGGCTTCTGGCTCGCGCCGACGCTGTTCGACCACGTCACCCCCGACATGAGCGTCTACACCGACGAGATCTTCGGGCCGGTCCTCGTCGTCGTGCGCGCGGAGACGTTCGAGGACGCGCTCGCGCTGGTCAACGCCAACCCGTACGGCAACGGCACCGCCATCTACACCGGTGACGGGCTGGCGGCGCGCGAGTACCAGCGGCGGGTGCAGGTCGGCATGGTCGGGATCAACGTCCCCATCCCCGTGCCGATGGCCTACTACTCGTTCGGCGGCTGGAAGGACTCGCTGTTCGGCGACACGCACGTGCACGGCGCCGAGGGCGTGCGGTTCTACACGCGCGCGAAGGCGATCACGGCTCGCTGGCCGCAGCAGCACGGCGTGAACCTGGGCTTCCCCACGCACGGCTGACCCCGCCTTCACGGCACGCGGGGACCTTTCGTACCCCAGGAGGGTACGAAAGGTCCCCGCGTGCCCTGCTCAGGCGTCGATTTTCTCGTGCTGGGGAGAGGGAGCAGCAGGAGGGGTTGGGGTGGGGAGGAGGCGGCGGAGCAGCGGGAAGAACACGATCAGCAGGATCACGACGTAGACGACGATCGCCATCGGCGTGTTGACCAGGCCGGTGAGCGAGCCGTCGGAGAGCTGCAGTGCGCGGCGCATCTGCTGTTCGGCCGCCGGGCCGAGGATGACGCCGATGATCGCCGGCAGAACGGGCAGGCCGTAGCGGCGCATCGCGAAGCCCAGCAGGCCGATCACGAACATCAGCAGCAGGTCGAAGATGTCCGCGTTGACCGCGTAGGCGCCGACCGAGGCGAAGAACAGGATGCCCGCGTACAGGTACGGCCGCGGGATGCGCAGCAGCTTCGCCCACACCGGTGCCAGCGGCAGGTTCAGCACCAGCAGCAGGGTCAGGCCGATGAACAGCGACGCGATCAACGCCCAGACCAGGCCGGACTCGCGTTGGAACAGCAGCGGGCCCGGCTGGATGCCGTACTGCTGGAACGCGGCGAGCATGACGGCCGCGACCGCCGTGGTGGGCAGGCCCAGGGTCAGCATCGTGACGAGGGTGCCGGCGGCGGAGGCGGAGGCCGTGGACTCCGGGCCCGCGACGCCCTCGATGGCGCCCTTGCCGAACTCGTCCTTGTGCTTGGAGAGGCGCTTCTCCGTCACATACGACAGGAACGTGGGGATCTCCGCGCCGCCGGCCGGGATCGCGCCGAACGGGAAGCCGATCACCGGGCCGCGCAGCCACGGCTTCCAGGTGCGCTTGAGGTCGGCGCGGGACAGCCACGGGCGGCCGACCGGGATCGGTTCGAACGGCTTGCGGCGCAGGTGGGCGGCCACCCAGAGGGCCTCGCCGACCGCGAACAGGGCGACCGCGACCACGATGATGTCGATGCCGTCCGCGAGGTGCAGCGAGCCGAACGTCAGGCGCTGCTGGCCGGTCATCTCGTCCAGGCCGACCAGCCCGAGGGTGAGGCCGATCAGCAACGACGCCACGCCGCGGATGCGCGAGGCGCCCAGCACCGAGGTCACCGCGATGAACGCCAGCACCATGATCGCGAACAGGTCCGGTGCACCGATGTCGACGGCGTGCTTCGCGACGAACGGGGCCAGCAGCACGATCAGCAGCGTGCCGACGATGCCGCCGGTGAAGTGGCCGATCGCGGCCGCGGCAAGCGCTTGCGCACCCCTGCCCTTGCGGGCCATCGGGTTGCCTTCGAACGCGGCGACGACCGCGGCGCTCTCACCCGGTGTGTTCAGCAGGATCGACGTCGTCGAGCCGCCGAACATGCCGCCGTAGTAGATGCCCGCGAACATGATGAACGCGCCGGTCGGCTCCATGCCGTAGGTGACCGGCAGCAGCAGTGCCACCGCCATGGCCGGGCCGATGCCCGGCAGGACGCCGATCGCGGTGCCCAGGAGCACGCCGATCGCCGCGAACAGCAGGTGTGTCGGCGTCAGCGCGGTCGCGAAGCCGTCGAGCAGTTGTTCCACCTAGAACACCTCCATCAACGGGCCACCGGGCAGGGGGACGCCGAGCAGGTTGTTGAACACCAGGAAGGTCGCGACCGACATGCCGGCCGCGATCAGCGGGTCGCGGACCAGGTTGCGGCTGCCGAGCGCGTAGGCCGCGCCCCAGAACAGGACCGCGCCGGAGATCGGGAAGCCGACCACGCCGATGAGCGCGGCGTTCGCGAGGAAGGCACCGCACAGCAACAAGACCGTGCGCCAGTCGGCGGGTGCGGTCAGGTCGACGTCCTCGCCGCCCTCGGCCTCACCGCGGCCGCCGCGCAGCACGTCGCGGGCCAGCAGCACCGCCACGACCAGCAGCAGCGAGCCGACCAGGACCGGCACCGCCTTCGGGCCGACCGGGCCGCGCTGGGCGAAGTCGGTCGGGATCTGCACGGCGTCGGTCAGCACCAGCGCGCCGAGCACGACCAGCAGGGCGCAGATGCCCAGCTCGGACCGTTCACGGAGCCAGGCACCCGGCCGTGCCCGAGGCCGCTCCTCCGTCTTCGTCGTCATGCGAGCCCCAAGTCCTTGAGCACCGTTGCCACCCGCTTGTTCTCGTTGTCGAGGAAGGTCCCGAACTCGTCGCCCGGTGCGAACGCGTCGGTCCACCCGTTGCGCTGCAGGGCTTCCGACCACTGCGGCGTCTTCTGCATCCGCTCGAACAGGTCGACGAGCTTGTCGCGGTCGGCCTGCGCGATGCCCGGCGGTGCGACGACGCCCCGCCAGTTGGTGAACTCGACGTCCACCCCCGCCTGCCGCAACGTCGGCGCGTCGATGCCCTGGATGCGGTCCTTGCTGGTCACCGCGAGCACCCGCAGCGTGCCGGCCTGGATCTGGTCGCGGTACTCGCCGACGCCGGAGACGCCGAACGCGACCTTGCCGCCGAGGACGCTCGCGAGCAGCTCGCCGCCGCCGTCGAACGGGATGTAGTTGACGGTCCTGGGCGGCAGCCCGACGGCCTTCGCGATCAACATCGGTGCCAGGTGGTCGGGACCGCCCGGCGCCGATCCGCCGCCGACGGTGACCGTGCCGGGGTTGGCCTTCCACGCGTCCACGAGCTGCTGCATCGACGTGTACGGCGAGTCCTTCGCCACCACGACGATGTCCGGTTCCTCGATCAGCTTCGCGATCGGGGTGGTGTCCAGCAGCGAGTTGGGCGACTTGTTCGTGTAGACCGCGCCCACCACGCCCAGGCCCATCGACATGATCAGCTTGCCGTTGCCGCGCTCGCCGACCGTGCGGCCGAGCCCGACCGTGCCGCCGGCGCCGGGGAGGTTGAACACCTCGGCGTTGCGCAGCAGGTCGGCGTCCTCCATGGCCTTGGCCGCGGTGCGCGCCGTGATGTCGTAGCCGCCGCCCGGTGCGTTCGGCACGAGCACGCGCAGCGCCCGCACCTGGTTCGTGTCGCCGCTGTCCGCACCCGGCGTCAGCAACGGCGGCACCAGCAGGACGGCGAGCAACGCCGTCGCCACCGCCACCCACACCTTCACCGACACTGTGATCCCCGCCTCTCGTCCGCGTGGTTGGACATGTTGCTCTGGTGTAAACCTGGATGTCGCTCTTGCGCTTCTAAGGTTTCTTTCGGTCTTTCTGGTCACGGGAGGTTTCATGCGCCGCCGCCGTTCCCTGGCCAGCCAACTGCTCGTGTGGCAACTCGTAGTGGTCCTGTGCCTGCTGTTCGCGGTGGGCGCGCTGACCGTCGTCCAGACGGGCCGCAACTTCCGCTCCAACGAGGAACGCCGGATGCTCTCCGTCGCGGAGAACGTGGCCGCCACGGACGTCGTGCAGACGCAGATGGGCAACCGCGACCTGCTGGCACCGGCCGCGGAGACCGCGCGGGGCCTCTCCGGCGCCACCTACGTGCTGGTCGTCGACCTCCAGCGGCGCGTCCTCACCTCACCCGACCCCGCCCAGGTCGGGTCCACTCTGGACACCACGACCACCGCGTTCGACGGCAGGGCGTGGGTCGGCACGGCCGGAGGCTCGATCGAGGCGCACGTGCCGGTGTTCGACCCGCAGACCCGCGGGGTCAACGGGATCGTGGTCGCGGGCGTGCGCGAGCCGGGCATCTGGGCGGGCGCCCTCAACCAGCCGGTCGACGCGCTGCGCTACCTGCTGATCGCGCTCGTCATCGGCGTCACCGGGTCGCTGCTGCTGGCCAGGCGGGTGAAGAACCAGACGCTCGGGCTGGAACCGCACGAGATCACCGCGCTGGTCGAGAACCGCGAGGCGTTGCTGCACGGCATCAGGGAGGGCGTGGTCGGCCTCGACGCGCAGGACCGGATCACGCTGGTCAACGACCACGCGCGGGAGCTGCTCGCGTTGCCGGGCGACGCGGTCGGGCGGGCGGTGGAGGAGCTGGAGCTCAACGACCGGCTGCGCGACGTGCTCACCGGGCGGGCCACCGGCGTCGACCAGCTCGTGCTGCGCCAAGGCGTCGTGCTCACGTTGAACCGCATGCCGATCGAGGGCGCGGGCGCGGTCGTGACGCTGCGGGACCGCACGGAGCTCCTCGCGCTGCAACACGAGCTGGACGCCTCGCAGCACGCGACGGACACGTTGCGGGCGCAGGCGCACGAGTTCGCGAACCGGCTGCACACCATCGCCGGGCTGATCTCGCTCCAGGAATACGACGAGGTCACCCACTACATCCACCGGATCAGCTCGGCGCAGGACCAGTGGCGGGCCGAGGTCAGCTCGTCGATCGGCGACCCCGCCGTGGCCGCGCTGCTGATCGCCAAGGCGTCGCTGGCCGCCGAGCGCGGCACGGAGCTGCGGATGGCGCCGGACAGCGTGCTGGGCCGCACCGACGAGGCGTTGTCCGCCGATCTGGTGATGGTGCTGGGAAATCTCGTCGACAACGCGTTGGATGCGCTGAGCTCGTTGAACGGCGACCGGAAGTGGATCGAGGTGGGTGTGGTGCAGGTGGACGACGAGGTCCAGGTCGTGGTCCGCGACTCCGGCCCGGGAGTCGCACCGGAGCTGGCCGAGGAGGTGTTCCGGCACGGGTTCACGACCAAGGCGGCATCGCACGGGGAACGCGGCCTCGGGCTCGCGCTGATCCGGCGGGCGTGCCTGCGGCGTGGCGGGTCGGTGAGCGTGTCCGGCTCGGTGTTCACGGCAAGGCTGCCCTGGTGAAGCGGGTGCTGGTCGTCGACGACGACTTCATGGTGGCCAAGGTGCACAGCGGTTACGTCGCGCGCACCGGCGGTTTCGAGGTCGTCGGCGTCGCGCACACGGGCGCGGACGCGTTGCGGCTGGTGGCGACGCTCAAACCGGACCTGGTGCTGCTCGACGTCTACCTGCCGGACATGAGCGGACTCGACGTGCTGAAGTCGTTGCGCGCCAACGAGGACGTCGACGTCATCGTGATCACGGCCGCGACCGACGTGGACACCGTGCGCGGTGCGATGCGCGGCGGCGTCCTGCACTACCTGATCAAGCCGTTCGACTACGACGCGCTGCGCGACCAGCTCGCGCACTTCGCGTCGCTGCACGAGAAGCTCGACCGGCTCGGAACGGCCGGGCAGGCGGACGTGGACCAGGTGTTCGGTGCACGACCGTCGTCGAAACCGTTGCTGCCCAAGGGGTTGACGCCGGAGACCGCGCGGCTCGTGGAGAACGCGCTGAGGGCGCACCCGGAGGGGTTGTCGGCGTCGGAGTGCGCGTCGTCCACGGGGGTCGCGCGGGTGAGCGCGCGGCGGTACCTGGAGCACTTCGTGTCGGCGGGGCGGGCGGAGGTGCGGTTGCGGTACGGCGGAACCGGCCGACCGGAACGGATCTATGCACTACTCCCAGGAGCCTGAGCGGCCGCGTTTGGTCTGTGCCCGGCGCTTCTTGCCCGCGATGCGGCGTTCCTTCGAGCCCCTGGTGGGCTTGGTCGGCTTGCGCATCGGCGGCGGGGGTGCGGCCGCAGCGCGCAGGATCGCGGCGAGGCGTTCGCGGGCGGCGGCGCGGTTCTGCAGCTGGGCGCGGTGCTCGGAGGCGGCGATCGTGAGGACGCCGTCGACCAGCCGACCGGCCAGGCGGTCGAGCATGCGGCGCCTGAGGTGCTCGGGGATCGTGGGCGAGCCGGCGACGTCGAAGCTGAGCTCCACCCGGCTGTCCGCCGTGTTCACGCCCTGCCCGCCAGGGCCACCCGACCTGGAAAAACGTTCGCGCAACTCGGCCGCCGGCAGCACCAGCGTCCGAGTCACGGTCACGTCGTTCATGCCTCCAGGTTAGAAGGTCAGGCCCGGAAGTGTCGCGATCTTTATCAGCGTCTCGCGGTCGGGCAGCGGCGCCGGCCGGGACGTCGGGGCGTCCAGCTTCGGCGCGCCGGCCACGTTGGTGCGGAACTCGCCCACGTTGACGCTGATGACCTTGACGAACGTGCCGTCCGGCCGGAGCGCCTCCACCTGGTACAGGTGGACGCCGTCCGGCCTGCCCGCGATGCTGGACCGGACCTTGATGCCGCCGACCTCGCGCAGTTCGCACGGTGCGACCTCGGGCTCGAAGCACGTGCTGATGTCCGTGGCGTTGCCGCGGGTGAGCTCGATCGTCAACGCGCCGGTGCCCTGGGCGTCGTCCAGCAGCGCCACGGCGCGACGGCTCTTGTCCAGGTCGAAGAACTGCAGCGCACGTCCCGGCACCCCGGGGACGTCCCGCACGGTCACCCCGGCCGGGATCACGTCCGCGGCGCCCAGGACCGCGGTGAGCTGGGCGTTGCGGTCGATCGTGCCGGAGACCGCGCTGCCCGCGCTGTCGCTCGCCGTGAGCTGCGGCCGGAGTGCGACGACCACCCCGCCCAGGCCCGCGACCAGCACGAACGCGAGCGCGCCCGCGATGGCGGTGCGGCGGCGGGCGAGCTTCGTCCTGCCCGCTCTGATGACCTCGCTGCGGCGGATGCCCGACTGCGGTTCGTCGACCAGCAGGTCGCGCAACGCGGCGAGTCCCTTGGCCGCCTGGCTCTTCACCGTGCCCTCCGTCCTGCCGAGGATGCGGGCGGTCTCGGTGATGCTCAGGTCCTCCCAGTACCGCAGCACTACGACGGCGCGTTGCCCCGGTGGCAACGCGTCGAGCGCCTGGCGCAGGTCCAGGTCGGCGGTCGACGGTTCCGGTGCCGCGCGTTCGGGCACGGCGTCGACGGACCGCTCGCGCTGGAAGAACCCGCGCCGGGACTCGTCGATCGACGTGCGCACGAGCACCTTGCGCGCGTACGCGTCCACGCTGTCCCTGCGCACCCGCGGCCACGCCACGTAGAGCTTGATCAACGCGTTCTGGACGATGTCCTCGGCACGGTGCCAGTCGCCGCACAGCAGGAACGCCGTGCGGCGCATGACGAGCGCGCGTGCGTCGACGAACTCCCCGAACTCGCGGTCCCGGTCCAAGTGCCCCTCCTCGGTCGCCGCCTAGTACGCGGCGGCGACCCCGGGAGGTTGCCTCGGGAGATCAGAAACGCGGGTGGTCCCCGACGAGCGAGGCGCCGCCCTCTTCCGACCTGGTGACCTCGCCGAGCACCCACGACGGCACGTGGCGCGCGGTCAGCACGGCCAGCGCGCGGTCGACGTCCTCCGGCGCGACGACGGCGACCATGCCGACGCCCATGTTGAACGCCTTCTCCATCTCCTCGCGCTCCACCCGGCCGCGCTGGGCGATGAGCTGGAAGACCGGGGCGGGCGTCCAGGTGCCGCGGTCGAGCTTCGCGTGCAGGCCCTCCGGCAGCACGCGGGCCAGGTTCGCGGCCAGGCCACCACCGGTGACGTGGGAGAACCCGCGGACCTCGGTCTCGGCGATCAGCGCGAGGCAGTCCTTCGCGTAGATCTTGGTCGGCTCCAGCAGCTCCTCGCCGAGGGTGCGGCCGAACTCCTCGACGTGGCCCTCCAGCGGCATGCGGGCGATCTCCAGCAGCACGTGGCGGGCCAGCGAGTAGCCGTTGGAGTGCAGGCCGGACGAGCCCATCGCGATCACGACGTCGCCGTCGCGGACCCGGTCGGGGCCGAGCAGCTTCGACTGCTCGACCACGCCGACGCCAGTGCCGGAGATGTCGTAGTCGTCGTCGCCCATCAGGCCGGGGTGCTCGGCGGTCTCCCCGCCGAGCAGCGCGCAGCCGGCCTGCACGCAGCCCTCGGCGATGCCCTTGACCAGCGCCGCGATCTTGTCCGGCACAACCCGGCCGACCGCGATGTAGTCCTGCACGAACAGCGGCTCCGCGCCGCACACGACCAGGTCGTCCACGATCATGGCGACCAGGTCGATGCCCACGGTGTCGTGCTTGTCGAGCGCCTGCGCGACCGCGATCTTGGTGCCGACGCCGTCCGTGGAGGAGGCGAGGACCGGCTCCTTCCAGCGGTCGAGCTTGAGCTGGAACAGGCCGGCGAACCCGCCGATGCCACCGAGCACCTCGGGCCGGTGCGCCTTGGCCGCCCACGGCTTCAGCTTCTCCACCGCCTCGTCACCTGCGGCGATACTGACTCCGGCTGCGGCGTAGGTGGCCTTGGCGCTGTCGGTCACGTCAACTTCTTCCACTTGTTCTGGAGGCCTCAGGGGCGACGCAGTGCGTCCTCGGCACCATAGCCGTTGGGCAGGACGGGAGCGGCCGAGCCCGCCACGCCCTTGAGGCCCTCCAGCAGGTGCTTGCCGATGAGCGCGTCCGCCGGGAGCTCGATCGGGTACTCGCCGTCGAAGCACGCCGAGCACAGCCGCGTCTTGGGCTGCTCGGTCGCCGCGACGAGCTGTTCGAGCGACACGTACCCGAGCGAGTCGGCACCGACCGAGCGGCGGATGCCGTCGTCGTCCAGGCCGTTGGCGATCAGCTCGGCCCGCGAGGCGAAGTCGATGCCGTAGAAGCACGGCCACTTCACGGGCGGCGACGCGATCCGCACGTGCACTTCAAGCGCACCGGCCTCGCGCAGCATGCGCACGAGCGCGCGCTGGGTGTTGCCGCGCACGATCGAGTCGTCCACGACGACCAGGCGCTTGCCGCGGATGACGTCGCGCAGCGGGTTCAGCTTGAGCCGGATGCCCAGCTGCCGGATGGTCTGCGACGGCTGGATGAACGTCCGGCCGACATAGGCGTTCTTGACCAGGCCCGAGCCGTACGGGATGCCGCTGGCCTGCGCGTACCCGATCGCGGCCGGCGTGCCGGACTCCGGCACCGGGATCACCAGGTCGGCCTCGACCGGGTGCTCCTTGGCGAGCCGGCGGCCGATCTCGACGCGCGTGGCGTGCACGCTGCGACCGGAGATCGTCGTGTCCGGCCGCGCCAGGTAGACGTACTCGAAGATGCAGCCCTTGGGCTCGGGGTTCCCGAACCGGCTGGACCGCAGCCCGTCGCCGTCGATCGCGATCAGCTCACCCGGCTCGACCTCGCGCACGAAGCTCGCGCCGACGATGTCCAGCGCCGCGGTCTCGCTCGCGACGACCCAGCCGCGCTCCAGCCGGCCGAGGACCAGCGGCCGGACGCCGTGCGGGTCCCGTGCCGCGTACAGCGTGCTCTCGTCGGAGAACACCAGGCAGAACGCACCGCGGACGGTCGGCAGCAGCTCCATGGCCGCCTGCTCGATGCCCTTGTCCGCCGCCGCGTGCGCGAGCAGCGCGGTGAGGATGTCCGAGTCGGTGGTGGCGCCGTTGCGGCTGGTCAGACCCAGCTCCCGCGCCTTCTCCCGCAGCTCGGCGGTGTTCACCAGGTTGCCGTTGTGCCCGAGGCTGAGCCCCGACCCGGCGGCGGTGGTGCGGAACGTCGGCTGCGCGTTCTCCCAGGTCGTGGACCCGGTGGTGGAGTAACGGCAGTGGCCGACGGCCACGTGGCCCTTCAGCGACTGCAGGACCTGCTCGTCGAAGACCTGGCTGACGAGCCCGAGGTCCTTGAAGACGACCACCTGCGCGCCGTCACCGACCGAGATGCCCGCTGCCTCCTGACCGCGGTGCTGCAGGGCGTAGAGGCCGTAGTAGGTGAGCTTCGAGACGTCCTCGCCAGGAGCCCAGACGCCGAAGACGCCGCACTCCTCACGAGGTTCCTGTTCGGGCTGGGAATGGTCGGCGACCACCGAGTTGGCTCCCTCACGACGGGGCTGGCTGCTACCCGAGTGTATGTGGAGCAGGGGCCTGTTCACCCCCATCGCACCCCCGTTGAGGTGATGAAACTCATGCCTTCCGGCACCCGGCGACCTCGGTTCGCACCGAGTTCGCCGGGACGACACCCCGATCGTGTACTTCCCGGCCGCGCGTCAGGCCTTCCGGCACCCGCTCAGCTCGGTGCCCTTCTGCCAGTCCGCGAACGGGCTGCCCTTCTTCTGGGTGCCCGTGCAGACCACCTCGTCGCCCACGGCCACGTCACCGCTGACGTTGCTCGGCATCAGCGACTTGGGGGTGAGGCCGTCCTGCCACAGCACCCCCTCGGGTGCGTCGCCCACCAGTTCGAGGTCCAGGAACTCGGTGGGGGTCGACCTGTCGATCGAGGCGATCCGGTAGCGCAGCTGGCCCTCCCAGCCGGACGCACCGCACCCGGACAGCAGCAGGCAGCCGAGCAGGACCGCGGTGAGCTCGCGCATCAGTGCCCCCGTCCGACCTGCAGGACGTCCAGCACGGCCCGGTCGCCGGTCATGTCCTGGAGGTTCATCCGGTTCCACAGCCAGAAGTAGACGAGCTCGGCCTCGCCGGTGACCCCGGCGTCACCCTCCTCGCCGGGGGCGGCCGCGCGGACGTCCGGCACCCCGCCCGGCGTGAAGGAGATCAGCCACGACTCGGGCACGTCGGTGGGCCGGACCACGGCGGTGCCGGACAGGACGGCAGGCGAGTCGCCGTCGAGCTTGGCGGCGACGATCGTGGTCAGCACCTCGTCGATGCCGTCGGCGCACAGGTCGGCGTCCGTACCGACGAGCGTGCGGACGACCGTCTGCGCGTCGAACCGGCGCAGCACCGTCTCGTGCGCGATCCGGCGGTGCCAGACCCACGCGAGGTCGGGGGCGGACGGCGAGAAGGTCCACACCGGGCGGTTGCCCGGCACCGCGGTGAGGATCTCGTTCGCGGCCACGAGCTGGAGGTCGAGGTACTCGAGCGGGGACAGCCCGGTCGGCGCGGGCGGCGGCGCCATCGGGTTGCGGCTGCCGGTGCGCAGGTAGGCGGTGGAGGTCTCGAGGAAGCGCGCGAGGTGGATGACCAGGTCCTGCACGGTCCAGCCGGGCCTGGTCGGCACCTCCGCCGCCGGGTCCGCGTCCGCCACTGCCTTGCGGAACATCTCCGCCTGCTCGATGAACACAGCGGTCCACCGCTGGGCCGTCCACCCTGTCTGCACCATGCGCGTCATCGTGCCCGAAACGGTCTTCGCATGAGTGGGGAACCGGTCATGATGCTCCTGCGTCGCATGGATCGACGACCAACCAGGGGGTGGCGATGTTCGGCGTTGAGCCAGAGCTGCTGCGAACCGCGTCGAAGGAGTTCGGCAACGGCTCCGACGCGGTGCGGGAGGCAGCGGAGATGATCTCGATGCTCCAGCTCGACGCCGGTGCGCTCGGCGAGGTGGACGCGGCCGCCGAGTTCGCGGACGCCCTGTCGCGGTTCGTCGGCACCCACTCGCAGGACCTCCAGCGCGGCTCGGCCTGGTTCACCGACGCCGCCGAGGGCCTGGTGTCGAACGCGGAGGCCTACCAGCGCACGGACGACGACCACGCGTCGTTCCTGACGAAGATCATGAACGGACTGGGGGGCGGCCGGTGAGCTACACCGATCCGGAGGGCCTGTACGGCCGGCTCGCCTCGGGGGACGTCAGCCGCATCGCCGCCGCCGCGGACCCGATCACCGGTGCGATCAGCGCCGTCGGCAGGGCCGGGGAGTCGGTCGTCAACGGCGGCAGGACCGCGGTCAGCAGCTGGGTCGGCGAGAGCGCCGCGAAGTTCACCGCGCGTGCGGAGCTGTCCTCCACCGCCACGAAAGCCGTCCGCGAACGCCTCGGTGCCGGCGTGGACATCGTGCAGGCCGCCTCCCGCGCCTACGGGCAGATGCGCGGCGCCGCCGACCAGGCGATCAGCGTGTGGCGCAGCCGCCCACCGGGTCTCGACGAGCAGCAGACGCGCCAGCTGGCCAACCAGGTCAACGCCGCACTGGACCGGGTGCGGACCGGCTACGACGCCGTGCTGCGCTCCTACGCGGGTGCGCTCGCCAAGATCCCGCCGGGCTTCGAGGAGTCCGCGCGGACCGACGGCGGCTGGAGCCGGGCGGCCCAGCGCGCTGGCGGTGCGGGTGGACCGCTGCCGCCGGTGCCGCCGCCGGGAACCGACCCGAAGGCGGTCGCCGCCTGGTGGAACTCGCTCAGCGAGGACCAGCGCAAGGCGTTGCGGGACACCAGGTACCAGGAGCTCGGCCAGCTCCGCGGCCTGCCGGCCGACGTGCTCGACGAGGCCAACCGCAAGCGCATCCCCGAGGACCAGGCCCGGTTCAAGCAGCAGCGCGAACAGCTCGGGCAGCAGCTCGCCGACCGCGCGCGGGAGCTCGGCGTCGACCCGAAGTCGGCGGAGGGCCAGCGCGCACTGCGCAACGACCCGCAGGGCTCCCAGCTGATGGCGCAGTACGACGAGGCGGCCCGGCGGGAGAAGAACTCCAACGACGCGGCCAAGGCGTTGACCGACGCCAGGGACCTGGGCAAGGCGAACGGCAAGCAGCCCTACGTCCTCTACTGGAGCCCGGACGGCGCCGGTGCCAAGGAAGGCGCCCTCGCGGTGTCCTACGGCAACCCGGACACCGCGAAGAACCTCGCGGTGTGCGTGCCCGGCACGACGTCGACGCTCACGTCCTTCAGCCAGCACCAGGCCGCGCAGCTCAGCGCGGCGATGGGACCGGACGGCGCCGCGATCCAGTGGCTCGGCTACGACGCGCCGGAGTTCGCGATCGGCCAGGTCAACGACCCGGCGCAGGCCCAGGAGGGCGCGGCGATCCTCGCGAAGGACGTCGAGGGCTACCGCACCACGAACCCCGGCGCCCACGTCACGGTGATCGGCCACAGCTACGGCAGCACCGTCGTCGGCTACTCGGCCATGGACAACGGGCTCAGGGCCGACGACATCGCGTTCGTCGGCTCGCCGGGCGTCGGCGCCTCCACCGTCGACCAGCTCTCCGCCGGCCGCGGCCACGTGTACGTCGGCGGCACCGAGCACGACCCGGTCGTGCAGGCCACCAGCGGTGACTGGTTCACCAAGGACGGCTCGTCCACGGGCCCCTACGACTCGTCGTTCGGCGCCCAGACGTTCGGCACCGCCACGGACGCGAAGGTCGACTACGCGCACTCGGCCTACTTCGACAAGAACTCCGAGTCGCTCGACAACCTCGCGAAGATCGCCACCGGTCGCGGCGACGAGATCAGCTCGCAACGCTGGCAGGACTCGCCCACCCCGGTCGAGGTGCCCGGCTCCGACCTGCCGGTGGCCGGTCCGATCATCGACTGGGGCGTCAACACCGGCAAGGAGGTCGCCGACATGGGCGAGGACCTCTGGAACGGCGGCGGCCGGGTCGTCGAGGACGTGTCGAACGGCAACTGGGGCGGTGCCGCCGGGCACGCCTGGGACACCGCCAAGGAGGTCGGCAGCGACGCCGTCGACGTCGTGGCGGACACCGTGGGCAACGCGGTGGAGTTGGGCCGCGATGTCGTCGAGGGCGGCGTCGGGATCGTGAAGGGCATCGGCAACACGATCGGGTCGTGGTTCTAGACCGGGTCCTGGAACCTCACGACCGGGAGCAGTGCGGACAGGTCGGCTCGGGTGCCGGACGCGGTGACCCGGGCGGTGTCCACCGCGTCGGGCCAGGTCAAGGCGCCGGTGGCCAGTTCGAGCCAGGTGCGGGCGTCGGTCTCGACGACGTTCGGGGGCGTGCCGCGGGTGTGGCGGGGGCCCTCGACGCACTGCACGGCGGCGAACGGCGGGACGCGGACCTCGACGCTGCGGCCGGGTGCCACCTGTTCGAGGGTGCGCAGGCTCAGGCGCACGGCGGCGGCGAGCACGGGGCGTTCCGGCTGGTCGGCGGTGCCGTGCAGCCAGGGCAGGACGGCTTCGACCGCGGCGCGCATCTGCGCGGGGTCGACGGGTTTGGCTGGCACGCGGGCCAGATTAGCGAAGTGCGAGCAGCCGATTTGGTGCTGTTGGTATATCTGGGCGGTGATCAGGAACTTCGCCGTCGTGGGCCCCAGGCTGGCGACGAGGGAGCGGCTGGCGGCGGCGCTGGCGGCCGCGCCGAACCTGTCCGTCTACCGGATCGGCCGGGGCGCCGACCCGTTACCGGTCTCGGCGAGCTTCGACCCGGCCGACCAGTCGGGGTGCCGCAGCCTGCTCGACTGGTTCGAGCGGGGCGCGCCGTCGGGTGCGGTGCTGCTGGTCGACGACTGGGCGCTGTGCGCGGAGATGGACCCGGAGCTCGACCGGACGGTGGAGTGGGTCGCGGCCTTCGGTCCAGGGCGGGGCGTGCAGACCGTGGTGACGGCGCGGGACTGGGACACGCTGCCCCGGCGGCTGCGCAGGCACCTGCACGGCGAGGCGACGGACTTCCTGGCGCTGCACGGGGTTTCGGCCGACCTGCACGACAAGTGGCAGCGCAGTGACTTCAAGACCGCTCTCGGTACGGATGAGCACGGCTGGCCCGTGTACCTCGACATCAGCGTGGACGGACACGGCTACAGCGGCACGTACCTCGGCCCGTTCGAGCAGCGCTCGCAATGGTTGCAGAGCGCGCTCCTCGGCCTGATGGTCACGCATTCGCCGGCAGACCTGAACATCGCGTTCCTCGACATGCAGGACAACGACGTGTTCGGCGAGCTGCCGAACGCGGGCCACACGACGTTCGAGCTGACCGGCCAGGACGACGACGAGTGGTTCGACCGCTTCACCGCGGGCCTGCACGGCGAGCTCAACCGCCGCCAGGAGCTGATCCACCGGGTTGCCCGGTGCCGCAACAGCCTCGACTACCGGGCCGCACGCGCGGCGGGTGCCGGCCTCGAACCGTTGCCGGACCTGCTGATCTGCGTCGACACCGCGGAGATCCTGATCGAACGCGGCTACCGCAACGTGCTGGAACCGCTGGTCAGGGCCGGGCGCACCCTCGGCATCCGGATGCTGTTCTCCGGCGACGCCTTCCCGCCGCAGCTGGCGCTCCAGCTCCCCGAGTGGCCGCACGCGACCCCCGCGTTCGACCTCGACGAGATGGCCGCGGCACTGCCGCACGTGCTGGTGGGCGGCCCGCCCGCGCACGAGATCGTCCTGGCGCCGCTGCACACCACCGGCGACACGCCCACCCTGGACGTGCTGCCGCCGGGCGCGATCGGCGTGCTCGACCTGCCCTACGAACAACGCCGCGGCGTGCTCGTCCCGTCGTTCACCGGCGAGCTGCGGCACGGCGCGATCGTCGGCGGCCCCGGCACCGGCAAGACCACCACGCTGCGCACCCTCGCGACGGTGCTCGGCGACCTCACCGGCTTCCAGCTGCTCGACGGCCCCGGCGAACCCCTCGACCCGAACCGCCACGTCGTCGTGACGGCCCGGACCTGGGACCAGGTGCCGCAGTTCGTCCTCGACAGCCTCGCGTTCGGCGTCGAGCTCCGCCTCGACGACCCGGCCACGTCACTGGTCGGGGCGCGCGAGGCCGGCCGGGTGCCGGACCGGCCGGGCTTCGGCCTGTCCGTGCCCGACCGGCTGCACGTGCAGATCGCGCTGCCGTGACCCACCGCGCCCTCATCGGCCCGCCCCACCTGACCGGACCACGAGCGCTCGCCGACGGCGGGTGGCGGAGGACGGACCCGAGTGCACCGAGCTGCGGCAGCGGACCGGTCGTGACGCGGCACCGCCCGACCGGTCCGGCTCGGGCTCAGCGGCCGCGCAGGCGCCGCTGCGCGTCGTAGAGGTTGCGCGGCACCACGTCCGTCGTGCCGTACAGCTCCAGCCGCGAGTTCAGCGACTCGGTGAAGTCCGGTTTGTCGACCTGGCCGAAGTCGCGGACCTCGGAGATCGCCACCGTCGCGCTGCACGGGGCGACCTGGTCGATGCGGACGTTGCCGGCGCGCTGGTTGGTCACGGTGACGTTCCAGTGCGCGAACCGGGCGCCGTACAACGGGCCCGCGTCCGCGCTGCCGCCGTGGGCGCCGACGTTGTTGATGGTGATCTCGGTGCGGACGTTGCCGAACGGCAGACCGCGGTGCGTGTCGAACACGTCGTGGTCCATCCTGCCGCGGGTCCAGACGTTGCCGCAGGACAGGCCCTCGACGTTGAGACCGTGGTTGCCCGCTCCCGCCTGGGACGGTTCGGACGGGGCCTCGATCACGAAGCCGTCGGTGAGGTTGTCGTGGGACTGCTCGCGGGTGGCGTAGGCGTGGTGGTGGCCGCGGCCGGAGACACGGGTGTTCAGCAGCGAGATGCCCTTGGCGGACACCAGGAGGAAGCCGTTGTCGACGTCGTGGACGTGCACGTCGTCGGCCCAGCAGTCCCAGGCGCACTGGAACGCCACTCCGTTGTAGCCCTTGTCCTGCAGGTGCTTCGGGGTCGGCACCCGGAACATCTCGATCTTGATGCCCTCGACGCCCGCGCCGGTGACGACGGGTGCCATGGTGGTGAGCCGCGGCTTCCACTCGGGCCGGAGCTCCAGCGGCAACGGCTGCGCGAGCTTGACCCTGTTGCCGCGCACCCACTCCACCCGCACCGGCCACAGGAACGGGAAGTAGGACAACAGCTTCGTCTTGTCGTCCCAGCGGTAGGACGTCGTGCCGGGCACGTCGCCGCACATGTGCCTGGGCAGCGAGAACTCGGAGTCGTCCAGCCGCAACAGCACCCGCTGTCCCGCGTGGATCGACCGTCCATCCGCGACGGTCACGACGAACGCACCGCGCGGTGCGGAGCCGGTGATCCCGGTCAGCACCGAGCCCTGCTCCAGCTCGTTGCCGGTCCAGCCCTCGAACGGCCACCTCTTCGCCTGGATCGCCTCGACCAGCGGCCGGTAGCGGTCGCGGTGGCAGACCCACACCAGGCCGCCCGCCCAGCTCCACGCCGAGTTCTCCGAGCCGTAACGGCTGCGGTTGATGCCGATGATCTGCTCCAGCGACCGGGTCGCGTAGAACGTCGTCTTCGCACTGCCCGCGCCGCGCAGCACGACGTTGTCGTAGCCGATGCGGATGATGTCGTCGATGCGGTAGCGGCCCGGCGGGACGAGGACGGTGCCGCCGCCCAACCGGCCCACGAACTCGACCGCCCTGTTGATCGCGGGCGCGGCGTCGGCGGAACCGTCGCGGCGTGCGCCGAAGAACAGGACGTTCGCCAGCACCGGGCGGCGGGGCGGGCGTTCACCGGTGCGGTGGCCCGCGTAGGCGACGTTGGGGAGCTGCGGGTGGTCGTACGGGTTGGCGACGAACTCCTGCCACAGCGAGGCGGAGGACTCGGCGGACGCCGTCCCCGTCAACGCCGGTGTCCCTGCCACCGCAATCCCCGCAGCCACCAGGAACTGCCGTCTGTCGATGTTCATTTCGCCGTCTCCAAGGGGTCTTGGCCACGGCGGCGGTGGTCAGATCAAACCAGAGATCAGTCCGCTGCGGAACGCACTGCTTCCGCGACCAGCTCGTCCACCTGGTGCATCAACCGGCGGGCGTCGGTCGGCGTGAAGGTGCTCCACGGCGGCTGGCCGTTGGTGGAACGGCGTTGCTGCAGGTAACGGCCCTCTTCGGTGTCGAAGAACGAGATCACGCGGTCGGGCCGGCAGCGCTTGCCGTACCTGTCGCGGGCCGCCGCGCCGAAGTTCCCGGTCCGCACGACGCCGGTGAACATCGTGACGAGCGCCTTCGCGTCGTCCTCGCGCAGGCCGATGCCGCGGAACGCGGCCTCCATCGACTTCGGTGAACCGTCGGTCCGCGCGGCCGCCTTCTCGATGTCCGCACTCGGCAGCGTGACCGAGAGGCCGGTGCCTGCGGGGTGCTGGGGCAGCACCGACAGGACCGCGGCGGCCAGGCCGGAGCCCGCCCACGGCTGGAACGTCAGCTGGTCGTCCCGCAACGTCGCGAGCGCGCCGTGGTCGCCGTTCGCCACGGCGAGGACGCGCAGGCCGTGACCGAGCCAGAGGCGGCCGTCCGCCTCCCGCTCGGGCTTGGAGAACATCCGCAGCAGACCGTCCAGCTCGGCCGACAGGCCGCGGGAGTTGCCGAGCCGGCGGTGGTCCAGCTGCTGGTGGACGCGGTTCTCCAGCGCGATGCGCTCGTCCCGCGTCCGGCCAGGTGAGGGGACCTTGAGCACGAGCGGCATGGGACCGACGTTCAGCCGCTCCCACACCACGTCGAACTCCTCGGCGGACAGGGTGATCGGCTCCCTCTCCGCCGGGCCGCCGAACAGGCTCACTCCGACAGGCCTCCGATGACCGGGGGCGCGATCATGCGGTCGTCGCCGAACACGTCGTCGGTCTCGACCAGGTAGTCGGCCACCTTGTGCTCGATGTCGTCCTCGCCCTCGCCCTTGGCACCGTGCGCGCCACCGGCGCCCATGCCGGCTCCACCGGCGGCACCGACCTTGCCCGCGGCACCGCCGGGGCCACCGGCAGCGCCCATGCCGCCGGGGCGCAGCGCGTCGGGGCCCATGCCGGGCACGCCGGCCTTCAGGCCGCCCTGACCGGCGCCGACGCCCTGGCCGGAGGCACCGAGCGACCCGGACATCGGGCCGAACGCCTTGCCGCCACCGAGCTGACCACCGCGCACGCCACCGGTGCCACCGGGACCGCTGCGGCCGCCACCGGGCACGCCCGTGGCCGGGCGGGTGAAGACCGGACCGGGCCCCGGCGTCGGGGTCGGCTTCGGCTCGGGCGTCGGCAGGGTCGTCGGCGGGAGGTGGGTCGTGGGGGGCGTCGTGGTCGTCGACGGCGTCGTCCACGACGTGTGCGTGGTGTCACCGGGCGGCGTCCACGTCGGCGTCGGGGAGACCGTGCCGGTGGGCGGCGCGGTCCACGACGGCGTGGTCGTGCCCGTGTTCGTGCCGGTGCCCGTCGGCGAGCTCACGCCCGTCGGGGTGTAGCCGACGTGCTGGTTGTGCGTGCCCGTCTGGCCGGGCGGCGGCGTGTCGATGACGATCTGCGGCGGGTCCGGGAACTCGCCCAGCGTGGAGGAGTTCCACCGGCTGTCGGCCTGGTAGTCCTCCATGACCTTCACGGCCTGGGCGGCGGCGTTGTCGGCGGCCGCCTCCTGGCGCTCGTGGTCGCGCTGCTGGCCGATGACGTGCGCGATGCCGGCCGGACCGGTCAGCGCGCCACCGGCGAAGTCGAGGAAGCCGGGCTTCTCGGCGGTGATCGGGACGACCTCGGGCATCTTCTTGCGCGCCTCGGCGATGAACTCGCCCTGCAGGCGTGCCGAGCTCTCCATGGTCGTGGCGCCCTGGTTCGCGAACCCGGCCCACTCCGCCAGCGGCGACAGCGCGGCGTTCGCGGCGTCGGCGGCGTCGGACTCCCAGTCCGCGCCCATCTTCGCCAGCGCGGCGTGCAGGTTCTCGTTGATCTCCGCGAGCGAGGCGGCGATCGTCTTCCAGCCGCCCTCGACCGGGATGGAGGCGGAGACGCCGGGGCCGGAGTTGATCATCTTGTACAGCTCGGGGTGTGCGTACCCCTGGAAGCGGTGGTCGCTCATCGGTCAGTCCCCTCCTCTCAGCCCTGCAGGTGCTTTCCCCAGAGGGCGGTGTTGTCGCCCTCGACCATGCGGTACTGCTCCTCGATCGCGCGGAGCTGGTCGATGACCCCGATGAGCTGCTTCTTGTAGAACACCAACGCGGCCAGGGCCTTCTCGCTGGTCTGCTCGTTGAACGCCTTGGAGGTCTCGCTGCTGATCGGGTCACCGGCCCAGGGCCTGGTGGGCAGCGCGTCCGACGAACGTTCGATCTTGGCCTCGAACTCGTCCAACGCGCGCTCGAACGCCGCCCTCGCCTGGGGAATGGCGGACGGGTCCACCTTCAGCCTGCGTTGACCGAACTCCGGAGGCGACGAAGTACCCCCACCATCCGCGAGATGCACGGCACACCCTCCTCAGTACGGCCCTCAGGATCGGGGCCGCGTGTGCATTTGGAACGACTTTAGCTCTGATGCATGACGCGGGTGACCGGTTCCCGGTAAAAGCGAGTAGTTCTGCTCACTTCGCCCGGAGCGCCGACCCCGCTGCCTCCGCGAGCGGCTTGGCCCTCTCACACGCGCTGTCCGCCGTGGAGTCATTACCCAGACCGGCGGTCACCGCAACCCTCAACAGCTGCCCTTCGTTGGCGTCGAGGAAGACCTCGCACTGGGCCGTCCTGTTCCCGGACCGGCCGGTGGCGAGGTAGGCGGGGTACCCGGCGACCTCCAGCTCGGTCAGCCCGGTCGCCTGGCCGACCGTCCTCTTCAGCCGGTCGGCGCCACCGTTGACCACGGTGTCGATGCTCCAGAGGAACTTGCGGTCCTCGTAGCTCGTGCCGCACCCCCTGCTGCCTTCGCCGTAGTCGGCATCGGGCGTGCCGGGCTGCACGCTGCGGATGCCGAGCGCGGTCCTGGTCTCGGGGGTCACCAGCGTGCACGGGTCGAGCGCCAGCAGGTCGACGGCCCTGGGGCGGTTCACCGGTGCGCTCTTCGCAGACGTCCCGGTCTGCGTGCCGGTCGAGGTCTGCCCGCCTGCGGAGGGGGTGCCGGGTTCGGTGGAAGAACACCCGGTCAGGACCGCTGCCAGCAGGAACGGGACCACCACGCGACGCATGACGGTCAACGTATCGGATCGCCGAACGCGGAGTGTCGCGATTGCGGTGAGCCGAGTCACCCGCACGGCCCATTGCCGGTGACCCCACTGAAAGGAAACCTTCTTTACGATAACCCGGAGCGCCGCCGCCCCGATGCGTCGAGGAGCGACATGCTGCGCAACCGACCACTACCGGCACTGGTCGTGGCGGCCGTGGGGCTGGCACTGCTGGTGCCCACCACGGCGGCCGCGGGTCCGGTGCCCGGCACGGGAGCGGCGCTGACCGTGACCGCACGGCCCGGTACCGCCTCCACCGTCCCCGACTGGCGCATGCAGAGCAGCGCCAGGGCCGCGCAGGCCGGTGACGTGATCTCCGGACCGGCCTATCCGGACACCGGGTGGCTGACGGTGCCCGCGCGGTCCACCGTCATGGCCGGCCTGGTGGCCAACGGCCGGTACCCGGACGTCCGGTTCTCCGAGAACATGAAGCAGGTCGACGCCGGCGACTTCAAGGTCGCCTGGTGGTACCGCAAGGTGTTCAGCGCCGACCCGCAGCCGGGCGTGCACACGTTCCTCCGGCTCAAGGGCGGCATCATCGCCCGCGGCGAGATCTGGTTGAACGGCAGCAAGGTCGCCGGCACCGACCAGGTCGTCGGCGCGTACCCGACGCACGAGTTCGACGTGACGCCGTTGCTGCGCAAGGGCGACAACGCGCTCGCGATCAAGGCGACGCCGGCCGACCCGCAGAACGAACTGCTGATCCACTTCATCGACTGGGCGCAGCTGCCGCCCGACCGCAACCAGGGGATCTTCCGCGACGTCACGTTCGAACCGAGCGGCCCGGTCTCGCTGCGCAACCCGCGCGTCGACACCGACCTGCCGCTGCCGGCCCTGACCAGCGCGAAGATCACCACGAAGGTCGACGCGCGCAACAACACCGGCCAGCCGGTCACCACCGAGGTCACCGCCGCGGTCGCCGGTCAGGTCCTCAAGCAGCGGGTGCAGCTCGCGGCCAACCAGACCAGGACCGTGACGTTCACCCAGGACCTGCGGGACCCGCGGGTGTGGTGGCCGTTCCAGATGGGCGCGCAGCCGCTCTACGAGGCCGTGCTCACCGCGAACGTCGGCACCACCGCGTCCGACAGCGCGAAGACCACCTTCGGCGTCCGCGAGGTGTCGTCGAGCCTCCGCGGCACCGGACGGCAGTTCACCGTCAACGGCAAGCCGTTCCTGGTGCGCGGCGGTGGCTGGGCCTCGGACCTGTTCCTGCGCACGGACGTGCGCTACGTCGAGGACCAGCTCGACCTCGTGAAGGCCATGGGCATGAACACCCTCCGGCTGGAGGGCAAGCCGGAGAACGACGAGCTCTACGACCTGGCCGACCAGCGCGGCATCATGATCCTCACCGGCTGGGAGTGCTGCTCGAAGTGGGAGCGGTACGACTCGTTCGACGCCGAGGACGACCGGGTCGCCGGCGAGTCCGCGGAGAGCGAGGCGCGGCGCATCCGCAACCACCCGAGCATGATCGGGTTCATGATCGGCTCCGACGCCGCACCCGGCGCCGGCCTGGAGAAGACCTACCTCGACGCGTTGCAGCGGGCCGAGTGGAACCTGCCGGTCATCTCGTCGGCCAAGAACATCGGCTCGCCGCAGCTGGGCAAGCCCGGCATGAAGATGGACGGCCCGTACTGGTGGGAGCCGCCGGTCTACTGGCACACCAAGCAGCTCGGCGGCGCGGCCGGGTTCGCCTCCGAGATCGGCCCCGGCGCGACCATCCCCGAGATGGACGAGCTGAAGAAGTTCCTGTCCGCCGCCGAGATCACCAGGCTCACCGACTACAACGCGACGCAGTACCACCTGTCGCCGTCGGCCACGTTCGACAAGCTGACGTTCTGGGGCACCGCGCTCGACAACCGCTACGGCAAGCCGGCGAACGCCGAGGACCTGGTCCGCAAGGCGCAGCTCGCGAACTACGAGACGAACCGCGCGCAGTTCGAGGCGTTCGGCGACAACTTCAGCGACGCGACCAACCCGTCGACCGGTGTCATCTACTGGATGCTCAACAACGCCTGGCCGACGCTCTACTGGCACCTGTACGACTACTACCTCGCCACCGCGGGGTCGTACTTCGGCGCCAAGGCGGGACTGCGGCCGTTGCACGCCCAGTACTCCTACGACGACAAGTCGCTGTCCGTCATGAACACGAGCCTGCACCCGGCCACCGGCCACCGGCTGCAGATCACCCTGTTCAACCTCGACGGCACGCAGAAGGCCGACGAGACCCGGACCGTGACCGCGGCGGCCAACGGTCCCACCAAGGCCGGCGCGCTGCCGCAGCCGTCCGGGCTGTCCACCACGTACTTCGTGCGCCTGCTGCTCAAGGACGCGGCCGGCCAGGTGGTGGACCGCAACGTCTACTGGCTCTCCACCAAGCCCGACACGCTGAACTACGGCGGTTCCACCTGGTACCACACGCCGCAGTCCGGGTACGCGGACCTCAAAGGCCTCAACGCGTTGAAGCCGGGCACGGTCACCTCGACCGTGTCGACCGCACCCGCCGGTGACGACAGGCAGGTCACCACCGTGACGCTGAAGAACACCGGCAGCACCGTGGCGTTCTTCGTGCGGGCGTCGCTGCGCAAGGGCACCGGCGGTGCCGAGGTGCTGCCGACGCGGTGGAGCGACAACTACGTGACGTTGTGGCCGGGCGAGACCCTGGCGCTGAAGGCCGAGTACCGGTCCTCGTCGCTCGGGTCCGCCCGGCCCGTCGTGGAGGTCTCCGGCCACAACGTGGCGAAGAAGTCGGTCAGCTGAGGTACCGCTCAACCACCACGGCAGGTCGCTCGACCGGTTCGCCCCGGTCGAGCGACCACGCCAGCCGCACGTACTGGGCGTGCGTCCAGGCCAGCGGGGTCGCCGACTGCGTGCCCCGGCCGTCCCACACCTGTTCGGGCAGCATCAGGCCGCTGTTCGCCGTCGCCGCGACCTCCCGCAACCGCTTGGCTGCACTCGCCTTGTCGCCCGCGAGCAGCTCGTACTCGCCGCGTTCACCGCTGAGCAACGGCCACAGCCGCCCGTACGTGCGGGTCGGCTCCGGCCAGTTGATGCCCCACGGGCGGCCGTCCGCGGTCTCGCCGTAGCCGTCCTGCGTGAACCGGTGCCAGTAGCCCTGTTCCTTCAGCTGCGCGTCGACCACGGCGACCGTGTTGCGGATGACCGGGTCGTCGGCGCGCTGCACGCCGAGCCGCACCAGTTCGAGGAAGCTCGGGTCGACGACGGCCCGCTGGTCGATGTCGGTCGGGTTGTTGTCACCGAGGTTGTACTTCGTGCCCTGGTCGGGCTTCCCGTCCTTGGTGACGCGCAGGTAGTACGGCTTGGGCGCGTACGGGCCGGTGCTCGTCGCGGTCCAGCCCTCGACCTGCCGCTGCCACGCGTCGGCCGCGGCGAGGTAGCGGTCGGCGTTCTCCCCGTTGCGCCGCAGGAGGTCCGCGAAGCACACCAGGCCCGCGACCGCGGACGCGATCGTCGCCGGCGAGTACCCGCTCTGGTTCTCCCACCGCTCCTGCTCGCTGAACGGCGCGTCCGGGTAGCTCAGCAGGTAGTCGGCCGAACGGCGCAGAGCGTCCACTGTGGACCTGTCACGCCGGTCCAGGTGCCACGCCAGCAGCAGCGGTGCCGCGGTCTGGTCGAGCTGGACCTTCAGCCACACCGGGGTGCCGTCGACCCGCGTGTTCTGCGGCAGGTGGCCGTCCGGCTCCTGCTGTTCGCGCAGCATGAAGTCCAGCGAGCGCTCGGCGAACCCGCGGTCGCCGGCGGCGATCATGGCGGTGGACACGTGGTAGAGGTCGCGCGGCCACACGAGCGCGTACGGGCCGAGCTCCGGTGCCAGCTCCCGATCGGACCCGAAGGCCCACGGGAAGCTCGGCGACGCGATGGACGCACCGGGGTGCGTCTTGTCCTCGGTCGCCGCCAGCACCATCACGGACATGTCGTAGAGCCGCCGGTCCGCCGACCTCGGCCGCTTCAACCCGTCCAGGTACTGGTGCCAGCCGCGTGCGTACTCCCGTGCCACCACACGGAAATCACGGTTCAGCGCCGCCCGTGCGACACCGTCGCCGAACCCGACGGCGAACGTGCCACGAGCGTGCCGCACGGGTTCGGCGGGCAGCGTGCTCTCGACGGTGCTCGCGCCCTTCATCGGCACGTGGTCGATCGTCAGCTTCATCGGCCGCTTGGCCCAGAACTCCACGTCCGCCAGCACGGCCGCACGCTGCGGATCGGTGACGTAGGTGAGCACGGCGTGCCAGCCCTCACCGCGCAAGCGTTGCCGGAACGTCAACGACCGGTCGTCGGCGGGTTCGGTCCGCGCCTGACCGGGCCTGCCGTCGACCAGCAGCCGGGTCTCGCGGGTCGCCGGGGTGCTCAGGTCGGGGTGGAAGACCTCGGACAGGCCCTGGTGGCCGAGGGTGAACCACACCGGGCTGCCACCTCTGGCCGTGCCGAACCCCTGTTTGTCCGCGGGGAGGGGGACGACCTCAGCGGCGTGCACGACCGGTGTCACCGCCACGAGAAGGAGCACGACGAGCGCCAGGATCTTCATGGCACTCGGAGTTCCCCGACCTAGAGATCACCACGCAGCAGGCTGTCGATGTCCTCGGGCGGACCGGGCCGCGCGAAGAACCAGCCCTGGCCGGTGTCGCAGCCCAGCCGCAGCAGCCGTGCGGCCTGAGCAGGCGTTTCGACGCCCTCGGCGGTGACGCCCAACGACAGCGCGTGCGCCAGCTGCACCAGCGTGGCCACGATCTGCGCGTCGACCGGGTCCTCCTCGTTCTCGGCGCGCAGGCCCTCCATGAACGAACCGGCGATCTTCAGCTCGTGCACGGGCAGGTGCTTGAGGTACGCCAGGTTGGAGTAGCCGGTGCCGAAGTCGTCGATCGCGATGCGCACACCCATGTCGCACAACGCCCGCAGCGCCTCCAACGGCTCGTCGGCGGTGCCCATGATCGCCGACTCGGTCAGCTCCAGCTGCAGGTGGTGCGGCGGCAGCGCGCACTCGTCGAGGATGCGCTTCACGTCCCGCACCAGCTCGGGGTCGCGGGACTGGCGCACGGCGAGGTTCACCGACACGAACGGTGCCGCGTCACCGAACTCGACCAGCCAGCGCCGCGCCTCCTCGCAGGCCTTGCGCAGCACCCACCGTCCCAAGGGGACGATCAGCCCGGTCTCCTCGGCCAGCTCGATGAACCGGTCCGGCGCGAGCCGCCCGAACTCCGGGTGCTGCCAGCGCACCAGCGCCTCGACACCGACGACCGTGGAGTCCTCCAGCCGCACCAGCGGCTGGTACTCGACGTAGAACTCGTCGCGTTCCAACGCGCGCGGCATCGTGGCGGACAACGTGAAGCGGGCGACCTCGCGGGCGTTGCGCTCCGGGTCGTACAACGCCCAGCGCGCCTTGCCGTCGGCCTTCGCCCAGTACAGCGTGATGTCCGCGTCGCGCATCAGGTCGGCGGCCGTGGTGCCGGACAGCTGCCGTTCGACGATGCCGATCGAGGCCGACACCGACAGCTCGTGGCCGGCGATGCGGATCGGTGCCTCCAACTCGGTCAGCACCCGGCCGGCCACGTCGACGATGTCCTGTTCACCGGACGAGCCCTCGACCAGGATCACGAACTCGTCGCCGCCCATGCGGGCGACCAGCTTGCCCTCGCCGGACACCGAGTGGTCGAGCCTGCGCCCGACCTCGACCAGCAGCTGATCGCCGACGTCGTGGCCGAGCGAGTCGTTGATGACCTTGAAACCGTCGAGGTCCAGGTAGCAGAGGCCGGCCCGCTGGTGCTTGCCGCGGTTGTTGAACACCCGGCCGAGGCGTTCCAGGAACAGCGCCCGGTTCGGCAGCCCGGTCAGCGGGTCGTGCAGCGCCTGGTAGCGCAGCCGGTTCTGCAGCAGGTGCCGGTCGGTGACGTCCTCGATCATCGCCACCTGGTACTGCGGCTCGCCGTGGTCGTCGCGGACCAGCGACAGCGTCAGGTGCGTCCACACCTGCTCGCCGTCGGCGCGGTGGAAGCGCTTCTCGGCCCGGTAGTGGTCGCACTCGCCCGCGATGAGCTGGTCGTAGAGCCGCCACACGCTGCCCGCGTCCTCGGGGTGCATGAGGTCGCGCACGTTGTACTGGCGCATCTCCTCGACGCTGAAGCCGAGCATGTCCTGCAACGCCTGGTTGACGTCCAGTATCCGGCCGTCGATGGCGGCGATGCCGATGCCGATCGCGGCCTCGGTGAACATGGCGCGGAACCGGGCCTCCGAGGCCCGCAGCGCCGCCTCGGCTTGGTCGCGGGCGTCCAGCACGGCCGCCCTGATCGCCTCCTGCTCGGCGAGCGTGCGTTCCCGCAGCGCGCGGGCGTACCCGGCGGACAGGGCGCCCTGCAGCGCGGCCAGCCGGGACCGCAACCGCGTGTCCCCGGCCGCGCCCAGCTCGGCCAGCAGGTCGTCACCGAGCAGCTGGACCGTGCGGCCGAGGGTGTCGGTGCCGGTGAAGTGCGCGTCGACCAGCCGGGAGCCGATCTCGTAGCCGGGCTCGGTGCGGAACGGGCTCGCGTAGAGCGCCTCGACCAGCAGCACGGTCAGGTCCTGCAGGTGCTGGGCGACCTCGGCCCTGGTCATGGGGACGTAGCTGGACCCGATGACGGCCGTCGCCCAGCTGCGCGCGAACGACTCGGCACCGGCCAACACGGCCGGGTCCGAGGGAGAGCGGTCGTCGCGCACCCGGTGGTCAACCCGTTCGGTCATCGTCTCGGCCCTAACGCCACGAACGCGCAGCATACGGGCGGTTGCCGTGCGCAGTCACCTTTACGCCTTCCGGCCCAGCGCGCCGAACGCCGGGAAGGGCGTTCGCGAGCCGTTCAGGTCGTCCGGCGACTCGGGCCGCCAGGCCGGCAACCGCACCACACCCGGCTCCACCAGGTCGAACCCGTCGAACAAACGGGTGAACTCAGCCTCGTTGCGGTACGTCATCGGGGTGACGTCGCGGTCGTACACGCTGCGCACGGCCCGGTACGAGCCGGTCTCCTCGTCCGCCTCGTACCCGGCGTGGGAGATGGCGAGGTGGCTGCCCGGTGCGAGCCGGTCGCGGTACCCGCCGATGATGCCCAGCGGGTCCTCCTCGTCGGACACGAAGTGCAGCAGCGCGATCATCAGCACGGCGATCGGCTCGTCGAAGTCCAGCAGGCCGCCGACCTCGGGCGAGCCCAGCACGGCCGCCGGGTCACGCACGTCGGCCTGCAGCACGGCCACCCGTCCGTTGCCGTTCAGCAGCGACCGGCTGTGGGCCACGGCGACCGGGTCGACGTCGACGTAGACGACCTTCGCGGCCGGGTCGGTGCCCTGCGCGATCTCGTGGACGTTGCCCACGGTCGGGATGCCCGAGCCCAGGTCGAGGAACTGCCGGACGCCCGCGCCGAGCAGGTGGCGCACGACCCGGCGCAGGAACGCGCGGTGGTTGAGGATGACGTCGCGCAGCTCGGGCATGACCTCCAGGGCCCGCTGCCCGACCGCGCGGTCGGCCGCGAAGTTGTGCGCACCGCCCAACCAGTAGTCGTAGACCCGTGCGACGCTCGGCCGTTCCAGGTCGATGTCCCCCGGTGCCCAGTTCGGCCGCTCCACCGCTACCTCCACGTCGGATCCGCGCACCCACGTCCTGGGCCGATCCGCCAGCGTTGCACATCGCGCCGTTGGCAGAATGCGGACCTCGTGAGGTTCCTGCGGCTTGCCGATCGGCGCAAGCACCACCAGAAGACCGTGCTGCTCCCCACCCTCCCCGCCTCCCTCGTGGCGTTCCCACGAGCCCGACCTGCCGCTGACGTGGAGGAACTGACGTGAAGTGGCTCTTCGCCGTCATCTCGGCCGCTCTCGTCACCGCGGGCACCGCCGTGGCGCTGTGGTGGCTCAAGGCACCCGCGGTGGAGGTCGTGAAGACCGCCGGTGTCGCCGGTGGTGCCGTCATCGCGGTCTACGCGTTGTGGCTCAACGACCGCAAGCACCTGCTGGAGAGCGACAAGGTCGCCGACGAGCGGTTCGCGCGCTCGGTCGAGCTGCTCGGCAACGAGGCCGACCAGGTGCGCGTGGGCGCGATGCACGCGCTGGTGTGGCTCGCGAACTCGACGCCGCGCTACACGCAGACCGTGCTCGACGTGCTGTGCGCGTACCTGCGCCGCCCGTTCAAGCACCCGTCGTGGGAGCACGACCGCGCGGACCCGGACACGGTGTTCGTCACGGTCGACCCGGAGGTCCAGCGCGAGCAGCAGGTCCGCCGCACCGCGCAACGGCTGATCCGCGACCTGCTGTCGTGGGGGGACAGGAACAGGAAGGACTTCTACGACCTCGACCTGACCGGTGCCGCGCTGGAGTACTTCCAGCTCGACGGGCGGCGGGTGCACCGGTTCGTCTGCCGGCGCGCGCAGTTCTACGGCATCACCGAGTTCCGCGAGCTGCACGTGCGCAGCCGGGCGTTGTTCTCCGGTTCGACCTTCCACGGCCGGCTCTCGGTACCGGAGGCGCGGTTCGAGGGCGGGCTCGCGTTCACCGAGTGCACGTTCCACGGCAAGGTGGACTTCCGCGGTGCCACCGTCGGCACGTTCCTGGCGCTCGTCGACCCGCCACCGCCGGAGCAGGTGGGCGAGCTGAGGTTGTTGCCCGGCACCGCTCTGCGCACGCCGGTGGAGGGCTGGTCGCTATCCGGCGGCGCGCAGGCGCCCCGCCCGCGCCTCGGCGACCACGTCCAGCAGGACGCGCGCGGCGGCGCTGACCGCGTGGCCGGTGACGACCGCGGTCTCGGCAACGGGCACGTCCCCGCGCAGGCCGACGAAGTGCGCCCTGGTGGGCTTGACCGCGAAGGACTGCGGGACGAGCGCAACCCCGAGACCGAACCCGACGAAGTCCAGAAGTGAGTGCACGTCGTTGACCTCGACGGCGACGTGCCGCTCGACCCCGGCCGCGGTGAGGGTGCGGTCGACCTCGTCGCGCGTGCCCCAGTCGGCGTTGAAGTCGACGAACGCCTGCCCCCTCAGCTCGGTCAGCTCGACGCTTTCTTTACCGGCGAACGAACTTTCCGGCGCACACGCGAGCACGAGCGGTTCACTGGCCAAAGTGGACACCCGGAGGTCGTCGGGCATCCTCGGCCGGCGCGTCACGAAGGCGAGGTCGAGCCGCCCGGCGCGGACGTCCTCGACCAGCTCGGCGTTGCCGGACTGGCGCATCCGGATCTCCACGCCGGGGTGCAGCTCGTGGAACCGCGCCAGCACGGCCGGCAGGTGCACCACGTGCAGGCACTGCAGGCTGCCGACGGACAACGTGCCGCGCAGCAGCCCCTGCACGGCGGCCACGGCGTCGCGCGCCGACTCGACGGTGCCCAGCGCGCGCCGTGCCTCCGGGAGCAGCGCGCGGCCCGCCTCGGTCAGCTCGACCTGGCGGGTGGTGCGCAGGAACAGCGGCGCGCCGAGCTCGACCTCCAGCGCGCGGATCGACGCCGACAGCCCCGACTGGGCGATGTGCAGGCGCCGCGCGGCCCTGGTGAAATGGGATTCCTCGGCGACCGCGACGAAGTGCTCCAGCTGCCGGAGTTCCACGATTCATCACCTGCGGTGCTCAATGAGATCACTTCTCTGCGTTGGACAGCTTAATGCAGGTGGAGCAGAGTGGAGGGCATGCAGAAGCGCCGAATCGGAGAAGTCGAGGTCAGCGCCATCGGACTGGGCGGCATGCCCATGTCGGTCCAGGGCCGGCCGGACCGCGCACAGGCCATCGAGACCATCCACGCCGCGCTCGACGCGGGCGTGACGTTCATCGACACCGCCGACGCCTACTCGCTCGACGACAGCGACTTCGGGCACAACGAGGAGCTGATCGCCGAGGGGTTGCGCGGTCGTTCCGAGGAGGTGTTCGTCGCGACGAAGGGCGGTCACACGCGCGTCGAGGGTGGCGGCTGGGCGCTCGACGGACGGCCCGAGTACCTGCGCAAGGCGGTCGACGGGTCGTTGCGGCGGCTGGGTGTAGACCAGATCTTCCTCTACCAGTTCCACCGGCCCGACCCGAAGACGCCGATCACCGAGTCGGTCGGGGCGCTCGCCGAGCTGCTGGACAACGGCAAGATCCGCTACGCGGGCGTGTCGAACTTCAACCCCGAGGAGATCGTGCAGGCCAACGAGGTCCTGGGCGGTCGGCTGGCCGCCGTGCAGAACCAGTTCTCGCCGTCGTTCCGGTCGAGCGAACCGGAGCTGGAGCTGTGCGACAAGCTCGGCATCGCGTTCCTGCCGTGGAGCCCGTTCGGCGGCATCGGCAAGGCGGGCGCGCTGAGCGGGCCGTTCAAGGAGGTCGGCGACGCGCACGGGGTCAGCCCGCACCAGGCCTGCCTGGCGTGGATGCTGGCCAAGTCCGAGGTCGTCATCCCCATCCCGGGTGCTTCCCGGCCGGCGAGCACCACGGACTCGGCAGCGGCGACCCACCTGGAGCTGACCGCGGAGGAGCTGACCCGCCTGGACGGGTGAAGCCGGTGGCCGACTGAGCCGAATGGTCGCACGATCTAGTGCATGCGGACCTTGATCAGCATTGCGGCGATCGTCGCCGGGATGACCCCGGCCCCCGCGTCCGCGGTGCCCTTGCCCGAGGGCTCCGCGGACCACTTCGCGGGTTCACAGATCCTCCGGCACGAGGGGGTGGGGACCCGGACGGCCGCAGCACCACCGGCAGACGGCAAGGTGCCCGGCATGGACGTCAGCAGCCACCAGGGTGACGTCGACTGGGCGGACTCGTGGGCCAAGGGTGCGCGGTTCGCCTACGTCAAGGCGACCGAGGGCACCGACTACAAGAACCCGGACTACGCCCAGCAGTACAACGGCTCGCTCGGCGTCGGCATGATCCGCGGCGCGTACCACTTCGCGCTGCCCGACCGCTCCGACGGCGCCGAGCAGGCGAACTTCTTCGTCGACAACGGCGGGGGCTGGACACCGAACAGCAAGACCCTGCCACCCGCGCTGGACATGGAGTACAACCCGTACGGCGACACCTGTTACGACATGTCCCAGGCGGAGCTGACGACGTGGGTGCGCTCGTTCAGCGACACGGTCTACGCGCGCACGAAACGGTATCCGGCGATCTACACGTCCACGAACTGGTGGAACAAGTGCGTCGGCGGCTCGTACAACTTCGGCGAGCACCACCCGTTGTGGATCGCGCGCTACGCCGACGAGCTCGGACCGCTCCCGGCCGGCTTCACCTTCCACACCATCTGGCAGTGGCAGGCCGCCGGCTTCTTCCCCGGCGACCAGAACCTCTTCAACGGCAAGTACGACCAACTGGCCCGCCTGGCCGCCCGCTGACCGCTCAACGCACGCGGGGAGCTTTCGTACTCTCCGAGAGTACGAAAGCTCCCCGCGTGCGGTTGAAGCGTCAGTCGAACAGGGCTGGGAGGGTGGCTTCCCAGGCCTCGCGGAGCTCGGTCAGGGGCAGCGAGCCGAGGTCCTGGATCTCCAGGGCGCCCGACTCCGGGTCGACGACGCCGACCTTGCGCCACGGCAGAGCGCGCGCGGTGCACATGTCGGTGAAGCGCTGCTCCTCGGTGCGAGGAACGGCCACGAGCACACGGCCGGCCGACTCGCTGAAGAGCTCGGTGAACAGGTCGCCCTCCAGGAAGACCCGCGCACCCGTCTCGCCGATGAGGCACGTCTCGACCAGGGCCTGGGCCAGACCGCCCTCGGACAGGTCGTGCGCGGCGGAGACCATGCCGTCGCGGGAACCCGCGACGAGGACCTCGCCGAGCAGCTTCTCGCGCTGCAGGTCGACCTTCGGCGGCAGACCGCCGAGGTGGCGGTGGACGACGTGCGCCCACTCCGACCCGCCGAACTCGGCGCGCGTCTCACCGAGCAGCAGCAGCGTCTCGCCGGCCTCGGCCCCGATCCCGGTGGGGATGCGGCGCCGCACGTCGTCGATCACGCCGAGCACGCCCACGACCGGCGTCGGCAGGATCGCCGTGGAACCGGTCTGGTTGTAGAAGCTGACGTTGCCGCCGGTCACCGGGATGCCCAGCTCCACGCAGCCGTCCGCGAGGCCCTTCACGGCCTGCTCGAACTGCCACATGACACCGGGGTCCTCCGGCGAGCCGAAGTTGAGGCAGTTCGTGACCGCGACCGGCGTGGCACCGGTGGCGGCGACGTTGCGGTAGGCCTCGGCCAGCGCCAGCTGCGCACCCGCGTACGGGTCGAGCTTGGTGTAGCGGCCGTTGCAGTCGGTCGAGAGCGCCACACCGCGGTGCGTGTCCTCGCCGATGCGGATCATGCCGCCGTCGCTGGGCTGCGCCAGGACCGTGCCACCGCGCACGTACCGGTCGTACTGCTGGGTGACCCACCGCTTGGAGGCCAGGTTGGGGCTGGCCGCCTGGGACTTGATCAGCTCCAGCAGCTCGTCCTTCGCGGGCTTCGCGAGGGCGTCCGGCGTGTTGGCCTGCAGCTCGTCCTGGTCGGCGGGCCGCTGGATCGGCCGGTTGTAGACCGGGCCCTCGTGGGCGACGGTCCGCGGCGGCACGTCCACGACGACCTCGTCGTGGTACGTGATGACCAGGCGGTCGCCTTCCGTCACCTCACCGATCTCGGTGGCGATGACGTCCCACTTGCGGCAGACCTCCATGAACGCGTCGACGTTGTGCGGCTCGACGACCGCGCACATGCGTTCCTGGGACTCGCTGGACAGGATCTCCGCCGGCGTCATGCCCGTGGCCCGCAGCGGAACGCGGTCGAGCCACACGTGCATGCCGCCGTCGCCCGCGGACGCCAGCTCGCTCGTGGCGCAGGACAGGCCCGCGCCGCCGAGGTCCTGGATGCCGACGACGATGCCCTTCTCGAAGAGCTCCAGGGAGCACTCGATCAGCACCTTCTCGGTGAACGGGTCGCCGACCTGCACGCTCGGCAGCTTCTTGCGCTTGCCGGCCGTGTCGTCGAACGTCTCGCTCGCGAGCACGGACACGCCACCGATGCCGTCGAGGCCGGTGCGCGCGCCGTAGAGGATGACCTTGTTGCCGGCACCGGACGCGTGCGCCAGGTGCAGGTCCTCGACCTTCATCGCGCCGACGCACAGCGCGTTGACCAGCGGGTTGCCCTGGTAGGTCTCGTCGAACACGACCTCGCCGCCGATGTTCGGCAGGCCGAGGCAGTTGCCGTAGCCGCCGACGCCCGCGACGATGCCGGGCAGCACGCGCCTGGTGTCGGGCGCGTCCGGCGCGCCGAAGCGCAGCGGGTCCATGACCGCGAGCGGCCGGGCACCCATCGCGAGGATGTCGCGCACGATGCCGCCGACCCCCGTCGCCGCACCCTGGTAGGGCTCGACGTAGGACGGGTGGTTGTGGCTCTCGGCCTTGAACGTGACCGCCCAGCCGTCACCGATGTCGACCACACCGGCGTTCTCGCCGATGCCCGCGAGCATCTTCGACTTCATCTCGTCGGTCGTGGTCTCGCCGAAGTACTTCAGGTGCACCTTGGACGACTTGTAGGAGCAGTGCTCGCTCCACATGACCGAGTACATGGCGAGCTCGGCGTCCGTCGGCCTGCGGCCGAGGATCTCCTTGATGCGCGCGTACTCGTCGTCCTTCAGGCCCAGCTCCTTGTAGGGCTGCTCCTGGTCGGGGGTGCTCTCGGCGTTCTTGACGGTGTCCACGGTCATGCCTTCACCTGCACTGCGTCGAGGAGGGACAGGAACATCCCCAGTCCGTCGTCCGTCGGGCCGGTGAGCGCGTCGATCGCGTGCTCGGGGTGCGGCATGAGGCCGACGACGTTGCCCCTGGCGTTCGTGATGCCCGCGATGTTGTTGCGGCTGCCGTTGGGGTTCTCGCCGACGTACCGGAAGACGACGCGGCCTTCACCTTCGAGCTCGTCGAGGGTCCGGTCGTCGGCCTGGTAGCCGCCCTCACCCGACTTCAGCGGCACGAGGACCTCGGCGCCGGCGTCGTAACGGGTGGTCCACGCGGTGCTGTTGTTCTCGACCTTCAACCACTGGTCGCGGCACACGAAGTGCAGCTTGTGGTTGCGGACCAGCGCACCCGGCAGCAGGTGGGCCTCGGCGAGGATCTGGAAGCCGTTGCAGATGCCCAGCACGGGCATCCCCTTGTTCGCGGCCTCGACCACCTCCTGCATGACCGGCGCGAACCGGGCGATGGCACCGCAGCGCAGGTAGTCGCCGTAGGAGAACCCGCCGGGGACGATGACCGCGTCGACGCCCTTCAGGTCGTGGTCGCCGTGCCAGAGCGGCACGGCCTCCCCGTCCGCGTACCTGACGGCTCGCTGTGCGTCGACGTCGTCGAGGGTGCCGGGGAAGGTGATGACCCCGACCCTCATGCGTCGACCCTGCGCACGGTCCAGTCCTCGATCACGGGGTTCGCGAGGAAGGTCTCAGCGATCTTGGCGAGCGTGGCGTCGTCGACGTCGTCGGCGACCTCCAGCTCGAAGTGCTTGCCCTGGCGGACAGCGGTGATGCCGTCAAAACCGAGGCGCGGCAGCGCGTTCGCCACCGCCTGGCCTTGCGGGTCGAGAATTTCGGGCTTCGGCATGACGTCGACGACGACTCGGGCCACGACAGACTGCTCCCGGGATTCGAGGGGGCTGGCGGTACCCGGAGAGCCTACCTGACCTGGGTGTTCATCAACTCGACAGGTGTTCGGGGGCACATCTTCACCGGGTTCCACCATCGGGTGAAGCGGCTTGTCCGGGCCACGGGTCCTGCTATTCTTGACTCAGCTTCGGCCCGTAAGCCGGAGAAGTGAGCACGGTGCCCGTCCGGACGGTCGGCCGCCGTGCTTCGCGCTTTCTAGGGCCTTCGCGTGTCGATGACGGTCCCGATCAGCGGTCGTGACCGGCGTAGCCAGTCACCGCCCGCGCCGTAACACCAAGCCACGATGTCCGCGATCCACAGCAACGGGTCGTTCTCGCTGGGCAGGTGCTCGTAGAACAACCCCGTGCCCCACGCGGACTTGCCGAGCGTCGTTCGGATGGTCAGCAGGTCGTGGTCGTCGCGGATCTCACGGCTGTCGAACACCAACCGCGTCACGCCGGCTTTCAGCACGTCGTCCGTCAGGCGGGAGACGCACGTCTGCCGCGCCCGCTCCTCACCCTTCCGGCAGCAGGCGAGGTAGATGTCGACCTGGACCAAGGCCGGTCCCAGAGCGGACAGGATCTGCTTGCGCCGAGCCGGTGTCTCCTTCTTGAAGTGCAGCTCGCGCTGGTTCGGCATGCGCAGGCCCATGAGCAGCTTGCGCAATTTGGTCAGTTGGCCGGGCGAGACCAGTGCGACGGCCAGCAGGTAGGTGTTGTTTCGCCGCGACTCGTCGACGAAGGCGTGCAGACTCACGGAACGTTCATCGGCCGGGGCCGAACGACACTGCAGGAAGTCCAGCCGATCGAGCGCGTTTCGCCGTCAGCGGAGCGCGCTGGCGTCCGGGGTGTTCCGGACGGATGCTGGGATCATGAAGATCCTGGTGCTCGGCGGAACCGTGTTCCTCAGCAAGGCCGTCACGGCGGAGGCGGTCCGCCGGGGCCACGACGTGGTGTGCGGTGCTCGTGGCGCCTCGGGCGAAGTACCCGAAGGTGCGCGCCTGGTCTCGATGGACAGGAACCGGCCCGGCGCGTTCGACCAGCTCGCCGGGGAGCGGTTCGACGCCGTCATCGACGTGTCGAAGTACTCGGTGACCTGGGTGCGGGACGCGTTGGAGGCGTTCGGGGCGACCACGCCGCACTGGACGTTCGTCAGCAGCATCTCGGTCTACGCCGACCACGCGTCGGGCAGCGACGAGCTGTTGCCGCCGCTGGAGGACGATCCGGCGCAGGAGTTCACGTCGGAGCGGTACGGCAGCGTCAAGGTCGCGAGCGAGAACGCGGTCAGGGAGGCCGTGCAGGGCAAGGAGTTCATCGTCAGGGCCGGGCTGATCACCGGGCCGGACGACCCGAGCGACCGGTTCGGGTACTGGCCCGCCAGGCTCAGCAGAGGTGGCCGGGTGGTGGTGCCGGACAGCCCTGAGCTGGGGTTCCAGCACATCGACGTGCGGGACCTGGCGCGGTGGATCGTGTTCGCGGCCGAGGAGCGGGTGACCGGCACGTTCGACTCGACCGGGCCGGTCATGCCGTTCCAGATGGCCATCGGGGAGATCGCCGGGGCCACGGCGGCGCCGGGGACGCAGCTCGTGCCGGTGGCGGAGAGCGTGCTCGAACAGCTCGGGGTCAACCCGTGGGCCGGGCCGCGGTCGTTGCCGCTGTGGTTGCCGCGGGAGTGGGCGAAGATGGTCGGCCGCGACGTCAGCGCCGCGCTGGCGAACGGGTTGCGGACCAGGCCGCTGGCCGAGACCGCGCTCGATTCGCTGGAGTACGAGCGCGGCCTCGGCGTGGACAGGCCCCGCAAGGCGGGACTGACGCCCGACGAGGAGGCGGAGGTCCTTACAGCAGCGGGTTGACCTGCGCGGCGACGAGGTCGATGCGCACGCCCTGGTTCGGGCAGCCGCCGAAGTGGTGCAGCCCGATCACCTTGTGCGTGCGCCTCGACAGCACCGGCGAACCGGACGAACCGCCCTCGGTGTCGCACATGTAGCTGATGTCGGACTGCGACGAGCTGCCGTTGACCCGTACGGCCCGCACGGCGCAGTAGCCGCCGCCGTTGCTGTCGTCGCGCAACGACAGCTTCTTCAGCTTCCCGGCCGGGTGGCCGACGATGTACATCTCCTCACCCACGGCCGGAACGCGCGCGTCCAGCTCGAGGTAGCCGAACGAGCTGATGGCCGCGAAGTTGTTCACGGTGAAGAGGGTGTAGTCCAGCGCGGCGCTGTACTTCAGGACCTGGGCCGCCAGCACCTTCGTGACGGTGGCCGTGGCCGTGCCGCCGCAGGTGGGGCACTGGTAGTTGAACCACACCTCGATGCCGGTGGTGCTGGTGAAGCAGTGCTCGTTGGTCAGCATGCGGTTGTTGGGGCCGACCCGCCACGCGGTGCACAGCGAGCTGCCGTTGCGCAGCAGCTTCGCCACGGCCGGCGTCTTGCCCCACTCGGTCGGGTTGCTGGACTGGTAGCAGACGGCGTCCTTGTAGTCGTTCGTGCCGCAGATGCTCTGCACGGACGGCTGCGCGGACATCTCCGCCTCGGTGTAGCCGCGGGTGAGCTTGTCGACGCGGGCGCGGCTGAGCGGGCTGCTCACCGACACCACCGCCCTGTCGCCGGTGATCGACATGGCCCAGAAGCCGGTCGCGTCGACGGTGGCGGTCAGCGAGGACTTCAGGTCGCGGGTGTAGGTGTACTTCTCGGTGCCGTCAGGGTTCGACACCGTGAGCACGTCACCCGGCAGAATGCGCAGATCCGTGAAATGCAGCTTCACGTATCCCGATCCGGGCCGTTCGACGGTCGTCGAACGGCTGAGGCCGCCCACGCGGACCGAGACGGATTCCTCGGTGCCGATTTCCTGTGACTGCGGCGATTGCGCCTGAGCAGGTGTAGACGTGGTGGTGGTAGCAGGGACAACGGTCGTCATCGGCAGGGCCAGCGCCAGTGCCGTGAGGAGTTGCAGGGTTTTCCTCATGCCCTTTGATACTTCCGACGTCACCTGACCGTGTCAGCCCGCCGAACGTCGGTAATGGAGGAATCCATGCAAGTTGTCCATTTCGGTCATGCCTGTGTGCTGCTCGACACCGGCAGCACCCGCATCCTGATCGACCCCGGCACCTTCTCGTCCGGGTTCGAGGACCTGGTGGACCTGGACGCGATCATGATCACGCACCAGCACGCCGACCACGTCGACGCCGAGAAGCTGCCCGCGCTGCTCAGGTCGAACCCGCGGGCGTTGCTGGTCGTGGACGAGGGCACCGCGCCGAGCGTCGAGCACCCGACCGTCGCACGGCCGGGTGATGTGCTGAAGGTCGGCGACACGACCGTCAAGGCCGTCGGCGGTCAGCACGCGGTCATCCACCAGGACATCCCGGTCGTCCCGAACACCGGCTACGTCGTCGGCGACGGTGCGTTCTACCACCCCGGCGACGCCCTGTTCGTGCCCGACGAGGACGTCGACGTGCTCGGCCTCCCCTCCGGCGCGCCCTGGATGCGCACCGGTGAGGCCGTCGACTTCATGCGCGCCGTGAAGCCGCGCGTGGCCGTGCCGATCCACGAGGCGGTGCTGGCCATGCCGCAGATGGCCTACCACCACTTCGAGAACCTCAAGCCGGTCGGAACCGAGGTCAGACCACTGCAGCGGGGCGAGGAGACGGAAGTCTGACGTAGGTGGTCGGCACGGCGTCGTGGGCGAGGGCCACGTCCACGGCGTCGAGCACGGCCTGCCGCGCCCCCGCACGGTGCAGGTCGCGCGCGTCCACGGTGATCCGCGTGAGCCCACCGCGCCGCGCGGACCTGGCCGCCGCGTAGACCAGCGCCAGCGACCGCAGCTCACCGAAGTTGCTGCGCTCGGTCAGCGCGTGCAGCCGCCCGAGCGTCGCGAGCCCGGTGCCGACGTCCCGCACGGCGTGGGCGTCGGCGCAGAGCTTGAACTTGTGCTTGGCCAGCGCGATCAACGTCCCCGGCGACGCCACACAACGCCGTGGCGCGAACGTGTCGACGTTCAACCCGATGGCGTCCATCTGCACACGGGCGCCCGTCAGCAGAAGCCCCGCCTCGTACGCGGGGAGCCTGCGTTGACCGAGGCCGTGCAGCACGACGGCGTCGCCGAGCGCGGCGCGCTGCCGCACCCAGTCCTGCGCCGTGGCGAGCTCGCGGGGGACCACGAGCAGCGACAACGGCACCCGCCGCGACTGGAGGGCCGCGGCCAGATCAGCGCACCGGTCGAGGGTCTGCGGACCGATGCCGGACAGTGAGACCACGAGCTGTGAGTGCACCCGACGAGTGCGCCATGCCGTGGTGACGTCCGCGTGAAACCGGAGCTAACTCACGCGAGCCAGTCGGCGAAGGACCGGCCGGTCAGCAGCTCGTAGGCCTCGACGTAGCGCTTGCGGGTGGCCTCGACGACCTCGTCGGGCAGCGGGGGCGGCGGGGTGTCCGAGCGCCGGTCCCAGCCGGACGCGTCCGAGGTCAGCCAGTCGCGCACGTACTGCTTGTCGAACGACGGCTGCACCCGGCCCGGCGCGTAGCCCTCGGCCGGCCAGTAGCGCGACGAGTCCGGCGTGAAGACCTCGTCAGCGAGGATCAGCTCGCCCTGCTTGTCCAGCCCGAACTCGAACTTGGTGTCGGCGAGGATCAGGCCGCGCGTCTTGGCGTACGCGCGCGCTTCGCTGTACAGCTCGATGGTGCGGTCACGCAGCTTCGTGGCCAGCTCGACACCGTGCTTGGCGGCGATGACGTCGAACGACACGTTCTCGTCGTGCTGCCCGATCTCCGCCTTGGACGCCGGCGTGAAGATCGGCGGGTCCAGCTCGTCGGCCTCGACCAGGCCCTCCGGCAGCTCGATCCCGCACACCGCGCCGGTCTGCCGGTAGTCGGCCATGCCGGAGCCGGTGAGGTACCCGCGCGCCACGCACTCGACGTCGACCATGGCCAGCTTGCGCACCAGCAACGCCCGTCCGCGCACCTCGGCGGGAATCCGCGGGTCGTCGGCGGCGACCAGGTGGTTCGGGCCGAGCCGCTCGAACCAGAACACGCTCATCGCGGTGAGCACGCGGCCCTTGTCCGGGATCGCGGTGCTCAGGACGTGGTCGTAGGCCGAGATCCGGTCGGACGCGACGAACAGCAGCAGCTCGTCGTCGACGTCGTACAGGTCGCGGACCTTGCCCCTGGCGACGTGCTGGTAGTCAGCGAGCGTTGGCACGCCGGTCAGCCTAGCCGGGCGGGTCGGCCGGCTTCCGGCCACCGCACCACTACAGATCGGGCGTCCGGCCATTTAAGGTGCACCCCGTGCTCACCCGAAAGGCCCTGTTGATCCCGGCAACCGCCAGTGCGGGACTGCTCGTCGTGCTCGCCGTCGCGGGGTGGGGCGGCGACTCCGGTCCGCAGTCGTCCGCACCGGCCCCCGGTCTGGGCGCGAGCACGACCCAGCAGGTCAGCCTCGTGCCGACGCCCGAGCTCGCCGAGATCACGGTCAAGACCACGACCAGGACGACCACCACCACGACAATCACGACCACCACGCGCAGGCCGGCGCCGCCGCCCGTGCAGCCGCCGCCACCCGCGCCGGTGGTCACCACGACGGAGCCGCCGCAGCGGGGTCTCCTCGTGAACGAAGGCGCGCGCTGTGCTCCCGAGGGTGCCGGCGGTGTCGACCTGCGCGGGCAGGCGCTCGTGTGCCGCAAGGACGACCGGCGGGCCGACCGCCTCCGCTGGCAGCAGGCCTAGGCCGGGGAAGCTGGAGGGGCCGGAGGGGCCCACTCCAGGACGTCGACCTCGTCGCCGACGGCGAGCGATCCCGCCCGGACCACGGCCGCCTTCATCCCGAAGGTCACGCCGCCGTCCGGGTCGCGCCGGTAGGAGGCGAGCGTGCGGATCGGCTCCGGGCCCGCGCGCAGACCGGTGTCCTGGTCGACCAGCGGCACCGAGCAGCGCACGCAGTCCTTGGCGTAGCCCAGCTCCACGTCGCCGATGACCGCGCGCCGCACCCGGTCCTCGGTGTGCGGCTCCGGCCAGCCGGAGATCACCACGTTGGGGCGGAAGCGGTCCATCGGCACCGGTTCGCCGCCGCGGTCCAGGACGCGTTCGTTCAGGCCGTCCAAAGAGGACAGCGACAGCACCAGCAGCGGGTGCGCGTCCGCGTAGCCCACCAGGCCCTCGGTCTGCCCGCCCGACTCCCTGCGCACGTCCTGCGGCATCCGCACCAGCCGGACCGCCTGACCGAGCACGTCGGAGAAGTACGCGGCGGCGTCGTCGCCCTGGTCGACGCCGAAGCCGTCCCACTTGTGCACCACGACCGGGATGCGCGGCCCGTCGGCGACCACCGGGAACGACTCGCCGCCGACTCGCAGCGCCGAGTCCACGAGGGACGGTCGCAGTGCGGCGAGCGCGGGCGTGTTCCGCTGCGACAGGAACACGCCGTCCTCGGCCGACACCAGCATCATCATCCGGTCGTCGCGCAGCCCGGTGAGGTCCACGGCGGACGACGTGACGGCGACGCCGCCGCACCCCTTGACCGGGTAGGCGAACAGCCCGGACACGATCACAGGATCGGCTCCGGCTCGTACGCCGGGTACTTCTCGACGACCGCGGCCACCTGCTCGACGACCGCGGCGACCTGCGCCGACGCCACGCCGGTGAACGACAGCCGGTCCGCGAGCAGCGCGTCCAGGGCCGCGCGGTCGAGCGGCAGGCGCTCGTCGGCGGCGAGGCGGTCCAGCAGGTCGTTCTGCGCCAGGCCCTCCTCGCGCATCGCGAGCGCCACGGCGACGGCGTTCTCCTTGATGGCCTCGTGCGCGGTCTCCCGGCCGACACCCGCGCGCACGGCCGCCATCAGCACCTTCGTCGTGCCGAGGAACGGCAGGTAGCGGTCCAGCTCACGGGCGACGACGGCCGGGTACGCGCCGAACTCGTCCAGCACGGTCAGGAACGTCTCCAGCAGCCCGTCGAACGCGAAGAACGCGTCGGGCAGCGCCACCCGGCGCACGACCGAGCAGGACACGTCGCCCTCGTTCCACTGGTCGCCCGCGAGCTCGCCGACCATCGACAGGTAGCCGCGCAGGATCACCGCGAAGCCGTTCACGCGTTCGCACGACCGGGTGTTCATCTTGTGCGGCATGGCGCTGGACCCGACCTGGCCGGGCTTGAAGCCCTCGGTCACCAGCTCGTGGCCCGCCATCAGCCGGATGGTCTTCGCGAGCGACGACGGCGCCGCCGCGAGCTGCACCAGCGTCGACACCACGTCGAAGTCCAGGGAGCGCGGGTACACCTGGCCGACCGAGGTCAGCACGCGCTCGAAGCCGAGGTGGCCCGCGATCGTGCGTTCCAGCTCGGCCAGCTTCTCACCGGAGCCGAGCAGGTCGAGCATGTCCTGCGCGGTGCCGACCGGGCCCTTGATGCCGCGCAACGGGTACCGCGAGATCAGCTCGTCGAGCCGGGAGAACGCCACCAGCAGCTCGTCGGCGGCCGTGGCGAACCGCTTGCCCAGCGTCGTGGCCTGCGCGGCGACGTTGTGCGAACGGCCGGCCATCACCAGGTCGGTGTGCTCGGCGGCCAGGCGCGCCAGCCGGCCCAGCACCGCCGCGGTCTTGCCGCGGACGAGCTCCAGCGACCGCAGCACCTGCAGCTGCTCGACGTTCTCGGTGAGGTCGCGCGAGGTCATGCCCTTGTGCACGTGCTCGTGACCGGCGAGGGCGTTGAACTCCTCGATGCGCGCCTTCACGTCGTGCCGCGTCACCCGCTCGCGGGCCGCGATCGACTCCAGGTCGACCTGCTCCAGCACGCGTTCGTAGTCGGCCACCGCGCCGTCCGGCACGTCGATGCCGGCGGCCGCCTGCGCGCGCAGGACCGCGAGCCACAGCTGGCGCTCCAGCACGATCTTGTGCTCGGCCGACCAGAGCGTCGCGAGCGACGTGGAGGCGTAGCGACCTGCGAGGACGTTGGCGATGCGCGGCTTGGTCACGCCGCCAGGTTAGTGCACGTCGGACTCACTCCCAGCGGATGCGGCCGTCGGTGAGCATCGTTGTGAG
Source organism: Lentzea sp. NPDC037011 (assembly GCF_055607425.1). Taxonomy (NCBI): domain Bacteria; kingdom Bacillati; phylum Actinomycetota; class Actinomycetes; order Pseudonocardiales; family Pseudonocardiaceae; genus Lentzea; species Lentzea sp. NPDC037011. The sequence continues at coordinate 438,158 of NZ_JBVJRT010000001.1, read as the reverse complement.
CACGTCCACAGACACCGGCAGCTGCGCCCGCAGACCGCTGCCCGTCGCCGGGTTCGTGGTGAACGCCGACAGCTTCACGGTGTAACCGCTCTCGAAGACGCGGGTGGACACGGCCCTGACGACCGTCGAGGTCCCGTCGAGGTACTCGGCCTCGATGATCTTCGACCCGTCGTCGACGGGCATCTCCTTGCACGTGACCGCGCCGATGCACTCCAGCCGCGAGCTCTTCGGGGTGCTCGTGGTCGTGAGCAGCAACGCGGTCGGCCCGATGTCGTCGGTCAGGTACACGTAACCGCTCAGGGACGGGTCCGGCGCGGAGCCGGGCGAGGGCGGCTTCGTCGTCGAGGTGCCCTGGACCACCTGCATGCCCGGCTGGACGTAGGCGGAGACGTCGCGCAGCTCCCGGCGCACGGTCTGCAGCTTCGCCGCGAGGGCGTCGCCGATGCGCACGCTGCGGGCGTTCGGCGACTCGGTCGACGTGGGCGCGCTGCTCTCGGTGCGCCGCGCCGCGATCTGGTCGTCGTCACCGGTCTTGGGCAGCAGCCCCGGCAGTGCGAAGGCGGACACGACGATCAGGGCGGTGGCCACTCCCACGCTGACCAGTGCTCGCCTGCGACTTTTTTTCTGCTCGGCCCGCCTCATCAGGGCGTCCGGGTCGAAGTCGAGGGGCGGCTCGTCCCAGACGGCCAGCAGCATCCCCTCGCGGATCTCCTGCTCACTCACGACGCGACCCTCCCCGAACTGCTGTCGAGCTTCTCCACGATGGTGCGCAGCGTCGCGAGGCCACGCGCCGTCTGGCTCTTGACCGTTCCCTCCGAGCACCCCATGGCCACCGCCACCTCGGCGACCGAGAGGTCCTCGAAATAACGCAGCACGAGCACCGCCCGTTGCCGTGGCGGGACCTGGAGCAACGCAGTGTGCACCAGCTCACGCGCCCACAGCTTCGCGCTGGTGTGGTCGGGGTCGACCCGCTCGTCGGCGGCGTCGGGCAGCTCCCCGTCGCGCTGCTCGGCCCTGCGCCACGGCCTGCGCTTCTCGTCCAGCCAGGTGCGCAGCAGCACCTTGCGGGCGTAGGCGATCAGGTTGTCCAGGCCCTTGATGCGCTTCCAGGCCAGGTACATCTTCATGAGGCTGGACTGCATGAGGTCCTCTGCGGTGTGCCAGTCCCCGCAGAACAGGTACGCGGTGCGGCGCAAGCTCGCGGCATTGGCTGCCGCGAACTCGCGGAAGCCCTGTTCATCGGCCTTGCGCATGCGATCCCCTCTCGCGTCCTCATCCAGGGGAACGCACCGGGGTAACGCGGGGTTGCATCACTCGTGACGCGAAAGGGCCTTTCGGAGCATTCTCGCCGCGACACCGCGCGGGTCGGACTTCAGCTCGATGAACGCGTTCACCATCGTGCCGTCCACGAGCGCGATCAGCTCCTCGACCCGGTCGGCGGGCAGTGCGCGGCCGGAGCGGGCGAAGATCGCGGAGATCAGGTCCTGCAGCTCGGAGCCCATGACCCGCATCAACGGCCGCAGGTAGGGGCGGCGGCCGGTCGCGACGAGGCGTTCGTAGCGCAGCAGCATCGTCTCGGTGTCGGTGACGTCCGGGCCGACCAGCAGGTCGAGGACCAGCTGGATCAACGCGTCGTCGTCGACGGTCCCGTGCGGCAGCGCGGCCAGCTTCTCCCTGCTGCTCGCGAGCTCGGCGCGGCCGTGCAGCTCGACCGCCGCGGTCACGAGCTCGTCGAGCGAGTCGAAGTAGTACGTGGTGGACGCGAGCGGCAGACCTGCGCGTTCGGCGACCGCGCGGTGCCGGACCGCGTCGAACCCGCCCTCCACGAGCAGTTCGGCCGCGGCCTCCACGAGCGCCTGCCTGCGGCGCTCCCCCTTGGGAGTTGCTGCGGTCATAGTCGGGCCAGAGTACTGGGCGAGCGGGCGCGGCCTGGTCAGAACCGGGACGCGAGTGCGTCCGCGACCCGCGTTGCCTGCCCCTTCAGCTCGCCGTCGCCCTGCGTGAAGACGTAGAGGTCCTGGCCCTTGCCGGTCTTGACCACCGCGGTGTCGGCGCGGTCGGGTGCCGTGAACTCGCTCGGGGTGACGATGGCCGTGATCGTCAGCCCGTCGACCTTGAACGCGGCCGAGCGCGACGACGGCGCGCAGCTGACGGTCGGCGGGACGGCGTCAGCGGGTGGGACCGAAAGCTCTCCGGCGAGGGCGACGGCGAGCTCCCGGTCCACCTCCGCGCAGCCCTGCACCGCGCGTTCGCCGACACTGGGGTCGGCGCTTCCCGGCGTGGCCGTGTCCCCCTGCGTGGACACGTCACCAGGGAAGTTCTTCGTCTGCATGTTCGGCGGGTCGACCGGAGCGGACAGCGGCGATTGTGCCGAGTTGTCCCCCGCCTGGCCAGCACTGGCGACGGACTCGGCGCCTTTGTCCTGGTTCACCCAGTTCGTCCCGGCCAGGACGCCGCCGAAGCCGAGCACCACGACCAGCGCGGTGCCGCCGGCGATCGCGCTGCGCCTGCGCTGGGTGGCCCTGCGCGACGCGGTGCGGACGTCCGACACGTCGAAGGCCGCCGGTGGTGCGTCGTGCGCGGCGTCGCGGAACAGGTCCGCGAGCTTGTTCTCGTCCACCTACAGCCTCCTTCCGCTGGTCGCCGTCATGACGCCGGTCGCAGGTCGTCGATCGCGCTGCCGAGCGCTTCCCGCAGTGCGGTCAGCCCGCGGGCGGTCTGACTCTTCACAGTTCCTTCCGAGCACTTCAGCACCTCGGCGGTGGCCGTCACGTCGAGCCCTTCGAGGAACCGCAGCACGAGCACCGCCCGTTGCCGCGGCGGAACCCTGCGCAGGCCCTTCATCAGCGCCTCGCGCGTCGCGACCGTGTCGCCGACCTCGTGGTCGAGGGCCGGCGTCTCCGGCAGCTCGTCGGTGAACTTCTCGCGCCGCCACGGACGCCGTGACTCGTCGATCACCGCGCGCACGACGCTGCGCCGGACGTAGGCGTCGAGGGCCTGCTTGTCCCGGATCTTCCGCCACCTCCTGTGCAGTGCCACGAACGCGGTCTGGGCGAAGTCGTCAGCGCGGTGCCAGTCGCCGCACAGCAGGTATGCCGTTCGGCGCACGGCCTCACGGCGAGCCACGAAGTACTCCGCGAACTCCTGCTCGTCGCGCTGATCCACGCGGACTGCTCTCCGCTCGTTCCTCGAGTTGCACTGACCGGACGGAATCCGGGGGCCCCACGGTTGCACGAACCCGCGGGGAGAGCCACATCACCCCCTCGGTCGTGAGCCGGATGTGATGTGATCGGGGTCGTGACCCCCATTGACCTGCGCTCGGACACCGTCACCCGCCCGGACGAGGAGATGCGCCGCGCGATGGCCGCGGCCGAGGTCGGCGACGACGTGCTCGACCACGACCCGACGATGGCCGCACTGGAGGAGCGCGTCGCCGGGCTGCTCGGCGTCGAGGCCGCGCTGTGGGTGCCGTCGGGCTCGATGGGCAACCTGATCGCGTTGTTCCTGCACCTGGACCGCGGTGACCGGTTCCTGGCCCCGCTCGGCGCGCACGTGCTGGACGCGGAGCTGGGCACGGCGGCGTGGCTGGCCGGCGGCATGCCGCACGCGTTGCACTCGATGACCCCGGAGGCCGTGGTCGCGGCGGGCGGCGGCGAGTCGCCGTACTACGGGCTGCGGTCGACCCTGCTGTGCCTGGAGAACACCCACAACGCCGCCGGTGGCGCGCTGACCCCGGTCGCCGGTCATGCCGCCCTGGTGGCGGCGGCGCGGTCGGTCGGGCTGGCCGTGCACCTGGACGGGGCGCGGCTGTGGAACGCGTCGGTGGCGCTCGGGGTGCCGTTGACGGCGCTGACCGCCGGGGTGGACACGGTGCAGGTGTGCCTGTCGAAGGGGCTGGGCGCGCCGGTCGGGTCGGTCGTGGCCGGGTCGGCGTCGTTCGTCGTCGAGGCGCGGCGGGTGCGGAAGATGCTCGGCGGCGGGGTCCGGCAGGGCGGTGTGCTGGCCGCGGCCGGGCTGGTGGCGCTGGACCGGATCGCCCGGCTGGCCGACGACCACGCGAACGCCGCTGCGCTGGCCTCCGGGCTGCGGTCGATCGGCTGGGAGGTCGCGGAACCCGCGACGAACATCGTGCTGGCGGCGGTGCTGGATCTGGACAAGACGCTGCTGTCGTTGCGGGAGGCCGGCGTGCTCGCGAGCCCCATGTCGGGCAAGGTGCGGTTCGTGACGCACGGCGACGTGACCGCAGCGGACATCACCGAGGTGCTCCGCCGGGTTCGGGAAGGTGCCTGAGATGCGCTGGGTCGTGTTCGACTTCGGTGAGGTCATCAGCCAGCGCAACCCCGGGATTCCCGGCATGGCCGCGCGGCTCGGGGTGTCCGTGGAGGCGTTCGAGGCCGTGTACTGGGACCGCGACGCCTACGACCGCGGCGGCTCCGACGCGGACTACTGGGGCCGGATCGGGTCGCGGCTGGGCGTGCCGGTGGACGTGGAGGAGCTGACGGCCCTCGACAACGCGGGCTGGCTGGCCGACCCGGTGCCGGACACCGTCGCCCTGATCGCGGACCTGGCCGCCGCGGGCGTGCCGCTCGCGTTGCTGTCGAACGCGCCGGTGACGTTCGCGCGCCTCGCGGAGGAGGAACCGTGGACCGAGCACTTCCGGCACCTGGTCTTCTCCGGCGACCTCGGGTGCGCCAAGCCGGACGCGGTGATCTGGCAGCGGCTGAAGGACGTCGTGGGCAGCTCGGACCTGGTGTTCTACGACGACCGCCAGGTCAACGTCGACGGCGCCCTGGCCGCGGGCATCGACGCGCGGCTGTGGACGTCAGCCGCCGCTGCGCGCGTTGAGCTCCGCGCGGAGCTCGGCGATCTCGGCGCGTAGGTTCCTGAGCTCCCGCACCGTCTCCAGCTCCGCCTCCTCGACGCCGCGCAGCTTCTCGACCAGCCAGCTGGCGATCGTCCCGGTGATGACACCGAGCAACGCGATGCCGCCGACCATGAGCAGCCCGGCGACGAGCCGCCCCTCGGTCGTGACCGGGTAGCGGTCGCCGTACCCGACCGTCGACATCGTGGTGAGCGTCCACCACAACGCGTCACCGAACGTCGTGATGCTCGCGTTCTCGGCGTGCCTTTCCGCGTCGAGCACGGCAAGGCTCGCGCAAAAAGCGACGATGGCCGTGACCCCCGCGACGTAAATGCTGACGCGCCGGCGGATCTTGTGCTGGAACTTCTTGTTCAACAGCGTGATGACGGTGATCAACCGCAGCACGCGCAACTGCCTGATCATCGGCAGCAACACCGCGGCGAGGTCGAACAGGTGCGTTTTCAGGAACCGCGGTTTGTCGACGGCGAGCGTGAACCTGACCGCGAACTCGACCGCGAACACCGCCCAGATCAGCCACAACACGACCTCGACCGGAACGTGCAGGAACACGTGGTCGTCGAGCACCTGGAACGCGTAAACGACGAGGAACAGCACGGCGAGCGCCGTCAACGGCCACTCCGCCTTGCGCTCCCACCGTTCCAGGCGGGCCTCGCTGGACTGCAACACCGCTCCATGGTGAATGTTGCGGCGGCATTGTTCCAGGGGCTAGCGCCGCGATTTCACCGCGCCATAAGCCACCGTGCCCACGAGGAGTAGCACTCCGATCACGGCGAGCCAGAAAAGGCCCTTCACGACGGCGCCGACGACGGCGAGGACGACCCAGATCGCGACGAGCCAGCCGATGATCGCCCACATGTGGTGTCTCCCCTGTTCTTCTGGTTGCTCTACAGCCAGGCCTTCAACCGCCTCAACGCTTCCTCGACGTCGTTCGTTGAACCCGCGAACGACATCCGCACGAAGTGGTGCCCGTCGACCGGGTCGAAGTCGATGCCCGGCACGATCGCGACCCCCGTGTCGTCCAGCAGCCTGCGGCAGAACCCCATCGAGTCGTCGGTCAGGTGCCGCACGTCCGCGTACACGTAGAACGCTCCGTCGGCCGGCGCGAGCTCCCCGATCCCGAGGCTGGTGAGCCCGTCGACCAGCAGGTCCCGGTTGACCCGGTACCGCTCCAGGTGCCCCGCGGTCTCCGCGTACGAATCCGGGTGAAACGCCTCAATCGCCGCAAACTGTGACAAAGCGGGCGGACACAGCGTGAAGTTGCCGGTCAGGCAGTCCACCGCCCGCCTGAGCCGCTCCGGCAGCAACATCCACCCCAGCCGCCACCCGGTCATCGCGAAGGCCTTCGAGAACGAGTTCACGACCACCGCGTCCCGCGACGTCTCCCACGCACACGCCAACGGCTCCCCGTAGCTGATCCCGTGGTAGATCTCGTCACTGATCAACTGCACACCGTTGTCCGCACACCACCGCGCGATCGGCGCGATGTCGGCCACCGTCCCGGTGGGATTCGCGGGGCTGGCGACGATGACCCCCTTGAGCGCCGCAACAGCGTGCTCCGCGGCAAGCATCTCCACCGTCGGCTGGAACCGCGTCGCCGGCCCGCACGCCAACTCCACCACCGAACACCCCAACGCCCTCAGGATGTTCCGGTAAGCCGGGTACCCCGGCCGCGCCAACGCCACCCGGTCCCCGACGTCGAACGCCGCCAGGAACGCCAACGTGAACGCCCCCGACGACCCGGTCGTCACCACCACGTCCTCAGCCCCGACCGCCAGGTCGTACTGCCGCCGGTAGTGCCCGGCGATGGCGGCCCGCAACTCCAGCACGCCCAACTGCTCGGTGTACCCCAGCGCCTGCTCGCCCAGCACACGCACCGCGGCATCCCGCACCGGCCGCGGCGCCGGACTCGACGGCTGCCCGGCGGCCAGCGACACCACGTCCCCGTGGGTGCGCTGCCGTTGCGCGGCGGCGGACAGCACGTCCATGACGTGGAACGGCGGGACGTCAGCGCGAGCAGCCACGGTCAGCATGGCGCCAGGCTAACTCGCCTGCGGGCCGGTGGGGCCTGAGACCTCGGGCGCACACCCACACATCTGCACACACGCACATCCACCACCGGGTCCAAACGCCACCACCTGCGCTAGCCAGGCCTCACCGGCTGCCCCCTCCGATGATCCCCATCAACCTCGCCGCGAGCCGCACCCGACCGACCATTTCCCCGTTCACCTCCCGGCCGCCCTCCCCGCGTTTCCCCTTTGCGGGCGAGCGAGCGGACGAATCAGGACAAAGCCCACTCGATCGGGTGAGCACGAACGAAACCCGGCGCATTTCCGTCATGCAAACACAGACGGAGATGCGCCGGGTTCCGGACAAAGCTCACTCGGTCGAGTGACGAATCAGTAGCCCTGGTACCCGCCGCCCTGGGACATCGCCTTCAGACCGGGGTGGCCTTCGAAGCCGCCGTAGCGCGAGAACGTGTAGCGGACGCCGGCGATGATGTTGTCGACCGGGTTCCAGATGTCGTCGTGGCCGGGCAGCTTGTGGGCGTTGAACGTCGAGTCGATGCACTGCATGAGGCCCTTGGACGGGGTGCCCTTCTGCGCGTTCGAGTCCCAGAGGTTGATGGCGTGCGGGTTGCCGCTGGACTCCTTCTCGATGATCTTCCAGATCTCGTCGATGTTGTCCTCGGTGACGGGGATGCCGTTGGCCTGCAGGATCTTGATGGCCTCGCGGATCCACTCCTCGACGTTGCCGGGCGGCGGGCTGCCCGACGGCGGACCACCGCTGGGACCCATGCCACCAACACCGCCGCCGCCACCGCCTCCGGAAGCACCACCGCCACCTCCACCGGAAGCACCGGAAGCACCACCCCCGCCACCGCCGCGGTCCTCGACGGGCGCCGGTTTCGCGTCCGAGCTGGACGTGGTCGTGCTGTCGTCCGGCGGCGGGGTCGCGGTCCACTCCACGGGCTTGCCGGGCGCGGGCGTGAAGGTCTGGGTGTTCGGGTCCTCGACGGCCGAGAACTTCGGTGCCAGCGCGCCGGGGCGGCCCTTGAGGGTGCCGGCGGCTGAGCTCAAGGAGCTTTCTGCTTGTGCGACAACGGGTTGTGCGTCGGCGACGGCTTCGGCGCAGTAGCTGCGGATGATGCTGTCGACGTCTTCCTGCGGCTGGCCGTGCAGTTGCCGGCGGACCTGGCGGGCGCGGCTCAGCAGGTTCTCGCAGATGCGGCTCATGGCGCTCTTCGCCGTCTCCAACGCGTTCGCGGCCGCCTCCAGGTCGGCCGCGGCGCCGTTGAGCACGTCCGTCATCGCGGTGCCGCACCTGGTGACGTTGCCCATGTAGGCCACGAAACCGTCGGCCGACGTGCCCTCCCAGGCGCCGTCGAGCTGGGAGACGGACCGCTGCAGCACGTTCGACTGGTCGCCGCACTTGCCGGCCGCCTGCTTCCAGCGGGTGGCGATGTCGCGCACGGCCTGCGGTTGGGCGTTCTCGACCTTGTCGGCGAGCTCGGCCAGCGGTGCGCCGCCGGGCAGGCCCGCGACCTCGTCCATCGCGCTCACGTCACACCGCCCTGAAGGAGTTCCGGTTGGCGTCCTCGACGGCGGCCACGTTGGACTGGATCGCGTCGAGTGCGCTCTCCACCTTGCGCAGCACCTTCTCCGCCGCCGCGAACTCCTGCGCGCCCGCCTGGTCCATTGCACTGACCGCGCTGGAGATCGCCGCGGAGGCGCCGAACTTTCCGAAGATGTCCGAATTGCCGTGTTGGTTGGAAAAGCCGTCACCGATCGCGCCGAATTGTCCGGCCTGACTGCTCACGGTTGTCCGGCACTGTTCCATGGCTTCGCTGTTGAACTTCGCCACAGCCATGCGCACGTACCCCCTCGATGTCTACTCGGAGACCTTAGAACGAATTGAGTCGAGCAGGGCGTCGATTCGCCCTTTCAACGCCGGCCGGGTGATGTCCTCGTCCACGATCACGTCGAGCCGGCACCGGCGCCCGCCATGTGTGGCGATGGCACCGATCCAGGCGCGAACACCTTGCTCCGGCACGAGTTCGGCGAGTGCGGTCGCCATGTCGGCCACCTCGTCGACCACGACCTCGTCGCGGGTGAGCACGACCCTGACCCCGCCGGCGACGACCATGGCGCGCGTCGACGTGCTGCCGATGCCGAGGCGGAGGTCGAGGGCGAGCGCAGGGGTCGCGAGCTGGTGGAAGGCCTTGGCGAGCCACGGGTCCAGCTCGTCAGACTCCACAGTGGACTCTGGCGCGTGCAGCACGATCGGCATCGCGCCCAGGTCGAGGTGGTCCCACGCCGCGCGGAACGCGGACGGGGTGAGTGCTGCTCTCACGGCGGAACTCTCCCGGCATGTCGCGGGCGACGTCCCCTGGCCCCCCAGGCCCGCGTGCGTTACGACGCACGGGCGAGCGCGGGGGTTCCGTGGTCACACTTCCTGGAGGAGCTCCCAAACGGCGGCGGCGAGCCGGTGGTTGTCGACCGGCGTGATGGTGCACCACTTGCGGCCGTCGCTGCTGGGCTTGAGCTGCCGCAGGTAGCGGCCGTTGTGCGTGTCGTGGAACGAGACCACGCGTCCCGCGCGCTGTCCGTTGCGCTGCGCACCGAACTGCCCGCGGGTGGAGGTGCCGTCGAGCATGGCGGCGAGCTCCTGCGCGTCGCCGAGGCGCATGCCCTGGCGTTCCAACGTGGTGATCATGCGCTGGGCGTCCTGCCCGACGTCCTTGGCCGCGGCCACGAGGTCGTCGTACGGCAGGCTGATCGAACGCCCGTACCCGGCCGGCATCTCACCGGCCACGGACACGGCGGCCTCGGCCAGCGCCGTGCCGCGCGCCTCGATCAGCCACATCTCGTCGCGGTCCTGCACGGCGAGGATGGCCTCGTCGCCCACGGCAGCGGCGAGCCCGCTGATCTGCCGGTCGGCCCAGACCCACAGGTCGATCGACATCGGCGCGTTCGCGAGCAACGCGAACCCGTCGGCGAGCTCGGGCACGACCCGGCCGTTGCCGGCCAGGCCGCGCGCTTCGAGCGACTCCCAGGCCCGTTTCACCACCTCGGCCTTCTCGGTGTGGGTGATGGAGGGAATCCGCGTGTCGAGCGCGACGTGGGCGGCCGGGAGGCGTTGCGCCTCCCAGACCACGGCGAACTCCACTGTGGACAGAACCACGGAACCTGGTGAGCTCAAGGGATCTACTTGTCCTTCGGTTCTTCGCCGATCACCGACTGCACCACCATGCGCTCGTCGCCGAACACGTCGTCGGAGTCGACGCCGTACTTGCGCACGTGCTCGCTGTCCTCGTCGCCCTCGCCCTTGGCCGCACCGGCCGCGGGGGACATGAGCGAGCCGGACCCCTTGCCGGCGACGGCGCCACCCTTCCCGGCGGCCGCACCGGGCCGGTTCGCGTCGGGACCGACACCCGTGGAGCCACCCGGCGTCATGCTGCCCGGCACACCCTTGCCGGCCGCACCCGTGCCACTCGCGCCGGCACCCGCGCCGCCGGGACCGCCGCCCGCGCCGGGACCACCCTTGCCACCGCCGCCGATGGTGCTCGGAGCACCCTTCGGTCCGGTCGAGGCGATCGGCGTCTTGGGCGCCTGGCTGGGCCCGCGCCCACCGCCGACGACCTGCGGCCCGCGCGCGTTGCCCGCGGCACCCGCCAGGCCGGCCGCCGCTGCGGTGGCGGCGGTGGCCGCGACCGGGAGCGGGGAGCCGAAGGGCTTGGGGAGGCCGGGGCCTGCGGCGATCGTGCCCGGCGTGGAGGTGCCGGGGAGGATGCCGGTGGTGCTGCCGGGGATGTTCGGGGTGGGGCCGACGGGGACGCCGGGGGAGCCCGGTGAGCCGGGGGTGCCGGTGAAGCCGGGACCGCCCGTGACCCCGGGCGGGGTGGAGTGGGGCATGCCGACCGCGTGGCCGACGGAGGTGGAGGACGGGGCGCTGCTCACCACGATCTCCGGTGCCTGAGGCGGCGGCCGGAAGTCGTTCAGGGAGCCCTGGCTGCCGCCGACGTACCCGTTCAGCGCGTCGATGGCCTGCTGGCGCGCCTTGTTGGTCGCTGCCACCTCGGCGGCGTGGTCGGTTTCATAGCCGACGAGACCGCCGAGCTTGTCGCCGAGGTTCCGCTCGGTGTCACCGTGCAGCTTCTCCTCCTCCGGCGACCGGTAGCGGGCCTGGCTCGTGCTCTCCTGCTGCCGCGCCATCGCGTCGGAGTTCTGCGTCGTCGCCTCACCTGCCTCGGCGACGACCTTGGTGGAAGCCTGGGTCTTGTCCTGGGCGTGCTGGCCGGCCGCGCCGTCCCAGTTGATGCCGAGCTCCTTGAGCTGCAGCTGCAGCTCGTCGTCGACCGACTTCAGCGTGCCGGCCAGGTCGCGAAGCGCATCGGAGGCCGTCGAGAACTTCCGGCCGAGATCACCGTTGTTGAGGCGGTTGACCTCTGCGGCCAGCTCACCGTTCGACCAGCCGTCGAAGTTCCAGTCGGTCAGATCGTGATATCCAGACATTGCCTCCCCCTCACTTCAGCGTCTTGAGCGTGTCCAGCGCGAGGCCGGCGGCCTTCTTCGCCTTGTCACACAGCTGCTGCTGGGTCTCCTTGACAGCGCTGTCCGGCTTGTAGTCCACGATGAGCTGCTGGCCCTCGGCCACGTCCACGGCGACCGCGCAGTCCACGGCGTCGACACCGACGAGCTTGATCTCAGCAGCGCCGTACCCGGCGACGTCGATCACGTCGGCGGTCACGTTCCCACCTTCGGTCAGCCAGTAGTCGACGCCCTTGTTGGTGGCGAGGACGGCGAGGTACGAGTAGGTGAGGTTGTTGCTGAAGAAGCAGGCGGGCATGGGCGTGCTGTCGACCATCTTCGACTGCTGGGAGGAGCCCTCCGCGATCTTGACCTGCTTCATCTGATCAGCGGTCAGGAGCTTGCAGGGCTCGACGCCGGTCACCTTGAGGTCAGCGGGGCGTGCGGGGAGCTTCTTCGTCGCCTGCGAAGTCGCCGTCGTCGTGGGCGGCTCCGGGTTGGGCTTGCCCGCTTCCCCGGTGCCGGTGCACGCCGAGGCCGTCACCAGCAGCAGGGCCGCGACGACTGGTCCGATGTACTTCTTGCTCACGCCTTCGGTCCGAACGTCGCGGTGATGTCTTCCTCGCTGATGTTGTACTGCGTGGCCGCGTCTCGCAGCTGGTCCGACAGAGCTTTCAGGCTCTTCACATATGCTTCGACCCGTCCCGCATAGGTGTCGGAGCCTCCGACCAGCCGGCTGTTCCACGCCTTGGCGATGTCGGCGCCCACTCGCCCGCCGGTGCCCGCGTCGGCGGGGATCTTGAGATCGCTCTGCACGAGCCCGAGCTTGGTCTCGAGCACCTTGGCCTGGTCGTGGATGAGCGCGCCGGCCTTCAGGACGTTCTTCTCGTTGACCTTGAAGTGCTGTGTCGCGGGACCTGCGGACATCTTGTCCAACGCGGCAGAGGCGACCTGGAAGGCGCCCACCGCGGCCCCGATAGCGCCACCCATTGCCGCAGCGGCACCGAGAACGGCATCCGCCCCCGCGTTCTCCTGTGTCACGACGTCCTACCCCCGTACGGTTGGTGACGGTTCGGTCTCGCTTCGCAGGCTACCAACGCCCGCGTAAGACGCACCTGTAGTTCGACGAAGACCACCCCCAGTTGGTTCCACGTCACTCAGCGTTCGTTTGCGCTGGCAGAACGTGCCAAGAACCGGAGCGACCGAACCGGGCACAGGAAGTCGGGTGCGCCGGCGGGGGAGCCCATAGCGTTGGTCGCGTGCTGGAACGACTCAACCAGGCCATGGCCCACATCGAGGACAGTCTCGACCGCGAGGTGGACGTGAAGCAGCTCGCGCGGATCGCGGGCAGTTCGGAGTACCACTTCCGGCGGATGTTCTCGGCGCTCGCCGGGATTCCGCTGAGCGAGTACATCAGGCGCAGGCGGCTCACCAGGGCGGCGAGTGAGGTCCTCAGTGGACAGAGCTCGTTGCTGGACGTGGCCGTCAGGTGGGGTTACGGGTCCAACGAGGCTTTTGCGCGGGCGTTCAGGGCCATGCACGGGGTTGGGCCGCAGGAGGCGCGCAGCACCAGGAAGCCGTTGCAGTCGCAGCAGGTGCTGACGTTCAAGTTGATCGTGGAGGGGAGTGCGAGCATGGAGTACCGGGTCGTCGAGAGGGACGGGTTCCGGGTGGTCGGGCGGGGGACGCGGGTGCCGTTGGTGCACCTGGGGATGAACCCGGCGATCGTGGAGTTCGTCAAGGGCATCGGGATGCCGGTGCTGGAGCGGATGAAGGAGCTCAGCGACAGCGAACCGCGTGGGCTCGTGGCGTTGACCAGCAACCAGGAGGGCAACGAGGAGGGTGACCACCTCGACTACTTCCACGGTGTGGTGACGACCGCGGAGGCGCCGGAGGACATGGAGACCGTCACGGTGCCGAAGGGCACGTGGGCGGTGTTCACGACCGAGGGGCCGTACCCGGAGAGCATCCAGTACATGTGGCGGGACGTCTACACGCAGTGGTTCCCGTCGAACAGCTACGAGAGCGCTGAGGGGCCGACGATGCTGCGGACCGAGATCCACGGGGACACGGCGAAGGCCGAGCTGTGGGTTCCGGTCACCAGCTGAGGCAGAGGCGTTCGATGACGTCCCGCAGTTCCAGGACGGCGAGCCACTGGTCGGGCACCACCTCGGCGCCGTCGCGGGCGCCGAGGAGGTTGCCGCAGATGGAACCGGTCGAGTCGCTGTCGCCGGAGTGGTTCACGGCCAGGCGCACGGCCGTGGCGAAGTCGGGGGCCACGAGGGCCGCGTGCAGGCCGATGGCGAGGGCCTCCTCGCCGACCCAGCCGCCGCCGAGCTCGGACTCGACCTGCTCCGGTGTCAGGGGGCCGAGGCTGACCACCTTGTCCAGCAACGTGGTCTGCTCTTCGTGGCCGTCCCAGCGGACCAGTTCCGCGCGGGCCACGGCCACGGCCGACAGGAGGTCGGCGCCGTCCAGCAGGGAACGCACGACCGCCGCCAGCACGCCCGCGGACAGGTAGCCGCTCGGGTGGTGGTGGGTCATCCGCGCCGTCCCCACCGCCAGGGTGAACACCTCGCGCACGTCCGGGGACCACACGGCGACGGGGGCGGCGCGCATGACGCCGCCGCAGCCCTTCGAGTCGTTCTTCTCGCCGTGCTTCAACGCGGTGATGCACGTGTGACCGGGTGCGCGGCGTGAGTGCAGGCGCCGGTCGGACATCAGCCAGCCGTCGTCGGCCACCGGCGGGCCGCCCTGGGTGTGCAGCCACCGGCCGTAGGCGGCGCGCACCGTCAGCAGCGGGTCCACGCCGTGCTGGCGGGCCAGCAGCAGGCCCTCCAGCGTGAACAGCACCATCTGGGTGTCGTCGGTGATCTCCAGCGACGGCAGGTCGACGACGCCGTCCGGGCCGTGCCGGCGGCGGATCACGTCGATCGAGGAGAACTCGATCGGCGCACCGAGACCGTCACCGACGGCGCCTCCCAGGACGCACCCGAGCAGGCTCACGGCACCGTGATCTGGTCGTCGACGGCCTTCAGCGCGATGTCGGTGCGGTGGTGCGAGCCGGTCAGGTGGATGTCGGCCACCCTCTTGTAAGCGCGCTCACGGGCCTTCGCCAACGACTTGCCGGTGCCCACGACGGACAGCACGCGGCCGCCTGCGGACACCACGGCGCCGTCCTCGCGGCGGCGGGTGCCCGCGTGCAGCACGCCGTCGGCGTCGGAGCCGGTGATCACGTCACCGGTGCGCGGGCGGCCGGGGTAGCCCTCCGCGGCGACCACGACGGTCACGGCGTAGCCGTTCTCCCACTCCAACGGCTCCAGGGACCCCAGGGTGCCGGTGGCCGCGGCCAGGAACAGCGCGGAGATCGGCGACTTCAGCAGCGCCAGCACCGACTGGGTCTCCGGGTCGCCGAAGCGGCAGTTGAACTCGATCACCTGCACGCCGTTCGACGTCAGCGCCAGGCCCGCGTACAGCAGGCCGACGAACGGCGTCTCCCGCGCGCGCAGCTCGTCGACCACCGGCTGCACGCACCGGGCGACGATCTCGTCGACCAGGCCCTCCGGGGCCCACGGCAGCGGCGCGTAGGCGCCCATGCCGCCGGTGTTGGGGCCGGCGTCGCCGTCGCCGACGCGCTTGAAGTCCTGCGCCGGGATCAGCGGCACCACCGAGACGCCGTCGGTGACGCAGAACAGCGACACCTCCGGACCGTCCAGGAAGGACTCCAGCAGCACCGGGTGGCCGCCGTCGAGCAACGTCATCGCGTGCGCGCGGGCCGCGGCCAGGTCGGACGTGACGACCACGCCCTTGCCGGCCGCGAGACCGTCGTCCTTCACGACCCACGTCGGCCCGAAGCGCCCGAGGGCGGCGTCGAGGCGAGCCGGGTTGTCCACGACCTCGCTGTGGGCCGTCGGCACGCCCGCGGCGTTCATGACGTCCTTGGCGAACGCCTTCGAGCCTTCGATGCAGGCCGCCGCCTTCGAGGGCCCGAAGCACGGGATGCCGAGCTCGCGGACCGCGTCGGCGGCCCCGGCGACCAGCGGTTGTTCGGGGCCGATGACGACGAGGTCGGCCTTCCACTCACGGGCGAGGCCGGCGACCGCCGAGGCATCTGCGACGTCCACGCCGTAGATCTCGGCGTGTCCCGCGATGCCTGCGTTGCCCGGCGCGCACGCCAGGGCAGTCAGCTGCGGGTCGCGCGACAACGCGAGGACAAGGGCATGCTCACGGGCTCCAGACCCGATGACCAGGACGCGCACGGTGCCTGAGCGTAGTTCAGCCGAGGGCCTGCTTCGCTCCAGGGTGCAGCGGGACGGGGTCGGACGCCGACGCCTTGGCCCTGTCGATGTCCTTCACGGCCGGGTGCACCTTCTCCAGGTCGGCCTTCTTGTCGAAGATCAGCTTGGTCACGGCGCACGCGTTGTTCGCGGCGAAGTCGTCCCGGACGAGGAGCAGGTTCGGCACCACGATCGTGGACACCTCGGCCACGCCGTAGGTCGCGGCGGGGATCTTGGCCGTGTCGTACACCGGGCTGATCTTCTTCATCTCCGGCAGCAGCGGGGTGATGTCGATGAACTTCACCCGGTCCTTCATGGAGGTGGTGATGTCGGTGATCTGCGGCGTCGGCAGGCCGCCGGACCAGATCAGGCCGTCGATGCTGCCGTCCTTCATCCCGTCCGCGGTCTTGGTGAGGTCGAGGCGCTGGGCGGAGACGTCGGAGTCGATGTTGAGCCCCGCGGACTTCAGCAGCCGGCCCGCGATCACCTCGGTGCCCGACTTGGGCGAGCCGGTGGAGATCCGCTTGCCCTTCATGTCCGCGATCGAGTTGATCCCGGAGTCGGCCCTGACGAGCACCTGCGTGTAGTTCGGGTAGATCCGGGCCAGCGCGGAGACCTTCTGCTTGGTCGTGAACGCGCCGGTGCCGTTGACGGCGTCCGCGGCGGTGTCGGCGAGCGAGAACGCGATGTCGTACGTGCCGCCGACGAGCTGCTGGACGTTCTGCACGGACGCACCGGTCTCGGCCGCTGACGCCTTGAGCTTCGAGTTGTCGCTGATCAGCTTCGCGAGACCGCCGCCGACGACGAAGTAGACGCCGCCGGAGTTGCCGGTCGCGATCGTGATCCGCCCGTCCGACGCCTCGCACGACGCCTGCGAGCCGCTGCCCGCGTCCGGTGTCGTGGGCGTGCGCTTGCCGCCGCACCCGGAAACCACGAGCGCCAGTGCGATCGCGCCGATCGCGTACCTACGCAGCATCAGGAACCCTCCTACGAGTGACCAGGTGGACCGCCACGGCCACCACGAGGAACCCGGCCCCGATGGCGATCGTCAGCGGTTGCAGGTAGAGCAGGAACAACGCGGCCGGCACGCACAGCAGGCGCTCCGGCCAGCGCGCAGGGCCGAACAGCCAGCCGCCCGTCAGCACGGCGAGGGCGGCGACCCCCAGCGCGGACGCGGCGAACGTCCACACCGAGTCCAGCAACGAGCCGCGCAGCAGCAGCCCGGCGCCCTCGTCGGTCAGCACGAACGCGAGCGGCACCAGGAACGCGGGCAGCGTGTACTTCCACGTCTGCCACATCGTCTTCATGACGTCACCGCCGGTCAGTGCGGCCGCGGCGACGGCGGCGAGCGCGGTCGGCGGCGTCACCTCCGACAGCACCGCGTAGTAGAAGATGAACATCGCGGTCTCGGCCGGTTCCACGCCCAGCGTGATCAGCGCCGGCCCGATGACGACCCACGAGATGATGAACGACGCCGTGACCGGCACCGCGAGCCCGAGCACGGACACGGCGACGGCCGCGAGCACCGCGGTGAGCATCAGCACGACCGCGGGTTCCGAGGTCAGCGCCGACGCCAGGTCCACCAGCGAGCCCGCAAGCGCTTGCCCCAGGCCGGTCTTGGTGATCGTCGAGGTGATCACACCCGCTGCCGCGCAGACCGCGATCACCGGGAACGCCGAGCGCACGCCGGCCGACAGCGAGTCGGCGACCATCCGCGGCCAGTCGCGCCGGTGGTTGACCAGCGCGAACAGCGCGGCCACGCCCGTCGCGTACACGACCGCCCTGTAGACGGGGATGTCCAGCGCCAGGAACACGATGATG
Source organism: Lentzea sp. NPDC037011 (assembly GCF_055607425.1). NCBI lineage: Bacteria > Bacillati > Actinomycetota > Actinomycetes > Pseudonocardiales > Pseudonocardiaceae > Lentzea > Lentzea sp. NPDC037011. The sequence continues at coordinate 420,651 of NZ_JBVJRT010000001.1, read as the reverse complement.
ATCCCGAGCGACAGGAAGTGGTACCAGCCGAGCTTCAGCACGTCGAGGAACCGCGGCGCGTCCACGTCGACCGGCCGCGCGCCGAACCGGCGGACGTCGGCCTCGACGGCCAGCGCGATGCCCAGGTAGTACAGCAGGGTCGGGATGATCGCCCAGATCAGCACCGACAGGTACGACACCTGGAGGTACTCGGCGATGATGAACGCCGCCGCCCCCAGCGTCGGCGGCGACAGGATCGCGCCGATGCCGGACGCCGCGAGCAGCCCGCCCGCGTTCTCCCTGGGGTACCCGGCCTTCTGCAGCATCGGCCACGTGACGGCGCCCAGCGACACCGTCGTCGCGGTGCCCGAACCGGACACCGTGCCGAGCAGGAACCCGGCGGTCGCGGCGGTGCGGCCCGGTGCCGTGCGGGACTTGCGGAACGCGGCGAAGCTGATGTCGACGAAGAACCTGCCCGCGCCGGACGCGTTCAGCACCGCGCCGTAGATCGTGAACAGCACGATGTAGGTCGCGGCGACGTCGAGCGGTGTGCCGTAGAACCCGCTGGCGTCGTTGAAGAAACCGTTGATGATCTGGGAGAAGTCGACACCGGAGTGCGCGATCGACCACGACGGCGGCAGGAACCCGCCGTAGTAGGCGTAGGCGATGAACGCCAGGCACACCACGGGGAGCACCCAGCCGGTCGTGCGCCGGCAGGCCTCCAGGACCAGCACGAGCAGCACGGCGCCCGCGGCGACGTCGAGCGCGGTGAGCTGCCCCTGCCGGTCGAGGAACGCGTCGAAGCCCCCGAACAGCGGGTAGGCGCCGACGACGAACGCCAGGGCCGCCAGCACCCAGTCCCACCACGGCGGCTGGTGCCCGCGGCCGTAGGACAGGAACACCAGCGGCAGCGTCACCGCGAGGAAGATGATCAGGTAGTACTGGCTTCCCTTGGCGAACGGGAAGAACACCTGCTTGAGCACCAGCAGTGCGATCAGCAGGCCGGCGATCCACAGCGCCCGCTCCCACCGGGGTGAGAGCGAGCGCGACGGCATCTCCTCGTCGTGCTCCGCGACGATGCGGGCGAGGTCGGGGTTGGCCACGGACCGACCGTACTGTGGGGCCGATCACAGCCCCAGGGGATCAATCCAAAGGAACTGCAAAGAGTCACCGCGACCGTCCACACGGCACGCGCAGGACAGCGCTCCCGCCATTGCGCAGAATGAGCGCATGGTCGGGCCTGAAGTCTTGCTGCTGCTGCTCGGGGCGTTGGTCGTCACGTCCATCGCCCGTCGGCTCAACTGGTCGGCACCGCTGGTGCTGGTCGCCGTCGGGCTCGTGGTGTCGTTCATACCCGGCGTGCCGGAGTTCGAGATCGACCCGCACCTGATCCTGCTGGTCGTGCTGCCGCCGCTGCTCTACAGCGCCGCGCTGGACAGCTCCTACCTCAACATCCGCGCGAACCTGCGGCCGATCGGCCTGCTCGCGATCGGCCTGGTGCTGTTCACGACGCTCGTGGTGGGGCTGACGGCGAAGCTGGTGTTCCCCGACCTGCCGTTCGCCGCCGCGCTGGTCCTCGGTGCCGTCGTGGCACCGCCGGACGCCGTGGCCGCGGTCGCCATCGGGCGCAAGCTGGGCCTCCAGCGCCGCGCGATGACGTTGCTGGTCGGCGAGAGCCTGATCAACGACGCCACGGCGCTGACCGCGTTCAAGGTGGCGGTGGCCGCCGCGGCCGGCGCCGCCATGCACCCGGTCGAGGGCGTCGGGTTGTTCTTGCTGGTCACGGCGGGCGGCATCGCGGTCGGCCTGGCCGTGGGCGTGGTGGTCAGGTTCCTGCGCAAGCGGCTCTGCGAGGGTGTGCTGGAGAGCGCGCTGGGCCTGCTGGTGCCGTTCGGCGCCTACCTGCTCGCGGAGGAGGTCGCGCACGTCTCCGGTGTGCTCGCGGTCGTCGTGGCCGGCCTGTACGTCGGTCACCACTCGCCGCGCGGCACCTACACCACCCGGTTGCAGGACGCGGCGGTGTGGCGGGCCCTGGACGTGCTGCTGGAGTCGTTCGTCTTCGCGCTGATCGGCCTGCAGCTGTCCTCGATCATCGGTGCCGCCGACCTCAACGCGAGCCTGCTGCTCGGTGCCGCTGCGGTGCTGCTGGCGACGGTGCTGGCCCGGTTCGCCTGGATGTACCCGGCCGCGTGGATCCCGTACCGGCTGTCGAAGAAGCTGCGGGAACGGGAACGGCCGCCGCACACCGGTCAGCTCACGGTGATCTCGTGGGCCGGCATGCGCGGTGTGGTCACGCTCGCCGCGGCGGCCGCGATCCCGCCGGACGTGCCTGGCCGCGACATCATCGTGTTCTGCGCGTTCGTCGTGACGGTCGCCACGCTGCTGCTGCAGGGCACGACGCTGCCGTGGCTGATCGGCAAGATCGGCTTCGAGGGCGACGACGCGCGGCAGGACGCGCTGGCGGAGGCCCAGGTGCAGCACCGGGCGGCGCGGGCCGCGGTCGACCGGCTGGACCAGGAGGTCGACGAGGTGCCCGACCACGTGCGCGACCAGCTGCGGTCGCTCGCCGAGCACCGGGGCAACGCCGCGTGGGAACGCCTGGGGCGCCAGGACGAGGAGAGCCCGGCCGCGGCGTACCGGCGGTTGCGCCGGGTGATGCTGAAGGCCGAGCGCGACGAGTTCATCAAGGCCAGGGACTCCGGCGAGATCGACGACGAGGTGCTGTTCCGGGTGCTGCGCGAGCTCGACCTGGAGGAGGCGGCACTGTCCCGTGAGTAACCGTTCACCTGCTTTTCGTGTTGCGATGCTTGGGTGCGCTCTCAACACGAAATGGGAGGTCGAACGATGGATCCCAAGAGGGGTCGCGGCCGTGGCCTGGCCGCCGTGGTCCTCGTGTTCGCGGGTGCGGTGGTGGCGTCACTGCCCTCCGCGTCCGCACACGACGACAAGGGGCCGATCGTCATCGGGCACCGCGGTGCGTCGGCGTACCGGCCGGAGCACACGCTCGCGGCGTACGAGCTCGCCGCGCGCATGGGGGCCGACTACATCGAGCCGGACCTGGTGCCCACCAAGGACGGCAAGCTGGTCGCGCGGCACGAGAACGAGATCGGCGGCACCACCGACGTCTCCGCCAAGCCGCAGTTCGCCGACCGCAGGAAGACCAAGACGATCGACGGCGTCGCGGTCACCGGCTGGTTCACCGAGGACTTCACGCTCGCCGAGCTGAAGACGTTGCGCGCCAAGGAACGCATCCCCGCGATCCGCCCGCGCAACACGCTCTACGACGGCCGCTTCGAGGTGCCGACGCTGCAGGAGGTCATCGACCTCTCCCAGCGCCTGTCCCGGGAGCTGCACCGCGAGATCGGCATCTACCCCGAGACCAAGCACCCGACGTACTTCCAGTCGATCGGGCTCGCGCTGGAGCCGAAGCTCGTCGACGTGCTCAACCGCAACGGCCTCAACCGCCGCGGCGCCAAGGTGTTCGTCCAGTCGTTCGAGGTGGCGAACCTCAAGGAGCTCAACCGGTCGCTGCGCGTGCCGATCGTGCAGCTGGTCAACGGTTCCGGCGCGCCGTACGACTTCGTCGTGGCCGGGGACAAGCGCACCTACGCCGACCTGGTCACGCCGGCCGGTCTGCGCGAGGTCCGCTCGTACGCCGACGGCGTGGGCCTGACCAAGGACATCATCATCCCCAGGGACGCCAACGGGTTCCTCAAGGCGCCGACGACCGTCGTCAGGGACGCGCACAGGCTCGGGCTGGCCGTGCACTCGTGGACGTTCCGCAACGAGAACTCGTTCCTGCCGGCGGACTTCCGGTCCTCGACCGACCCGGCCGCGTACGGCCGGGCCTTCGAGGAGTACGACCTGTTCTTCAAGCAGGGCATCGACGGCGTGTTCGCGGACAACCCCGACACGGCCGTCGAGGCCAAGGTCAAGCGCTAGCGAGTGAGAGCGTGCGGTCCCCGTCGAGCAACCCGCGTTGCTCCAACAGGGGCCGCACGCCCTCCCCGAACCAGTAGGCCTCTTCCAGGTGCGGGTAGCCGGAGAGGATGAACTCGCTGATCCCGATGGAGTGGTACTCCTCCACGAGATCCGCTACCTCCGCGTGCGAGCCCACCAGCGCCGTCCCTGCGCCGCCGCGCACCAGTCCGACCCCGGCCCACAGGTTCGGGTGGATCTCCAGACCCCGCACACCGCGGCTGAGGTCGCCGCCGTGCAGGGCCACCATCCGTTGCTGGCCAACGGACTCCGACTTGCCCAGCTGCGCCTGCGCCTGTGCGACGGCAGCCGGGTCCAGCGCGTCGAGCAACCGCGCCGCGGCCGCCCACGCCTCGGCCGAGGTGTCGCGGCTGATCGTGTGCAGCCGGATGCCGAACCGGATCGGCCGGTCCGTCAGCGCCCGCACCCGTGCGATCTTCGCCGCGACGTCGGCGGGCGGCTCGCCCCACGTCAGGTACACGTCGGCCCTGGCGGCGGCCACCGGCAGCGCGGCGTCGGACGAGCCGCCGAAGTAGATCGGCGGCACCGGGTCCGGTGCGCGCAGCACGGTCGCGCCCTCGACCTGGTAGTGCCTGCCGTGGAACGAGTAGGGCTGCCCGCTCCACACCCCGCGCACGACCTCCAGGAACTCGTCGGTGCGCGAGTAGCGCTCGTCGTGGTCGAGCCAGTCGCCGAACCGCTGCTGCTCGACGGAGTCGCCGCCGGTGACGACGTTGAGCAGCAACCGGCCGCGGGAGATCCGCTGGTAGGTCGCGGCCATCTGCGCGGCCAGCGTCGGCGACAGCACGCCCGGCCGGAACGCCACCAGGAACTTGAGCGTCGAGGTCTGGCTGATCAACGCGGCCGTGGTCAGCCACGCGTCCTCGCGCCACGTGCCGGTGGGCGTGAGCACCCCGGTGAACCCGACCTGCTCGGCCGTCCGCGCGATCTGCGCCAGGTAGTCGATGTCCGGTTCACGGCGGGCGCCGGCGGCGGGGGCGCGCTGCGCGTGGAAGTGCTCCACGACGGTGCGGCCGTCACCGGAGGTCGGCAGGAACCAGTGCAGCGTGATGCTCATGTGAGATCTCCCTGGAACCTCGTGTCGACGAACTTCGCGAAGTCGACCTTGCCGGGCAGCGTCCCGTCCTCGGTGAACGCGTCGGCGAGCTCCTGCTCCGACCTGATGAGCGTGTCGTCGATCTTCACCGGCAGGTCGCCGTTGCGGTTGACCGCGGCGAGCGCGACCTCGTGCTTGAGCCCGGTCTCCGCGGCCCACGCCTTCGCCCACTCCTCGCGGTGCGTGTCGGCCCACTTCTGGGCCTTGTAGTAGCGGATCAGGTACTCCTTGAGCGCCGGGGCCTTCCCCTTGTCGTCCAGGGCTTTCCGGCCCGCCACCTGGAACCCGTACCCGTTGGACCTGCCCTCACCGGTGGTGAGCACGCGGGCCTTGGCCTCCTGCTGCGCCTGCGCCGTGTAGGGGTCCCACACCGCCCACGCGTCGACCTTGCCCTGGGTGAACGCGCTGTAGGCGTCGGAGGGCTGCAGGAAGTTCAGCGTCACGTCCTTGGTCGTCAACCCGTTGGCGCGCAACGTGAGCAGCACCTGGCCGTGGGCGGAGCTGCCCTTGGCGACCGCGATGTTCCTGCCCTTCAGCTCGCTGACGCTGCGCAGCGGCGAGCTCTCCGGCACGAGGATGGCGTCGGCCTCGACCTGCCCCTTCGACGCGCCGATGGCGGCGATCTTGGCGTTCGCGGCGGCGGCGAAGATCGGCGGGGTGTTGCCGACACCGCCGATGTCGATCGCACCGGCCGACGCGGCTTCGAGCAGCGGCGGACCGGACGTGAACGTCGACCACTCCAGCTCGTGCGGGAAGTCCTTCAGCAGACCGGCGGCCGTCAGCAGCGCCTTCGCCCCGCCCTTCTGGTCGCCGACCTTCAGCACGACCTCACCGGCCGGGGTGTCCTGCGCGGTCGCGGCGCACCCGGTCGTCAGCAGGATCGCGGCGAGCAGCCCGAGCAACTTCCTAGGCAGCTGTCTCAACATCCACTCCCAGGTCGGCGAGCACGCGGGTGCGTTGCTCCACAACGGAGGCCCGGCGGCGCGGGCGGGACTCGGTGACGCGGTGCTCGGCGACGATCCGGCCCTCGTCGAGCACGAGGACCCGGTCGGCGAGCAGCAACGCCTCGTCGACGTCGTGCGTCACCAGCAGCACGGCGGGGCGGTGGCGGGCCCACAGGTCCTCCACCAGGTGGTGCATGGCCAGGCGGGTCAACGCGTCCAGCGCGCCGAACGGTTCGTCCAGCAGCAGCACGTCGGGTTCGCGGACCAGCGCCCGCGCGAGCGACACCCGTTGCGCCTCACCACCGGAGAGCGTCAACGGCCACGCGTCGGCGTGGTCGGGCAGCCGCACCTCCTCCAGCGCCTTCAGCGCCACCGGGCGGCCATCCGGCCGGTGCAGGCCGAGCGCGATGTTGCGCCAGACCTTGCGCCACGGCAGCAGCCGCGGCTGCTGGAAGGCGACCGACACCGTGCCGGGCACCTGGGCCGTGCCGGAGAAGTCGTCGTCCAGGCCGGCCAGGATGCGCAGCAGCGTGGACTTGCCGCAGCCGCTGCGGCCCAGCAGCGCCACCAGCTCACCCGGCGCGATCTCCAGGTCGATCCCGTCCAGCACCGTCCGCTGCCCGAAGGCCTTGCGCAGACCGCGCACCGTCACCGCGCTCGCCATCGCAGCACTCTCCTCTCCAGCAACCGCACCAGGGCGTCGGTGGACAGGCCGAGCAGCGCGTAGACCACGAGGCCGACCACGACGACGTCGGTGCGGAGGAACTCACGGGCGTTGTTGATCAGGTGGCCGAGGCCGGCGTCGGCGTTGACCTGCTCGCCGACGATCAGCGACAGCCAGGCGGTGCCGAGCGAGATCCGCAGCCCCACCAGCGTCTGCGGCACGGCCGAGGGCAGGACGACGTGCACGACGCGTTCGAACCGGGTGTAGCCCAGGACGCGGGCGGCCTCGACGAGACCGGGGTCGGTCTGCCGGATGCCGGAGTGCAGGTTCAGGTACAGCGGGAACGCGACACCGGCCGCGACCAGCGCGAGCTTGGGTTCCTCGCCGATGCCGAACCAGAGGATGAAGAGCGGGATCAGGCCCAGGTGCGGGAGCGTTCGCAGCATCTGGACGGGCGGGTCCACCAGCGTCTCGCCCCACCGGGAAAGACCCGCCGCGAGCCCCAGCGCGACACCGACCACGCCGCCGATGAGAAATCCGAAGAAAACGCGGCCCAGCGAAACGAGAAATGCGTCGACCAATTGGCCGTCGGCGATGAGCTCACCGGCCGACTCCGCCACCGTCAGCGGCGACGCCAGTTTCTCAGGCGAGAGCACACCCGTTGAGCTGGCCAGTTGCCACAGCAGAACCAGCGCCGCCGGGCTGATCCAGCGCGGCGGCAGCGTCGGTTTTCGAACAACGGAAAGGGCCACGGCGCTGAATTACAGGCGAGCCGTGGCCCTTCGTCAACGACGCCCAAATCGTGAAAACGCGTCGTACTTCGAGATAGTCGGTGTCAGCCGAGAACGTCGTGGCGGACGATCGTCTGGTCGCGGCCCGGACCGACGCCGATCGCGGAGACGCGGGCGCCGATGATGCTCTCCAGGTGCTCGACGTACGCCTTGGCGTTGGCCGGCAGCTCGTCGAACGTGCGGCAGTGCGAGATGTCCTCGAACCAGCCCGGCAGCTCCTCGTAGACCGGCACGGCGTGGTGCACGTCGGTCTGCGTCATCGGCATCTCGTCGACCCGGCGACCGTCCACTTCGTACGCCACGCAGACGGGCACCTTCTCCAGGCCGGACAACACGTCCAGCTTGGTGAGGAAGTAGTCGGTGATGCCGTTGACGCGCGAGGCGTAGCGGGCGATCACGGCGTCGAACCAGCCGGTGCGGCGCGAGCGGCCGGTGGTGACGCCGAACTCGCCGCCCTGCTTGCGCAGGTACTCGCCCTGGTCGTCGTTCAGCTCGGTCGGGAACGGACCGGAGCCGACGCGGGTCGTGTAGGCCTTCAGGATGCCGATCACGGTGCTGATGCGGGTCGGGCCGACACCGGAGCCGACCGTCGCACCACCCGAGGTCGGGTTCGACGACGTGACGAACGGGTAGGTGCCGTGGTCGACGTCGAGCAGCGTGCCCTGCGAACCCTCCAGCACCACGATCTCGTCGCGGTCGAGCGCCTGGTTCAGCAGCAGGCGGGTGTCGGCGATGCGGTGCACGAAGTGCTGACCGTGCTCCAGCACCTGGTCGACGACCTGCTCCGGGTCGAGCGCCTTGCGGTTGTAGACCTTGACCAGCACCTGGTTCTTGAAGTCCAGCGCGGCCTCGACCTTCTGCCGGAGGATCTTCTCGTCCAGCAGGTCCTGCACGCGCACGCCGACGCGGGCGAGCTTGTCCTGGTAGGCGGGGCCGATGCCGCGACCGGTCGTGCCGATCTTCGCCTTGCCCAGGTAGCGCTCGGTGACCTTGTCGATGGCCACGTGGTACGGCATGATCAAGTGCGCGTCCGACGAGATCAGCAGGCCGCTGGTGTCGACGCCCTTCTCCTCCAGGCCCGCGAGCTCGGTGAGCAGCACGCCGGGGTCGACCACGACACCGTTGCCGATCACGTTCTTCACGCCGGGCGTGAGGATGCCGGACGGGATGAGGTGCAGGGCGAACTTCTGGCCGTCCGGGAGGACGACGGTGTGACCCGCGTTGTTGCCGCCCTGGTAGCGGACGATCCACTGGACACGCTCACCGAGGATGTCGGTGGCCTTGCCCTTGCCCTCATCGCCCCACTGGGCACCGATCAGCACGACGGCCGGCATGTGAAACTCCAAGCGCTTGGACTGGTTCGAGCGAACGCCGGTAAGCGAGGGTAGACCAGGAGATGACCGTGCACGGAATCGTGTTGGCCTGCGGAAACGCGCAGTTGCCAATGATCACAGAACGTGACGACGTGCAGGTGGTGCCCACCCGCCCCGGCAAGGAGCACGTCGACCCCCACCTGGACGCGGAACGGCTGGTCGTCGTGGGCACCGACGCCGACCTCGCCGCCGTCGGGGTTCGGTTGCTGCGCAAGGAGAAGCTCGCGTCCGTGGCCCTCGGGTTCGTGCCCGTCGGACCGTCGGCGGTGGCCGCCCTGTGGAACCTCTCGACGGACCCGGCGCGGGCACTGGACATCGCCCTGAACGGTGACGTGGATCCCGTGCCGTTCGTGCGTGACGACGTCGGCGGTGTCCTGATGGGTCTGGGCGTGCTTTCCCCCGTTCGTGGCGTCGGTTACAGCGATGCGGAGAACGTGCTGCGCGGTCAGGCGTCGCGGATCGAGTGCACGCCCGACACCGAGGGTGGCCTGGGCCTCACCGTCCGGATCGTGAACAAGCGCCTGTTCGGGTCACGGGTGCGGGAGAGCAAGCCGCGGGCGTTCCAGCTGGGCTGCCTGCCCACCACCGCCGTGCTCGACGGGCACAGGCACCCGCGACCGGTCGACAAGTGGACCTGGTACCGCCACACGGAAGACCTGAGGCTGGTTCGCGGTCTTTAAAAACAGGGCTTGTTCGGCGTTTGTCGTTCACTCGTGTGTCACTCGAAGGCATTGCCTAATTGCACAATGTGACCGAGGGTGGTTCCGATCACTTCCAACCAGGAAGGTCGGGACGATGTCAACAGTTAACCGGATCATCGGTGTCTCCGTCACCGCGGTGGCGCTCACCCTTGGTTTCGTCACCCCTGCACTCGCGACACCGCCGAACATCCCCAGCGCCGCCACGGCGACCGCCGAGCTCGCCGGGCTGACCGTTCGCGCCGACGGTTCGATGACGGGCTACTCCCGCGACAAGTTCCCCCACTGGATCACCCAGTCGGGTACCTGCAACACCCGTGAGGCCGTGCTGAAGCGGGACGGCACCAACGTGGTCACCGACTCCTCCTGCGCCGCCACCTCCGGCAGCTGGTTCTCCCCGTACGACGGCGCGACCTGGTCCGCGGCCTCCGACGTGGACATCGACCACGTCGTGCCGCTGGCGGCCGCCTGGAGGTCGGGAGCGGCCTCCTGGACGACGGCGCAGCGCCAGTCGTTCGCCAACGACATGTCCGGCCCGCAGCTCATCGCGGTGACCGACAACGTGAACCAGGCGAAGGGCGACCAGACGCCGGCGACGTGGAAGCCTCCGCTGACGTCCTACTGGTGCACCTACGCCAAGATGTGGGTACACACCAAGTACCGCTGGAGCCTCAGCGTGAACTCGTCGGAGAAATCGGCTTTGTCGGACATGCTCGGAAGGTGCTGATGGCGTCACTCTCCTCGCTGTTCGTGGCGGGTCCCGGCGGCGTGATGACCGACGAGGTCGGCGTTGTGACCGGCGACCTCGAACTGCGCACGGACCTCTCCGACGACGGGAAGTTCCAGGCGCTGGTCCGCTATGAAGGCGCGGAAGAGTGGTACGCCGTCACGGGCGCTGCGTCCGCCCTGACCGATCCTCGCGACCACGAGCCGGTCCACTCCCTGCTCCTGGCTCTTCTGCACCGGCCGGAGGGCTGAGCGGCGGCAACGCCTCCATCGCCTCCGCCCGGTTCAGCCCGGTCGCCTGCAGCAGGTCCACGGCGATGCTGCGGATCTGCGCCAGCACCACCTTGGACGAGAACCCGTCCCCACCGAGGCGCCGCGCGGTCAACGGCCGTGCGGCGTCCCGCACGGCCTCCCTGGTCAGCTGCGGCGTCCTGCCCCTCTCCAGCTCACCCCTGAGGCAGTCGACGGCGTCGGCGTAGCGCTGCAGCACACCGGACACGCCGTCCGGAATCCGTTCCTCGGCCTTCAGCGCCGCCATCGTCCTGCGGGCCAGCACGCGCGTGTTGCGGATCGCGTAGTCCACCGGCCCGGCCGCGGTCTGGTAGCGCTTGAGCTCGTCCTTGGACCGCCACCGGATCGGCGCGATCTTCGCGATCTCGCTGCCGGTCTGCAGCGCGGACTTGTAGTCGTCGATCGCCGACTGGCTGTTGCGCAACTCCGCGAGCACCCCGGCCGCCTTCACGGCGTCGCGCTGGTCGATGGCCTCCGCGATGCTCCGCAGGGCCGTGCTGAGGGTGCCCGTGAGCGCTTTCGCCTGCCGGTGGGCGACCATCACCGGGTTCGCCGGGATCAGCGCGGCGACCGCCAGCCCCACCAGCCCGCCGGTGAGCGCGTCGATCATCCGGTCGAACCCGCCGCCCGCGCTGGGCGGCAGCAGCGTGGCCACCAGCACCGCGCTGCTCCCGGCCTGCAGGGCGATCACCGACCCGCCGTCGAGCAGCACGGCCGTCGACATCGCCAGCGCCACCACGAGCGCGATCTGCCAGGGTCCGCTGCCGATCCAGCCGATGAGCGCGTCGCCCACCCCGACCCCGACCGACACGCCGACGACGAGCTCACCGACCCGGCGCAGCCGTTGCCCCAGCGACACCCCGAGGCACACGACCGCCGCGATGGGCGCGAAGAACGGGTGCTGGTGCCCGATGACGAGCGTCGCCACCACCCACGCCAACCCGGCCGACAGGGCACATTGGACGATCGGCAACGCGGTCGCGCGCCACCGCGTCAACCCCCGTCCGACCGCGTCCCTGACCACGCCCACCACTGCCACCCCGTCTTCCGCCGCACCTGCCGCCGTCAGTCTTCGTCCCACGGCCACCAGGCACAACCTGCGGGGACCCGGATTCGATCCGCGATGGCGAGCAGCCTCACACCGCGCGCAGCGGGACGGCGAACCGCCCCGTGCGCGAGTTGGGTGCAGTCAGCGGCGTCTCGATCAAGGGTTGGTGGTACTCGCAGACGCCTGGACAGCCAGGGGTGGGATCAGAGGCCGAGGGCGGCCGGGGCCTGGGGGTCGGACTCCGCGAGGAACTTCGAGCAGCGCTCCCACTCCTCGTCCTCCCCGATCTCCCGCGCGGCCAGCGCCAGCGCGGCGAGCGCCCGCAGGAAGCCCTGGTTGGGCCGGTGGTCCCACGGCACGGGCCCGAAGCCCTTCCAGCCGGAGCGGCGGAGCTGGTCCAGCCCGCGGTGGTAGCCGGTGCGGGCGTAGGCGTAGGCGGCGACCGGGTCGCCGGCCTGCAGCGCCCGTTCCGCGAGCAGGGCCCACGCCTCGGAGAAGTCCGGGTACGCGCGCACGATCTTGGCGGGGTCGGTCCCGCCGTCGGCCGCGGCCTGCGCTTCCGGACGGTCGGGCAGGTGGGTCGGACCGGGGCCCAGGAGGTTCTCAACCATGCGGTCCATCCTGCCGCACGGCGCGCGGCTAGGAGAGGAACAGCCGCATGACCGCGGCCACGACGGCCAGCAGCAGAGCAGTGACGAGCACACCGGCGACGATCTTCTTGCCCATGGGCGTGCATGGTGCCGTTCTGGACCAGGCGGAGCAATGACACTCACTCGTCCGTGCACACGAATTGGAAACATCAGGGTAAAACCAGGGGCGTTTCGGCAACATGATCACCCACTGTCACCTCATGATGGGCGGATGATCCAGGGGGTTAGGCAGTTCCGGGACACGTACTGGGAGCGGGGTGTGCCCGGCAGGGAGACGCCGGCGGCGCTGACCAGGCAGCTGTACCAGCTGTGGCTCGTGGGGCTGCTGCTGAAGCTGATCGGCTCGTCGTGGGACGTCTCGTGGCACTTCAAGTGGCTGCGCGACGACTTCGCGCCGCCGCACCTGATCAACACGGTCGGCACGGCGATCGTGGTCGGCCTCACGCTGTTCCACACGTTCACCGGGTACGGCGCCGACAAGGCCGCACTGCGGCTGATGCAGGTCGGGTGCGGGATCTTCCTGGTCGCGCTGCCGATCGACGTGATCAACCACCGGATCAACGGGCTCGACATCACCAGCTGGTCCGGTTCGCACGCGCTGTTGTACCTGGGGACGGCGGTGATGCTGGCGGGCGCGATCCGCGGGTGGATCAAGTACTTCCCCGCCGGCAACTGGCGGACGTTCGGGCTGGTGGCGCTGTGGTTCTTCGTCCTGGAGAACGTCTGGTTCCCCAACCAGCACCAGGAGTACGGCGTGCGCGCGTTGCAGGCCTACGACAGCGGCAAGCCGGAGGCCGAGCCGATCCTGCTGCAGTTCGCCGCCGACCAGCTGGGCGTCCCGGTCGGCCGGGAGGCGGTGGTCAACTTCGCGCTGCCCATCGCGGACTGGGTCTACCCGGTGTGGGGGCTGGTGGCCGCGGCCGTCGTGCTCGTGATCGCGCGCCGCACCACCGACCGGGTCTGGGCGGCCACGGCGGTCGCGGGCGGGTACGTGGCTTACCGGTGCCTGATCTGGCCGTTGCTCGCGGGCATCGACTTCCCGAAGTCCGCCGTACCGCTGTTCCTGGTCGTCGTGGGGCTCGCGATCGACGCGGTGCACGTCGTGAAGATGCCGACGCCGGCCGCCGCGGTGCTCGGGTCGGCCGCGGTCACCACCATCGGGTACGTGGGGATCTGGGCGCAGCAGGAGTACCTGTGGGCGCCGCCCATCTCGTTCTCGTCCGCGGCGGTCACGGCCGTGCTGCTGGCGGTGCTGTGGACCGTGGGCGACCTGGTGATCCACCGGCCGGAGGCGCACCAGCTGGCCGCGCGGCTGAAACTCAGCTGACCGGCTGCGGCCGGGTCAGGCCGGACGCCGTGAGGTGCCGCGTGATCCGGCCGAACAGCTCCTCCAGCGGTTCGCCGAGGTCCCGTCCGAACCCCGTCAGCCCGTAGGTGACCTGCGGCGGGGTCGTCGGTTCGACGTGCCGCCACACGAGACCGTCCTCGACCAGCCCGCGCAGGGTCTGGGAGAGCATCTTCTCGCTGATGCCGCGGATGCTGTCGCGCAGCTCGAAGAACCTCAGGTCGCCGCCGCGCAGGGAGATCAGCACCCAGATGCCCCACCGGCTGGTGACGTGGTCGACCATGTCGCGCGCCGGGCAGTCGGTGTGAAACACCTCATACCGCGCCTTGACCCCGGTCTGGTCCACCTGGACACCTCCCGTCACGTCTTGAGCTTACCTGCAGGTACGTCCTTACCAGGAGTTAGCCCGGTTCCTAGCGTCGTGCCGACAACGACGAAGGAGCTGTTCATGATCGTGGTGACCGGGGCTACCGGGAACGTGGGCCGGCCGTTGACGCGGGCGCTGGCCGAGGCCGGAGAGCAGGTGACGGCGGTGTCGCGGCACGCGGCGGAGGTACCGGACGGCGTGCGGCACGTGGTGGCCGACCTGGCGGAGCCGGCGGGTCTGGAACCCGCCCTGGCGGGCGCGAAGGCGTTGTTCCTGCTGCTGTCGGGCGACCTGCACGCGGTCGGCGCCAACCCGGCCGACGTCATCGGCACGGCGGTGGCGAGCGGGGTCCGCTGGATCGTCCTGCTGTCCTCGCTGGGCGTGGTGACCAGGCCGTTCGGCACGACGCGGGTCCAGCTGCGGGCACTGGAGGACGGGGTGCGGGAGTCCGGGGCCGACTGGGCGCTGCTGCGGCCGGGCGGGTTCGCGTCCAACGCGCTGTGGTGGACGGAGTCCGTTCGCGCGCAGCGGCTCGTCGCGGCACCGTTCGGGGACGTCGGCGTGCCCGTCGTCGACCCGGCCGACATCGCGGCGGTCGCCGCCGCCTGCCTGACCGACGACCGGCACAGCGGCGGGGTGTACGAGCTGACCGGCCCGGAGGTGGTCACGCCGCGGCAGCAGACCGCGGCCATCGCCGCCGCGCTGGGCGAACCGGTGCGGTTCCACGAGCTCACCCGCGCCGAGGCGAAGGCGGGCATGGAGCGGATGATGCCGGGCGAGCTCGCCGACGACACCCTGGACATCATCGGCGCCCCGAACGAGGCCGAGCTGCGCGTCAGCCCGGACGTCGAGGCCGTGCTCGGCCGCGCCCCGCGCCCGTTCGCCGACTGGGCCGCGCGCAACGCCGACGCGTTCCGCTAGCCGCAAACGCACGCGGGGACCTTTCGTACTCTCCGAGAGTACGAAAGGTCCCCGCGTGCGGTCGGAAATCAGCCGGCGATCATGCGGCCCGACGACTTGAGGTGCTCGCACGCCTGGGCGATGCGGGCGGCCATGGCCTGCTCAGCTGCCTTGAGGTAGCTGCGCGGGTCGTAGGCCTTCTTGTTGCCGACCTCGCCGTCGATCTTCAGCACGCCGTCGTAGTTCGCGAACATGTGCGCCGCGATCGGACGGGTGAACGCGTACTGCGTGTCCGTGTCGATGTTCATCTTGATGACGCCGTACGACACGGCTTCGTGGATCTCCTCCAGCAGCGAGCCGGAGCCGCCGTGGAAGACCAGGTCGAACGGCTTCGAGCCGGCCGCGAGGCCCAGCTTCTCCGCCGCGACGTCCTGGCCCTGCTTGAGGATCTCCGGGCGCAGCTTCACGTTGCCCGGCTTGTAGACGCCGTGCACGTTGCCGAAGGTCGCGGCCAGCAGGTAGCGGCCCTTCTCCCCGGCGCCGAGCGCGTCGACCGTCTTCAGGTAGTCCTCGGGCGTCGTGTAGAGCTTGTCGTTGATCTCGTTGTCGACGCCGTCCTCCTCGCCGCCCACGACGCCGACCTCGATCTCGAGGACGATCTTCGCCTTGGCGGACAGGTCGAGCAGCTCGCTCGCGATCTGGAGGTTCTCCTCCAGCGGAACAGCGGAGCCGTCCCACATGTGCGACTGGAAGAGCGGGTTGCCGCCCTTGTCGACCCGCTCCTGGCTGATGGCGATGAGCGGACGCACGTACCCGTCGAGCTTGTCCTTCGGGCAGTGGTCGGTGTGCAGCGCGATGTTCACCGGGTACTTCGCGGCGACCACGTGCGCGAACTCGGCGAGTGCGACAGCGCCGGTCACCATGTCCTTGACCTTGGTGCCCGAGGCGAACTCGGCACCACCGGTCGAGACCTGGATGATGCCGTCGCTCTCGGCCTCGGCGAACCCGCGGAGAGCCGCGTTGAGAGTCTCAGAAGAAGTGACGTTGATCGCGGGGTAGGCGAACTCGTTCGCCTTGGCCCGGTCAAGCATCTCCGCGTAGACCTCGGGAGTTGCGATGGGCATCGGTCGTCCTCCTCAGGTGCCCTGAACGCCGTATCACCGGCATCCTACGAGGCTGGGTCACAGGCCCAACGCGGCGGCCAGTTCGGCGTAGTGCCCGTTCAGCGACTGGATGGCGACGTGGTCGGC
The DNA here is from genome assembly GCF_055607425.1 of Lentzea sp. NPDC037011. Classification (NCBI taxonomy): domain Bacteria; kingdom Bacillati; phylum Actinomycetota; class Actinomycetes; order Pseudonocardiales; family Pseudonocardiaceae; genus Lentzea; species Lentzea sp. NPDC037011. The sequence continues at coordinate 404,530 of NZ_JBVJRT010000001.1, read as the reverse complement.
TCCCGCGTCGACGTGCGCGCGCAACTTGGCGGCGACCTGGTCCGGGGTTCCCCACGCCACGAGTGCATCGATCAAGTGGTCAGAGCCGGTGCCGGCGACGTCCTCGGCCGAGAAACCCCACCTCAGCCAGTTGTCCGTGTAGTTGGTGAGCGTGAAGTAGAACGCGAGCTGCTCGCGTGCGATCGCCCGCGCCCGGTCCGGGTCCGCCTCGACGACGACGGTCACCTCGGGAGCGAGGACCTTGTCGCCGAGCACCTCGCGCGCGTGCGCCGTGTGCTCGACCGGGACGAGGTACGGGTGCGCGCCGCCGGTGCGGTCGGCGGCGAGCTGGAGCACCCGCGGGCCGAGCGCGGCGAGCACGAGCGACTCGGTCGGCACGTCCAGGCGGTCCAGGTACGCCACCAGCTTGTCGTAGGGCTTCTCGTACGCCTGGTCCAGCTGCCGGTGGCCCACGCCGACGCCGAGCAGGAACCGGTCGCTCGCGAGCCGGTGGAACTCGGCGGCGACCTCCTCCGGCTCCGACTGCCAGACGTTGACGATGCCGGTGGCGATCGTCATCGACCCGGTCGCGGCCAACGCCCTGCCGACCAGCCCGACGTCGGGCGAGCCACCGATCCAGAAGGTGCCGTAGCCGAGCTGTTCGAGCTCGGCGATCCGATCGACCCCGTCGGCCCACTGCACGTGCGAGCCCCACACACCGAACGTTCCGAGCGACGCTTTCGAAGGCATAGTGGAGACCATGGCAACCGCTGAGTGGAACGGCAAGATCATCGCTTCGAGCGACGACACGGTCGTGGTCGAGGGCAACCACTACTTCCCGCTGGACTCCGTGGACCCCGCGGTGCTCACGCCGACCGACCACACCACCGTCTGCCCCTGGAAGGGCACCGCGAACTACTACTCGCTGCAGGTCGACGGCGCCGAGAACACCAACGCCGCCTGGTACTACGCCGAGCCGAAGGACGCCGCGAAGGAGATCGAGGGCCGCGTGGCGTTCTGGAAGGGCGTCGAGATCACGGCCTGAGCCGGCCGGCCCGTGTTCCACCCGCTGAGCTCGTCACGTGTCCCCGGCCACGGCGGACTACCGTCGGAACATGGGGATCTTGAGCACCACTGACCTGAACGTGTCCCGGCTCTGCCTGGGCGGCAACGTCTTCGGCTGGACCGCCGACGAGGACACCTCGTTCGCCGTGCTCGACGCCTACGTCGCGGCGGGCGGGAACTTCGTCGACACCGCCGACGTGTACTCGGCCTGGGCGGACGGCAACTCCGGCGGCGAGTCGGAGACGATCATCGGCAGGTGGCTCGCCAGGCGCGGCGACCGCGACGACGTCGTGGTCGCCACCAAGGTCGGCATGCTGGCCGGTTTCAAGAACCAGAAGCGCGACACGGTCCTGACGGCGGCCGAGCGGTCGCTGAAGCGGCTCGGCGTCGACCACATCGACCTCTACTACAACCACCTCGACGACCCGGACACGCCGCTGGAGGAGACGCTCGCCGCCTACGACCAGCTCGTGCGGGACGGCAAGGTCCGCTACGTCGCCGCGTCCAACTTCTCCGCCGAACGGCTCGCGGCGGCGCTGGAGGTCCAGGAGCGCGAGGGCTTCGCGAAGTTCGTCGCGTTGCAGCCCGAGTACAACCTGGTGAGCCGCGACCGGTTCGAGGGCGAGCTGCAGGCGGTAGTGGCCGAGCACGGCCTCGCGACCGTGCCGTACTGGTCGCTCGCCAAGGGCTTCCTCACCGGCAAGTACCGGCCCGGCGTGGAGGTGCGCAGCGAGCGGGCGGGTGCCGCGTCGAAGTACCTCGACGAGCACGGCCTGCAGGTGCTGGAGGTGCTCGACGAGCTGGCCGAGACGCACCGGACGACGGTTGCCGCGGTGGCGCTGGCGTGGCTCGCCCAGCAGCCGACGGTGGCGGCGCCGATCGCGTCGGCCAGGACTTTGGAGCAGCTCAGCGACCTCACGCCGGTGCTGGAGCTGGAGCTGTCGCAGGCCGAGGTGGACCGTCTGAGTGCAATTTAACTTGCCAGTAGCTTACTGGGAGTAGGTTGCGTTACCGTGGCGGTCATGGACGTCACGGGCAAGGTGGTACTGATCACCGGCGCGGCCAGAGGCATCGGCGCCGAGGTGGCGAGGCAGCTGGCCGCACGCGGGGCTCGGCTCGCGCTCGTCGGGCTCGAGAAGGCCCAGCTGGAGGAGGTCGCGCGGGAGACCGGCGGCAGGGCGTGGGAGGTCGACGTCACCGACTGGGACGCGCTCGAACGCACCTTCCACGAGGTCGCCGGGCACTTTGGCGGCATCGACGTGGTGGTCGCGAACGCGGGCATCGCCGCCACCGGTTTCGTGCGCTCGATGGACCCCAAGGCGTTCGAACGGGTCATCGAGGTCAACCTGCTCGGGGTGTGGCGCACGGTGCGCACGGCGCTGCCGCACCTCATCGAGAGCCGCGGCTACTGCATGGTCGTGTCGTCGCTGGCGGCGATCGTGCACATCCCCGGCAACGCGGCCTACTCGGCGGCGAAGGCGGGCTGCGAGGCGTTCGCGGACAGCCTGCGCGCGGAGGTGCGGCACCTCGGCGTGGACGTCGGCACCGCGTACTTCTCGTGGATCTCCACGGACATGGTCAACAGCGCCGACGAGCACCCGGTGTTCGGCAAGCTGCGCCAGGGCATGCCGGGGGTCGCGAGCAAGAAGTACCCGGTCCGCAACGTCGGCAGGGCCGTGGTCAAGGGCATCGAGAAGCGGTCGAAGGCGGTCCACGTCCCCGGCTGGGTCGGCGCTCTGAAGTACTTCCGCGCGTTCACGCCGGTGGTCGTGGACCGCCAGGCGGTCGCGGAGGTGGCCGAGGCCGACCGGCAGATGGCCGCGAACGACACGTCCGGTCTGGTCGGGCCCGGCGGGCAGGCCGCTAGCCGTTGAGCCAGGAGCCGAGCAGGGCGTTCCACGGGCGGACGTCCCACTTGGTGACGACGTTCGCGGGCGTGTACGGGTCGGCGGCGATGATCTCCTGGAGGGCCGTCTCGTCCGCGGCCTCGTAGATGATCAACGCGCCGGTGTCGTCCGAGTACGGGCCGGCGGCGAGCACCACGCCCTTCTCGGCGAGGGAGGCGATGTACTCGCGGTGCGCCGGGCGCGCCGCGAGACGCTCGTCACGGTTTGAACCGAACACCAATTCGACTGCAAAGCGGGCCATGGCACCACCGTAGCGACGTGACCGGTACCGTCCTACCTCGTGGCTGGCGACGAAACCCCGCGCAGCGTGCAGGACACCCTGACCAACCTGCGCATCAAGGACGGCGTCGCAGGACCTCCCGCAGGGCCTCTGACGCTCGAAGACCTGTACAAGCAGCACCGCATGCGCCTGATCAGGCTCGCGCTGCTGCTGGTGGACGAGCCGGCGACGGCGGAGGACGTGGTGCAGGAGGCCTTCACGGGCCTGCACCGCAACTGGAAGGGCCTGCGCGACGCCCAGGCCGCCGTGGGCTACCTCCGCACGGCCGTGGTCAACGGTTCGCGCAGCGTGCTGCGCCGCCGCAAGACCGCCCGCGACTACACCCCTCCGCACGTGGCGAACGCACGTTCGGCCGAGTCGCTCGCGATGCTCACCGCGGAGCACCAGGCCGTGGTCAAGGCGCTCCAGCAGCTGCCGCCGCGCCAGCGCGAGGTGCTCGTGCTGCGCTACTACGGCGACCTGTCGGAGGCCGAGATCGCCGAGGCCACCGGCATCTCCAAGGGCACGGTCAAGTCGACCGCGTCCCGGGCCCTCGACGCGCTGCAGAAGCTCATGGCCGGCCGCTGAGGCAACGTCGCACCGCCCACCGGACACCCCTTTTGCCCGATGAAGGCGGTTTCCGGTCGCAGGAACACGCGCCCAATCCGGTGCTTGGTATAGACCAATAGGGCTCCGATGCCGCAGGATCACACCCCGTGGCACGCAGACACGTGGTCGCCGTCGACATCGGTGGCACCGAAACCAAGGCGGCGCTGGTCACCGGCACCTCGGAAGCCGTGGTGGCCCAGAAGCACGCGCGCAGGGCGACTCCGGCACAGCTGGAGCCGCTGCTGGACGTCCTCGCCGAGCTCGTCAACGAGCTCCGCGGGGCCTCCGAGCACGAGATCGACGCCGTGGGCATCGTGGCGCCGGGCATCGTGGACGAGGCCAACGGCGTCGGCGTGTACACGACGAACCTGCCGTGGAGCGAGTTCCCGTTCAGCGAGGTCCTGACCGAACGGCTCGGCGTCCCCGTCGCGTTCGGCCACGACGTGCGCGCCGCGGGTCTGGCCGAGTGCCGGATGGGTGCCGCGAAGGGCCTGCGCAACGCGGTGATCATGCCGATCGGCACCGGGATCGCCGGCGCGCTGCTGCTGGACGGGCAGATCTTCAGCGGCGGCGGGTACGCGGGCGAGATCGGGCACGTGGACGTCGGCCACGGCGTGCCGTGCGCCTGCGGGCAGGTCGGCTGCGTGGAGACCGTGGCGTCCTCCGCCGCCATCGCCCGCCGCTACACCGCGCGCACCGGACGGGCCGTGCACGGTGCCGCCGAGGTCGCGGACCTGGTGAGAGCCGGGGACGAGGACGCCGTCGCCGTGTGGCACGAGGCCGTGGACGCGCTCGCCAGGGGAGTCCTGGTGCTGGCGACGCTGCTCGGCCCGGAGGCCGTGGTGCTCGGCGGCGGGCTCGCACTGGCGGGAAACCTGCTGGTGGAGCCGCTCGAGGACAGGCTGGACGGCCTGATCGCCTTCCAGCGCCGACCGGAGCTTCGGCTCGCGGCGCTCGGCGACGAGGCGGGCTTCCTCGGCGCGGCGCTGCTGGCCATCGACACGCTGGAGGCGTGATGAGCACGTGGGGTGGACCGGTCGACGTGACCCTGACCGGTGGTCGGGTCGTCACGCCGGACAGGGTGCTCGAGAACGGGTGGGTGAGCGTCCGGGGCGGTCGCATCGCCGGGGTCGGTGTGGGAGCGGTACCGGACGGCCCCACGACCGACGTCGGCGGCGGCACGATCGTGCCCGGCTTCGTCGACATCCACTGCCACGGCGGTGGCGGTGACGCGTTCACCAGCAGCGACCCGGTGAAGGTCCGCAAGGCCGCGGCCGCGCACCGCAGGCACGGCACCACGACGCTGCTCGCGTCGCTGGTCTCGCGCCCGGTGCCGGAGCTGGCCGACCAGGTCTCCGCGCTGGCAGAGCTGGTCCAGGAGGGCGTGGTCGCGGGCATCCACCTGGAGGGCCCGTTCCTGTCCGCGGCCCGCTGCGGCGCGCACGACCCGGCGATCCTGTGCCCGCCGGAGCAGAGCGCGGTCACGAAGCTGCTCGACGCGGGCAAGGGCACGGTCCGCATGATCACCGTCGCGCCCGAGCTGGAGGGCGCGGTCCAGGCCGTGCACCAGCTCGTTGACAACGGTGTCCTCGCCGCCATCGGCCACACCGACGCGACCGAGGCGCAGGTCCGCCCAGCCGTGGACGCCGGTGCCAGCGTGGCCACGCACCTGTTCAACGGCATGCGGCCGCTGCACCACCGCGAGCCCGGCCCGATCGGCGCGCTGCTGGACGACGAGCGCGTGACCGTCGAGCTCATCTGCGACCTGGTGCACCTGCACCCGACCGCCGTCCGGCTGGCCGCCCGCCACGCCGGCCTGCGGCGCACCGTCCTCATCACCGACGCCATCGCGGCGGCGGGCGTGGGCGACGGCGTGTACGACGTCGGCGGCCTCGAGGTGCGCGTCGTCGACGGCGTTCCAACGTTGGCAGGAGGCGCCGCACTGGCCGGCAGCACGCTCACGATGGACATGGCGTTCCGCAACGCCGTGAACGCGTGCGGGCTGTCGCTCGTGGAGGCCGCGTACGCCACCGCGACCCGCGGCGCCGAGCTGCTCGGCCTGGAGACCGGCAAGCTGCAACCGGGCTGCGCCGCCGACCTCGTCGTCCTCGATGCAGAATTGAAGCCGAGGGACGTGATGAGCAAGGGCGAGTGGGTCCAGGACTGAGCTGAGGGCGGGGCATGGCGGAGGATCCGGAGCGACTGGTGACCAACGCACTGCGCGCGCAGGCGACCAGCACGAATGCTGGATTTGTCGCATCTGCCCCAGTTGCTCCTGAGCGCCCCGCACCCATGTCCACGTGGTGGGTGCTGGGCCTCGCCCTGCTGTTGGGCCTGGCAGCGGGCACGGTGGCCGCAGTGATCACGCTCGGCTGACCTGTACCGTTGTCGCCGTGACGATTGCATTGGGCCCTGACTGGCTGGATCCCGAAAAACTGCTGACGATGCTCGGCCCGTGGATGCTCGTCGGGCTGTGCTTGATCGTCTTCGCCGAGTGCGGTCTGCTCATCGGGTTCTTCCTGCCGGGCGACTCGCTGCTGTTCACGGCGGGACTCTTCGTCGCGGCCGGACACATCTCGACGCCGCTCTGGCTGGTCTGCGTGCTGCTGACGGTGTGCGCCTTCGTGGGCAACGTCGTCGGCTACTACATCGGCCGCAAGGCCGGTCCAGCACTGTTCAACAAACCCGAGTCGAAGATCTTCAAGCAGGAGTACGTCGACAAGACGCAGGAGTTCTTCGACAAGTACGGCCCGCGCGCCATCGTCCTCGCGCGGTTCGTGCCGATCGTCCGCACGTTCATCACCGCGATGGCGGGCATCGGCCGCATGGACGCGAAGAAGTACTTCACCTACTCGGCCATCGGCGGAGTGGCGTGGGCTGCCGGTCTGACCGTCCTGGGGTACTACCTGGGCCAGATCGCGCTCATCAAGGACAACCTGGAGATCACGCTCCTCGCGATCGTGGCGATCTCGTTCATCCCGATCATCATCGAGGTCGTCAAGGCCCGCCGGGAGAAGAAGTCGCTCATCGAGGAAGAGGCGGACGACATCACCCAGGTCATGGAGGCGCAGCTCCAGGACGACTCGACGCAGATCATCCCCCGCGTCGAGCGCTGAGCGACGCGAGGACGTAGTAGACGGGGTTGCTCAGCCGGATCACGCCGTCGGCATCGCGGTGGCGTTCCAGCTCCGCGCTGAGCTCCCGTTCCAACGCCTCGCGGGCGTCGGCGGGGACCATGTCCCAGAACAGCTTCAGCCCCTGGGTGCGGGTCCACCGCAGGAACTCCTCGCTCGTGCCGGCCACCAGCGGGAGGTCGTCCTCGACCACCAGGGGATCGGCGAATCCCGCGTCCCGCAGGTGAGTCGCCAGCGACGAGACCTCGTCCGCGGCGTCGAGCGCGTCCGCCGTCGACGTCGCATCGTCTTGGACGGCCGCGAACTTCGCCATCTGCCGCTGGAAGAACGACAGCGCGTTGTCCTCGGTCAGCTTCCCCGGCACGGCGAAGGCGACACGGCCGTCCCCCTTCAGCAACCGCGCGTAGTTCGCGAAGGTGCCGGGGTGGTCGCCCACCAGCGCGATGCTCATGCTCGCGGTGATCACGTCGAAGCTCCCCGGTGGAAAGCCGGGGTCCTGGCCGTCCATCTCGAGCGCGGTGACGGCGGTGAGGCCACGCCTGGCGATCTCGGCGCGGAGCTCGCGGACCATCCCGGGGGCGCGGTCGATGCCGACGACCTCCCCTGACGGGCCCGCCGCCCCGGCTGCGGGGAACAGCACCGCGCCGCGGCCGCAGCCGACGTCCAGCACCCGCTCACCCGGTCGCACCGCCGCCTGCTCGACCAGCCGGCGGCCCAGCGGTGTGAAGAACTCCACCCCGGTGCTGTCATAGACCTCGGCGATGTCGTCGTACACCCGCCACAGCTGGTCGTTCACGCGCTCTCCCGTCCGATCACCTGAGCCTGTTTCTTCTTCGTGCTGAGGAAGTGCAGCTGGAACGGCAGCCCGGCCACGATCTGCGGCAGCGCCTGCTGGACGTGGAAGAGCAGCGCGAACGCGAACGCCGCGTCCTGCCCGACGCCGAGTAGTCCCAGCGAGTAGAACGCGCCGACCTCGAACGTGCCGAGGTGGCCCGGCGCGGCGGGCAGCGCGTTCGAGAAGTCGATGAAGAACACCACCAGCGCCGCGGCCACCAGCGACAGCTCGATGTGCAACGCGCGCAGCACCACGAACGCGGCCAACGCGTCGAGCACCTCACCGACGAAGATCACGAGCGTCGACACCGAGAAGGCGCGCCGGTCCCGCAGGAAGTACATGCCGTCGACCACTCCGCGCAGGAACTTCGGCACCTTCTCCGGCTTGGCGCGGTGGGCGGCCCACACCAGCAGCACCAGCTGCACCGCCATCAACGCGGTGATGCCCACGACGAACGCTGGCACCCAGCCGGGCAACCCCGGCAGGAACAACGCCGACAACGCGATCACCGCGATGCACAGCGCGCCGATCGCCTTCTTCAGCACGATCAGCGCCGTCGTGACGGTCGGCGGCACGCCCTCCCGCTTGAGCATCCACAGCCGCAACAGCTCACCGGCCCTGGCGGGGCTGATCGAGGACGCCGCCTGCGCGGCGAGCTCGTAGCGCAGCAGCGGCCCGAAGCGCACCGGGTGGCGCGGCCCGAGCATCGCGGTCCAGCTGACCGCACGGACCAGCTGCGCGGCGAGGTTCAGCGCCACGGCCAGCACCAGCAGCCACGCGTCGGCACGCCCGAAGGTGTCACCCAGCTCCACGAAGTCCAGCTCGCGCAGCACCCACCACAGCGCGACCGCTGTGCCGGCGATGCAGACCAGCCGGAACGAAAAGGCGAGGCGCCTCTTCGCGACCTCACCCATCCGAGCGGACCTCGGCCGGAAGCCGCCGGGACGCCTCGTTGTCCGGCCAGATGGCCCGTTCCGTCTCGTAGAACTTGATCAGATCGCTGGTGCGGATGCCGACCCGCTCGCGGACCCTGCCGAGCGGCTCGTCGCGCAGCTCACGCCACGGCACCTCGTTGAGGGGCTTGATCCGCTGGTGTCTCGCGAACTCGACCGCCATGTCGAACAGCAACCTGTCCCCGGGCGACAGCCTCCACGGGCCGCGGTAGAGGTTCTGCGCGGCGAACCCGAACAGCTTCTGCTGCCAGCGCGGCAGCTCGCGGGCCGTTCCCATGGTCACGCCGAGCACGAACGCCTCGTCCTGGGAGAGCGTCCCCCTGCCCAGCAGGATGTGGACGCAGTCGTGGCCGTGGAGGTCGATCGCGCCGGGCAACGCCACCGGGCTCGCCGGGTTCTCCAGCAGCCGGACGTACCACGGCACCACCGACGCGTCGTCGCCCGGCATCTTGGCGTACGCCTCGCCCAGCGTCGCGCTGTCGTCGAGACCGGGAACCCACTCCGACAGCGAGAGTTTGCTCGTCATGATCCGTTCCCCTCCGTCAGCACCAGTCCTCGGTTGCCGTCCACGGTCACGAGCTGACCGTCCTTGATCACCTTCGTTGCGGTGTTCGTCCCCATCACAGCGGGAATGCCGTACTCGCGGGCCACGATGGAGCCGTGCGACAGCGCCCCGCCCGTGTCGGTGACGACCGCGCTCGCGATGCCGAGCAGCGGGGACCACGCCGGCGTGATGAAGGTGGCGACCAGCACGTCACCGTCCTGCAGCTTGTCGAAGTCCCGCACCGACGCGATGTGCCTGGCCGGACCGGTGACGAGACCGGGGCTGACCGCGACGCCGCGCAGGCCCTCGACGCCGGCGTCGGAGTCGTCGCGGCCGAGGAACGCGATGGGCAGGAAGTCGATGCCCGCCACGTCGACCCGCATCCCTTCCGGCACCCGCGACGGCGGGACGAGCTGCCGCTGCCGTTCCCTGAGCTGTCTGCGCTCCCGCACCACCTCCGCGTGGTCCGGCAGCCGCTCGCCGCGTTCGAGCGCGATCAGCGCGGCGGACAGCTCGTCGCCGGTGAGGTAGAAGACGTCCTCGTCAGCGCCGATCGCACCGGCCACCGCGAGCCGCCTGCCCAGCTCCACGTAGCCGCGCCGGATGAGCGGCCAGCCGAGCGTGAAGTGGTAGAGCGCCTCGTCCCTGACCAGCGAGTAGCGGCGGTTCCAGCTCAGCAGCCGGCGCAACGCCGCCAGCCGCGCGGGTGACGAACGCAGGGAGGACTCGATCTCCGCCCACAGCGCGTCCCGCTTGTGCGCCAGCGACTTCAGCCGCTCACGGGGGTCCTGGCCCCCGCCACCGCGGTAGTTCTCCAGCGTGGCGCGGAACGCCGCCGGGTCGTCGGCCGGGGTCGGTTCGACGAAGTCCAGCTGGTAGACCTGGTGCCCGTGCTCGGCGAGGAAGCCGGCGAACCCCTCCTCCGGCTCAGCCGACCGGGCGAGGTCGTACAGCGCCACGTCGGTGTCGGACGTCTTGGTCGGGTATCCCTGCAACAGCACCGCGAAGCCCCCGTCGCCCGCCGCCGGTCCGGCGAGCTTGGCGTACAGCTTGTGCAGCGTCCACTCACCACCGTTCCAGTACCAGGCGAGTCCGCCGAGCAGCGCCCAGTACCGGCTGCTGAGTTCCTCGGCCTCGCCGACGACCCGCCGCAGCTCATGAGTGTCCAGTTCGGACGGTTCGACCGCGCGGAGCCGGGCGATCCGCTCCAGGTGACGGGGCAGGACGTCCCTGCGCCATCGGCGTTCCAGGCGGGCGAGGTGGAAGCGGAAGAAGTGGAACACCAGCTTCGCGGTCTTCAGTGGGTGCTCGTTCAGCGGACCGTCCAGCCGGATGTAGGCGTAGCCGTTGATGGTGCCCGCCATCGGGTCCGGCAGCACGGCGGCGGTGTCCGGGGTCGACCAGTTCTGCTTCCACCGGTCTACCAGCCTGGGGAAGAGCGTGGTGGCGAACAACGGCGACAGCGGTTCCGGCAGCCAGGAGTCGCAGATGCTGATCCGCGCCCACTCCGCTCCACTGATCGGGCTGTCCCACGAGACCTCGGCCGGCACGGTGATGTCCCGCGTCAACGGCCGGGCCTGCAGGAAGCGGATCCCGCCTCCGGCGATCGCCCACTCGACGTCCTGCCGGGCACCGAAGTGCCTCTCGACCACGAGGCCGAGCCGTGCCAGGTCAGCGGCTTGTTCCAGCGTGATCGACAGTGCGGTCACCCGGTCCGGCGCGACCTCCACCACCTCCACGCCCGCGTCGACCGGCACGATCATCTGCGCCTTGGTGCCGGGCAAGCTCTCGACCCGGCCGCCTGCCCTGGACACCACGAACCGGTCGGGTGTCACGAGTCCGCTGACCACCGCCTCACCGAGGCCCCAGCCCGACTCGACCACGACGTCGTCGGCCACGAACATCACGCCCGCCGCGTCGGCCGCAACCAGTTCCTGCACGACCACCGCCATGCTCACGTCCGAGTGCGGCACGCCGACGCGCTCGCGGTACCGGATGGCGTGCGGCTCCCACACGGAAGCCCAGCACTTCTTCAGCGCCACAACGAGTTCGTCGGCCGTGCGCACTCCGAGCTCGGTGTGGTACTGCCCGGCGAAACTGGTCTCCCCGGTGTCCTCCGACGTGCCGGACGAACGCACGGCCACGGCGCCGCCGTCCGGGCACACCTCGCGAAACGCTCCCTCCAGCGAGGAGAACAGCTCGGGCGGCAGCTCGATCGACCCGATGGCAGCCCTCAGTGCGGCGGCGTCCAGCGACTCCGCCTCCGTCAGCGGTGCGATCACCGGCTTGACGAGGCGGTCGTACACGGAGATGGGAACGCAGAAGCCGGCGGGCACGTCGACACCGGCCGAGATCAGCTCGCCGAGGTTGGCGGCTTTGGCCCCCACCGCCGCCACGTCGCCCGCCGTGAGCTCCGGCAGCCGAACGATGTCATGCATCCTCTGTCACCCTGTCCACCCAGTGCTGGTAGTACTTCCGGAAGCCGCGCATGCCCCGGTCGCCGTCGACGTAGATGCCGTGCCGGTCGCCGGGCTCGATCGTGTTGAAGATCGGGATGTCCTGGTTGGACGTGAAGGTGACCTCGGGCCGGTGGATCAGGTACTTCCGCAGGTCGCCGAGGAACCGGCCGGTGGGCGCGATCGCCACCGCGATGTGCTGGACCGTCCTGTTCGGACCGATCGGCGTGGTCGCCAGCAGCAGCTTGTACCGCGGGACGCCATCGGCGAGGTAGGTGATCCGCTGCCCCGACGGCCAGCCGTCCACCCGCAGCACGAACCGCTCCGCGTTCGTGCCGAGCACCCTCGTGATCCTCCCGAGCTTGCCCGCGTACGACGGCCAGCTGAGCTCCGCGCCGAACCACGGGTCTGTCTCGATGCGCGGGCCGTTCCCCGGCATCAGCGCCGGGTCGTCCACCAACCGCATCGTGCACGCACCGCTCACGTCGAGTCCGTGCAGCTCCACCAGGTGGTCCGGATCGTAGGTGTTCTCCATGACGCGCCGGGGCGTCGCACCCGTCAGGTCCGCGAACCGGAAGCCCAGGGGGAACACCAGGTCCCGTTGCAGCTCGGGGAACTCAGGCAACGGGAACATCGGTTCCCGGCTGCCGTACCAGGCCCAGACGTAACCGAAGCGCTCGGCCGCCGGGTACGTGCGCAGCCGCGCACCGCGCGGAACCCTGTCGAGCCCTGGCACCGCCGTGCAGGCGCCGTCGGCGTCGAAGCGCCAATGGTGGAACGCGCACCTCAGCTCGCCGTCGACGACCTTGCCGTCCGCCAGGCTCGCACCCATGTGCGGACACGCGCGGTCGGCGATCACCGGCCTTCCTGCACTGTCGCGCCACGCCACCAGCGACCTGCCGAACAACGTGATCGCCCTGGGCCGGGACCTCAGCTTCGGCGACGGCAGTGCGACGTACCAGCTCGCCGCGAGGTGGAAAGCAGCCCCCGCACGTTCATTCACGACAGCACTGGACCGAGAGTTCATCCCCAGCTCCCCCATATCGGTGACGATACCACCGTCCGCAATCGTTCAAGCGCATTCCGCGTTCGTCCCGCTGATTTCTGCTAGACTGCCGGCGAGCGGCGGAAGCGCATCTTCCGCACCGCTGCCGGCGAAAGCCGCCCACTCGACGGGCGAGGCGAAGGCGCCGTAGTACGTCAATCCCTCAAATCGGTGACAAAGCGAGCGGGGCGGCTGTTCCGCAATGGACTCCAATCGAAAGGACCTGCTCGAATGACGAACGAGACGTGGAGCGCCGACACGCCGGGGGTCCTGCGCTTGCCCTCGGGGCGGTTGATCCGTGGCCGCGGTCTGCGCAATCCTCTTCCGGCAGGTCAGAAGCCCGAGTTCGGCGTCTACCTGCAGGGGAGGGAACCCGCTCCGGTGGAGTGGGAGAGCAAGTGGGTCAAGTGGACGGACTTCTGGCTGCCCGCCGACCAGGTGGCATTCGTCGAGACGTTGCGCGAATTGCTCAAGCGCGCCGAGTCGGAACGCGTCGAGATCGCCTGCAGCGGTGGATACGGCCGCACCGGCACCGCAATGTCGTGCCTCGTCGTTCTGGACGGAATTCCGAGCGCTGAAGCCGTTGCGTACGTGCGCGAGAACTACAACAAGCGCGCCGTCGAGACGCCGTGGCAGAAACGGTTCGTCAGTCGTTTTCCCGGCTGAACCGGTCTGCTCGGCGTGGAATTCCCGTCCGGCGTCCGCGGAGGACGGCCGGACGGGAAATCGGCTATCGCGCACCTGCCTTGTCCGCGGTGAGCACCACGAAACCCGCGCCGGGGAGATCGGCGAACTTCTCCATCCCGTCGACCAGCCCCGCGACCTCGGTGCCGTAGTCGCCAAGCTCGGCGAGCCTTTCGGAGTTCGCCCCGATCCACGCGCTCATCAGCTTCAGCGTGGGTGGCATGACCTCGCGGTAGACGTCCTCCAGCCGGTTCACCAGCAGGCCGGCGTCGGCGAACATCTTCGGGTACTCGTCGACGAACGGCTGCTCGGGCAGGTTGTACATCTCGTAGAGCTCGCGCAGGAACGCCAGATGCTCCTCGTCGTTCACCCGGTGCAGCATCGGCTGGGCGCAGACGAACCGCCCGCCCGGTCGCAGCACAGCGGCGATGGACCTGAGCACGTGTCGCTGGTCGGGCATGTGCTCCAGCGACTCGATCGCGAACACCGCGTCGAAGGACTCGGCGTCGAACTGCATCTCCATCGCGTCGACCAGCTCGAACCGCACGCGGTCCGCGACACCGGCGTCCTGGACACGTGCCTGCGCGATCTCCCACTGCTCGGTGCTGATGGTGATGCCGACGACCTCGACCTGCGCGGCCTGGGCCAGCCGGACCGCGGGCGCGCCGGTCCCGCACCCGAGGTCGAGCACGCGCTGCCCCGGTGTGACGGCCAGCCGTTCGACCACCAGGTCGGTCATCGCGTCCGCTGCGTCCCGCATCGTCACGCCGTCGTGCGAGCCACTGCGGAAGTAGCCGAAGTGGTGGCTGTCACCGAGCATGTCCTTGGACAGCGCGGCGATCTTGTCGTACATCTCGCCGATGCCTTCCGGCTTCGGCTCGAACGTCTCGCTCATGCTCGCTTCCCCGATCGGACCGAGGCACGGTCGACCCAGGTGGCGTACTGCTTGCGGAACCGCAGCACGGCCTGGTCGTACCGGACCGGAACAGAAGTGCTGGTGTCACTGGCGTTTCGGTAGATCAGGAGGTCTTCCCTGGTGCCCCACCAGTGGTGTGCCCGGTAGGCCGCGAGGGTCAGCGCGTCTCGCGCCGGGTTGCCGGTGCGGCGCACCAGCGACCAGCCACGCATGATCGTCTTGCCCTCGGCGACCGGCGTGATGCCGAGCAGCTCCTTGACGACCACCTCGCCGTTGAGCAGGAACGTCAGCCGTTGTCCCGCCGGCCACCCGTCGACCAGCAGGTCGAAGCGTTCCGTGCGGATGCCCATCGCCTTGATGGCGGGCGGCAGCTCCAGCCCGCGGAACTCCAGGCGCGCACCGGTCCACGCGCCGCCCCCGATGGGAGGCCCGTTCTCCGCTGCGTCCTCCTGGTCTGACAACACGACCGTCCGCAACGGCTCGCTCGACTGCACCCCGTGCAACGCCATGAAGTGGTAGTGGTCCAAGGCGTTCTCGAGGATCCGGCGCGGTGACGCCGAGGTGGTGTGGGAAAACCGGTAACCCAGGTACCGGTGCCGGTCCGCGTCCAGCGCGGGCACCTCCGGCAGCGAGTAGGCGGGGTGACCGTCGCCGTACCAGGCCCAGACGTAGCCGTACCGCTCCTCGACCGGGTAGGCCCTCGACTTCACGGCGCGCGGCAGTCCCTCGACGCCGGGCACGTCCACGCACGCGCCGGACGCGTCGAACTTCCAGTGGTGGAACGAGCACCGCAGCCGGCCGTCGACCACCTTGCCGATCGCGAGGCTCGCCCCGAGGTGCGGGCAGTGCCTCGGCATGATCGACGCGCGACCCTCGCCGTCGCGCCAGGCGACCAGCTGACGGCCGAACAGGTCGAGCTCCAGGGGCTTGCGCCCGATCTTCGACGACGGCAGCGCGATGTACCAGCCTGCGGCGAGCTGTGACTTCACGAGCGGCCTCGCACGTGGTCAGGCGCCTGCCGGCGCACGACGTCGACCCACTGCTGGTAGTACTTGCGAAAGCGCAGCACCCCGTTGTCGAGCGGGGTGCGCAACGTGCCCTCGTCCGCCTCGGTGGTGTCGTAGATCGGGATGTCCTGCGCGGTTCCCGCCCGGCTCTGGCCGTAGAGCATGACCAGGTTGAACAGCGTGCGCAGACCGGCACCGGTGCGCCTGGCCCCCGCCCAGCCGACCTGGGTCGTGACGCGGTCAGCGGTGGGCACGATCGCCAGCAGCACTTTGAAGAACTCCTTCCCGTCCACGTAGCCCGTGAAGCGCTGCCCACCGGGCCAGCCGTCGACCAGCAGTTGGAAGTTGCTGCCCGCGGCGAACGTCGCCGCCTTCGCCATCAGCCACCGGCCGGGGTCCTTCACCGGGTGCCCCGGTGTGGCCACGCCCTCGAACCAGGCGCCGAGCCAGGCATCGGTGTCTATCGGCGACCCGTTGTCCCTCGCCTCCGACTGCTCCTTGAGCACGCGGAACTCCGTGCGGTCGAGCGAAAGTCCGTGCAGCGTCTGGAAGTGGTAGAAGTCGAACGCGTTCTCCAGCAGCTGCCGGGACGTGCCGGTGGTGTGGTCGGTGTACCGGAAACCGATGTACTGGTCGCGGTGTTCGCCCAGCGCGGGGAAGTCCGGCAGGGCGAAGAGCGGTTCCGGTGAGCCGTACCAGACCCAGACGTAGCCGTACCGCTCCGCCGTCGGGTACGTCGTCACCTTGGCGGTGGCGGGGATCCGCGGCGAGCCCGGGATCTGCACGCAGGCACCGGACCCGTCGAACAGCCAGCCGTGGAACGGGCACCGCAGCAGTCCGTCCGCCACTTTGCCCAGCGCGAGGCTCGCGCCCTGGTGCGGGCAGTACCGCGGGGCCAGAACGGGTCTGCCCGCCGCGTCCCGCCACGCCACCAGGTCACGGCCGAAGAGCTGCACCGGAACCGGCCGCTTCCCCAGTTGGGCGGACGAGAGGCCGACGTACCAGCTCGCGGCCAGGTCGAGCGGGACGGGGTCGACGGTCCGGACGGGTTCGGACAGCCGTCGTCGGGCATGATCAGTCATCAGTCGGCTACCTGGTCATTTCGAACGGGAGCCGACGTAGTCGGCGATGGCGAACAGCGGAACGGCACCGTCACCGAGAGGACACACCTCGCGCTTGGCCGACTCGATGAGGTCGGCGGCGCGCTCACGTGCCCGGTCGAGACCGAGCAACCGCGCGAAGGTGGACTTGCGCATCTTCTCGTCCTTGTGCGGCGTCTTGCCCAGTTCGTCCAAAGTAGACGTCACATCGAGCACGTCGTCGATGATCTGGAACGCCAGGCCGATCTTCTCGCCGTAGAGCGAGACCCTCGTGATGGTTCCTTCGTCGGCGCCCGCCAGCACGGCACCACTGACCACGGAGGCGACCAGCAGCGCACCGGTCTTGCGCGCACACATCGACTCCAGCTCCGCGAGCTGGGCGTCGGGCCGGTTCTCCAGCCCGACGTCGGCGACCTGCCCACCGATCGCGCCGTTCACCCCGATGGCGTTCAACAGCGTCTGGACCACCCGCAGCAGCCGGTCCGGTGGCGCTTGCGTGTTCTGCATGACGTGTTCCAGCGAGTACGCCAGCAACGCGTCACCCGCGAGCAGCGCGATCCCCTCGCCGAAGACCTTGTGGTTCGTCGGACGGCCCCGGCGGAAGTCGTCGTTGTCCATCGAGGGGAGGTCGTCGTGGATCAGTGTCGCGGTGTGCAGCATCTCCAGCGCGACCGCGGTCGGCATCGCGACCTCCTCGCGGCCTCCGATCGCCGCGCACGCGGTCAGGCACAGGATCGGGCGCAACCGCTTGCCGCCGGCCAGCAACGAGTACCGCATCGACCGGTGGAGCGGGTCCGGCTCGGTGAGCCGGACGGCCCGCTCGAGTTCCCGCTCGACGATCTCCTGATATCCCCGCAGATACGAGGATAATTCGAATTCTTTCAACACCAGACATACCCCCCAGAGGTAGATCTGAACCGACGACGAACGTATCTGCGGATGAACGCAGTGTCAACAAAGGGTGGCCTCAAGGTGAACTAAGCCTGGACGACACGCGCCGGGAGGCCGTATGGTGCAGTGGCGATCAGGATGGGGGCTTGACCGTTGGGGGATATCAACATGCGCCTTTCGAGGCAGGCGCTGCCGCGCGAAATGACTACAGACAGTGTCCTGAGCTGGGCAAACACTGAGGTCTGGCAACTGCGGACGCAGTTGACCAATCGATAGCGCGCATACCAGGAACCGCTGCAACGGCGCAGCTCATTTACGCGTGGCTTGGAATCGTGTCGACCGGGTCGCGTATTCAGCGCGCGCAAAAAATGTCCCGCAACCGAGAGGTGGGTCGTGATAGCAGAAGCACCGGGAAAGAGCGCCTTGATCGGACATGCGCTTCCACTGCTGACTGATCCGCTTCGATTCCTGGCGGCTCTGCCCGAATCCGGTGACCTCGTGCGCGTACGGGTGGGACCGGTTCAGGTCGTCGTCGTGTGCGACCCGGAACTGACCAGGAAGGTGCTGGTCGACGACCGCACCTTCGACAAGGGCGGACCGTCGTTCGACTCCGGGCTCGACGACTTCGGCGACGGTCTCGCATCGGTGCCGCACAGCAGGCACCGGCGCCGGCGCCGGCTCGCCCAGCCGTCGTTCCACCACTCCCGCTACCCCGCTTACGCGCGGATGATGAGCGGCCACATCGACACCGCCACGAAGGGCTGGCGCACCGGCGACGTCCTGGACGTGCGGACCGAGATGACGTCGTTGTCCATGGCCATCGCGGTCGACACCATGTTCTCCTCCGCGCTGCCGGCGGCACGGCTGCGGCAGGCCGTCGAAGACCTGCAGACGTTCGTCAGCGGCATCCACCGCACGATGGTGCTGCCCGGCCCGATCGCACGGCTTCCGTTGCCCGCCAACGTCCGCTACCGCGCGGCCGTTGACCGGTTGCGGCGCACCGTCGCCGAGATCGTCACCGAACGCAGGGCGACCGGCGGCGACCACGACGACCTGCTGTCGTCGCTGCTGCTGGCGCGCGACAGCGACGACGACACCGACCAGGGCCTCACCGACTCCGAGGTCGTGGACGAGGTGCTCACCTTCTTCGCCGCCGGCTCGGAGACGATCGCGGGCACCATCTCGTGGGCCCTCTACCTGCTGGCGAGCCACCCGCAGGAGTACCGGCGGCTCCGCGACGAGGTCGACCGCGTCGTGTCCGGCGACGCGGCCACCTTCGACGACGTGCCGAAGCTCGAGCTCACCAGCCGGGTCGTCACCGAGACGCTGCGCCTCTACCCGCCCGCGTGGATCGTCACCCGCAGCGTCACCGCGGACACCGTGCTGGGCGGGCACGCGTTGCCGGCCGGCACGTTCGTCGCCTGGAGCCCGTACGTCCTGCACCGGCAGGACGCGTTGTTCGAGAACGCCGAACGGTTCGTGCCGGACCGGTGGGACGACACGCTCCACGAGCGACCACACCGCACTTCGTTCATCACGTTCGGCGGCGGCGCCCGCAAGTGCATCGGCGACCACTTCAGCTACGTGGAGGCGACGCTGGCACTCGCGACGATCACCAAGCGCTGGACCCTGGAACTGGTCGACGGCGGTCGGGTGAAGCCCGCGCCTTCGACCACCCTCTACCCGAAGAACCTCAGGATGCGCGTGGTCAGCGCGGACCAGGCATGAGCAGGGCCTCGTTCGTCGCGCTGCGCAAGGCCGGTGGGATCTTCCGGGACTACGTGCTGCACCTGTACTTCCCGGCGCATCGGCTGACGAGGTGGCAGCGGTTGCGCTGCATCCCGTTCCTGTTCCTCATCGAGTACCTGGTCTACCGCGTCGACGCGGTCGCCGAGCACACCAGGAGCACGGACCTCGACGTCGACGGCAACGCCGACTACGACAAGCTGGTGCGGTACAAGAAGAAGTTCGCCGCCCTGCTGCGCAAGGTGGGCGCATACAACGAGGCCGTGGCGTTCGAGCTGGACATGGGCGAGCAGTACGTGCGCCTGGAGAACAAGTCGACCACTCGTGGTGCTGCCGACCACGACCAGGTGCTCCGGCTCGCCGAACTGCGGCCGTCGGACGTGCGGTTGCTGCACGGCATGACGTTCGCCCTGCTCGGCAGGCCCGTCGACGACAAGGTGCTGAAGCTCCTGTGGCCCGTCGAGGTGCTCGCCGACATCGGGAACGACCTGCTGCACTACGAGGACGACGTCGCCGCCGGCAACTTCAACACCTACGACGCCTTCGTGCGGCTGTACGGAACAGCCGCGCCACAACGACTGCGCGCCGAGATCACCCGTTACGAGCAGCTGGTGCAGGCGGAGCTGGAGAAGTTCCCGGCCGCCCGGCGCACCGAGCTCGCCGCGCTCTGCGCGCAGCGGTACCGCCCGAGCACCGAACGGATTCCCGCACCACAACTTCCCGGCACCGGCCGGGCAGCTGATCACGAGAGGGCTCCATGACCTCGTCCATCGTCGTCGTCACCGGCGTCGCCTGCGCGATCTTCTGGTTGATCGCCTACGTCGGGATCATCTACCGCGGCTTCAAGGACAAGACCTACGGCATGCCGATCGCGGCACTCGCCGCGAACCTCTCGTGGGAGGCCGCGTACGGGTTCTTCATCAACCCGTTCGGCGACCACATCCACACCCTCAGCATCGCCTGGTTCGTCGTGGACGTGATCATCTTCTACCAGGTGTACAGGTACGCGCCGACCGAGTTCGAAGAGCCGGTGCGCAGGTACGTCAGGCCGATCCTCTTCGCCGCTGTCGCTGTCGCCTACCCCGCCGTGCACCTGGGGTTCTTCGAGTTCAACGACCCGGACGGCGAGTACACCGGGTTCGGCGTCAACTTCATGATGTCGATCCTTTTCGTGACGATGCTGATCAGCCGGGGGAGTTCGCGGGGGCAGTCCCTCTACATCGCGTTCGCCAAGTTCATGGGCACGTTCCTCGCCTGGCTGGCCACCGCGCTGACCGTCACCACGAGCACCACCAAGGCGCTGCCCGACAGCTTCTGGTCGTTCTGGGCCGACAGCCTGAGCCATGAGAAGTACCCGCTCACGCCGTTGATCAACTACCTGTACCTGGTCGTCTTCGTGTTCGACGTCGCGTACATGGTCCTGCTGTACAAGCGGCTCAAGGCGGACGGGCGCAAGCCACTGCGGCACTTCTGACCTGGTCACCGGTGCGGCATCCCCGCCGGCCGCGACGGCTCACCCGGACGAGGCGGGGTCCTGGAGGCTGAACATCGAACCGGGGTTGAACAGGTTTTCCGGGTCCAGTGCGCGTTTGATCTCGCGGTGGACGCGGAGGCCGACCGGGCCGATCTCCTTCGCGAGCCACTCCCGCTTGACCTTGCCGACGCCGTGCTCGCCGGTGATCGTGCCGCCGAGCGCCAGCCCGAGGGCGAGGATGTCGTCGAACGCCTTGCGGGCGCGGGCGAACTGGTCGGCGTCCGCGGGGTCGTAGACGATCGTCGGGTGCATGTTGCCGTCACCGGCGTGGCCCACGACGGCGATCTTGAGGCCGGTCGCCGCGGAGATGTCCTCACAGCCCTGGATGAGCTCGGCGATGCGGGTGCGGGGCACGCACACGTCGTCGGTCAGCCACGAGCCGTAGACCTCCAGCGCCGTGAGCACGGCACGGCGCGCGGTCAGCAGGTCACGGCCCTCGCTCACGTCGTGCGTGGCGTACACGAGGTCCGCCTCCAGGCAGATCTCCTCGATCTTGCGCAGCTCGTGGCGCGCCTGCTCGCCGCCCGCGTCGGACTGGCAGATCAGCAGCGCCGCACAGCCGGGACCGGCGCCGAGCTCGGTCCTGAGGTACTGCTCGACGGCCTCGATCGAGGTGCGGTCCATGATCTCCATCAGCGACGGCACCAGGCCCTCGCGGACGATCCGGCTGACCGCGGCACCGGCCGTCGCGGTGCTGCTGAACGCGGCGACGAGCGTGGCGGGGGCCTGCGGCAGCGGTTTCAGCGCCAGCGTGGCCTTCGTGATCACGCCGAGGGTGCCCTCGGAGCCGATGAAGAGCTTGGTCAGGTCGTAGCCGGCGACGCCCTTGACGGTGCGGCGGCCGGTCCGCAGCACCTCGCCGTCGGCCAGCACCACCTCCAGCCCCAGCACGGAGTCGGTGGTCACGCCGTACTTCACGCAGCACAGGCCGCCCGCGTTGGTGGCGAGGTTGCCGCCGATCGTGCACCAGTCGTAGCTGCTCGGGTCCGGCGGGTAGAACAGCCCGTGCTTCTCCACCGCGCCGCGCAGGTCGAGGTTCACGACACCGGGTTCCACGACGGCGAGCCGGTTGTCGGTGTCGACCTCGACGATCGCGTCCATCTTCGTGGTCACGAGCACCACGCAGCCCTCGACCGCGTTCGCGGCACCGGACAGACCGCTGCCGGCGCCGCGCGGGACGACGGGCACGCGGTGCCGCGCGCACGCCCGCACCACGGCCTGGACCTGCTCGGTGTCCGACGGGAACACCACCGCGAGCGGACTGCCGAACGGGGCGAGCGGCATCATGTCCCGCTGGTAGCCCGCCGTGACGTCGGCGTCCGTGAGCACGCCCGAGTCACCCAGTGCGGTGCGGAGTTCGCCGAGCAGGGTCTCCATGTCAGCCACGCTAGCGGGACCGGCCGGTTCCTTCGAGGGTGAACGAGCACGGGCGAGTTCACCCGGTGACCGGGCGTCCTCAACCCGGATTTGGCCGGCCCGTCGCACCGATGTCGCCGCCCTGCCGGCGGGCACGACGTAGGCTGGTTCACCGTGGCGCACGCATTCGCCTCGCTGGAGACCGCAGGTCCGGTGGCCGTGTGGCTGATCGTCCTGAGCTTCATCTTCATCGAGTGCGCATTCATCTTCGGGTTGTTCCTGCCCGGTGACTCGCTGCTCTTCGCGGCCGGGGTGGTCCTGGCGGCACACGGCAGCGAGGTCTCGGCGTGGGCGCTTTCGGCGGTCGCACTGGTCGTGGCCGTGGTCGGCAACCAGGTCGGGTACCACATCGGCAAGCACACCGGCACCCGCGTGCTGGCCCGCAAGGACGGGAAGGTGCTGAACCGGCAGAACCTGGAGAAGGCCCGCCGGTTCCTCGACCAGCGCGGGTTCTGGGCCGTCGTGCTGGCCCGCTGGCTGCCGTGGGTGCGCACGCTCGCGCCGATGATCGCCGGAGCGGCCCGCATGGACGTGAAGCGGTTCACGCTGGCCACGACCATCGGTGCCGTCGCCTGGGTGCCGACGCTCGTGCTCGCCGGCTACTACGGCGCCGGCGTCCTGGAGCAGCTGCCCTGGCTGGAGACGGCGGCACTGGTCGTCAGCGTCGCGTTCTTCCTCGTCGGCACCGGGTGGGGCGTCTGGCGCTACCGGCAGGAGATGCGCAAGCCGATCGACGAGGCGGCCGAGCTGGAGCCCTCCGCCCGCCGGAGCTGACGGCGGGGGCTCGCGGCCCGGTCAGAGCACCTCGGTGATCAGCAGGTCCGCCGAGCCCTTGGACGAGTTCACCATCAGCGCGTTGACGTGGTCGGTGCCGTGCAGCACGCGTTCCTCGGCCTCGGACAACGTGCGCCCGTACCGCAGGTGGCGGTCGATGAGCCGCTGCACCCGCACGTCCTCGTCGATGAACAGGAACCACGCCTCGTCGAGGATGATCCGGACGCGCTTCCACTTGTCGTAGTTGAGCAGCAGGTAGTTGCCCTCGGTCACGACCAGCGGGACGTCCGGGTGCACCGGCACCGCGCACGCGATCGGTTCCTCGACCTCCCTGCGGAACTCCGGCGCGTAGATCATGTCCGGCCCGCACGCCTTGATGCGGCCGAGCAGGTCGACGTAGCCGGGGATGTCGAACGTGTCCGGCGCGCCCTTGCGCTCGACCAGCCGCAACCGCTCCAGCTCGCTCTGCGCGAGGTGGAAGCCGTCCATCTCGACGAGCACGGCCTGCCCGTCGAGCGCCTCGACGAGCCTGCGCGCGAGTGTCGACTTGCCGGAGCCGGGAGCTCCGCCGATCCCGAGGATCTTGCGTTCACCCATGTCGGTGAGCGCCTTGGCCCGCTCTAGCAGCTCTTCGAACCTGACCTGCTGTCCTGCCACCGTGCCAGCTCCTCAACCCAGTCCCCGATCACACCGACCCGAACGGCGGCGGCCTGCGACGCGAAGCCTATGGCCGCGACCGGGTCGGCTCCTGACGCCAGCGCGTAGGCGTACGCGCCGTGCCAGACGTCACCGGCACCGTTCGTGTCCTTCACCTGCACCGCCGGCACGGGCACCGCCCCGGTCGAGCCGTTCCACGACCAGGTCACGGGTGCGGGGCCGTTGGTGCGAACCACCAGCGGGACCCCGTACGAGTGCACCTCGGCAGCGGACCGCTCGAACCCCGAAGCGCAAGCGGCCACGTCGACCAGCGGCAACAGGTGATCGAGGACAGGTTTCCAGCTCCCGGCGTCGAGCACCACAGGCAATCCCGCCGCTTTCGCCGCACGGGCGGCGGGCAACGCCAGTCCGTCGTGGTGCCCGTCCAAGAGCACCACGTCCGCGGCGGCCACGAGATCGGACAAATCCGGCGCGATGACCGGCACCGAGGCGTTGCGCGACACGACCGTGCGCTCCCCATCAGCATCTCTGACGACGACCATGCTCACCGGCGTCGTCCCCTCGACGGCGACGACGTGGACCGGCTCCAACCCGGCCCGCACGAATTCACCCAGTGCGTCGGCGCCCAGGGCGGTGAGAAGTGACGAAGATCCGCCCAGCGCGGCCACCGCCCGTGCCGCGTTGGCCGCCGGACCGCCGGGGGCGAGGTGCGCCTCGGCCGACCTGACCTTCTCGCCGGGAGCGGGGAACGCGGCCACTCGCTGGGTGACGTCGAGAGTTGTGAGCCCGACACACAGCACGGCTGCCATCTGGCCTTCCTCCAAACGGGTAAGGTCCCGGCCATGGTCACCATGCGGGATGTCGCGGCTCTCGCGGGGGTCTCCATCACCACGGTGTCACACGTGATCAACGAGACCAGGCCGGTCGCCGGGGACACGCGCGAGCGCGTGCAGAAGGCGATCGACGAAACCGGGTACACCGGTGACGCCATCGCGCGGTCGCTGGTCATGGGTGGCACGAAGTCGCTGGGCCTCGCGGTGTCGCTGGTCTCCCACCCGTACTTCGCCGAGCTGATCGCGGCCATCGAGTCGGAGGCGACGAGAGCGGGCTACTCGCTCGTGCTGATCGACACCAGGGACACGCCCGAGTCGGAGCAGGTCGCGGTGCGGATGCTGCGGTCGCGCCGGGTCGACGGGCTGCTGCTGACGCCCTCCGCCGGTGCGGGCAGCCAGGTGCTGCCGGAGCTCAAGCGGCTCGGCATCCCGACCGTGCTGGTGGACCGCCTGACCGTGGCGAAGGACATCGACCAGGTCGGCCCGGAGAACGTGCAGGCCACCTCCGGCCTGGTCACGCACCTGGCCGAGCTCGGCCACCGCCGCATCGGCATCGTCTGCGGCAAGGCCGGCGTGGCCACGACCGAGGAGCGCGTCCTCGGCCACCGCCTCGGCCTCGGCCGCGCGGGCCTGAAGTGGGACGAGTCCCTGGTCTCGCAGAGCGGCTGGCTCGCGCCGCTGATCGACCAGGACGACCCGGTCACCGCCGTCGTCGCGGCCGACCACCTGGTGACGGTCGGCATGCTGCACGAGGCCCGCGCCCGCGGCCTGAAGCTCGGCACGGACCTGGCCGTCGTGGCCTACGACGAGGTGGAGTGGGCGACGCTGATCGACCCGCCGCTGACGACACTGGCCCAGCCGGTCGAGGAGATCGGCCGCACCGCCGTGAAGCTGCTGCTGTCGCGCATCGCCGACCCGTCCCGTCCCGCGGAGACCATCCGGCTGGCCCCGTCGCTGCTGCACCGGCAGTCCTGCGGGTGCTGATCCCCGGCCTGGTCTCGGTGACGTTCCGGCAGCTGTCGGTCGGCGAGATCGGCGAGCTGGCGCTGGACTGCGGTCTGCAGGCGGTCGAGTGGGGTGCCGACGTGCACGTGCCGCCCGGTGACTTCACGGCGGCGCGCCGCGCGGTGGACACGGGCCTGAAGGTGGCCGCCTACGGCTCGTACTACCGCGCAGGCGTGACGGACCGCGCGGAGCTCGCCGCCGTGCTGGAGACCGCGGCCGAGCTGGACGCACCGCTGGTCAGGGTGTGGGCCGGCACGGCGGGCTCGGCCGAGTGCGCCGACCGCGGCGCCGTGGTGGAGGCCCTGCGGCACGCCGTCGAGCACGCCGACGCCGCAGGCACCCGGATCGCGCTGGAGTACCACCGCAACACGCTGACCGACACGCTCGACTCGGCCGTGCGGCTGCTGGACGAGGTCGACGGCGTGGTGCCGTACTGGCAGCCGAGCGGCGGCCAGGACGTGTTCTCGGCGGTGCACGAGGTCCGCACCCTGGAACCGGTGACCGCGCACGTCTTCTCCTGGGGCCCCGGCGGCTTCACCGACCGCCTGCCCCTGTCCGCCCGCCGCGACCTGTGGAAGCCGGTCCTCGGCGAGCTCGCACGCGACGGCGTCGACCGCAACGTGCTGCTGGAGTTCGTGCGCGACGACTCCGCCGACCAGTTCCGCGAGGACGCCAGGACCCTGCTGGGCTACCTCGCCGCGTCGTGACGTTCGAGCAGGGCCGCCGCCTCCAGGCACATCCACCCGCCCAGCTGCACCGACAGGTCCCTGCTCTGCGCCTCCTCGGCCGGCACGCTCCACTCCGGACCGAACAGCGGCCCGCTGACCGCCACCGTCCGGTTGGCCCACGCCGCCTCCGCCGACTCCACCACCAGCTGACGGGCGAGCTCGGCGGCCCCCTGCTGCGCGGGGTCGAGCCGCGGCATCTCCACCGCCGCCAGGGCGAGGTAGCGCACGAGGATGCCCGCGAACAGGCCGCCGTCGCCTTCGCCCTGCCCCTTGACCACCCCACCGATGGCGAGGTCGTCGTACACGGCCGTGATGGTGCGCGCGGCCTTCTCCAGCCACTTCTGCTGCTGCCCGTGCTTGGCCAGCTCCACGCACGCACCGATGAGAACACCTTGGCAGTACGTGTAGATGTTCTTCTCGACCTCGCGGACCTCCCCGTCGGGGTGCACGTGCAGCCCGTCCCACGCGAGCCCGGAGGGGTCGACCAGGTGTTCCTCCACCCAGTCCACGATGGACCGCGCCTTGGCGAGGTCGGTCCCCTCGTTCTGCCGCGCGAGGAAGATGGCCGCGGGCCCGTTCGCCGGCACGTTCTTGAAGTCGTCGCCGCGCTTCCACCAGATCCCGCCACCGGCGTGGTCGGTCCACCCGTCGCGCAGCTGGTCCGCGATCTGCCGCACCGCCCTGGGCCGTCCGACCCCGATCTTCTCCGCCCGCTGCAGCGCCAGCCCCAGCCACGCGACGTCGTCGTAGTAGTCGTTGGTCCACCCGCTGACGTTGCGCACCCGGATGCCGCGGACCACCCGCACGATCGCCTGCCTGCGCGCCTCCAGCGGGTTGCGCTCGTACCCGTCGACCATGCAGTCGAGCAGGTGCGCCTGCCACCAGTAGTTGAACGGCGCGAAGACCTTGTCCCTGAACCTCGGCGGCCACCCGCAGGCCCCCAGGCTCGTGCCCGGCACACCCCACACCCGTCGCAGGTGCCTCGAATGCACGGCACGCTCCGCAACACCCGCCCGCGCGGCCAGCAGTTTCGCGATCACCACCCTGCAATGGTGAGTTCTTGACCGGTCAAGAAGCTCGGTGAACCGCCCAGTGGTAGAGACCCATGGCGACAGAAGTCGTCAGGTTGTAACTGCTCACCTTGGCGCGCATGGGAAGGCGGACGACCTTCGCCGCGCGCTGCCTCACCTCGTCGCTCAGGCCGTGCCGCTCGGAGCCGAACGCCAGCACGGCGTTGTCGGGGATCGGTCCCCTGAGCGGTTCGCCGTCGGCGTCGAAGGCGATCAGCGGGCCCGCGAAGTCGAGGGTGCCGGCCTTGGCGACGGGCAGGGCGAAGTGCAGGCCCGCGGATCCTCTGAGGACGTTCGGGTGCCAGGGGTCGACGTCACCGGTGGAGAGGACGCCGCCGGCGTCGAGGCCCGCGGCCACCCGGATCGCGGCGCCGAAGTTGCCCAGGTTGCGCGGGTTGTCGAGGAGGACGACCGGGGCGTCGCGGTCGAACGGGAGGTCAGGGCGGTCGGCGAAGCCCGCGACACCGGTCGGGTGGGTGCGGCCGACCCGGCGGACGAACTCCTCCTTCGTCACCTCGGTCGCCCGGCAGAAGGCCTCGACCAGGTCCGGTGCGTGCGACTCGGCGAGCCCGACGGCGGCGGGCCTGCTGGTGGTGACCAGCGACGTGACGTTCCCGCCGAAGCGCAGGGCGTGTTTGACGGCGTGGAACCCTTCGAGCAGCACGGACCAGACGTTACTGAACGCCCACCCGCCGGGCCGTCCTGGCACTCGCCGCGAACCCGGCCCAGGACACGACCACGACCGCCCCGAGCACCAGCTGCACCACCGTCGACGCGCTCTCCGGGTACCAGACGCCGTCGATGTAGTGGTCGATGAACCCGGTCTCCAGCACCGGCATCCCGGCGGCGGCCCGCAGGTCGTTCTCCCAGGTGGTCAGCGGGCACACGGTGGGCACCACGAGGCTCAGCACGGCCCACGCGGCGAGGGCGAGGTGGGGGTAGATCAAGCGGCGCCAGTGCCACGCGAGGAAACCGCCGGCCAGCAGGAACGCCAGCACGGCGAAGTGCAGGAGCACAACGGCTCCCGCGAGGAACCCGGCCATTCGCACCACCCCGTCCTCCAGACCAGGACGGGGTAGCTCGAACCGCGCTCGACGAAACTCAGGCGAGACCGAGGTCGTCGAGGTCCAGCAGGTAGCGGTACTGCAGGCCCTCCGCCTCGATGGCCTCGCGGGCGCCGGTGCCGCGGTCCACGACGGTCGCGACGCCGACGACCTCGGCGCCGGCCGCGCGCAGGGCCTCGACCGCGGTGAGGACGGAGCCGCCGGTGGTGGAGGTGTCCTCGACGGCCAGGACGCGCTGGCCGCGGACCTCGATGCCCTCGATCTGGCGCTGCATGCCGTGGGCCTTGGCGGCCTTGCGGACGACGAAGACGTCCAGCACGTCGCCGGTGGTGGCGGCGGAGTGCATCATCGCGTAGGCGACGGGGTCGGCGCCGAGGGTGAGGCCGCCGACGGCCACGAAGTCCCAGTCGGCGGTGAGCTGGCGGAGCAGCTTGCCGATCAGCGGGGCCGCGGCGTGGTGCAGCGTGGCGCGGCGCAGGTCGACGTAGTAGTCGGCTTCCTTGCCGCTCGAGAGGGTCACCTTGCCGTGCACCACGGCCAATTCGCTCACCAAGCGGGCGAGTTCCGACTTCGCGTTCGCGTCCAAGACCTGTTCAGTTCGCACAGGTCGCAAGCTTCGCACACGCGCCGCCGAGACGCCGCATACCCTGCATCACCGTGAACCTGTTGAGCGCGGACTCCTTCGTGGTGGACCAGCCGTGGACGCCGGTGCGGCTGATGCTGGGGTCGAGGTACTCGGTCGAGGCCTATGACGAACGCAACACCCTGCTGGGGTCGGTGCGCGAGACCAGGCGCGGGTTCGTCACCGCCCGCCTGCGCAACCTGAGCCTGTCCCGGTGGACGCCGTTCCGCCTGCTCGCCACCGGACCGGACGGCCGGCCGCTGCTCGTGATCACCAAGTCGGCCGGCGTGGGCAGGCGGCCGACGAAGGTGGCGTGGCCGGACGGGCGGCCGGTCGGCTCGATCGTGCCGCAACCGGGCCGGTACGCCCTGCTCGACGCCAACGGCACGCACCTCTGCCTGCTCGGCGACGTGCTGAAGCTCCACATCGGACAGATCACGAAGCGCAACGGCAAGCGGGTGCGCCGGGACGTCGCTCAGCTCCGCCCCGGCACCGCCGACCCCGTCCGGTCGCTCGCGGTCGCGGCCGTGGTGGCGTTCGACGTCGTCCGCGGGGTGGGGACGAACCACCTCGGCACCGGCGACGTCATCCCGGACTTCCTGTCGAGCTAGCGGCTCACCAGACTCGTTCCTTGAACACGGGCGGGCCGTCGTCGTCACCGTCGTCACCGCGTGCGGGACGGGCCGGCGGCCGCGACGGGTTGCCCGACTCGATGATGTCGTCGAGGTCGTGGCCCTCCTGGATGGCCGTGTAGGCGCGTCGCAGGTCGGGCACGCCGGTGGCGAGCGCCTTCTGCACGCCGTCGTCCATCACGCGGCCGGCCGCGACGTCCTGCCAGCTGAACTCGCCGGAGTCGATGCGCCGCTGGAGCTCCTTGAACTCCTTGGGCGCGTTCGGGCCCTTGGCGTACCGCTCGATCGCGGCGAGGTCCTGTTCGGTCACCCCACGCGAACGCGGCTGGAACTGGGCGGCTTCCCTGCCGGTCTTCTCCACCGCGGCCGTCGTGGCGTCGAACCCGTCGACGAGCGCCTGCAACCGGGCCTGGTCGTAGGGGAACGTCACTGCTGTCCTCCGCCCTGGCCACCGGAGGCCGACGAGCTGCCCGCCGCGGATGACGAGCTGCTGCCCGCTGCCGACGAGCTGCTCGACGCGGCGCTGGACGCGCTGCTGGTGTCGTAGCGGGTGGTGGCCTTGCCGATGTCCTTGTTCAGCTTGTAGCCGTTGAGCGCGACGCCCAGCGCCCCGGACTTGGCCGCGGACTTGCCGTCGTCGAACTTCTCCTTGCCGTCCTGGTAGCCGTCGACGACGTCGAGCAGGTCGTTGACGTCGCGGACGTCCTTCAGTTTCATCAGGGCGGTGCCCATGTCCTTGATGCCGTTGATCATGCCCTGCACGCCCTCGATCAGCGTCTGCACCGCGATGATGATCTTGCGGATGCGGTCGACGATCTGGATGCAGTCGTAGACGACCCACACGGCCTTGCCCCAGCCGACCACCGGGATCGGCGCGAGGATCACCGCTTCCATCAGCTTCTGGCACAGGTAGTCGAGCAGCGACAGCGCGAGGCCCGTCAGCGTGCGGCAGGTGTTCGCCGTCGACTTGAACTTGTCGCCGATGATGCGGGCGACCTGCGAGTCCGCCTCGATCGCGATGACCCACATGGTGTCCATGCGGCGCTCGAACGCCTGCGCGGCAGAGCCGTTCCAGTGCGGGTTCAGCTGGTCGACGCCCGCGTCGACGTTGTGCCGCACGGAGTCCAGCGCCTTCGCGACGTTGTCCCACGCCTTGGCGTTGGCGTCGATCTTCTCGAAGTCGCCGAGCAGCGGGTTGATCAGCGACTCGACCAGGTTCTCGCCGGTGACCTTCTCGTAGATCCAGTTGACGCCCTGGATCTTCCAGCCGGCCTTCTCGATGAGCTCCTTGGTGGACTGCCGGCCCGGCCGGTCCTCCGCCGCCTTGTTCAGCGCGACCGAGGGGTCCTCGACGTCCGCGTACGCCGTCGTCATCAGTTGCCCCCGACCTGCGGCGCCTTCTGGGCGCTCGCCAGCTTGTTCTGGACACCGTCGAAGAGCTTGAGGCCGATGGCGTCGGCCTTCTCGTAGTGCTCCGCGGTCTTGCGCAGCGCCTCCGAGTCCTTGAGCAACATCTTGTTGGCGAAGTCCAGGGTCTCCCCGTACAGGCTCGCCACCCCGGTCACGACGGGGTGCAGCAACGACAGCAGCCCGGTGAACCCGCTGGTGTCACCGCCCTTGGAGATCGCGTGGTCTTTGATGGTCAGGAAGTGCTGGGCGTTGCGGTCCAGCAGCTCGCTGTACCCGCGCAGCTCCTCCGGCACGACGTGGAACTGTTCACTCACGGCTGCTCCGACGCTCGGTTGGTCTGAATGGTTCCGCTCACGTCCGGCCGCGCCCGCCGGCGAAGCGCGAGGCCATCTTGCGGACCAGCGCCCTGGGGAGCAGCTTCGTCGCGCCGACGATGCCCTTGTACTGGGAGCCGGGGATCGACAGGACCCGGCCGCGGCGCAGGTCGCGCAGCGCCTCGTGGACCAGGCGGTCGGCGTCGACGTACAGCCAGCCCGGCGTCTTCGACATGTCGATGTTCGCGCGCTTGTGGAACTCGGTGCGCACGAAACCGGGGCACAGGGCCAGGACGCGGACGCCGGAGCCGGCCACGGCGAGCGACATGCCCTCGGAGAACGCGATGACCCACGCCTTGTCGGCGCTGTAGCTCGTGCCGCGGCCGGGCAGGAAGCCGGCGACGCTGGCCACGTTGATGACGTCGCCCTTGCCGCGCGCGACCATCGGCGGGACGGCGGCCCTGCTCAGGCGCAGGACGGTGGCGACGTTGACGTCCAGCTGGGACTGGAGCTTCTCCACGTCGGTCTGGAAGAGCTCGCCGCTGGTGGCGAAGCCCGCGTTGTTCACGAGGAGGTCCACAGCGGACTCGGAGAGTCGGGCCTCGACCTCGAGGCGGTCAGCGCGGTCGCTCAGGTCGGCGGGCAGGGTGTCGACGTGCACGCCGTGGCGGTCGTGCAGCTGCTTCGCGAGCTCGTCCAAAGCGGACGCCGTCCGTGCGACGAGGACGAGGTCGTAGCCCTCGGCCGCGAGCCTGCGCGCGAAGGCGGCCCCGATCCCGACGGTTGCTCCGGTCACCAGTGCGGTTGGCATGGCTCCGCACGCTAGTCGGAAAACCGCCGGGGCCGAAGCACGCGGTTCCACGCAGAGTGAGGTATGACGTGAGTCACACCCGACTCAGCTACGTCTGCTTTCGCCCGAACGTCGGCCGGTAGACCTCTCCGCCCTCGTCCTCGGCGTCCGCGACGGGCTCGTCCCGCGCCGGGTCCGCGTCGAACGGGTCGATCACGTCCGCGAGCTCGCCGACGTCGCGCAGCAGCCGCTCCAGGCGCGCGGGCGACGAGTTCGGCGGCGCAGAGGCCAGTACCCAGTCGTTCTCCAGCCAGACGACCGTGACGTCGCCACCGATCTCCTCGGCCGCGTCGATCAGGTCCGGCGTGATGAGCTTGCGCGCCGCGGGCACGTCCGTCACGAACGCGTAGCGCGACCCGACCGGTCCGAGCAGATCCGGCATCTTGTCCCGCTGGAACGGCACAGTCGACAGCCACAGCTCGATGACCACGGACAACGCGCGGCGGCACCGCACGCCGACCAGCACCGAGTTGACCTTGCCGCCGGTCTCGTGGTCGAGCACGTAGACCTGGCGCCGCCCGTCCGCGGTGAAGGTCGAACCGGCGACCACGTCACGGGCGAGCCCGGTGCCGTAGTAGGCGATCGCGCCCGCTTCCCAGCGTGTCGGCAGCACGTGGTCTGTCTCTTCGAACTGCCAGCCGCGCAGGGCAGCCCAACGGCGCCGTTCACGATTACGCGCGGTTCGTTGCGCCCGGTCGGTCGCGAGCAGGGCGAACCCCGCCACGCCCGCCACCGCGGCGACGGTGAACCAGACCCACGCCGGTATGCCACCCACAGCTGAAGCGTAGTGGGTCGGCAGCCGAGAACGAAGATCACTTCCGCGCGTCGTGGGCCGGGGGCCGTGTTTCCACGTCGGCGGGGGTCCCGCGACCGGTCACCGGGGCACGACGACGACCTGGTCCGCGTCCTCGTAGACGACGCGGCCGGGGTCGTCGGACTCCACCCTGCGCCACCGCACGCCGTGGGCGTCGAGGATGTCCAGGTAGCCGGCCACGCGCTCGACCAGGTGCGTCGCCTCGACCTTGAACCACGCGGCGGCACCGGGGTTGAGCTCGCGGTCGTACACGGCCGGGTCGACCGTCGACGGGTCGGTGTAGGCGGCGTTGAACCAGTCACCGTTCACGCGGCAGTACGACTCCTGCTCCGCGGTCAGCCGACCGGCCCTGCGCAGGCCGTTCACCAGCCCGAAGACACCCGGCCAGGTGCCGCGGGCGGTCGGCTCGACCCCTTCGAACCGCACGAAGCGAAGATCCCCCATGGCGGTCAACCTATCGACCGCGGGGGATCGGGCGGACTGGAACGGCGTCGCGGGTGTGGGTTGACCACACCCGCGACGACACCTCAACCCAGCTCGGTGGGACTAAACGCCGCGGCCCACGATCAGGCCGGACTGGTCGTCCACCACGTCGACCTTCACCGCGTCACCGTCGCGCACCTCGCCGGCCAGCAGCTCCTTGGCCAGCTGGTCGCCGATCGCCGACTGCACCAGCCTGCGCAGCGGCCGGGCGCCGTACACCGGGTCGAACCCGTTGAGCGCCAGCCAGTCGCGTGCGGCCGTGGTGACCTCCAGCGTCAGCCTGCGCGCGGCGAGGCGCTCGGCCAGGCGGGCGATCTGGATGTCCACGATGGACGTCAGCTCCTCGGTGGCGAGGGCGTGGAACACCACCACGTCGTCGAGCCGGTTCAGGAACTCCGGCTTGAAGTGGCGCTGCACCACCGCCAGCACGGCGTCCTTGCGCTCGACCTCGGTGAGCGACGGGTTCGCGATGGCCTGCGAGCCCAGGTTCGAGGTGAGCACCAGGATCGTGTTGCGGAAGTCCACGGTGCGGCCCTGGCCGTCGGTCAGGCGGCCGTCGTCGAGGACCTGCAGCAGCACGTCGAAGACGTCCGGGTGCGCCTTCTCGACCTCGTCGAGCAGCACGACCGAGTACGGGCGGCGGCGGACCGACTCGGTGAGCTGGCCGCCCTGGTCGTAGCCGACGTAGCCGGGAGGGGCACCGACCAGGCGGGCCACCGAGTGCTTCTCGGAGTACTCGCTCATGTCGATGCGGATCATCGCCCGCTCGTCGTCGAACAGGAACGACGCCAGCGCCTTCGCGAGCTCGGTCTTGCCGACACCGGTGGGGCCGAGGAACAGGAACGAGCCGGTCGGGCGGTCCGGGTCGGCGACGCCGGCACGGGTGCGGCGCACGGCGTCCGAGACGACGCG
Source organism: Lentzea sp. NPDC037011 (assembly GCF_055607425.1). Lineage (NCBI taxonomy): Bacteria > Bacillati > Actinomycetota > Actinomycetes > Pseudonocardiales > Pseudonocardiaceae > Lentzea > Lentzea sp. NPDC037011. The sequence goes on along the minus strand of NZ_JBVJRT010000001.1, from coordinate 370,282 downwards.
CACGGCCTCGGCCTGGCCGACGACGCGGCGGGTGAGCTCGTCCTCCATCCGCAGCAGCTTCGCGGTCTCGCCCTCCAGCAGCCGGCCGGCGGGGATGCCGGTCCACGCGGACACGACGTCGGCGACGTCGTCCGAGCCGACCTCCTCCTTGAGCATGGCGGACTCCTGGGTGGACGCCTCCGCGGCGGCCGCCAGCTCCTTCTCCAGCGCCGGGATCCGGCCGTAGCGCAGCTCGGCGGCCCGGCCGAGGTCGCCGTCGCGCTCGGCGCGCTCCGACTCGCCGCGCAACGACTCCAGTTGCTCCTTCAGGGTGCGGACCTTGTCGATCGAGCCCTTCTCGTTCTGCCAGCGGGCGGTCAGCGCGGACAGCTCCTCGCGCTTCTCTGCCAGCTCGGCGCGCAGGGCGGAGAGCCGTTCCAGCGACGCCGGGTCGGACTCCTTGGCCAGCGCCATCTCCTCGATCTCGAGACGGCGGACCGAGCGCTCGACGGTGTCGATCTCGACCGGGCGCGAGTCGATCTCCATGCGCAGCCGGGACGCGGCCTCGTCGACGAGGTCGATGGCCTTGTCCGGCAGGAAGCGCGCGGTGATGTAGCGGTCGGACAGCGTGGCCGCGGCGACGAGGGCGGCGTCGGTGATGCGCACGCCGTGGTGCACCTCGTAGCGCTCCTTGAGGCCGCGCAGGATGCCGACGGTGTCCTCGACCGAGGGCTCGCCGACCAGCACCTGCTGGAAGCGGCGCTCCAGTGCGGCGTCCTTCTCGATGTGCTCGCGGTACTCGTCGAGCGTCGTGGCACCGACCATGCGCAGCTCGCCGCGCGCCAGCATCGGCTTGATCATGTTGCCGGCGTCCATGGCGGACTCACCGGTCGCGCCGGCGCCGACGATCGTGTGCAGCTCGTCGATGAACGTGATGACCTGGCCGGCCGAGTCGGTGATCTCCTTGAGGACGGCCTTGAGCCGCTCCTCGAACTCACCGCGGTACTTGGCGCCCGCGACCATCGAGCCGAGGTCCAGCGACACGACCCGCTTGCCGCGCAACGACTCCGGCACGTCGCCGGCCACCACGCGCTGGGCCAGGCCCTCGACGATGGCGGTCTTGCCGACGCCGGGCTCGCCGATCAGCACCGGGTTGTTCTTGGTGCGCCGGGACAGCACCTGCACGACGCGGCGGATCTCGGAGTCGCGGCCGATCACCGGGTCGAGCTCGCCCTTGCGGGCACGTTCGGTGAGGTCGACGCCGTACTTCTCCAGCGCCTTGTAGGTGCCCTCGGGGTCGGCCGAGGTGACCCGCGCCGAGCCGCGCACCTTCGTGAAGGCCTCGGTCAGCGCCTCGGGCGTCGCGCCGTTGCGCCGCAGCAGGTCGGCCACCTGGCCACCGTGCTGCGCCAGGCCCACGAGCAGGTGCTCGGTGGACACGTACTCGTCGCCCATCTCGGTGGCGAGCTCCTGCGCCCGGCTGAGCACCCGCACGGCGTCGCGCGAGAACTGCGGGGCGGACACGCTCGCACCGGAGGCGCTGGGCAGCGCGCGGGAGAGCTGCTCCAGCTCCTTGCGCACCAGCGTCGGGTCGGCGCCCACCGCGGAGAGCAACGGCGCGGTCAACCCGTCCGCCTGCGCCAGCAGGGCACCGAGCAGGTGCACGGGTCCCACGTCGGGGTTCCCGTTGAGGGTCGCTGCCTGCACGGCCGCGGACACGGCCTGCTGGGTCTTGGTCGTCGGGTTGAAAGCGTCCATTCCTCCACCTCGTGGTCAGCCTGCGGCACGGACCATCATCCCGCACAACGTCAGAAAAGTTGAGCCTGTTCCGCTCAACTACGAGAACGTGACGGAGGTCGCGAAAATCGCACGTCGGTGGAGCGGGGATGGGCGAAGATCAGCGCCATGACCTCAATCATCCACAACGTCACCGTCGACGCGCGCGACTCCTACGAGATCGCGTCGTGGTGGAGCAAGGTGCTCGGGCTGCCGCTGCACCCCGACGACAACCCCGGCGACGACGAGTGCCTGATCGAACTGCCGAACGGCATCCGCTACCTGTTCGTCGCCGTTCCCGAGGACAAGGCGGTCAAGAACCGGGTGCACATCTGCCTGCAGCCGGCCGACCTCTCCCGTGACGAGGAGGTCGACCGGCTGCTGGGGATCGGTGCGACGGTCTACGACGATCAGCGCAGGGCGGACGGCACCGGCTGGGTCACGATGCGCGACCCCGAGGGCAACGAGTTCTGCGTGGAACGCAGCGCAGCCGAACGTGCCGCGACCTCATGATCGCCGTCACTCGTTCGGATCAACCGCTTGTCCACACCAGGGGTTGAGTTGTCCACAATCCGCTGGTCAGTATCCACAGGTGAGGCAAGTTCGGTGGCGACCGTCTGTGCGCCAGAACCCGTTGGGGTGATCTCCGCCGTCACGTCCACGGAGTCCCGCAGCGGCTGTTCCTTGATCAGCAGCACCGCGATGACGGTGAAGACCGCGAGCCCGGCGGCGATCAGGAACAGCTCGCCCATCGCGTCGCCGTAGGAGTTGCGCACGGCCGGGGAGAGGGAGCCGCGGTCGAGCGACGTGGTGCTCACGTGGGCGGCCAGCACCGCACCGAGCACCGAGACGCCGGCCGTGCCTCCCAGCGACCGCAGGAACGTCGCCGTGGAGCTCGCCGCTCCCAGGTCGGCCATGCCCACGCCGTTCTGCACGGCCAGCACCAGGTTCTGCATGGTCAGCCCGACGCCCACGCCGACCAGCAGCAGGTAGGCGCCCATCAGCGTGAGGTTGGTGCCGTGGTCGATCGTGCCGAGCAGCGCCAGCCCGATGACCAGCGAGAACGCACCCCAGACCAGGTAGCTCTTCCACCGGCCGCTCTTCGCGATGAGCTGGCCGCTGACAGTCGAGGAGATGCTCAGCCCGAGCACCAGCGGCACCGTGAGCAGACCCGCCTTCGTGGGCGAGAAGCCCCGCGCGATCTGGAAGTACTGCCCCATGAACACCGAGGCGCCGAACATCGCCGTGCCGACCGCGATGCCACCCAGCATCGCCAGCACGACCGTGCGGTTGCGGAACAGGTGCAGCGGGATGACCGGGGCAGAGGCCCTGCGCTCGACGAAGTAGGCGGCGGTCAGCGCGAGCACCACACCGCCGACGTACAGGGCGCTCTCACCGGAGAACCAGGCGAAGTCCTTGCCGGCGAACGACACCCACATCAGCACCAGGCTCACCCCGCCGGTGATCAACGTGGCGCCCAGGTAGTCGATCTTCACGTGCTGCTTCTGCACGGGCAGGTGCAGCGTCTTGTGCAGCACGGCGAGGGCCACGAGGGCCAGCGGCACGCACACGAAGAAGCACCAGCGCCAGCCGGGCCAGTCGACGAGGAACCCGCCCACCAGCGGTCCGCCGACGGTGCCCGCCGAGATCACCATGCCGGTGTAGCCGCTGTAGCGGCCGCGTTCGCGCGGGCTGAGCAGCGCGCCGACCACGACCTGGCCGAGCGCCTGCACACCGCCCATGCCCAGGCCCTGCACGACCCGGAACGCGATGAGCTGCTCCATGTTCTGGCTCAGGCCCGACAGCACGCTGCCGATGACGAACAGCACGATGCCCGCCTGCAGCAGCTTCTTCTTGTCGAAGAGGTCCGCGAGCTTGCCCCACAGCGGCGTGCTGGCCGTGGAGGCCAGCAGCATCGCCGTGATGACCCAGGTGTACTGGGTCTGGGTGCCCTTGAGCTCGGCCAGGATCGTCGGGAGAGCGTTCGAGACGATGGTGGAGCTGAGGATCGCGACGAGCAACGCCACCCAGATGCCGGACAGCGCTTCGAGGATCTCCCGATGCGACGAGGGCCGGTTCAAGCACACCTCCAGTAGTTAGTTGATGCCATACAACTATATCGGGAAATAGTTAGCTAGAACAACTTTCCCACGGTCTCCTGCGTCACTCCCCTGCGAGTGGAGGGCACGCGGGGACCCCGCGTGCCCTCCTGGGGTACGAAAGCTCCCCGCGTGCCCTCCCAGGGTTACGAAAGCTCCCCGCGTGCACTCCCGGGGTACGAAAGGTCCCCGCGTGCCCTCCCAGGGGTACGAAAGGTCCCCGCGTGCACTTACGGCGGGGGTTAGAGGGAGGTGAGCAGGTCCTCGACCTCGGTGGCGATGCGTGCGAGTGCGGGTTCGTCAGCGACGGCGGTGGTGGCCCGGTCGATCCAGTCGGCGATCTGCGGCATGTGGGACGGGCGGAGGCCGCGGGTGGTGATGGCGGGGGTGCCGAGCCGGATGCCGGACGGGTCGAACGGCGTGCGGGAGTCGTACGGCACCGCGTTGTAGTTGAGCTCGATGCCCGCCCGGTCCAGTGCCCGCGCGGCCGGCTTGCCGCCGATGCCCCTGGACGTCAGGTCGATCAGGATCAGGTGGTTGTCGGTGCCACCGGAGACCAAGTCGAAGCCCCGCTCCAGCAACGCGGCCGCGAGCGCCTGTGCGTTGGCCACGACGGTGTGCGCGTACTCGCGGAACGCCGGCTGCGCCGCCTCGTGCAGGGCCACGGCGATGGCGGCGGTCGTGTGGTTGTGCGGGCCACCCTGCAGGCCGGGGAAGACAGCGCGGTCGACGGCCCTGGCGTGCTCGGCGTCGCTGAGGATCATGGCGCCACGCGGGCCGCGGAGCGTCTTGTGCGTGGTCGTGGTGATCACCGGGGCGTGGCCGACCGGGGACGGGTGGGCGCCGCCCGCGACGAGACCCGCGATGTGCGCGATGTCGGCGACCAGGACGGCGTCGACTTCGGCTGCGATGGCGGCGAACGCCGGGAAGTCGATCGTGCGCGGGATGGCCGTGCCACCGCAGAAGATCACCTTCGGGCGTTCGGCGAGCGCGAGGGAGCGGACCTGGTCCAGGTCGACGACGCCGGTGTCCTTGCGCACGTCGTACTGCACCGCGTGGAACCACCTGCCGGTCGCGGACACGTTCCAGCCGTGGGTCAGGTGGCCGCCCATCGGCAGCGACATGCCCATCACCGTGTCGCCCGGCGACAGGAACGCGAGGTACACCGCGAGGTTCGCGGGCGCGCCGGACAGCGGCTGGACGTTGGCGTGGTCCACGCCGAACAGGGCCTTCGCGCGGTCGATCGCGAGCTGTTCGACCTGGTCGACGACCTGCTGGCCCTCGTAGTACCGCTTGCCGGGGTACCCCTCGGAGTACTTGTTCGTCAGCACCGAGCCCGTTGCCTCAAGCACGGCGGCGGACACGTCGTTCTCCGACGCGATCATGCGCAGCCTGCGGGACTGGCGGGCGGACTCGGCCTCGATCAGTGCGGCGATCTCGGGATCGACCTGGGAGAGCACGGCTCAGCTCCACACCGGTGCACCCAGGCGTTCGGTGCGCTCGGCAGTCGCTTCCCGGTGGTCGGTTCCACCCTCGGCACGCCAGTCGCTTTCGACGTGCCGAGCCTAGTCCAGCGTGAACGGGTCGTACTTGATCCGGTCGAGCGGAGTTCCCGCGACCAGCATGCGGGACACCGTCGACCTGATCATCGCCGGGCTGCCGCAGACCAGGACGTCGCGTTCCTCCCACGCGCCGTAGCGGGTGACCACGTCGGCCAGGGTGCCCTGCTCGACACCGCGGACGCCGGGGTCCGACTCCAGCACCGGCACGACCGTGAGCCACGGGTTCGTGGTCGCGATGCGCTGCAGGTTGTCCAGGTCGTAGAGGTCCTCGCGGGTGCGGCCGCCGTAGAACAGGTGCACGCGCGGGTTGTCGCCCCACTGCGCCATCTCGTCGATGATCGCGTGCATCGGCGCGACGCCCGTGCCACCGGCCACCATCAGGATGTCCGACCCGGACGTGCGGTCGACCGAGAGGCGTCCCATCGGCGGTCCGATGCGCCACGTGTCGCCGGCCTGCGTGTGGCCGACCACCGAGCGCGACACCCAGCCGCCGTCGACGGACCGGATGTGGAACTCGATGATGCCGTCCTCGCGCGGCGCGTTCGCCGGCGTGTAGTAGCGCCACAGCCGCTTGCGCTGCGGCGTCTCGACGGACACGTACTGCCCGGCGCGGTAGTTGACCGGGTGGTCGGGCTGCAGCCGCACGACCGCCAGGTCCCACGACACGCGCTGGTGCTCCAGCACCGTCGCGTGCCAGTACGCGGGCCCGTTGTCGGCGTCGGCCGCCTCCTGCATCGCGCGGGCCATCAGCGTGTACGCCTCGGCCCAGGCCATCTCGACCTTCGGCGTCCAGGCGGCACCGGCGAACTTCTTCACCGCCGACAGCAGTGCCGTGCCGACCGCCTCGTAGTGGACGTTGATGACACCGAACTTGCGGTGGTCGCGGCCCAGCTGGCGGAGGAAGGGGATCAGGTCGTCCGGGCGGTCGACCATCTGCACCACGTGCACCAGGGCGCGCAGCAGACGGCTCCGCTGCACCTCCATGTTGGCGGGGAACATCTCGCGTGTGGCGGGCGAGAGCGAGAAGAGCATCCCGTAGAAGAACTTCGCCACTTCTTCGGAATGCGGCTCCACCACCGCGAAGCTCTCCCGGATCATCCGCACCATCGCGGTGACGCCAGGCGGGGGTTCACGGTGTGGCGGGGTAGGGATGGGGCTCAGCACAGCGTTCGCAGTCATGGTCCGCGCGCAGTCTCCACGTTCTTCGTCCTGGCACCGGTGAGGCGCCGTGCTCGTCAAACATCCGTCCCCCGACGGGGTGGACACTAACCTCTGTTCTGGCCTTCCGACTCCTTGATGCCACCTTCGAGCGAAGCATGACTACGGTACGCAACTGCTTGTTACCGCAACAGTGTGAATCTGAGGGTCCCTCCGTACCGAGTTGCGCGCTTGCGTGCAACGGTGTGGCGCGTGTCCTTGCCTGAATTGACTGGAACCACCTCACCCAACCGTGTCGAACATCCCGGCTCCCGCGGCGAGCACTTCCTCCAATGTGCCCTGGAGACCTCCGATCGCGCCACACGCTTCTACTCGGACCAGGTACTGGACCACCTCAACCCCGCGATGGCCGAGTTCGTCGGCCGGATGGAGATGGCGTTCATCTCGACCTCCGACGCCGACGGCGAGTGCGACTCGACGCTGCGCGCCGGACCCGCGGGCTTCATCCGGGTGGTCGACCCGAGGACCGTCGCGTACCCCGAGTACCGCGGCAACGGCGTCATGGCCTCGCTCGGCAACATCATGGAGAACCCGCACGTCGGCATGCTGATGGTGGACTTCACCGAGGACCTGATCGGCCTGCACGTCAACGGCAGGGCCCGCATCGCGCCGCGCGAGGAGTTCCCCACCGAGGACCGCAAGGTGGAGCGCTGGGTCGTCGTGCAGGTGCAGGAGGCCTACGTCCACTGCCGCAAGCACATCCCCCGCATGGTGCCGGTGGACCGCATCCGCGACTGGGGCACCGACGACGCGAAGCGCAAGGGCGGCGACTACTTCGGGGTGAAGGCCGGCAAGGGGTCTGGCGAGGAGTCGTGAGCGGCTAGCCGAGCGTCGCGGCCGCGGTCCGCACCTCGGCGACCGACCGCCGGACGACGTCGGACCAGTCCCCGGTGGTCGTCACCCACGTGCCGTACGCGCGTTCGAAGGCGAGCACGCCGAGCTCGGCGGCCACCGCTGCCGCCAGCTCGGCGACGCCGCGGCGTTCGAGCGCGTCCTTCATGGCCACGCCGAACCCGACCATCTTCAGCGCCGACCGCTCACGCAGTTCCAGGTGGTCCTCGATCACCGCCTGCCGCTGCGGGCCGTGCGCCCGGTGCTCGTCGGTGAACCAGGTGCCGACCGCGACCAGCGCCGCCTCGACCGCGGCCAGCGGTTCCGCCTGCTCCGGCGCGCAGGCGATGCCGGTGGTGAGCACCTCGGCGAGCTGGTCCTGACCGCCGAACAGCACCTCGCGCTTGTCCCGGAAGTGCCGGAAGAACGTGCTCTTGGTGAGCCCGGCGCGTTCGGCGATCTGCGCGACCGCGGTGTTGTCGTACCCCTGCTCGCCGAACAGGTCGAGTGCGGCGCGCACCAACCGCTCCCGCGCGTCCGGCTCCCATCGACCCATGACCCCATCCTAAGTGATGCGACTAAGTCCCATCACTCTGCTACGGTTGATGAGACCAAGTCCCATCACCTTGAGGAAGTGCGATGAAGGTTTTCGTCACGGGCGCCAGCGGTCACGTCGGTTCGGCGCTGGTCCCGGAGCTGCTGGGAGCCGGGCACGAGGTCGTCGGCCTGGCCCGGTCCGACATGTCCGCCGCCAGGCTGGAGGCCTGGGGCGCCCGGGTCCGGCGCGGTGACCTCGACGACCTGGACGGGCTGCGCAAGGCCGCGGTCGAGGCGGACGCGGTGGTCCACCTGGCGTTCAAGCACGAGGAGATGTTCGCCGGCGACTACGCGGGTGCCGCCGGAGCCGACCTGGCGGTGGTCAAGGCGTTCCTCGACGAGCTCTCCGGCACCGGCAAGGCCCTGATCGGCACCAGTGGCACGCTGTCATACGCCGGGCTGGGCCGCACCGCGACGGAGGAGGAGCGGGTCGCCGACAGCGACACCCGCGGTGCCGCCCGCAACGCGATCGTCGACGCCGCGGACGTGCGCGGTTCGGTGGTCGTGCTGCCGCCCACCGTGCACAGCCCGCTCGACACGGCCGGGTTCATCCCGATCCTGGTCAGGACCGCGCGGGAGAAGGGCGTGTCCGGCTACCCCGGTGACGGCACGAACCGCTGGTCCGCGGCGCACACCCTGGACGCGGCGCGGCTGTACCGGCTGGCGGTGGAGGCGGCGCCTACGGGCGCGGTGCTGCACGCGGTGGCCGAGGAGGCCGTGCCGATGCGCACCATCGCCGAGGCGATCGGGCGCAAGCTCGGCCTGCCGGTCGAGAGCATTCCCGCGGAACGAGCGCAGGAGCACTTCGGGCCGTTGGCGTTCATGGTGACGCGGGACGCACCGACGTCCAGCGCGCGCACGAGGACGCTGCTGGGGTGGGAACCGCAGGAACCCGGCCTCCTGGCGGACCTGGAGACCGGGTTCTACTTCGAGCGGTGAGCTACTTGCGCGGCTTGGGCTTCCACACCACGAGCGCCGTCTCCTGCCGCACCGGGACCAGGTCCCTGCGGTAGGAGGCGTGCACCGCGGCCGCCGCGGAGTCGGCGGCGGCCAGTGCCTGGGCCAGCTCCTGGGACAGCTCGGTCACGCGGGCGCGCAGGGCGTCGACCTGGTGCTCCAGGTCGATGATGCGCTTGATGCCGGCGAGGTTCACGCCCTCCTCCTGGGAGAGGCGCTGGACCTCGCGCAGCAGCACGATGTCGCGCATCGAGTAGCGGCGGCCGCCGCCGGAGGTGCGGCCCGGCGACACGAGGCCCATCCGGTCGTAGGACCGCAGGGTTTGCGCGTGCAGGCCGGAGAGCTGTGCTGCCACCGAGATGACGAAGAACGGCGTGTCCTCGTCAGTCCCCGGCGGGAACGGAAAACTCACCGGAACTCACCGCCCTTCCAGCAGCGCGTTCAGCTCACCTCGCGGGTCGTGCTCCTTGGTCACGTCCGCGTACGCCTCCAGGGCCGTGCGCGCCTCGGAGGACAGGTTGTTCGGGACGGCGACCTCCAGCGTGATCAGCAGATCGCCCTGGCTGCCGTCCTTGCGGGTGATGCCCTTGCCGCGCGCCCTCAGCACGCGCCCGGAAGCGGTGCCGGCCGGCACCTTCAAGGTCACCTTGCCGTCCAGCGTCGGCACGGTCAACGTCGTGCCCAGCGCCAGCTCGGGGAACGTCATCGGCGCGGTCAGCGTCAGGTCGTTGCCCTGGCGGCCGAACACGCTGTGCGGGTTGACGTGCACGCGGACGAACAGGTCGCCAGACGGTCCGCCGTTGCGCCCCGGTTCGCCCTGTCCCGCCAGGCGGATCCGCTGGCCGTCGTCGACCCCCGAGGGAATCCGGACGGTCAGCGTGCGGGTGCGGGTGCTGACGCCGTCGCCACCGCACTCGACGCACGGGTCGTCGATGATCCGGCCGGTGCCGCGGCAGTCGCGGCACGGCTCGCTGAACGCGAACGCGCCCTGCGACCGCGTGACCAGGCCGGAACCCGAGCAGGTCGCGCAGGTGTGCGGCGTCGTGCCCGGCTTGGCGCCGGAGCCGCCGCAGGTCGTGCACGCGGCCGGTGAGGACAGCCGCAGTGGCACCTGCGCGCCCCTCACCGCCTCGGTGAAGTCGAGCCGGACGTCGGTCTCGACGTCCTCGCCGCGACGGGGACGCGTGGCCGAGGCCGCACCGCCGCCACCGCGCCGGTTGAACAGGCCGCCGAGCAGGTCGCCCAGGCCACCGCCACCGCCACCGGTGCCCTGCGCCGCCCGGCCGAACAGGTCGTTGACGTCGAAGCCGCCGGCACCGCCGAAGCCGCCGGGGAAGCCCCCTCCGCCCGCGAACAGGCGACGAGCCTCGTCGTACTGCTTGCGCTTCGCCGCGTCGGACAGCACCCCGTAGGCCTCGGAGACGGCCTTGAAGCGGGCCTCCGCCTTGGCGTCGCCGGGGTTGGCGTCGGGGTGCAGCTCACGGGCGAGCTTGCGGTACGACTTCTTGATCTCGTCCGCCGAGGCGTCGGAGGAGACGCCCAGTTCGCGGTAGAAGTCCTTCTCGATCCAGTCCCTAGCACTCACCGGACGTCTCCCTCCCTTCAGCTCTCTTCAGCGGGTGCTGCCGGCTCGTGGTCCGTCACGGCGACGAGCGCCGGGCGGACGAGCTTCTCGCCGAACCGGTAGCCGCGCCGCAGCACGGCGGTGACGGTCGGGCCCTCGACGTCCGGGGACGTGCTGTGCTGCACGGCCTCGTGCACCGACGGGTCGAACGCCTCGCCCTCGTGCGCGAACGGCTCCAGGCCGGTCTTCTGCAGCGTGGACACGAGCTTGTCCGCCACCGCCTTGAACGCGCCGGTCAGGTCGCCGTGAGCGGCGGCCCGTTCGACGTCGTCCAGCAGCGGCAGGAGCTCGGCGGCCACGGACGCCTTCGCGTTGTTGATCACCGCTTCCCGGTCGCGTTCCACCCGCTTGCGGTAGTTCGCGTACTCGGCGGTGAGCCGCTGCAGGTCCGCGGTGCGCTCGTCGAGCTGGGCCTTCAGCTCGACGGCGGCGTCGTCCACGAACTCGGCGGCGACCACGGTCTCGTCGGTCTCCTGGGCTGCGCCCTCCTCCGCCGGAGCGGCCGGCGCGCGGACCTCGCCCGTTTCGGGGTCGATCCGGCGCCGGTCGTTCACGACGAGGGGAGGCTGCTGCTCGTCAGGAGCTGCGTGCCTCGGCTCGGTCACTTCTTCTCGTCCTCGTCCACGATCTCGGCGTCGACGACGTCGTCGTCCTTGTCGGACTTGGCCTGGCCGGCACCGGCCGCACCGGCACCCGCACCGGGGGCCTCGGCACCCGCCGCGCCCGGCGCGTTGGCGTAGATCGCCTGGCCGATGGCCTGCGACTCGGTCGCGAGCTTCTCCACCGCGGCCTTGATGGCGTTGATGTCGGTGCCCTTGAGCGCCTCGTTCGCCTCGGCGACGGCGGCGTTGACCTTGTCCTTGATCTCCGCCGGGAGCTTGTCGTCGTTCTCCTTGACGACCTTCTCCGTCTGGTAGACCAGCGTCTCGGCCTGGTTGCGGACCTCGACCTCCTCGCGGCGGCGCTTGTCCTCCTCCGCGTGGGCCTCGGCGTCCTTGACCATGCGGTCGATGTCGTCCTTCGGCAGCGCGGAGCCACCGGTGATCGTCATCGACTGCTCCTTGCCGGTGCCCAGGTCCTTCGCCGACACGTGGACGATGCCGTTCGCGTCGATGTCGAAGGTGACCTCGATCTGCGGCACGCCGCGCGGGGCCGGGGGCAGACCGGTCAGCTCGAACATGCCGAGCTTCTTGTTCTGCGACGCGATCTCGCGCTCGCCCTGGAAGACCTGGATCTGCACGGACGGCTGGTTGTCGTCCGCCGTCGTGAAGGTCTCGGACCGCTTGGTCGGGATCGTGGTGTTGCGCTCGATCAGCTTGGTCATGATGCCGCCCTTGGTCTCGATGCCGAGGGACAGCGGGGTGACGTCGAGCAGCAGGACGTCCTTGACCTCGCCCTTGAGGACACCGGCCTGCAGGGCGGCGCCGACGGCGACGACCTCGTCCGGGTTCACGCCCTTGTTGGGCTCGCGGCCGCCGGTCAGCTCCTTGACGAGCTCCGCGACGGCGGGCATGCGGGTCGAGCCGCCGACGAGCACGACGTGGTCGATGTCGCCGACGGAGACGCCGGCGTCCTTGATCACGTTGTTGAACGGCGCGCGGGTGCGCTCGAGCAGGTCGGACGTGATGCGCTGGAACTCGGCGCGCGACAGCGTCTCGTCGAGGAACAGCGGGTTCTTGTCCGCGTCGACCGTGATGTAGGGCAGGTTGATGGACGCCTGCGCCGAGCTGGACAGCTCGATCTTGGCCTTCTCAGCGGCCTCGCGGATCCGCTGCAGGGCCATCTTGTCCTTGGTCAGGTCGATGCCGTTGGCCTGCTTGAAGCGCTCGACCAGCCAGTCGACGACGCGCTGGTCCCAGTCGTCGCCACCGAGGTGGTTGTCACCGGAGGTCGCGCGGACCTCGACGACGCCGTCACCGAGCTCGAGCAGCGAGACGTCGAACGTGCCGCCACCGAGGTCGAAGACCAGGATGGTCTGCTCCTTCTCGCCCTTGTCGAGGCCGTACGCCAGAGCGGCGGAGGTCGGCTCGTTGACGATGCGGAGCACGTTGAGACCCGCGATCTGGCCGGCCTCCTTGGTGGCCTGCCGCTGCGCGTCCTCGAAGTAGGCCGGGACGGTGATGACCGCGTCGGTGATCTCCTCGCCCAGGTACGCCTCGGCGTCGCGCTTGAGCTTCATGAGCACGCGCGCGCTGATCTCCTGCGAGGTGTACTTCTTGCCGTCGACCTCGTCGGTCTTCCAGTCGGTGCCGATGTGGCGCTTGACCGAGCGGATGGTGCGGTCGACGTTGGTGACGGCCTGGTTCTTCGCGGGCTGACCCACGAGGACCTCGCCGTTCTTGGCGAAAGCGACGATGGACGGGGTCGTCCTCGAGCCCTCCGAGTTGGCGATGACCGTCGGCTCACCGCCCTCGAGAACGGCGACGACGGAGTTGGTCGTCCCCAAGTCGATGCCGACTGCACGCGCCATTGGAGTTCCTTCCGCTAGTACTTGTTGAGCGTTGCTGGCTCAAGTTTGCCACCTTGCTCAACCTTGAGCCTACCCGACTCAAGCTTTCTGACTGGCACAACGGCCGGGAAGCTCCCGTTGTTCCCTCAGAACGCCACGAGGGCCACCCCTTGTGGAGTGGCCCTCGACACAGTCCCCCTCGGACGGACTCAGATGGCGAGCACCCGGACCTCGCCGGAACCGGTGGTGAGGTTGAGCTCGAGCGGTGCGTCCGGTGCGGTCGCGACCTGGATGTCGCGGTCACCGCTGCCCGACACCCCGGTGATCCGGTACGGACCACCCGGCACCCGTACGTCCACGTCGCCGGAGCCGGAGTTGACCCGCACTGACCGCGGCTCCGCCATGATCAGCTCGACCCGTCCCGAGCTGGCGTCGGCGATCACCTCGCCGCTCAGGGACGAGCCGTCGATGTCACCGGACCTCGTGACGGCGAGCAGCTTGCCCTTCACCGTGTTCAGCTCGATGTGCCCGGACCCGAGGTCCGCGGTCACGGTGCCGCCGACCCTGGTGGCCCGGAAGTTGCCGGACCCGGTGTTCACCTTGACGTCCCCCGAGATGTCCAGGGTGGTGATGTCCCCGGAGCCGGTCGCGTACTCGACGGACGCGAGACCCTCGACGACCGCGTCGCCCGAGCCCACGTCGCCGACGACCCTGATGCCGGCGGCGGGCACGAGCACCTCGTAGTTGGCCTCGCAGTTGTCGCCGCAGGTGTCCAGCACCAGCGTGTCGCCCTCGACCCGGTGCGTGGTGCCCCCCGGCTTGTTGTTCTTGGCGTGCTCCACCCTGCGGTGGACCTTCGTCCCGGTCAGGCCCTCCTGGTACCTGATCGTCACGTCACCCGACCCGTTGCGCGCACGCACGGACGTGAACGTTTCCGCGACGACGTAGTCATCGGAGAACTCGTACTTCACGATGCGGATGCCACAGCCCGTCAGCGCCGTGAGCACCGTCCCCGCCACCAACGCCACCAGCGCTGCCCTCATCATGGGCACAAAAGTAGAGCCGGCCGGGGTCCGGCCACACGGCAGTCAGCCCCCGGAGGCGGGGTGGGGTTCTCCCTACCCCGTGCCTAGACCAGGTCTTCGAGCACCGCGCGCAGGGCCGGTGCGGTCCGCGCCGGGTCGTTGAGGAACCGCGACGACGCCAGCACGTGCGCGGGCGCGATCCGCTCCCAGAGCAGGCCCTCGACCGGCACCTCGGCGATGTGCAGCTCCACGCTCTGCGCCCACCGCCCGATCCGCGACTCGATGCCGCGCAGCACGTCGCCGATCGGCAGCGCGGCCGGGCTCTGCACCCGGTGCAGCTCCTGGATGCCGGGCTTGAGCGCGAGCACCGCCGTCCGGCTGGCGGGCCGGGTCAGCAACGCCTCCGCGTCCTCGGGCACGGCCGGTTCGGCACCGCGGGTGCACGCGTCCAGCGCGTCGGCCCACCAGCCGGGCCACTCGGCGGTCACGGCGGCGCGGTCGACCCCGGCCGGCACGTGCACCGGCAGCGACGGTTCCAGTCCCGGCACGTGCGGTTCGACGTCCACCGACAACGCCAGGCCGTCGCGCACGTAGAGCGCGGTCAGCAGCCCGAGGCTCACCCCGTGGCTGATGCCGGACACCTCTCGCGCGAACCTCATGCCGCTCATTCTCCCCGTGCGGCGGGCGTGGGATCGTCGCGACCGCGGATCAAGAAGGACACGATTGGCTCCAGCTCGTCCACGTCCGGGGCGACGTCGGCGATCAGCCCCTGGATGAGCAGGCCGTCGATCGCGGCGAGGAACGCGCGGAACGCCACGGGGTCCGCGGGCGCGGCCACCTCGGCGGCCAGGTCGAGCCAGCGGCGCGCGGCGGGCTTGAGCTCCGGTCGCCGCCCGGCCAGCAGGTACAGCTCGTACTCGGCGAGCGTGCGCGCCCGGTGCTCGTCGACCGCCCTGGCCAGGCTGCGCGCGATCTCCCGCGGGGTGCCGACGGCGATGATCTTCAGGACCTCGTCGCACATCGCCTCGGCCGACCACAGCAGCGTGGCGGTCAGCAGGTCGTCGAGCGTCGCGAAGTAGTAGGTCGGCGCCGTGGTCGGCACGCCGGCCTCGCGGGCCACGCTGCGGTGCGTCACCCCGGCGACGCCCTCGCGTTCGATGACCCGCAACGTGGCCTCGACGATGGCGCGCCGCTTCTTCTCGCCGCGCGCCTTGCGCCCGTCGACTGCCGTCGCGCTCAGTGCGTCCTCCCGAGCTCCAGGGTCACCACGCCCCCGATGATCAGGGCCAGCCCGACGACCATCGTGGGGTTGAGCGCCTCGCCGAGGAACCGCCAGCCGATGAGCGCCACGGCGGCGACACCGATCGCGGACCACACGGCGTAGGCGACGCCCACGGGCATACCCAACTTCAACGCGCGCGAGAGCGCTGTGAAGGCGATCGTGTAGCCGGCGACGACGACCACCGAAGGCCACAGTTTGGTGAATCCGTCGGAGACCTTCAGGGAGACGGTGGCGGCGATCTCCGCGACGATCGCCGCGGCCAGGTACAGGTACAACACGGCGACCTCCGGATGCCTCGCAAAACTATCTGAACAAGTGTTCCACAAGTTTTCGATCACATTCCGGGTACTTGACCGGTACGTGACGAGACACCGGCCACGTCCAAGTGGTTACTCAGCGGTAACCTGGCCTAGACTCCCGCCATGACCCTCCAGCTGGTTCTCGGACTCGTCGCCGTAGTGGTGAGCGTCGTCGCCTGGGGCGTGTTCGTCGCCGGCGTCTGGAAGATGATCAAGATCATCCGGCTCGGCCAGCCGGACGGCACCCGCACGGGACCGTTCTGGCCGCGCCTGAAGACGATGGTCGTCGAGTTCGTCGCGCACACCAGGATGGCGAAGTTCCGCTCGGTCGCCCCGTGGCACTGGATGGTGATGTGGGGCTTCCTCATCGGCTCCGCGGTGCTGTTCGAGGCCTACGGCGAGGTGTTCGACCCGCACTTCCACTGGCCGGTCATCGGCACGTGGTCGATCTGGCTGCTGCTCGTCGAGCTGCTCGGCCTCGGCACCGTCGTCGGTGGCGTGGCCCTCGCGGTCATCCGCCAGCGCAACCACCCGCGCCGCGCCGACCGCATCTCGCGCTTCGCGGGCTCCAGCTTCAGGTCGGCGTACTTCGTCGAGGCCGTCGTCATCGTCGAGGGCCTCGGCATCCTGCTCGTGAAGGCGTTCAAGCAGTCGAGCGGCCTCGAGTCCGCGCCGCTGTGGACGTCGTTCGTGACGCAGCCGCTCGCGCAGATCCTGCCGGCCGCCCCGATCTGGGTGTCGGTGATGGCGCTGGTCAAGCTGCTCAGCGGCATGCTCTGGCTGGTCGTGGTCGGCCGGAACCTGACGATGGGCATCGCCTGGCACCGGTTCTCGGCCTTCTTCAACATCTACTTCAAGCGCGAGGACGACGGCGGCGTCGCGCTGGGCGCGCTGAAGCCGATGATGTCCGGCGGCAAGGTCCTGGACCTCGAAGAGGCCGACCCGGACAAGGACGTGTTCGGCGTCGGCAAGGTCGAGGACTTCAGCTGGAAGGGCTGGCTCGACTTCTCCACCTGCACCGAGTGCGGCCGCTGCCAGTCGCAGTGCCCCGCCTGGAACACCGGCAAGCCGTTGTCCCCGAAGATGGTCATCACGCAGCTGCGCGACCACGCGTTCGCCAAGGCGCCGTACCTGCTCGCCGGCGGCTCGCGCGACATGGCCGGCGACGAGGTCGGCCTCACCGAGGACAAGTACGAGGACTACAAGAAGCGCCTCGAGTCGATCGACGTGCTGGCGATGGCCGAGTCGGAGCGCCCGCTGGTCGGCGGCCCCGGCGAGCTGGGCGTGATCGACCCCGAGGTGCTGTGGTCGTGCACGACCTGCGGCGCGTGCGTCGAGCAGTGCCCGGTCGACATCGAGCACGTCGACCACATCGTCGACATGCGCCGCTACCAGGTGCTGATCGAGTCGAACTTCCCGACCGAGCTCGGCGGGATGTTCAAGAACCTGGAGAACAAGGGCAACCCGTGGGGCCAGAACGCCAAGGACCGGCTGAGCTGGACCGAGGGCCTCGAGTTCGAGGTGCCGGTGTTCGACGGCGAGCTGGGCGACGCGGAGTACCTGTTCTGGGTCGGCTGCGCCGGTGCGTTCGAGGACCGCGCGAAGAAGACCACCCGCGCCGTGGCCGAGCTGCTGCACACCGCGGGCGTCAAGTACGCGGTGCTCGGCCCGGAGGAGACCTGCACCGGTGACCCGGCCCGCCGCGCCGGCAACGAGTTCCTGTTCCAGATGCTGGCGCAGCAGAACGTCGAGGTGCTGAACGCGGTGTTCGAGGACCGCCCGGCAGGCCAGCGCAAGATCGTCGTGACGTGCGCGCACTGCTTCAACACGCTGGCCAACGAGTACCCGCAGGTCGGCGGCACGTACGAGGTCGTGCACCACACGCAGCTGCTGAACAAGCTGGTGCGCGAACGCCGCCTGGTGCCGGTCGCGCCGGTCACCGAGGACGTGACCTACCACGACCCGTGCTACCTGGGCCGCCACAACAAGGTCTACGAGGCCCCGCGCGAGCTCATCGGCGCGTCCGGCGCGAAGCTGCGCGAGATGCCGCGCCACGAGGAGCGCTCCATGTGCTGCGGTGCCGGTGGCGCCCGCATGTGGATGGAGGAGCGGATCGGCAAGCGCATCAACATCGATCGCGTCGACGAGGCGCTGGGCACCGCGCCGTCGAAGATCGCGACCGGCTGCCCGTTCTGCCGCGTGATGCTGACCGACGGCGTGACCGCGCGGCAGTCCGACGGCCAGGCCGGTGCGCACGTCGAGGTCGTGGACGTGGCGCAGATGCTGCTGGCGTCGGTGAAGCGCAGCACGGAGAAGGCCGACACGCCGACCGACGAGGTCCCGACCGGCACGCCGCTGCCGAATGAGGACAAGGCGAAGGCCTGAGCCTGACGGCATGAGAAAGGCCCTCGGTCCGATGGACCGAGGGCCTTTCTCGTCGCGCGTCAGTCGTTGTCGGTGATCTTGTCGTAGACCACGTTCAGCAGCCAGCTCGCGAGCGCCACGATGATCGCGCCCCAGAACGCGGGCCAGAACCCGTCGACGCGGAACGGCAGGTCCAGCTGCTCGGCCAGCCAGCCGGTGAGCATGAACAGCAGCGCGTTCACCACGAGCCCGATCAGACCGAGCGTCAGCAGGTAGAACAGGCAGCCGAAGAACTTCACGAGCGGCTTCACGACCGCGTTCACCAGGCCGAAGATCACCGCCACGCCGATCAGCGTGAGAATCCGCGACCCGGTGCTGCCCTCGCCCAGGTCGATGCCGGGAATGGCCGTCGAGACCCAGACCGCCACGGCAGTCAGCAGCACATGCACCAAGATGCCCATGCCGCAGACTAACCACTTCGGTCCTAAGTGGCCGGGAGCGCCGGCGTGGTGCGCCGGACGCAGAACCGCCCGCGTCCTCTCGCTGGACGCGGGCGGTTCCGTCTTACCCCCTTGGTGATCAGCGTCTCCCCCCCGGAGCAGATCCCGTCCCTAAGACACCACAGCCCCCGGCGATGTTGCCCGGTTCCCCGAATGTCACTCGAATGAACCAATGAACGCCTGTGGTTCAGGGCGGTTTGTCCGGTTGCCGGGGTTCGGATCGTGCCAGGTCACAACCGGTGGAGCGGCCCCGCCGGGCCTACGCTGATCACCATGAGCGACAAGCCGCAGGGCTCTGGGGAAAGCACGCTGACCGTCGTACTCGCCCTGCTGGTGAACCTGGCGATCGCCATCACCAAGGCCATCGCGGGCGTGCTGACCGGTTCGGCCGCGATCCTCTCCGAGGCCGCGCACTCGGTGGCCGACACGTTCACCGAGGCCCTGCTGCTCACGGCCCTGCGCCGCTCCGACCGCCCGGCCGACCGCCGCCACCCCTTCGGCTACGGCAAGGAGCGCTACTTCTGGTCGCTGCTGGCCGCCGTCTCGATCTTCGCCTCCGGCGCGATGTTCGCGTTCTACGAGGGCTTCCGCACCGTCTTCGGCGAACCGGAGGAGCAGACCCGCCCCCTGGTCGGCTACATCGTGCTGGCACTGGCGTTCCTGCTGGAGTCCGTGTCGTGGACGCAGGCGTTCCGCCAGGTCCGCTCCCAGTCCGCCGAGCACGGCAAGAGCTTCTGGGCGTTCCTGCGCGAGTCCGACGACCCCACCGTGAAGACCGTGTTCCTGGAGGACTCGGCGGCCCTGATCGGCCTGGTCCTCGCGTTCACCGGCCTCGGCCTGCACCAGCTGACCGGCTCGTCGGTGTGGGACGGCCTCGCGTCACTGGCGATCGGCGTGCTGCTCGCCCTCGTCGCCTACACCCTGGCCCGCACCAACCGCGGCCTGCTGATCGGCCGCCAGGCAGACCAGGTGGTGGTCAAGGCGATCTGGAAGTGGCTCGCCGACCTGCCCGAGGTCGACGCCGTGGTGGACGTCCTGACGATGCTCATCGGCACCGACCGCGTCCTGCTGTGCGCCCGACTGGACTTCGACGACTCCATGACCGCCCACGAACTGGAACTGGCCTGCGTGCGCATCTCCGCGGACCTGCACTCGGAGTTCCCCGACCTGGACGAGATCTTCCTCGAACCGGTCCCGCGCACCGATCCCGAACTGCGCCGCCGCGTGCTGGAGCGCTACGGCTTCTAGCGGCGCGTGTCCGTCCGGTGGAAGTTCAGGTACGCGCGGCTCGGCGTCGGTCCCCGCTGCCCCTGGTACCGGCTGCCGGCCTGCGTCGAGCCGTACGGGTGCTCCGCCGGGCTCGACAGCTTGAACAGGCACAGCTGGCCGATCTTCATGCCGGGGTGCAGCGTGATCGGCAGGTTCGCGACGTTCGACAGCTCCAGCGTGATGTGGCCGGAGAACCCCGGGTCGATGAACCCGGCCGTGGAGTGCGTCAGGAGGCCGAGCCTGCCCAGGCTGGACTTGCCCTCCAGCCGGCCCGCCAGGTCGTCCGGGAGCGTCACCATCTCGTAGGTGCTGCCCAGCACGAACTCGCCGGGGTGCAACACGAACTGCTCACCCTCCGGCGTCTCCACCAGGCTCGTCAGGTCGTCCTGCTGCTGCGACGGGTCGATGTGCGTGTACTTCGTGTTGTTGAAGACCCGGAAGAACCGGTCGAGCCGCACGTCGATGCTGCTCGGTTGGAGCATCTCGGCGTCGAAGGGGTCGAGGTGGAGACGGCCGGACTCGACCTCTTTGCGCAGATCCTGGTCACTCAGCAGCACCTGGGCAGGGTAACCGAGTTGGTCCGGCTCGCCGACGAGGACGGTGAGACGTCACGTTGCCGGGCTGTGTATGATCGGCTGCGAGCTTGCTCCTGCGGGTGTAGTTCATTGGTAGAACGACAGCTTCCCAAGCTGTAGAGGCGGGTTCGATTCCCGTCACCCGCTCCACCCGAGGGCCCTGGACGAGCTGTCCAGGGCCCTCGTCGTTTGCTCAGGTGACGCGCAACGGACCGTTGAGTCGCTGGAGCTACTGGAAGTCCAGGTACTTGTCGCTTCCAGCCGGATGCGGCCAGGGCAGGTAGTCGTAGTCGGCGACCTGGCGCTCGATGTGGGCCCTCGCAGCTTCGACCAGCGCCGTCGCATCGTGGACGACGCCACCATGAGTACGACTACGCCCGTCGTGAACTGTGTCCCAAGCGCTCTTCGCGCTCTTCCGGGTTGTCGCCCCCTGCTCGTTGCTACCGAAACCCTTCAGCTTGTCGTTCCAAACAGGTACATATTCAACACGCAGGCCGTTTTCGCCCAGGTTGGCGTGAACCTCCGGGAGCAACAACGCCCTGAACCTGAACTCAGCGATCGGCAGACCGCTCTCCATGATCGAACGGCGGTGCTTGCGCAGCCGACTGTGCAATGGAAAGCGCTCACGAACCCGCTTACCGGTCGCACTGTGACTCGACGCCTGTCCGACGTAGACCGGCACCTGGATTGTCGCCAGCGGTCGATAGAGCGCCACGCTACTACCTCGGTAGTAAATGGCGTACAAACCCGACCCCTCGAACTTCGGAATTTCGTGAATCATCCCGACCAAGGGCTGCCGTTCAAAGTACTCGCAGATGGTGCGCGAGATCTGCTCGGTCGACAACGGATCAAACGAGAACGGGATATAGCCAGACATGAATTCCTGTTTCGATTTTCAAGGGCGCGTCACTGATCTGAACCGAAGAGATCCTCTTGAGCTGGGCCTTCTTCATCCTCAGACACCTCTTCGGACGAGACCTCCGGCACAGCTTCCACCACGTCACCGGACCGGTAGTAGCGCCATGCGCTCTTGTACTCCGACGGCGAATCGTTGTACATGATGACGTAGCCCATCAAGGCGGAAATCTGCCACGAGCCCGGTACAAACTCCGACAGCAATCGGAACGCGATGTCAGCAGACAGCGCGCCTGAAGGAACCTTGAGAATGGTTGCATTCGAACGCGGCGGCTCGGCGTACCGGAAGTTGTACGGCAGGCCAGACTTCAGTTTCCTCAGAAATCCGCTCAGCGTGATTTCACCCGAACTCAACCCGCCGACCGGAAGACTTAGGTCAATCGGATACTTCAAGTCAAAATGATTTTTCTTCAGGATTGTCTTGTCACGCTGACGACCGGGGTCTTTGTTGCCGAATCCATTGTTATTCCAAGGGATTCCACCATCGTCTTTGTAGAGGTTGATCAGCAGCCTTTCGGGAGCCAGTGCCGAAAAATCCTCCGCGACATACAGGCAAGAAAACGAAACATCTTCGATGTCGATGTTTCGCCTACCTCTGAGCTTGCGCAGGTGATTGGCCAGCCGAGCACGCAAGGATCGATCCGCCTTGCCGACGTACACGAACTCGCCGGCCAGATACAGCTGATACACACCTGGGCGTTCCTCGACCGCCGCCAGACGCTCATACGTCAACGGCGCATGAGCCAATCCCTTGAGCGCTGCGGCCAACTGATCACCAAGCGCCTTCGTGATGCTGAGCCGGAAGTTGTCGTGATACACACGCCCGTCCGCCGACGCCCCCTCCGTCATACGCGTACCCCCTCCAAGAGTTGATCTCCAACAAGCCTATGGCGTTACTCACTAGAGGTCGACACATTCGAGTGAGGGACTTCCACGAACATGATTTCCGCGGTACGATTTCGCCATGGTTGACCAGGCCAAACAAGCAGTTGTGCCCCGCACTAGCGTCGAGTTGTTCGCAGGTGGAGGCGGCCTTGCCATGGCGGTCCACCAAGCGGGGTTTCGCCCACTCTTGTTCAACGAGTTCAACAAGCGAGCCTGCGAGACGCTCGTCGCCAGTGCCTGCAAGACTCTCGGCGTCGACGGTCTCAAGCGCAGCGAGGAGACGAAACCACAGCCGCCGGAGGTGGGCCAGCCCGCCCCTCTCTACCCAGGTGACGTTCGCGATCTGGACCTGAGTGCGCTGCAGGGCAAAGTGGACTTGCTGGCGGGCGGTCCTCCTTGCCAGCCGTTCAGCGCCGGAGGTGTCGCCAAGGGGGACGAGGACAAGCGGAACATGTTCCCTGCGGTCTTCAAAGCGGTGCGGGAGATGCGGCCGAAGGCGGTGATCTGCGAGAACGTCCGAGGGCTGCTGCGACCGTCGTTCGCCGAGTACTTCCAGTACATCCAGAACGAACTGCGTCTCCCCTTTGAGAAGCGGAACGATGATGTTCGGTGGCAGGACCACAACGCGCACCTGACCCGCATCCTCGGTCAACTCTCAGAAGGAGACCAAGATCCGGATCACTACAAGGTAGTGATGGTGCCAGTCAACGCCGCGAACTACGGGGTACCGCAGATTCGTAATCGTGTTGTCCTCGTCGCCTTCCGCGCCGACCTCGGTGTTGACATCAAGGCCTTCGAGAAGGAGGTCAAGACCGAGAGGTTCTCGGAGGCCGCATTGCTGCGGTCGATGCAAGATGATGATGGGGCGTACTGGCAACGGCATTCCGATGTACCGGATCACGTCCGCCGGAAGGTCCAAGCAAGAATCCCCAAGGTGGTCAAGGAGGACGACTGCCAACCGTGGCGCACGCTGCGTGACGCCATCAAGGGCTACGGGACTGACATCAAACTTCCCGAGCTTCCACACGTCGACATGGAGCGATTGGAGGAGAAGTTCGACTTCGGCAAGAAGATCAAGGTCGCCGATCACATCGGCTGGCCAGGCGCTCGTATCTACAAAGGACATACCCCGAACGAGCTCGATCGCCCCGCGAAGACTGTTAAGGCCGGCGTTCACGGTGTGCCAGGCGGTGAGTCGGTGATGCTCGTCGACGAACGGTTCGCGGACACCTCTTCTGAGGGTGGGTGGACCTATCGCCACAGGTACATGACCGTTCGGGAGACAGCACGGGTGATGACTTTTCCCGATGAGTGGCTCGGGTCGGGTCCCCGTGGTGAGCAGATGCGCCAGCTGGGCAACGCTGTCCCGGTGGTCCTCGGAGAGTTCTTCGCAAACGCGGTTGCGGATGCGTTGAAAGCCACCGGTCACTAGCCCGCCGTGTCCCGAAGCGACACGAGTCGACGGTGGAAGGAACAGCTTCCGCATGAACGCGCGTACAAACGTCACGCGGGCGCTGCATCACCGATGGTGGAACAGGACCGAGCCGCCAAAGGTCGTAACCGCCGAAATGTCGATCTTGGCGACGGCCGATGCGCGCGAGGATCGATCAGTTTGCGCTTGTATCGGCGAACACGCCGCATCCGAGCCTATCTTCGGTGGTCGCAGGATGGCAGGACGCAAGAGAAGTACGTGTGCGAAGTCGAGTTCTCCTCGCGCGGGAAGAACCTCGCCGAGGCTTGGCGACAAGCTCGCGAAAAAGGCCTGCTCGCAGACGACAAACTTCCTGCGGGATCGACTGCGTCGTCCGTCGAGGTGCGAGCCTCCATGCGAGGCAATCGCAGCAAGGACACAGAGCCAGAAATAATGCTTCGACGACTTCTGCACCAGCGCGGTCTGCGATACCGAGTTGATGCGCGGCCGATCGCAGAAGTACGCCGCCGTGCCGACGTCGTCTTTCCCGGCGCGCGTGTAGCAGTTTTCGTGGACGGCTGTTACTGGCACGGTTGCCCCGATCACTACCGGCCGGCCACGAAGAACGCGGAATTCTGGCGCGAAAAGATCAACGGCAATCGAGCCAGAGACGCCGACACCAACAGAACGCTCACCGCCGCTGGGTGGTCGGTCATCCGAGTATGGGAGCACGATGATGTCGAACTAGCCGCGGCGCTGATCGACGAAACTGTCCGAAACGCCCGTTGTTGACCCATCAGCGCCCCCTCGCGGAGGAAATGGAGTCAGTCGACCGGTAGGCCCCACGGTCGGCGGTCCAGGTCCACCCACCCGCCACCACGGGCCAGCGCCGCACGCACCCCCGCGACGTGCTCCGCGAACGAAGCCAGGTCCCCGTGCAGCAGCTCGGCGCGTTCCACGTCCAGCGGATGGACGTCGTCGTGCCACAGGTCGACCGGGAACGACGCCACGAAGGTCATCGACTGCAGCAGCTGCAGCAGCGCGGCGGAAGGCGACGGTGACTCGGTCAGGTAGTCGGTGCGGATCGAGTCGCAGGCGGCCAGCAGGTCGCGGACCTGGCGGATGGCGTCGGCCGGGGTGCCGTCCCAGGACGGGCCGGGGTAGACGCGGTCGGCGAGCTCCAGCCAGAGTCGCCAGCCTGCGGTCAGTTCCGCGTCGTCCGCCGGACGCCATGCACCCATGACCTCCACTGTGCATGCGGACGAAGCGGGAGTCTCGTGACGATGACGCACGCCACGGCAACCAACGGGTGATCTGCGCGTCTCGCGGCGGCGTGGCGTGGCGCCGCGAGACGCGCAGGAAATCAAGCCCTGACGCGCTCGCGCTCGTCGGAGTTGAGCGAGTCGAGCAGGGCGTCGCGCTCGGTGGAGGGCTCCTTCTTCAGGAAGCCGATCGACAGGTACAGCACCAGCGAGAGCAGCAGGGGCCACGAGACGAGCACGCCCTTGGTGACCCACGCGGCCTTGCTCATCTGCTCGACGTAGAGGAACGCCCACATGCCGAGGCCGCCGACGACCGAGGCGATGGCGGCCGTCGAGCCGATCTTGCGGAACCACGGGAGCAGGCCCAGCATGAGCGGGATCGCGATCGGGCCCATCGTGGCGGCGACCAGGTCGACGACCACCTTGAGCACGAAGCCCTGGCCGCCGGAGGCGATGGCGATGATCATGCTGATGCCGATGAAGAGGAACGTCGTGACGCGGGCCAGGACGAGCTGGTTGTCCGCGGAGAACGTCTTCACCTTCTTCCAGATGTGCGGCAGCATGTCGCGGTTGATCACGGCGGCGATGACGTTCGCGTCCGAGGACACCATGGCCATCGTGTGCGAGAAGAAGCCGGCCAGGACGAGGCCGATCATGCCGGCGGGCAGCATCTGCTTGCCCATCTCGATGTAGGCGTTCTCCGCCTGCGCGCCTTCGAGGCCGGGGACGATCAGCGGCGCTGCCCACATCGGGAAGAACAGCACCAGCGGCCACACCAGCCACAGCGCGGACGACAGCAGCGCGGACCGCTTGGCCGCGAAGCCCGACGGCGCGGCCATGTAGCGCTGCGCCAGGTTCCACATGCCGCCGTTGTACTCCAGCGTCTTGATCAGGAAGAGCGCCATGAGGAACGTCGAGGTGTACGGGCCGGCGAGCGGGTCGCTGTGGCTGTCGGGGAGCCTGTCCCAGATCGTCACGGGGAAGCCCCAGCCGAGGGTATCGGCGACGGCGATGAACATCGCGAAGCCCGCGGCCGCCTGGATGATGAACTGGCCGAAGTCGGTGAGCGCGTCCGCCCACAGGCCGCCGAGCACCGAGTAGACCATCGTCACCAGGCCGATGATCACGATGCCCCAGGTGATCGGGACGCCCGCGAAGCCGCGGAGCAGGATCGAGACGGCCGCCCACTTCGCGGCGATGTCGACGACCTTGAGCAGTGCGCCCGCGTAGGCCATGACCTGCTGGGTGGGCAGGTTGTAGCGCTTGGCCAGGTACTCGAGCGGCGACTTGACGTCGTGCTTGGAGCGCAGCCGGTTCCACCGCGGTGCGAACAGGAACGCGCCGATGCCGACGCCGATGCCGATCGTCAGCGACCACCACACGTAGACGGTGAGACCGAGCCGGTACGCCTCGGACGCGAACGCCACGAACATGACGGCGCTGTAGCCCGACATGTGGTGGGAGATGCCGGACAGCCACCACGGCATCTTGCCGCCCGCCGTGAAGAAGTCGGCGATGTTCTGGACCCGCCCGCGCGACCAGAGCCCGATCGCGACCATCACGAAGAAATAGCCGACAACCACGATCCAATCGAGGGTGCCCATGTGACCTCCTTGCGTGCACACACGTGTGCCCGCGAGAGCACCAGGCCTCATGGCGGCGGGAACCTGGCACATCCGCACGGGATATGTGACGTAGGTCTTACGAGACCGTTGCCCCCGGGTGGAAGACCTTGGCCAGTCTTGAATCACATTCGTGACCCTTGTTCACCTACATGAACGGCACTTTCCACGTCATGCGGCCGGGGGAACGACGTCATTCCTCTGGAAGCACGAACGGAGGTGCTGATGCTCCCGCCAGGCCGGCCTGCTCCCGGCGTCGCGCTGATCGACCCCGTACCGCTCTACCGCGAGGGCCTGTCCTCGCTGGTGAGGCGGACCGCCGGCCTGCGCTGGCTCGGGTCGACGGGGCACCCGGAGGCCGCCGCGCGCCTGCAGGAGCACCTGAACCCGGACGTGCTGCTGGTCGACTCGATGCTGGACCCGGTGGGGCAGCTCGCGCGGCAGCTCCTCGAACGCGACAGCCGGCTCGTCGTGATCGGGCTGGCCAGGGACGCGCACTCGCACGCGAACTACGTCACGAGCGCGCTGGAGGCGGGTGTTCGCGGTGTGGTGCCGCGGTCGGCGGAGCCGGAGCAGATCGTGCGGGTGATCTCCGAGACGCTGCGCATCCGCGGGTACGTCCACCCCGACCTGCGCTGCCGGGAACGGCCGGCGCTGACCCGGCGCGAGTACGAGGTGCTCACGCTCATCGCGGACGGGATGGAGAACCGGCAGGTCGCCGACGCGTTGATCGTGTCCGTGGAGACCGTGCGGACCCACGTGAAGGGCATCCTCCGCAAGCTGAGCGCGCGCGACCGGACGCACGCGGTGTCGCTCGCGTACCGGTCAGGCCTGCTGCTGAGCCTGCCAACCGTGTTCGAGTAGGCCGAACAGCTCCGCCGCCGCCCGCTCGCGGTCCGGCCGGCTGAAGATCACGTCACGGGCCTCCAGCGCGAACCGGGCGAGGCCCGCGCACCGGACGTCGCCGGGTGGCGCGCCGATCTCCGCGGCGATGGCCTCGGCCAGCGCCTTCTCGTGGCGGAGCCACATCGTGCGCTGGTAGGCGCGCAGCGACGGGGTGCTCTCGACCAGCCGGGCGAACGACTCGAACAGCGGGTGGTCGACGTGGCCCTCCGCGGCGCCGACGAAGTGGTCGCGCAGCGCGGCCGGGATCGACGTCCCCTCCGGGCGGTCCCGCACGGCGCCGATGAGCGAGGACTCCATCTCGGCGTCCTCGTCGAACAGCAGCGCCTCCTTGCTCGGGAAGTGCTTGAACAGCGTCGTCACCGACACGTCGGCGCGGTCGGCGACCTCCTTCACGCCCACGTCGTCGAACCCGCGCGCCAGGAACAGCTCCAGTGCCGCGTCGGCGATCGACTGGCGGGTCTGCAGCTTCTTGCGCTCACGGCGGCCGAGTTCGGTCACGCCGGCAGCCTACCCTGCGAGTTGAACCACTTCAAAAGTGTAGTCATTGCACTTTTTGAGTCAGTGCGCTTTCATCGGTGGCATGACCACACCACGCATCGCCATCGCCGGAGCCGGTCTCGGCGGCCTCACCTGCGCCCGCGTCCTGCAGCAGCACGGGTTCACCGACGTCGCCGTCTTCGAGCGGGAGAGCTCCCCGGACGCCCGCCAGCAGGGCGGCACGATCGACCTGCACGCCGACAGCGGCCAGCAGGCGATCCGCGCCGCCGGCCTCTACGACCAGTGGCGCGCGCTCGCCCGGTTCGAGGGCCAGGAGCAGCGCAAGGTCGACCACGCCACGGCCGCGCTGGTCGAGCACGAACCGGCCGAGGGCGACTTCCGGCCGGAGATCGACCGAGGGCAGCTGCGCGGCCTCCTGCTCGACTCGCTCGCGCCGGGCACCGTCGCGTGGGGCCTCGGCGTCACCGGCGCCGCCCCGCACGAGGTCACGCTCACGGACGGCACCACCGCGACGTTCGACCTGGTCATCGGCGCGGACGGCGCCTGGTCACGGGTGCGCGGCGCGGTCTCGGCCGCCGTGCCGCGGTACACCGGCGTGCTGTTCGTCGAGGTCCGGCACGACGGCGACGAGGCGCTGCTCGACCTCACCGGCCAGGGCACCATGGTCGCCGACCACGACGGCCTGATGCTGTGGTCGCAGCGCAGCAGCGGCGACCACATCCGCGCGTACGCGTGCCTGCGTGCCCCCGAGGACTGGCGGCCCTCCACCGCCGACCTGCTGGACGTCTACGCCGACTGGCACCCGTCGCTGCGGGCGTTCCTGCACGGCGAGCCCGTCCACCGGCCGCTGTACGCCCTGCCCGTCCCGCACCGGTGGGAGCCGACGCCGGGCGTGACGCTGCTCGGGGACGCCGCCCACCTGATGCCCCCGCTGGGCGTCGGCGCGAACCTCGCACTGCAGGACGCCGCCGAACTGGTGCTCGCGGTCGCCCGCGACGGTGTCGACGAGGGCGTGCGGGCCTACGAGTCCGTCATGGTGCCGCGTGCGGTCGACTTCGCCGAGCGCACGGAGGCCGGACTGCTCGACATGGTTCCCGCACGCCCCGTACGCGTCTGACCTGCTCTCATGTCCGACCTCATGCCCGATTCAGGCCGCGCGGAGGACTGTCTGCTTCGCCACCGGTGGGTGGTCGCCCTTGCCGGGGTTACTGTCGGGTAATACTCTGTTGTTACCGGTCAGTAGGCGACCCCGCCGCGACCCTGAGGAGTGAGCTGACGAGATGGGCCACTACAAGAGCAACGTCCGGGATCTCGAATTCAACCTGTTCGAGGTCTTCAACGTGCAGGACCACCTCGGCAAGGGGCCGTTCGAGCAGTCCGACGAGGACACCGCGCGCGGCGTTCTGGCCGAGATGAAGACCCTGGCGGAGGGTCCGCTCGCGGACTCGTTCGCCGACGCCGACCGCAACCCGCCGAAGTTCGACCCGGCGACGCACTCGGCGACCCTGCCGGAGTCGCTGAAGAAGTCGTACCAGGCCGTGTGGGACGGCGAGTGGTACCGCATGTTCCTGCCGGAGGAGCTGGGCGGCTTCGGCACCCCGCCCTCGGTGGCGTGGGCCGCGTCCGAGCTGATCCTGGGCGCCAACCCGCCGATCTACATGTACCTGGCGGGCCCGAGCTTCGCGACGGTCGTCTACAACAACGGCACCGAGCGCGACCAGCACTGGGCGCAGCTGATGATCGACCGCGGCTGGGGCGCCACGATGGTGCTGACCGAGCCGGACGCCGGTTCCGACGTCGGCGCAGGCCGCACCAAGGCGATCAAGCAGGACGACGGCACCTGGCACATCGAGGGCGTGAAGCGGTTCATCACGTCCGCCGACCAGGACCTGACCGAGAACATCATGCACATGGTGCTCGCCCGTCCCGAGGGTGAGGGCATCGAGGCGAAGCCCGGCACCAAGGGCCTGTCGCTGTTCCTGGTGCCGAAGTTCCACTTCGACCCGGAGTCCGGCGAGCTGGGCGAGCGCAACGGCGCCTTCGTCACCAACGTCGAGCACAAGATGGGCATCAAGGCGTCCACGACGTGCGAGCTGACGTTCGGCCAGCACGGCGTCCCGGCCAAGGGCTGGCTGCTCGGCGAGGTGCACGACGGCATCGCGCAGATGTTCGACGTCATCGAGTACGCCCGCATGATGGTCGGCACCAAGGCCATCGCGACGCTGTCGACCGGCTACCTGAACGCGCTGTCCTACGCCAAGGAGCGCGTCCAGTCCGCCGACCTCACGCGGATGACGGACAAGACCGCCCCGCGCGTCACCATCACCAACCACCCGGACGTGCGCCGCAGCCTGATGCTGCAGAAGGCGTACGCCGAGGGCCTGCGCGCCGTGTACCTGTACACCGCGACGTTCCAGGACAAGGTGATGCTCGGCGGCGACGACGCCAAGCTCGCGGCCCAGGTGAACGACCTGCTGCTGCCGATCGTCAAGGGCGTCGGCTCCGAGCGCGCCTACGAGCAGCTCGCGCAGTCGCTGCAGACCCTGGGCGGCTCCGGCTTCCTGCAGGAGTACCCGATCGAGCAGTACATCCGGGACTCGAAGATCGACTCGCTGTACGAGGGCACCACGGCCATCCAGTCGCTCGACTTCTTCTTCCGGAAGATCATCCGCGACAAGGGCCAGGCGCTCGCGTTCATCAACGGCGAGATCCAGTCCTTCCTCGACAACGAGGGCGGCAACGGTCGCCTCAAGGAGGAGCGCGCTCTCCTGAAGCAGGGCCTGGAAGACCTGCAGGGCATGCTCGGCGCCCTCGTCGGCTTCCTGACCTCGTCGCAGGAGGACGTCCGCAACCTCTACAAGGTCGGCCAGAACTCGGTCCGCCTGCTGATGACCGCGGGTGACGTGCTCGTCGGCTGGCTGCTGCTGCGCCAGGCCGAGGTCGCGCTGGAGAAGCTCGGCGGCACCCCGTCGGCCAAGGACAAGGCGTTCTACGAGGGCAAGATCGCGGTGGCGTCGTTCTTCGCGAAGAACGTGCTGCCGGAGCTGACCGCGCGCCGCAAGGTCACCGAGCAGACCGACAACTCGCTGATGGACATCGACGAGAGCGTCTTCTAGGACGCGATCACGACGACGGGTCCGCGCACCTCCTGCCCGAGGTGCGCGGACCCGTTTTCAGTCGGTCTCCGTTTTCCGGCTCCTGCTCACTCCTTGAGCGCCCGCGCGGCGACGAAGCAGTAGACGCCGAACGCCGCGATGCCCACCGCGACCGCCGACAGCAGGAACATGCCGAACGGCTGCGCGGCCAGCGTGTGCAGCGCCTTGTCCATGCCGCCGGACTGCTCGGGGTCCGCGTTGATCGCGGCCAGTCCGACGAGGACGCCGATGACGCCGTACGCGACGCCCTTGCCGATCCAGCCGATCCGGCCGACGGGCTCGACCCACGACGGCGCACGGCTCATGTCGAGGTCCTTCTCGAACGACTTCTTGAAGCCCTTGTAGGCGATCACGCCGGCGGTGACCAGGATGCCGATCGCGATCGCACCCACGATCAGCTGGCCGCCCGGCCACGCGAGCACCTGCGCGGTCAGCTCCTGCTGCTGTTGCGTGGAGTCACCGGTGGCACCGCTGGTGGCGTACTTGAACGCACCGAACGCGATACCGCCCGCAGTGATGGCACGTGCCGCGGAGCCGACGCGTTTGGAGATCCGCTTGCGCTTCTTGCTCACGTAGGTGTAGCCGACGAAGGCCAGGATCAGCTGCCACACGGCGAAGAACACCAGACCGATGCCGACGGCCCACAGCAACCAGGCGCCGTTCTTCGCAAGCTCGCTCAGCGCTCCCTTGGAGTCCGTCCGCTCGGCGTCCGTGCCGAACGCGACCTGGAGCGCGAGCCACGCGATGAGCACGTGCACCGCTCCGTACACAACCATCCCCACCCGCCCCAGCGTCTGGACGACGGGGTGTCTTCGCGCCTCATGCGCAACAGTGGCCACGAACGGGTGAATACCCGCTCGTGGCCACGGCAAATCCCGGGTTCGGGTCAGCCGCCCGCAGGCGGCGGACCCTCACAGATGATCTTGAACTGCGGGTCGTAGCGGACCGTGCGCGACTCGCTGCGGGTCTGGCCCGTGCGGCGGTCCTTGATCGTGCGGGTGTCCGTCACGGAGAAGCCGGGGGCGCCGTTGCTCGGCGTGCACCCCTCCTTGGTGATCTTCTTCTCCTGCGGCTGGGTCGGGGCGAACTCACCGCTGGTGGAGCCGGTGACGTCGTAGTTCTTGGTGCCCCAGAGCACGATCTTGATCGACGAGGGGGTCCAGATCGTCTGGATGGCGACGCCCGTGTCGTCCGGGTTCGTGAACGCGATGTCGATCAGGCTGTTGCCCGCGCCGTCCATGAACACGGTGGCCTCGCGGCCCTTCGGGTACCGCGTGATCCAGTAGCTGTGCTCCTTGTGGCCCGCGTCCTTCATGCCCGCGTAGTAGGACGCGTTGTAGAGCGTGGTCGCGAACTGCGAGATGCCGCCGCCGACCGCCTTGCCCGGGATGCCGTTCTCGATGATGCCCGCCTCGACGTAGCCCTGCGCGGTGCCGCGCGGGCCGGTGTGCTTGTTGAGGCTGAACGTCTCCTTGGGCTTCACGATCGCGCCGTTGACCTTCTCGGCCACGACCCGGATGTTCACGCCCGACGTCGCGGCGAAGCCACCGGTCTGGAACTCGCCGATGACCTCCTTGATGCCCATCTTGTTCGCCTGCTCGGTGGTGACCTTCGCGGGCGTGTGCTTGTACTCGAACTTCAGCTCGCGCCCGTCGGTCTTCTTGAGCGTGTCGAAGTAGGGCTGGATGTTCTTGTCCCAGTCGACGTCGAGCCCGTCGACGGACGGCTTCACGGTCGGCCGGCCGCCCTCGAACACGATCTGGGCGTCCTTGCCCTCCTTGACCGTCTCCTTCAGCGGCGGAGCGGCCACCTCGACGAGCTTGTCCTTGTTCACGCCGACGTCGAGCGCGCCCCCGTCGAGGGGCACGAAGTTCAGCGTGGCGGCGATCTGCTCGGGTGCGAGGACCGCGTCCTTGCCCTCGCCCTTGATCGTGACCGGGGCGGAGACGGCGGTCTTCACGACCTCGTTGAGCGCCTTCTCGACGCCCTCCTTGGTGGTCTTGACCGGGGTGAAGTCCATCGGCACGTCGACCGGGTCACCGGAGGCCCAGTTGGCCACGACGGTGCGCGCCGCGTCCTCCGTGCGCATCTTCTGACCGGCGTGCGGCTCGACGGCGACCGGGGCGGCACCCTCGAACCTGATGGTGCCCTCGATCGGCTCGTGGTCGAGCTCGGGGCGCAGCGCCTCGAGCGCGCCGGCGACCTTCTCGTCGTCCGCCTTCGTCGCCACGCCCACCTCGCGGCTGGTGAAGAACGACGTCACGCGGGTGATCGGGGAGAGCGGCTGGCTGCCCGCGCGGTCGATCGTGGCGTTCCAGTCGAGCTCCAGGCCCGCCGCCTTCGGGTCGAGCTCGCCCGTGACGTCACCGGCCTTCAGCGCGACCGGCTTGCTCAGCCGCGGCTCGATCGCCTCGCGCAGCTTCCCCTCGGCCTCGGAGTGGCTCATGCCGCCGACGTCGACGCCCGCGACGGTGACGCCGCGGGGCACGTTGCCGCTGGAGACGAGCATGTCGAGGCCGTACAGCAGACCGAAGGCGCCGACCACGGCCGCGGCCACGATCAACGCCTTCTTCTTCGTGTTCTTCGGCTCTGCCCCGTCGTCCTCGTCGCCCGGTTCGATCATCACGGGCCCGTAGACGCCGGAGTCCTCCGGCAGGGGCTGCGGCGGGGTCACCGGTCGCATGTACTCGGTGGCGTCCTCGCCGGCGGGAAAGCCGACACCGGGCACGGCGGCCGTGACGGTCGGCTGCTCGGTGTCCGGTTCCTCCGACGGCCAGGCCTCGGTGGACGCGTTCACGTTCACGGGCGCGATCTGGGTGGTCTCCTCGGAGGCGGTGCCTCTCGGGTTGACCGGTGGCATCGCCCTCGTCTTGTCAGCGTCGTACGGCACAGCTCTCCCCGTTGCCCTGTCTCTCCACTGAGGCGGCGTATACGTGTGTACAGCTAGCAGTTCACCATCTCGAACCGGCGGCTCACAGGTACAGGCCGGTGCCGTGCTCGGTGAGCTCGCTGGCCACAGCGTGCAGATCGCGTTCCCTCAGCACGAGGTACGTGGTGCCCTGCACCTCGACCTCGAGCTGATCGTCCGGGTTGAACAGCACCCGGTCTCCCACCTTCACGTGCCGCACGCTGGTACCGACTCCGAACACGCTGCCCCACGCCAACCGCTTCGCCATCTGGGCCGTCGCGGGGATCACGATGCCACCGCTGGACCGCCGCTCGCCGTCCTCCGGCGAGATGCGCACCATCACACGGTCGTACAGCATCTGGATCTCGAGCTTGACATCAGGCACCCGCAGAGTCTACGT
Source organism: Lentzea sp. NPDC037011 (assembly GCF_055607425.1). Classification (NCBI taxonomy): domain Bacteria; kingdom Bacillati; phylum Actinomycetota; class Actinomycetes; order Pseudonocardiales; family Pseudonocardiaceae; genus Lentzea; species Lentzea sp. NPDC037011. The sequence continues at coordinate 335,914 of NZ_JBVJRT010000001.1, read as the reverse complement.
GGCCTGCGGAGGTGCCTCGTCCATGCCGCCCATCAGCAGCGGGAGCCGGGTCGGTGCATCGGCAACCACTCGAACGGGGACGCCCCAGTCCTGCCTGGTCAGGCGGCAGACCGGGTGTTCGTCGGCAGGATCGTCACTGCAACTGGCCGCCTGCGCTACGACGTGCAGAACGCCGTTCGTGACCTGATCGTTGATCCGCAACGCCCGTACCAGTTCGGTGCCGACGCCCGCGCCCTCCAGGATCAGCTCCGGGGGTGAGCTGGTGATCTCCAGGCGGGTGGACGGTCCGTACCGTTCGTCCAGTTTCGTCCCGGTCGGCGGGGTGAAGACGACGGCGAGCTCGACCGCACCGGCCGCGATGTCGGTGCTCGGCCGCTTCACCCGGTGCGCCTCGCCGTCGACCTTGACGGCCGCGGCGGTGAACCGCTCAAGCCGGTGCGCCGCGCTCGCCACGACGACGAGCTCGCCGTCCACGACCAGCGCGTCACTCGGCTCGGCGAGGTCGGTCGCGATGGTGCTGACCGTCCGCGTCTCCGGGTCGTACCGGCGGATCGCGCCGTTGTAGGTGTCCGAGACCGCCACCGACCCGTCGGGCAGCACCGTGACGCCGAGCGGGTGCTGCAGCAGCGCCTCATCCGCGTCGCCGTCCCTGTGCCCGAAGGCGAACAGCCCCTTGCCGACCTCGGTGCGCACCTCGCCGTTCTCGAGGTAGCGCAGCGCGGAGGTCTCCGAGTCGACCATCCACAGCCGGTCGCCGGCCGCGGCCAGCCCGCTGGTCTGCGCGAAGAACGCCCCCTCCGCCGGACCGTCGTTGATGCCCTCGACGGTCGTGCCGGCGAGCCTGCTGACCTGGTTCGTCCCCGGGTCGAAGAACCCGAGCGTGTGGTTGCCGGCCATGGCGATGGCGACGCCGCCGTTCCACCACGCCACGTCCCACGGGCTGGTGAGGTCGATCTTGTCGGCCGGTCCGTCGGTCTGGCCTTCCCGCCACTGCTCACCGGTGCCCGCGATGGTCGTTACCTCGCCGGTCTCCAGGTCGAGGCCGCGGAGGAGGTGGTTGACCGTGTCCGCGACGACCACGTCGTAGCCGTGCGTGTTCGGCACCAGCGTGAGCCCGGCGGGCTCGGAGAAGGTCGGGTTCAGCCCGTCCGCGCGCCCGCGCTCACCGGTGCCGATCCGCCGGACGACCGTCTCACCGTCCGCTTCGAGCTCGACGAGGCTGTGGTGGGCGCTGTCGCTGACCAGGATCGTGTTCCGCGGCGTGACGATCGCCTTGGCGGGGAACCGGAGCGTGGTGCTCGGCGGTTCCGGCGCGACGTACGGCCCGCTGCCGCGGTGCAACGTGCCCTTCGCCGCGTGCTCGGCGACCAGCTCGCCGATGATCGTGTCGAGCGCGTCGACGTGCCCCTCACCGGCGGCGACGTGCACGACGTACCCCTCCGGGTCGACCAGCGCGAGCGTCGGCCACGCCTTGACCGCGTACTGCTGCCACATCTCCAGCTCGGGGTCGTCGAGCACCGGGTGGTGCACCTCGTAGCGCTCGACGGCGGCCTTCAACGCCTCCGGGTCCGCCTCGTGCACGAACTTCGGCGAGTGCACGCCGATCGTGACCAGGACGTCGGAGTACTTGGCCTCCAGCGGCCGCAGCTCGTCGAGGACGTGCAGGCAGTTGATGCAGCAGAACGTCCAGAAGTCGAGCAGCACGACCTTGCCGCGCAGGTCCCTGAGGCTGACCGCGGCGTCACCGGTGTTCAGCCAGCCGCGGCCGTGCAGCTCGGGGGCACGGACACGGGCACGGCGCTTGGCAGTCGTCACGGCCGTATCCAACACTGTGGACGGTGGTGGTGTTCCGACGTCCATCATGTGGACCGGGCCAGTACCGCGCGCAGGTCGCCCACGCCCTGGCGCCACAGCGGTCCGTGCCCGGCGTCGTCCCACAGCACGGCGAGCTCGGAGTTCGCCAGCACGCGGTCCAGCGCCCTCACCGCCAGCGGAGGCAGGTCCGCCGGGAACGCGGGGAGGGGCTCGCGGGGGCCATAGGCGGTGGTGACCGGCTTCCCACCAGGACACTGCGCGGCGACCAGCGTGGCTGCCGCCACGGCTTCGCTGCCGTCATCGGCCTCGACGTCGTCCGCTTCGGCCGCGCCGGCCAGGACGGCCCGGACGATGCCCTCGCGCTCCTCGGCCCGCGCCTTGTCCAGCCTGCCGGCGAAGTCCGCTGCCGCGTCGTTGTCGAACGACCCGATGTCCCAGGTACCCAAGGCGATCTCCCAGCGCAGGTGGAAAGGCGGCGTGGTGCCGTCCGGCGCTGATCATGCGCGACCGCGCGGCCCCCGCGAGCGGCCCCCTGGCCACGCGCCCGCCGAACCTGTCGACGTCGACAGGTTCTGAACCGTTTACGTGCCGTCGGCGTAGAGGTCGCCGGGAGGTGCGCGATGGTGGAGTACCTGGTGATCGGCGCCGGTCCGGCGGGTCTGCAGATGGGGCACTTCCTGCACGAGGCCGGGCGCGACTACGTGATCCTCGAAGCGGGGCCGTCGGCGGGCACGTTCTTCCGCGAGTTCCCGCGGCACCGGGTGCTGGCGACGGACGACAACTCGTTGTTCGGCACGCCGTTCGAGCGGTACAGCAAGCGGGCGTTCCCGCCGGCGGACGAGCTGGTGCGGTACCTGGAGGACTTCGCGCGGCCGTTGCACGTGCGGTACCGGACGCGGGTCGAGGGCATCCGGGGCAACGAGGTCCGGCACGCGCACGGGCGGATCGAGGCGGAGCGGATCATCCTCGCCACCGGGCGGGCGAAGGAGCACCTGCCGCGGATCGAGGGAATCGGGCTCGCGGAGACGTACGCGACGGCCAGCACCGACCCGACGGTGTACGCGGGCCAGCGGGTGCTGATCATCGGGCGGGGACACAGCGCGTTCGAGACGGCGGACCTGGTGTCGTCGACGGCGGCGGTCACGCACACGGTGGGGCGGACCGTGCGGCGGATCGCCAGGCACGGCAAGGGGTTCAAGGCGGTGCTGGACACCGGGGAGCTGTACTACGACCGGGTCATCGCGTGCACCGGGTTCAAGCGGGACACCACGCTCGACGTGCCGCACGTGCACCTGGCGGCGGGTGACTCGATCAGGGCGATCCGGCACTCGACGAGGGCGCTGCACCGGACGCTGGAGGCCGAGCACCACGGGGTGCCGTGGCCGCACCGCAAGCTGCGCAACCGGCCGGACGCGCTGGCGGCGGCGATCGCGACCAGGGCTCGGGAGATCCCGGAGGGGCTGGCGGATGTCGTTGTGCCGCAAGGACAGAATGCACTGCTCTACGACGAGATGCCGACCAGGCGGCGCACCGGGTTCGTCGTCACCAACGCGCAGGTCGAGCACTACCGGCACAACGAGCTGATCGCCGTGGAACGCAGGCTGCACCGCAAGCCGCTGGAGAGGTTCTTCTCCACGCAGCTCGCGGTGCCTTGTATCGCCTGAAAGGCCTTACACCACCGGGAACTCGTGCAGCTTGGTGTTCTGGCCGGCCTTGACGGTGCACGGCGAGGTGAAGGTGCCGAGGAACGTCGTCGAGCCGTCCGCGTGGCGCGGGGTGAGCGTCAGCGAGGCGTTGCCGAGGTTGACCGTGGTGGTGCCCGCCCTGGTCAGCGTCAGCGACGGGAACGTGCCGGTGCCGGTCACGTTGAACGTCCCGGAGGAGGCGACGTTCGTCTTCGGGATCGCGAGCGTCGCCGTGACCGACGAGACGCTGCCCGCGTTGTTGATCGTGTTCGTGGTGCTCAGCGTGCCCTCGACGGTCGCGGCGCCGAGCCAGTTCAGCACGCCCGTGGCCGCGGCGGAGACGGTCGAGACGACCTGGGTCTGACCGCCCGCGGTGGGCGTGCCGACGGTGGCGGAGTCCGGCAGGTTCGTCGCGGTGACCGTGGACGGCTGGTCCTGCAGGCCGATCAGGGTGAACGTGCAGGAGTACGTGATGTTCAGGGTCACGTCGGCGGCCTGGCTGGTGCCCGCCGCGACAATGCTCGTCGCTCCGGCGAACAGGACGACCGCGGCGGCACGTGCGATGATTCCGAGTTTCATGGCAGGGTTCTCCTGAGTGCGGCATCGAACTGCAGGGAATGGAGCTACTGGTCAGTAAGGTAGCGACGCCGACAATGCAAAGCAAGCATCAGCGCGTTTTTGTCATCCGCGTAATAATTGCCGCGGTGCGATTTGTCAGTCGAGACCCAAAAACGCGCGGACCCGCAGTGCGAGTTCGAGCGTGAAGCGTTCGCCGGCGTCCTGCAAACGGTCGCCGAACAGTTCCTCCAACTGGTTCACCCGGTATCGCACGGTCTGCGGGTGGACCGCCAGCCTGGCCGCGATCTCCGGTGCGCCACCGCGGGCGGAGAGCCAGGCGAACAACGTCTCGGCGAGCTTCGTGCGTTGCCGGGCGGTCAACGGTGCGAGGGGCGCCAACGCGCGTTCGGCCAGCTGGCGGGCCAAGAACTCGTCGGCGAGCAGGGTCAGCTCGACCAGGTGGTCGGCGCAGTCGAGCACCTGGTCACCGGGCAGCACCCCGGCGTTCGACAGCGCCAGCACCCGGCGGGCGCAGGCCAGCGACCGGCGCGCCTCCCGCGGTGGCACGGCCAGCCCCACCACGGCCCGCCAGCCCACCGCGCGGACCATGCGCAGCACCTCGACCGGGTTCGGGACCAGCACGTACGGCGTGGCGTCTTCGAGGTTGACCAGCACGTCCTGCGGCAGCAGCAGCTCGTCGACGTGCCCGGACGACGGCTCCAGCGCCACCGCGCACAGCGAGTCCGGCATCGGCCACGCCGCCACGTCCGCCGCGTCGACGACCGACTGCCACGGCACCGGCGGGTCACCGACCAGCAGCTCCGTCAGCCGCCGGCGCTTGCGCTCCAGCGTGCCGGCGGCACTGGCCTGAGCCGCGGCGTACCCGTCGACCGACAGGCTCACCAGCTCGTCGACGTGCGCGATCATGGCTTCGCCGAGCACGCTCATCAGGTGCAGCGACAGCGTCCGCCGCTCCGCGAACGCGCACACGTGCCGCCACGCCACCCGAGCGCCGATCCGGTAGGCCGCCTGCAGGCTGTCCAGGCTGCGGCCGGACTTGAACTCCCAGGCGCCGAGCTTGCGGTGGATGTCGTGCGGGTAGACCAGCGCATCGGGTGCCGCGATGTGGTCGACGAACTTGTCCAGCGCCTGCTGAATGCCTTCGATGACGTTTTTCCGGAAATGCTGGTACTCCGGAATCGATTTCTCGATCGCCTCGAAGATGCTCACGGCGAGCGGCGGTATCTCCCGACGCAGAAGTGGCGCGAGTTCGCGGGGCACCGAACTGCGTGGATCGTCCGGTTGGCTCATTCACCCTCCCACTGCCCGGAGCGTACGGGGCAGGTGAAAGGACGTCGTCAGCCAACCGGACGAAGCCGCAGTCGGGACAACCGCACTACGCCACGGGCAGGGTGCGGTCCAGGAACGCCGTCGTCAGGTCCCACGCGCGGTCGGCGGCGGCCTTGTCGTGGAAGTGGCCGAGGTGGTTGTGGAACGCGTGCCCGGCCGGCTGCAGGTGCACCTCGGCGCCCTCGTGCGAGTCGGACGCGTCGACCACCTTCTGGTAGCCGGGGATGAAGTCGTCCTCGGTGCCGAAGTGGAAGATGATCGGGCAGGACACCTGGTCCAGCAGCGCGACCTGGTCCGGCACGCCCGAGCCGTAGAACGACACGGCGGTGTCCGGGTCGGAGACCGCGGCGGCGTTGAACGCGAGCGTCCCGCCCAGGCAGAAGCCGAACACGCCGACCCCGCCGGAGACCTCGGGCAGCGAGCGCAGGTACTGCACCGACGCGACCACGTCCTGCACGGCCTGCGGGAAGTCCAGGCCCTGCACGACCTCCATGGACCGCGCGACGCCGGCCTCGTCGTGCTCGCCGACCCAGCCCGGCTGGAAGCGGTGGAAGAGCTCGGGGATCGCCACGACGTACCCGCGCGCGGCGAGGTCGGCGGCGACCCCCTGCAGGTAGGAGTCCAGCCCGAAGATCTCCTGGATCAGCACGATGCCGGGGCCGGTTCCGCTCTCCGGCAACCAGACCGGGAGCGGGATGTCGTTCACGCGGTGAGTCATGGGGTGATCCTGCCGGAAGGTCGACTTCGCGCCCACGCCCGCCCGTGCGACGGGAAAACCCGTCCCGCACGCGCGGCCGGTGCCCGATAATCGGCCGATGATCAGGCTGATCGCCACCGACCTCGACGGCACCCTGCTGCAGCCGGGCGGTGTGCTCAGCGACCGCACGCGCGCCACGCTGGAGGCCGTCGACGCGGACGTCGTCGTGGTGACCGCCCGGCCGCCGCGGTTCGTGGCGGACCTCGGGTTCACCGGGACCGCGGTCTGCTCCAACGGGGCGATCGTCTACGACCTGGCCGGCCAGAGCGTCACGCACGCGCAGACGGTGCCGCTGGACGTCGTGCGGACGGTGTCGGAGGCACTCGCGAACGTCATCCCGAACGTCGGCATCGCGGTCGAGACCGGCCTGGAGGTGTTGTGCGAGCCCGCTTTCCGCGGGTTCAGCGCCAACAACCCGCACCGGACGCTGGAGCTGCTCGACCACGTCCTCGACGAGGCGCACCAGGTGGTGCAGATGCTCGCGTGGGCGCCGGACAGCGAGTCCGACCACATGGTGGAGATCGCCAGGGAGGCGGTCGGCCAGCACGTCTCGGTCACGCACTCGGGCGGGCTCGGGCTGCTGGAGATCAGCCCGCCGGGGGTGTCGAAGGCCGCCACGCTCGAAGCCCTCTGCGCGACGCGCGGCATCGGTCAGCACGAGGTCGTCGCGTTCGGGGACATGCCCAACGACCTGTCGGTGCTCGGCTGGGCGGGCACGGCCTACGCGATGGGCAACGCGCACCCGCTCGTGAAGCAGGCCTGTGCGAACCACGCGCCGCCGAACACGGAGGACGGCGTCGCACAGGTCCTCGAACGGCTCTTCCGCCTCTAGGGACTAACGGCGCGGCACCGAGGTGGGTCCGGCCACCTCGGCACCGAGCTCCGCCACCCGCCGCCGCAGCTCGCGGTCAGCGGTCACGACCGTCACCGCGCGGCCGGCGCCCTCGGTGCGCACGACCTCGACGACGGTGTCGTCACCGGAGTGCTCCGCGGCGACGACCCGCACGTCGTCGACGCTGGACACGGTGCGCGCCTTGCCTTCCACGACCAGGACGACCTCCTCGTCCCGGCCGCGCAACGCGTCGCGCAGGCGTTCGGCCGCGCCCGCGCGGTCGCGCCACCACCCGTCGGGCACCGAGCCCACGACGTTGGCGGCGTCGACCACGAGCAACGGCTTCACGCCCGTCAGCCTGCCTCAGCCGCGGCGGGCCCGCAGCGCGTCCAGCGAGTCCGGGTCGGGGCCGGCGTCGGGGCCGGTGTCGGACAGCGCGGCCGAGACCGGGGAGGACACGCCGGCCCACCGCAGCACCGCCGCCGTGGCCGCCGCGCGCCGGTCCTCCGGCAGCTTCGCGATGTTCGCGCCGTGGTTGCCGGCGGGCACCTCGAACGACAGCGAGTCACGGGTGCCGGGCCCGAGCCGGAACGGTTCCGCGCTCCACGGGTCGTTCTGCCCGTACACGAACAGCAGGCGGTTGCCCTGGTGGCGCACCCAGCGGTCGACGTCCTTCATGGCGTGCCGGTCGAAGCGCGGGAACCTGATGTCGGGGGACACCATCGTGCGCGGCACCGAGACGCCGGGGTGGCGCAGCAGGCTGGCCACCGCCGACTCGTCCGCCTCCGGCCAGCCGAGCTGCGTGCCCGCCTGGTAGTAGTACGCCGCGTAGGGCGCGACGCCCGCGTCGTTGTAGAAGTCCCAGCCGACGGTCTTGTCGATGAACGTCCAGAGGTCGTCCACGGACGCACCGGCGCCCGGAACCAGCGCGCACTGCTCCTGGGTGCCGTACTGCCAGAACGTGAACGGCGTGTCGAGCACCAGCACCTCCAGCGCCCGGTGCCCGCCGCCGAACTGCTGGAACGTGTAGCCCCGCGCGGTCAGCCTGGCCACGATCTCGTCGCGGTGCTGCAACAGCTGCCGCTGCACGCCTTCGAGCCGGCGGTTGCAGGACGGGTCGGTGCCGACCTCGCGGATGAACTCGCCGTAGGTGTCGCGGTCGTTCACCACGTCGTTCGGCGTGACGTAGGCGATGGTGGCGTCGACGTCACGCGGGAAGAACCGCCGGTGGTAGATCGACGTCATGCCGCCCTTGCTGGCACCGGTCGACAGCCACTTCGCCCCGTAAAGCTCCTTGAACGCCGTGACGATCCGGTGGTGGTCGTTGGCCGCCTGCCAGATGGTCAGGTCGTCCCAGTCGGCCGGTGACGGGCGCGAGGGCGCGAAGAACCGCTGTTCGACGCTGAGCTGGTTGCCGTCGACGAGCCGGGCCGGTTCGGAGGCGCCGATCGTGCCTGGCAGGTTGTAACCCGTGGTGTGCAGCACCATCGGGCGGGAGACGTCCTTGTGCAGCAACGAGAACCGCTGCTCGAACCGCTGGCCGCGCGGCTTGCGGTGGTCCGCGGGCTGCTGGATGCCGAGCACGAACGTCCTGGCGGTGCCGGACGTGCCCTCGCTGATGATCCGCACACCGGGGATGGCGGCGATGCGGTCCTTGATGTCGGTGGCGGCGGTCGCGACCGCCGCTGTGGCCGTGACCTGCGCTGATACCAGGCCGAACGCCAGCAGGGAGCGTACGAGTCTGTTCACGCTCCGACGCTAGCCAGCGGCGGGCGGGCGGCGGACCGGCCGATCGGCGGGACTGCAGGTGGCTTGCAGCGGACTTGGAGACGCCTTGCAGACCGGCCCCCGAACCTGGGTCCACGTCCGAAGAGGGGGACTGACATGAAGGTTCGAGAACTGCTCGGCACGACAGCCGTGGCCGTCGCGCTCGTCATGGGGACGGCGAACGCGAACGTGGCCACCGCCGACGAGATCGGCGTGATGTTCAACTGCGGCAACTACCCCGCGGGCAAGCAGACCGCGAGGGACGAGGCGCTGGCCAGGTCGACGACGTGGCTCCAGGCGCGGGTGCCGTACAGCCAGAGCGCCTGCCACAACAACCAGTTCGGCTCGTACCGCACCGACTGCAGCGGCTACCTGTCGATGATCTGGGGGCTGGCCCACTCCTACACCACGTCGACGCTGCACCAGGTGTCGCACACGATCAACCGGGCCGACCTGCAGCCGGGTGACGCGCTGAACTGGCCGGGCCAGCACACCGCGTTGTTCCTCGGCTGGGCCGACGCCGCGCGGACGATGCCGCGGGTGCGCGAGCAGGCCGGTCCGAACGGCTCGCCCACGGTGGAGCGCAACTGGTCGGCCGCGACGGCCGCCAAGTACACGCCGATCCGCTACAACAACATCGTCTCGTACAACGTCGCCGGCGACATCGGCACGAAGTGGCGTGCGATGGGCGCGGAGAACAGCGTCGTGGGCGCCCCGGTCAACAACGAGCAGGACGGCGCTCCCGGCGGTCGCTGGCAGGGCTTCCAGCACGGCAACATCTACTGGACCCCTGTGCTCAACGCCCACCCGGTCTACGGCGACATCCTGACCCGGTTCATGGACACCGGTGACGAGCACCGCTGGGGCTACCCGGTCAACGACGAGTCGCCCGGCGCTCACGGCGGCCGGTGGCAGCAGTTCCAGACCGCGCACTTCTACTGGACCGCGGCGACCGGCGCTTTCCCGGTGTACGGCGAGATCCTGACCAACTTCATGAACGCGGGCGACGAGCACCGCTGGGGTTACCCGCTCATGGAGGAGGCGGCCGGCGCCAACGGCGGTCGCTACCAGAAGTTCCAGAACGGCATCTGGTACTGGAGCGCACGCACCAGCGCGTACCCGGTGTACGGCGACATCCTCTCGAAGTTCATGAGCACCGGGGACGAGCACACCCACGGCTACCCGAGGGAGGCCGAGAAGGACTGGGCCGGCGAGGCAGGCGGCCGGATGCAGGTCTTCGAGGGCTCGACCTTCTACTGGACGCCCGCCAAGGGTGCCTGGTCGGTGCGGAACTAGTTCTTGAAGCTGGCGTAGTAGGCGGCGGCCAGGTCCTCGTCGCCGTGGCCTCGGGTGACCGCGCGGTTCAGGCGGGCGCCCGAGGCCTGCGCCACGTCCAGCTGCACCCCGGCCCGCGTGGCCGCCTCGTTCACGAGCAGCGCGTCCTTGAGGGCGTTCTGCACGGTGAACGCCGGCGGGAAGGAGCGTTCGATGATCGCGTTGCCCTTCGTCTGCAGGTACGCGCAGTCCAGCGGGCCACCGGAGACGGCCTCCAGGAACAGCCTCGGGTCGAGGCCGGAGGACTCGGCCAGCGCCACGGCCTCGCCGACCGCGGCGGTCAGCGAGAGGACCCAGCTGTTCGCGACGAGCTTCAACCGCGTCGCCGCACCCGCCTCGCCGACCCACATCGTGCGGGCGCCGATCACGTCGAACACCGGCTGCACCCGTTCGCGCAGCTCCTCGACACCCGCGGCGAGCACGACGAGGGTGCCGTCCTGGGCCGGTTTGGTGCTGCCGAGGACCGGGGCGTCCACGAACTCCAGCCCGAGCGACCGGGCGAGCGCGATGTGGTCCTCGGTCGACTCGATGCCGACCGTGGAGGCCTGGACCCACACCGCGTCGTGCGGCAGCGAGGGGGCCGCGTCCTGCATGGTCGTGGTGACGGCGGGGCCGTCGTTGAGCATCGTCAGCACGACCTCGACGCCGTCGACGGCCCCCGCGGGCGTGTCCACGACGGTGACGCCCTGCGCGGCCAGCGGTTCGGCCTTGGCGCGGGTGCGGTTCCAGACCCGGACGTCGTGTCCGGCGGCGGCGAGGTTGGCTGCGATCGGGGCACCCATGAGGCCGGTGCCGAGCACGGCGATCTTCATGCCCCCAGCAAACAAGAAACCTCGCGGTGCTGCCAGGTCGGGGGTCCGACAGCACCGCGAGGTCATCCGTGACATCGGCGGACCGATGCGCTCTGTTACACGGCCAGCATACTGTGGCGTGGATCACGTTTAACAGAATGAAACCCCTGGAGCGCGGGAGGTGCTCCAGGGGTTCCCGTTGGGGAGGCACTCGCGCCGGGGCGCCGTGCGAGTGCCGGGTTCTCGAGTGTCAGCGCAGGGTGGTGACCTGAGCCTGGGCGATGGCCATCAGCTCGTGACGCATGGCCGGGGTGGTGGCCATGTCGATCGCGCGAGCCACGGCCTTCCGGTTGCGCGCCTCGGCACGACGGGCGCGGAGCTTCGCTGCGAAGTTCATCTCGGTCTGCACTTCCCTCTCGGAGATCTGTTGGGCTGGTGACTCAAGTATGCACCCTGAGCCCGCCGAAAGCACGCGATTATCCGGTGAGGTGGGGCACACGCCGATGAATCGCCGGTGGACGACGTGAACGACCGGACAACACCGGTCATCCCTCACAGCCGGCCAAAGACCGGCCGCAGTACGGCCCGGCGGCCCGCACCAGGCCCGCTCCGAGGGGCACGCGGGGACCCCGCGTGCCCCAGGAGGGTACGAAAGCTCCCCGCGTGCACTCGCGAAGTGAGGATTGGGGGTGCTGGTGGGAGAGCTGCAAGAGGTAGTGGTTGCGGATGGAGTGGGGTGGCGGTTGGGTGGGTGGTGTGGCTGAAGTGGTGACGAAGGGGACCGGCGAGGTCGAGCGGACCGCCGACCGCGCCCAGGTGGACGTGACGTTCGAGGCGCTCGGCGCCGAACGGTCCGAGGCGGTGAGCACGCTCAACCAGCGCATTTCCGCCGTAGAACCGCTGCTGGCGGACTTCGAGGTGCGGTCGCGCCAGCTGTCCGTGCACGACAACTGGGACAACAACCAGCGCATCGGCAGCCGCGCCACCCAGCAGTACGTGATCTGGGTGTCCGACCTCGACAAGCTCGACGGCCTGCTCGCCGAGCTGGTGCAGGCCGAGCCGTCGTGGGTCAACGGCCCGTCGTGGACGCTCGTCGACGACACCGAGGCGGTCCGCGAGGCGCAGAAGGAGGCCGTGGCCGACGCGTTGCGCCGCGCCGAGGGTTACGCGAACGCGCTGGGGCGGCGGCTCGGGCCGTTGCTGCGCATCGGCGACACGGACGGCGGCGGCTACTCGCCGAAGATGATGCGCAGTGCGTCGTTCGAGATGGCCGGGCCGGCCGGGATGGTCGACCAGCTGAACCTGAAGGCGCAGCAGATCACGGTCACCGCGACCTGCACCGCGGCCTGGGCGTTGCTCGACTAGGTCCGGCCCGCCCAGTGCTCCAGGGCGGCCGTGGGGAAGTGTGCTCGACGGAGGGTGCTATCCGGCAGCGAGTTCCCAGAAGTCGCGCATGACCGGCGCCGGCTCGGGATTCGTCATGGCCGTGCGCGTGAGCAGCACGGTCACCTTCCGCTGCGCCGGGACGACGTGCAGCGCCGTGCCCGACCCGCCGACCCAGCCGTAGCGGCCGGGGACGTTCCACGGGTCGACGTCCGCGACGTCGACGCTGCCGCCGCAGCCCCAGCCCTGACCCTCCAGGAAGATCCGCGCGGCCGAACGCCAGCAGGTCGTCCGCCGTGGAGCTCAGGCCACCGGCGCCGGACGGGAAGACGGGGCTCACGAAGCCCGTGGCGGTCATGCCGAACGGCGCGAAGACGCGTTCGGCGAGGAAGTCGGGCAACGAGCCGGTGACGCGGTCGAGCAGCACGCCGAGCACGTCGTAGGAGGTGTTGTAGGTCCACCCGGTGCCCGGCTGGTGCAGCAGCGGCACCTCGGCGAGGCGCGGCAGCCACTCGTCCGGCGTGGGCAGCTCCGGCACGCTGTGCAGGTGCGCCTTCTCGAACAGCAGCCGCGTGGCGGGCAACGAGAAGTCCGCCGTGAAGCCCCAGCCGGACCGCGAGGTCAGCAGGTGCCGGACGGTGATCGGCGTCGTCGCGGGCACCACGTCGTCGGCAGGCCCCTGCGGCGTGCGGACGACCTTCGGCTCGGCCAGTTCCGGCAGCCACCGCGCGACCGGGTCGTCCGGCGCGATCCGGCCGTCGTTCACCAGCAGCTGCGCGGCGTACGCGACGACCGGCTTGGTCACCGACGCGACCGCGAACGCCGAGTCGCGGGTCTCGCCGCCGACCGCCGCGACCTCCACGTCGTCACCGCGGGCGACGAGCGCCACGGCGTTCGGGGTGGTCCCGCGGTGCTTTTCCAGCACGTCCTGCAAGGTCATGGTCGTCATCCTTCTCCGTGAACGGGTCGGATGTGCTGACCTCGGGACCGCGCGGAACTCATCGCTCCAGGATCGCCGTGATCCCCTGGCCGCCGGCCGCGCAGATCGACACGAACCCGCGCCCGCTGCCCTTCTGGTGCAGCAGCTTCGCGAGCGTCGCCACGATCCGCGCACCGGTCGCCGCGAACGGGTGCCCTGCGGCGAGCGACGAGCCGTTGACGTTGAGCTTGGCGCGGTCGATCTCGCCGAGGTCGGTCTCCCAGGCCTTCAGCGTCGCGAGGACCTGGGACGCGAACGCCTCGTGCACCTCGTAGAAGTCGAACTCCTGCAGCTTGAGCCCCGCCTTGTCGAGCATCCGCGGTGCGGCGTGCACCGGGGCCATGAGCAGGCCTTCGCCGCCGTGCACGTGGTCGACGGCGGCGGTCTCGGCGAACGTCAGGTACGCGAGCACCGGGAGGTTGCGGGCCGCCGCCCACTCCTCGGTGGCGAGCAGCACCGCGGAGGCGCCGTCGGACAACGGGGTGGAGTTGCCCGCGGTCATGGTGTCGCCGAAGACCGGCTTGAGCTTGGCGAGCTTCTCGACGCTGCTGTCCGGGCGCAGGTTCTGGTCGCGGGTGAGGCCGAGGTAGGGCGTGACGAGGTCGTCGAAGAAGCCCTCGTCGTAGGCGCGGGCGAGGTTGCGGTGGCTGCGCGCGGTCAGCTCGTCCTGGTCCTCGCGGGTGATGCCGTACTCGGCGGCGGTCAGCGCGGCGTGCTCGCCCATCGACCTGCCGGTGCGCGGTTCGCCGTTGCGCGGCAGGTGCGGGACGACGTGGCCGGGCCGCAGCTTGGCGAGCAGACCGACCTTGCGGGTGCGGTTGAACTCCAGCAGCAGCTTGCGGAAGTCCTCGTTCACGCCGATCGGCGCGTCGCTGGTGGTGTCGACGCCGCCCGCGATGCCGGACTCGATCTGGCCGAGCGCGATCTTGTTGGCCACCGCGATGATCGCCTGCAGGCCGGTGCCGCACGCCTGCTGGAGGTCGTATGCGGGTGTCTGCGGGCTGAGCCTGCTGCCCAGCACCGACTCGCGGACGAGGTTGAAGTCGCGCGAGTGCTTGAGCACGGCGCCGGCGACCACCTCGCCGAGGCGTTCGCCCTGCAACCCGAAGCGGCTCACCAGGCCGTCCAGCACCGCCGTGAACATGTCCTGGTTCGACGCGGTGGCGTACGGGCCGTTCGAGCGGGCGAACGGGATGCGGTTGCCGCCGATGATCGCTACTCGCATGCCGCCATACTACCTACTAGCGGGTAGACTTACTAGCGAGTAGGTTGTGTGACGTGGACAGGTACCAGAAGTTCGCCTCGTCGGGACTCGGCCTCCAGCTCGTGCGCAGGCTCGGCCTGCCGAACCCGCATCCGCTCCGCCGCGACGCCGCACTGGCGACACCGGTCCTGGTCGGTGGCACCCCCCGGCTGCCCTTCCTCAAGACGCTCGAAACCGGCTCGGCGCCCTACGGCGCGCTGGTGTTCGACGCCTCCGGCATCGAGACCGTGGCCGACCTGCGGCAGCTGCACGACTTCTTCCACCCGGTGATCACGCAGCTCGGCCCGTGCGGGCGGGTGGTCGTCATCGGGCGGTCGCCGGACTCGGTGGCGCAGCGGGCCCTCGAAGGGTTCGTGCGCTCGGTCGGCAAGGAGCTGCGCCGCGGCGGCACGGCGAACCTGGTGTACGTCGCCGACGGCGCCGAGGACGGTGCCGAGTCGACGCTGCGGTTCCTGCTGTCCGGGCGGTCCGCGTACGTGTCCGGCCAGGTCGTCCACGTGTCGGGAGCCGCGTCGACCGGCACGCTGGAGGGCAAGGTCGCGCTGGTCACGGGTGCCTCGCGCGGGATCGGCGAGGCGATCGCCACGACGCTGGCCCGCGACGGCGCGCACGTGGTGTGCCTGGACGTCCCGGCGGCCGGCGAGGACCTGTCGAGGGTCGCGAACGCGGTCGGCGGGTCGGCGTTGCAGCTCGACATCACCGGCGACCCGGCTCGGTTGACCTCGTACCTGATGGAACGGCACGGCGGCGTGGACGTCGTCGTGCACAACGCGGGCATCACCCGGGACAAGACGTTGGCGCGCATGGACTCCGACAAGTGGGACGCCGTGCTGGAGGTCAACCTGGCCTGCCAGGAGCGGATCAACGCGGCCCTGCTGGACGGCGACGTGCTGCGGACCGGCGGGCGGATCGTCGGGGTGTCGTCGATCGCCGGGATCGCGGGCAACGTCGGGCAGACCAACTACGCCACCTCGAAGGCCGGCGTGATCGGGATGGTCACGTCGCTGGCGCCGGTGCTCGCCGAGCGCGGCGCCACCATCAACGCCGTCGCACCCGGTTTCATCGAGACGAAGATGACCGCGGCCGTGCCGCTCCTGACCCGCGAGGTCGGGCGGCGGATGAACAGCCTGTCGCAGGGCGGGCTGCCCTCTGACGTCGCGGAGACCGTCGCGTGGTTCGCCGCGCCCGGATCCGGTGGTGTCAACGGGAACGTCGTGCGGGTGTGCGGCCAGATGCTGCTGGGGGCGTGATGTTGCTGAAGGCGGCGCTCACGGCGTTCCGGCGCGGTGACTCCCTTGCCGCACAACCGGTTTCGGCCACCTACGACGTCTCGCTCAAGCACCTGGCGGCGTACAACGAGGTGTGCGGGTTCGGGCTGCGCGACGCGTTGCCGTTGACCTACCCGCACGTGCTGGGTTTCCCGTTGCAGCTGGAGCTGATGACGGGGGCCGGTTTCCCGTTCCCGCTGCCCGGTCTGGTGCACGTCGCGAACCGGATCACGCAGTCGCGGCCGCTGCGCCTGGACGAACCGCTGGAGGTCACGGTGTCGGCGCGCGACCTTCGCCCGCACCCGCAGGGCAGCCAGCTCGACGTGGTGACGGCGGTGTCCGGTGTTTGGGAAGGGGTGTCGACCTACCTGCGGCGCACCGGTTCCGGCTCGTCCTCCGGTGAGGAGCTGCGGCGGCCGGCCGGGTCGGCGCAGTGGCGGGTGCCCGCGGACATCGGGCGGCGTTACGGCGCGGTGTCCGGCGACCGCAACCCGATCCACCTGCACCCGTTGAGCGCCAAGCTGTTCGGGTTCCCGCGGGCGATCGCGCACGGGATGTGGACCAAGGCGCGGTGCCTCGCGGCGCTGGAAGGCCGGTTGCCCGAGGCCGTGACGGTGGACGTGAGGTTCAAGAAGCCGTTGCTGATCCCGGGGCGCGTCGAGTTCTCGGCGCGCGAGGACGAGAACGGCTGGGAGTTCGCCGTCTGGGGCAAGGGACCCCACCTGCTCGGCTCAGCGACGTGACGGCGGGTGCCAGACGTTGCCGTCGACGAGGTCGCCGAAGCCCATCCACACGAGGTTCATGAGCCGGGCGGCGACCACGCCGGCCGGTTCCTCGGGGTGGTCGAGCCACCAGTCCGCGAGCGACTCGCCGGCACCGACGAGCGCGGCCGCCAGCGACTCGGCCTCCAGCGTGGTCGCCGGCGCCTTCGTCGACTGGGTGAGCAGCGCCGCGACCAGCGACACCGCGCGTCCGCGCATGTCCGCGAGCTCGGCCGCGAACGGCCCGCCCTGCGAGGACGCCTGCCGGTGCAGCACCTGCCAGCTCGCCCGGTTCTCCCCGACGAACCCGAAGAACGCCCGCAGCCCGCTCCACAGCTGCACGTCCGGTTCCTGGTCGGGCTCGACGCCGGTCGCGATGGCCTCGATCATCCTGGTGGCCTCGCGCCGGATGCAGGTCGCGAACAGCTCCTCCTTCGACCCGAGGTAGGCGTAGAGCATCGGCTTGGAGATGCCGGCGACGTCGGAGATCTCGTCCATCGACGCCGCGTGGAAGCCGAGCCGCGAGAACACGTCGACGGCGGCATCCATGATCTGCCGCTCCCGCACGGCGCGCGGCAAGCGCTTGGCCCGACCTTCTGTGCGCATCACTACCCCTTGGTTCGGAGGTGCAAGATTATCCGATCGGCTTGCCGCTCTATCTACTCGCCAGTAGTCTTACTCGCGAGTAGGTACCAGGAGGTGTCTCGATGACGCACGACCTCACGACCGAGGCGATCGCGAAGCTCAGCCCCGCCGAGCTCATCAGCACGTTGCAGCAGATCTCGCCGGACGACCCCGCGCTGAAGGACGTCGACATCGACGTCATCGCGCGCGGCATCGACCCGAAGAAGCTCGGCAAGGACGACTTCGGCGCCCTGCTGAACGCCCTCGGCGCCCTGGCCGACGGCGGCGCGGACCTCGACCTCTCGAAGATGGACCCGTCGAACTTCGCCCGCATCATCTCGCGCGCCTCCAAGGACCAGATCGAGGCGGTCGTCGCGGACCCGGCGCTGCGCGTGCGCGTGCTGGACGAGGTGTTCCGCCGCATGGAGGTCCACTTCCGCGCGGACCGGGCCGGTGCCACCCGCGCCGTCGTGCACTTCCACGTGCTCGAAGACGTCTACGAGGCCATCATCGAAGACGCGACGTGCACCATCAACAAGGGCGTGACCCGCGAGGCCCGCGCCATCGTGACCTTGACGCCTGCCGACTTCCTGAAGCTCGCGACCGGCAACGCGTCGGCCCCCGTGCTGTTCATGACGGGCAAGCTGAAGGTCAAGGGCGACCTGGGGTTCGCGGCCGGGTTCATGAGCCTGTTCAACATCCCGAAGGCGTAGGAAGGTTCTCCCGTGGGTGGCTTCTCGCTCGAACTGAACGAAGACCAGACCGACCTGCGCGACTGGGTGCACGGTTTCGCTCGCGACGTCATCAGGCCGGCGGCCTCGGAGTGGGACGAGCGCGAGGAGACGCCGTGGCCGGTCATCCAGGAGGCCGCGAAGATCGGTCTCTACGGCTTCGAGGCCCTCGCGACCTGGTTCGCAGACCCGATCGGGCTGTCGCTGCCCATCGCCACCGAGGAGCTCTTCTGGGGTGACGCGGGCATCGCGCTGTCGTTGATGGGCACCGGTCTCGCGGTCGCCGGCATCTTCGCGGGCGGCGAGCCGGAACAACTGGCCGAGTGGGTCCCGGAGTGCTTCGGCGACGAGTCGGACCCGAAGCTGGCGGCGTTCTGCGCCTCCGAACCCCAGGCGGGCTCGGACGTGGCGGGCTACCGGACGCGGGCCCGCTACGACGAGGCCACCGACGAGTGGGTCCTGAACGGCCAGAAGGCCTGGGCCACCAACGGCGGCATCGCGAACGTGCACGTGGTCACCGCCGTCGTCGACCCCGCCCTGGGCTCGCGCGGCCAGGCCGGTTTCATCGTTCCCCCCGGCACCCCCGGCCTGTCGTCACCGGGAAAGATCAAGAAGCACGGCATGCGCGCGTCGCACACCGCCGACGTGTTCTTGGACGACGTGCGGGTACCCGGACGGTGCGTGCTGGGCGGCAAGGAGCGGTTGGACGCCCGGCTGGCACGAGCTCGTGAGGGTCTGAAGGCCGGCGGCCAGGCGGCGATGGCGACCTTCGAGACCACCCGCCCGACCGTGGGCGCGATGGCCGTCGGTGTCGCACGGGCCGCCTACGACTACGCGCTGGAGTACGCGAAGGACCGCGAGGCGTTCGGCCGCAAGATCATCGAGAACCAGTCGATCGCCTTCGACCTCGCGAACATGCGGATGGAGATCGACGCGTCACGCCTGCTGGTCTGGCGGGCGGCGTGGATGGGGCGCAACAACGTGCCGTTCACCGCGGGCGAAGGCTCGATGTCGAAGCTGAAGGCGTCCGAGGTGTCGGTGTGGGCGACCGAGCGGGCGATCCACATCCTCGGCGGCGCCGGCTACACGCGGGAGCACCCGGTGGAGCGGATGCACCGCGACGCGAAGATCTTCACCATTTTTGAGGGGACGTCGGAGATCCAGCGGCTGGTGGTGTCGCGGATGATCTCCGGGATGCAGATCAAGTGAGTTGATCACCCCAGGCCGTCCTCAGGCCGTCTGAGGGGCGGGGTCTTGCGAGGCTTGAAGACCCCGTCCACCGCGAGCCGTCACCTTCGTCGCCACGGGAACGAGCTGGGCGCCCAGCTGGTTCCCGCTTCGAAGGTGATCAGCCCAGCGGCACCCCGGCGGCGCGCAGCCACTCGCGCTCGCGGGTGTTGTCCGGCATGGCGGGCCAGCCGTTGACGCGGCCGATCAGCACCCAGTACCGCTCGGCCCGTGGGTCCGCGAAGTCGGCGAACTCGCGCAGCCGCCGCACGACGGTCTCGTCGTTCGGCACGTCCAGCGCCTCCGCCCACTTCGCGTTGACGCGGGCGACGACCTCCGCGGCCTCCGCCGAGTCCGGTGCGATGCCGGCCTCGATCGCCTGCCGTGCCTGGTCGATGGAGTAGGTGAACGTCTCCATCTGGTTGCCGCTCGGCGGCGGGGTCATGTTCACGTTGTCGCGGCGGTACTGCTCGTGCTGCCGGGACATCCGCTTGATCGACGCGCGGAAGTCCGGGTCCTGCACGAGCTTCGCGAGCTCGACCCAGGCCTCCAGCTGTTCCGGCGACGGGTCGTCCGGCAGCTCGATCCGCACGGACCGCATGTGCTGCTCGAACTGCGGGTCCAGCTCGTACGGCCCGAACACGTCCTCGAAGAAGTCGTCGAGGATGCGCTGCCGCTCCTCGTCCGACATGCGGGCCAGCTCGTTCATCAGTTCCATCTCCCCTCCCTTGGCGACGGCGCGCAGCACGGCACGGCGGAGCCGCAACGTCCTCATCTGCGCGTCGATCGCATCAGCGTGTGCACGCGCCACGTCGGTCACCGACACCTCCTTGGCGAGCACCCGCCCGGCCGTCGGCAGGTCCACACCCAGGTCGCGCAGGGTGCGGACGAGCTTGAGCCGGGCGACGGCCTCCGCGTCGTAGGTGCGGTACCCGCCGGCGGTCCGGTCCGTGGGCGGGATGAGGCCCGAGTCCGAGTAGAACCTGATGGTCTTCACGGTCAGGCCGGTCATCCTGGCCAGCTCGCCGATCTGGTAGCGCGTCACGGGGACAACTGTGCAGTCTCCAGTGGCTGGAGGGTCAAGCCGGATTGGCCGAACAGGTAGCTGAACAGCGAAAAGGCCCCCGTGCCGCAGCACGGGGGCCTTTCACGGACCTGGGATCAGTAGGTCAGCGCGATGCCCGGCTCGGCCAGCAGCGCGCCGACGTCGGCCAGGAACTGCGAGCCCTGCTGGCCGTCGACCACGCGGTGGTCGAACGACAGCGCGAGCTGGCAGATCTTGCGGACCTTGATCTCGCCGTCGACCACCCACGGCATGTCGCGGATCGCGCCGAGGGCGAGGATCGCGGACTCACCGGGGTTGAGGATCGGCGTGCCGGTGTCGACGCCGAAGACGCCGACGTTGGTGATCGTGATGGTGCCGTTCATCATGTCGGCCGGCGCGGTCTTGCCCTCGCGGGCCACCGTGGCGAGCTCGTCCAGCGCGACGGCCAGTTCCTTCAACGACATGCGGTCGGCGTCGCGGACCTTCGGGACCACCAGGCCGCGCGGCGTGGCGGCCGCGATGCCGAGGTGGACGTAGTCCTTGTAGACGATCTCGTTGGCCGCCGCGTCCCACGTGGCGTTGACGTCCGGTGTGCGGCGGGCCGCGAGGATCACGGCCTTGGCGCAGAACGCGAGTGGCGTCAGCTTCACGCCGCGGAACTCCGGGTGGTTCTTCAACCGGGCCCGCAGCTCCATCATCGGCGTCACGTCGACCGTCAGGAACTCGGTGACGTGCGGTGCGGTGAACGCGCTGTCCACCATCGCCTGCGCGGTCGCCTTGCGGACGCCCTTGATCGGCACCCGGCGCTCCCGCGTACCGTTGTCCACAGTGGACGCGGCAACGGGTGCGGCGGCCGGTGCGGACACCGCGTTCTCCACGTCGGACCGGGTGATCACGCCGCCGGGGCCGGAGCCCGTGAGCGCGCGCAGGTCGACGCCGAGGTCCTTGGCGAGCTTGCGGACCGGCGGCTTGGCCAGCGGCACGTACCCGCCGGGGGCCGAGACCGGAGCCGCCGCAACGGGTTCCGGGACGACCGGAGCCGGAGCCGGGGCGGGGGCCGGCGGTGCCGCGACGGCGGCCGGGGTGACCGCGGCGACGGCGGCGCCGGCCACGGCCGGGGCGTCCTTGCGGGCACGGCGCTTGGCCGCACCGGACTTCGGGCCGTAGCCGACGAGCGTCGCGATGCGCCCGCCCGGCATCTCCTCGCCGATCTTGCCGGACGAGGTGCCGTTCGTCTCTGCCGCGGCAGGAGCGGGGGCGGGTGCGGCCGCGCCACCGGGGTCGGTGTCGATCGTGATGATCGGGACGCCGACCTCGACGGTCTGACCGGGCTCCGCGAGCAGCTCGGTCACGACGCCGGCCCACGGGCACGGCAGCTCGACGGCGGCCTTGGCCGTCTCGATCTCGACGATGATCTGGTTGACCGTGACGGTGTCACCGGGCTTCACGTGCCAGGTGAGGATGTCGGCCTCGGTCAGCCCCTCAGCCGTGTCCGGCAGGGGGAACTGCTTGTACTGCGGCATTTCCGGTTGTCCCCTTACCAGGCGAGAGAGCGGTCGACGGCGTGCAGCACCCGGTCGAGGTCGGGGAGGAACTCCTCCTCGAGCTTCGACGGCGGGTACGGGGTGTCGAAACCGGTCACCCGCAGCACCGGTGCCTGCAGGGAGTAGAAGCACTCCTGCTGGACCTTGGCCGCAATCTCGCTGGCGATCGAGGACTCGGACGGCGCCTCGGACACGACGACCAGCCGGCCGGTGCGGCGCACCGACTCGAACACCGGCTCCAGGTCGAGCGGCGACAGCGTGCGCAGGTCGATGACCTCCAGCGACGTGCCGTCCTCGGCGGCCGCGTTGGCGGCGTCGAGCGAGGTGCGGACCATCGGGCCGTAGGCGACCAGCGTGGCGTCCGTGCCGGGACGCAGCACGCGCGACTCGAACAGCTTGCCGGGCTGGGTCGTGGTGTCGACCTCGCCCTTCTCGTAGTAGCGGCGCTTCGGCTCGAAGAACAGCACCGGGTCGTCGCAGTCGATCGCCTGCTGGATCATCCAGTACGCGTCGGCCGGGTTCGAGCACGAGACGACCTTGAGGCCGGCGGTGTGCGCGAAGTACGACTCCGGGGACTCCGAGTGGTGCTCGACCGCACCGATGCCGCCACCGAACGGCACGCGGATCACGATGGGCATCTTGATCTTGCCCTGCGTGCGGTAGTGCAGCTTCGCGACCTGCGACACGATCTGGTCGAAGCCGGGGAAGATGAAGCCGTCGAACTGGATCTCGCACACCGGGCGGTAGCCGCGGATCGCGAGGCCCACGGCGGTGCCGATGATGCCGGACTCCGCGAGCGGCGTGTCCAGCACGCGCTGCTCACCGAAGTCCTTCTGCAGGCCGTCGGTGATGCGGAAGACGCCACCGAGCTTGCCGATGTCCTCGCCCATCATGATGACCTTGGGGTTGGCCTCCATGGCCGCCCGCAGGCCCATGTTGAGCGCCTTCGAGATCGTGAGCGTCTGCACCGGGGTCGCCGGGGCGGCAGCGGTGGAGCGGTCCATCGTCGGAGCAGCCATCAGTGCTCACCTCCAGCAAAACCCGAGACGTAGTCGAGGAACTCATCGCGCTGCGCGTCGAGGTTGGGGTTCCCCTCCGCGTAGACGTTGCTGAAGATCCGTTCAGCCGGCGGGTCGGGCATGTTCGTGCAGAACTCCCGCAGCTCCTCGCCGAGCTTGTCGGCGTCCGCCTCGACGCCCTCGAAGAACGCGCTGTCGGCCCACTGCTGCTTCACGAGGTAGACCTTGACCCGTTCGATCGGGTCCTTGAGCTTCCACATCTCCAGCTCGTCCGACAGCCGGTAGCGGGTCGGGTCGTCGGAGGTGGTGTGCGCGTCCATCCGGTAGGTGAACGCCTCGATCAGGATCGGGCCGTTGCCGTGGCGGCACTCGTCGAGCGCCCACTTCGTCACGGCGAGCGTGGCCAGCACGTCGTTGCCGTCGACCCGGATGCCGGGGAAGCCGTAGCCGCGGGCGCGCTGGTACAGCGGCAGGCGCGACTGGCGCTCGGTGGGCTCGGAGATGGCCCACTGGTTGTTCTGGCAGAAGAAGACCAGCGGCGCGTCGTAGACCGCGGCCCACACGAAGCCCTCGTGCACGTCACCCTGGCTGGTCGCGCCGTCGCCGAAGAAGCACATGGTGGCTTCTCCCTCGTCGTCGCCGACCTTGCCGTCGAACTTCTGGCCCATCGCGTACCCGGCCGCGTTGAGGACCTGGTTGCCGATGACGATCGTGTACGGGTGGAAGCGCTTCTCGACCGGGTCCCAGGTGCCCTGGTCGGTGCCGCGGAAGATGCCGAGCAGCTCCGTCGGGTTGATCCCGCGGGTCCATGCGATGCCGTGCTCGCGGTAGCTCGGGAAGGCCATGTCGGTCGGGCGCATCGCGCGGCCGGCACCGATCTGCGCGGCCTCCTGGCCCAGCAGCGGCACCCAGATGCCGAGCTGGCCCTTGCGCTGCAACGCGTTCGCCTCGCGGTCGACGCGGCGGATCAGGACCATGTCGCGGTACAGGCCGCGCAGCTCCTCCGCCGAGATGTCGATGTCGAAGTCGGGGTGCTCGACCCGCTCGCCCTCGGGGGTGAGGAGCTGCACCAGGTCGGCGCCGCCCTCGTCGGTCGCTCGCAAGCCCGCGATCACCTGTTCCGCCGTCGGTTTCGCGGCAGTGGCGGCCGGCGCTGCGTCCGGCTCAGGGTGCGTCCATTGCTCAGGGGACGACATGCGCCTTCTCCTCTGTCTTCTCCGACCGCCCGATCGCTCGTGACGACCTCGTGCGGCGACGTCGGCGGTCGCCGCCAGCCCTGTGGGGCCGGAGGCAGCCGTCGACGGTGACGGTGGCTTACGACCACATCCTGACACGGCCTCACCCGAGTTGGTGAGACCCGTCCCACTTCGTAACACACGAGTCAACGTTCTGATCAGCGACAACAGTCGGAGGTTCGACCTTTTGTCCTCCGAGTAGGCCGTCCGACTACCGGACGCCACTGTCCCGGTTACCGATCGTTAACTTCTGTGCGGGCCTCCTGGTAAGAGTCTGACGACGCGGGCAGAGGCGGAGTCGTGACAGGATCGAGAGGTGGACCGCTCCGTTGTGACCAGCACCGTCCGGACGCTCTGGGACTCCGAGATCGTCCCGAGCCTGTCTCGGCTCGTGGCCGTGCCTGCCGTTTCCCCCGCCTTCGACCCGGCGTGGGAGGAACACGGCGAACTGGCCGCCGCCATCGACCACGTGCGCGCGTGGATCGCCTCGCGAAACCTGCCCGGCGCGACCCTGGAGGTCGTCCAACTGGCGGGACGCACGCCGCTGCTCGTGGTCGACGTGCCGGCCGCCGGCAACTCCGGCGACGACACGGTGTTGCTCTACGGACACCTCGACAAGCAGCCCCCGGTGGGCGGGTGGGGCGAAGGACTCGGCCCCTGGACCCCCGTGCTGCGTGACGGACGTCTCTACGGGCGCGGCGCTGCCGATGACGGTTACTCCGGTTATGCCGCAGTTGCCGCAATCGAGGCCGTGCGCGCGTCGGGCGGTTCGCACGCCCGTTGCGTCGTGCTGCTGGAGACCGGCGAGGAGTCCGGTTCGCCCGATCTGCCGGCGTACCTGGAGCACCTGTCCGACCGGCTGGGCCGCGTGTCGCTGGTCGTCTGCCTCGACTCGGGCGGCTCCGACTACGACCGCATGTGGCTGACCACGTCGCTGCGCGGGTTGGTGCAGGTCACGGTCACCGTGCGGGTGCTGGAGGGCGGCCTGCACTCCGGCATGGCGTCGGGCATCGTGCCGTCGTCGTTCCGGATCGCCCGCACCCTGCTCGACCGCATCGAGAACTCCGAGACCGGCGAGGTCCTGGTGCCGGAGATGCACGTCGAGATCCCCGCTCACCGGCTGGCGGAGGTCCGCGAGGCCGTCGAGGCCGCACCGGGCGCCCTGTGGGACCCGGTCCCGCGCGTCGGCGACCTGCGGCCGATGTCCCCGGACGAGGTCGAGCTCGCGCTGAACTCCGGTTGGCGGCCCACCCTGTCCGTGACCGGCGCCGAGGGCCTGCCGCTGCCCGACGACGCGGGCAACGTGCTGCGCCCGTACACCTCGCTGGTCCTGTCGTTCCGCCTGCCGCCGACCGCGTCCTCCGCGGCCGCGCTGGAGGCGGTGCGCACGCTGCTCACCACCGACGTGCCCTACAACGCGACCGTGGAGCTCTCCCGCGTCGAGGCCGCCGACGGCTGGAACGCGCCCGAGCTGGCCCCGTGGCTGTCCGCCGTGCTCGACGAGGCGGGCAAGGACGTCTTCGGCGCACCGTGGCGGACCGTGTCGCTGGGCGGCTCGATCCCGTTCATGGGGCTGCTGCACGAGGCGTACCCGGAGGCGCAGTTCGTGGTCACCGGCGTGATCGGACCGGACTCGAACTGCCACGTGCCGGACGAGTGGCTGCACCTGGCGCACGCGGCCAGGGTCACCGAGGCGGTCGCGCTGGTGCTGGACGCGCACGCGGCACAGGGGTCCTGACCCGGTCTTTCAGTGAGGTACGACCCAAACCACACCCGGGCCCCAGCAATCGTCCTGACCCGTGACGCACACTGGGTCGATGGGCGAAGAAGCGGAACGGGCGCGTCTCGCGGAGTCGGGCACACCGACTTCGCCGTGGCGGCTGTGGGGGCCGTACCTCTCCGGCCGGCAGTGGGGCACGGTCCGCGAGGACTACTCGCCCGGCGGTGACGCCTGGGCGTCGTTCCCGTTCGACCACGCCCGCTCGCGGGCCTACCGGTGGGGCGAGGACGGCATCGCGGGCATCTGCGACGTGCACGGGTTCCTCAACCTCGCCCTGGCGCTGTGGAACGGCAGGGACCCGATCCTCAAGGAGCGGTACTTCGGTCTCGCCAACGAGGAGGGCAACCACGGCGAGGACGTCAAGGAGCACTGGTGGGTGACCGACGGGACGCCCACCCACTCCTGGATGCAGGTGGTCTACCGCTACCCGCAGCGCGAGTACCCGTACGAGCGGCTCAGGGAGATGGCGCGCACCGCGGGGCGGGAGAACCGGGAGCCGGAGCTGTCCGACACCGGGGTGCTCGACGAGAACCGGTTCTTCGACGTCGTGGTCACGTACGCGAAGGCGGAGACCGACGACATCTGCGTCGAGATCAGCGCCACGAACTGCGGGCCGGAGGACGCGCCGCTGCACCTGCTGCCGCAGCTGTGGTTCCGCAACACCTGGGCGTGGGGGCGGGACGGGCGGCCGTGCCGGCTGGTCGCGAGCACCACGACCGGGCGCAAGGTGACCGCGGACCACGGCAACCTCGGCCGGTACACGCTGCACCTGGACGACTCGCCGTCGTTGCTGATGACGGACAACGAGAGCAACGAGGTGGCGCTCTTCGGGGCCGAGCGCAACCCGTCGCCGTGGGCCAAGGACGGCATCTGCGAGTACGTGGTGCGCGGCTCGACCAGCGCCTGCCAGGTCGTGGGGCCGGACGACCCCGGTGCGGCGGGCACGAAGTTCGCGGCCTGGTACTCGTTCGACCCGGTGGAGCCGGGCGAGACGGTGACGGTGCGGCTGCGGCTGACCGGCGGCGACGGGCACGTGGACCCGTTCGGGCCGAGCTTCGCCGAGACCATGGCCGCCCGCAGGCGGGAGGCCGACGAGTTCCACGACGCGATCGCGCCCGAGGCGGGGCCTGAGCAGAGGCACGTGCTGCGGCGCGCGCTCGCCGGTCTGATGTGGACGAAGCAGCACTACCGCTTCCGCACCCGCGACTGGCTCGACGGCGACCCGACGAAGCCCGAGGCGCCCAGCTCGCGGCGCACCCCCGAGGCGCGCAACGTGCACTGGCGGCACCTCGACGTGGCCGACGTGATCTCGATGCCGGACGAGTGGGAGTACCCCTGGTTCGCGGCGTGGGACCTCGCGTTCCACACGATCCCGTTCACGCTGGTCGACCCGGCGTTCGCGAAGGAGCAGCTGCTGCTGTTCTGCCGCGAGTGGATGATGCACCCGAACGGCCAGATCCCCGCCTACGAGTGGGAGTTCGGCGACGTCAACCCGCCCGTGCACGCGTGGGCGGCGCTGCAGGTCTACCGCGCGGACGGCAGCAGGGACCGCGGGTTCCTCGCCAAGGTCTTCCACAAGCTGCTGCTGAACTTCTCCTGGTGGGTCAACCGCAAGGACGCCGGCGGCAGCTACCTGTTCGAGGGCGGCTTCCTCGGCATGGACAACATCGGCCCGGTCAACCGGTCGGAGCCGATGCTCGGCGAGTGGCGGCTGGAGCAGTCCGACGCCACGTCGTGGATGGCCGCCTACAGCCTGCACCTCATGCAGATCGCGCTGGAGCTGGCGCGCGACGACGAGTCGTACGAGGACGTGGCGACCAAGTTCGTCGAGCACTTCCTGTCGATCGCGGAGGCGTTCACGCACTTCGGGTCGTCGGGCAGCGGCATCTGGCACGACGAGGACGGCTTCTGCTACGACCGGGTCTCCCGGCGCGCCCACGACGGGTCAGTGGAGTCCGAACCGGTGCGGGTGCGGTCGATGGTGGGCCTGATCCCGCTGCTGGCGTCCGCGGTGCTGGAACCGTGGGTGCTGGAGGAGCTGCACGGCTTCACGTCACGCCTGGAGCACCTGCTCAAGCGGCGGCCGGAGCTGCGGCAGTTCATCACGTTCCACTACGAGCGCGGCGCGTTCGCGTCGTTGCTGGACGAGCACAGGCTGCGGCGGGTGCTGCACCGGATGCTCGACGAGCACGAGTTCCTCTCGCCGCACGGCATCCGGTCGCTGAGCGCCGCGCACCGCGAGGGCCTGGAGGTCAAGGTCGCCGGGCAGGACCACCGGATGGGCTACGAGCCGGGCGAGTCGCACACCCCGATGTTCGGCGGCAACTCGAACTGGCGCGGCCCGGTCTGGCTGCCCACGAACGCCCTGCTGGTCGAGGCGCTGCGCACGGTCGAGGCGTTCCACCGCGGCGAGTTCCAGGTGGAGATGCCGACGAACTCCGGGCGGGCGATGACGGCCGGTCAGGTCGCGGACGAGCTGAGCGACCGGCTGGTCGGGCTGTTCCTGCCCGACCACGACGGGCGCCGGCCGTCGGACGGCAAGCGGATCGAGGCGTCGGAGTCACCCCTTTGGCGGCGGCACGTGACGTTCAGCGAGTACTTCGACGGCGACACGGGCGAAGGGCTCGGGGCGACGCACCAGACGGGGTGGACGGCGCTGGTGGCGGGGCTGCTCGCGGAACGGAGCAGCTGAGGCGGAACCGGACCGACCCGCGGTCCCCGTGATCAAATCCTGATCAAGGACGCGCTCGCAGTTCGTCACCATTCGTGTGCAATACGTGCAGACGTTGTGTGATCTAGGCCAATTTGCGCAACATCCTGCGGCCGATTTGCCCATGTCACGCAAAATTGTTGCAACGGAGTGGCCTGTAACACGCACGTGCTGTCCACCACGTCACCCGGGTGGCAGTATCCCGTTCACTCGTCCGCAACAGTTACGAGGAGTGACGCAGTGGCTCGTCGAACCAGGCACGTGCTCGCCCTGCTGCCCGCAGCGGCCCTAGCGCTGACCGCGCTGACCGGCTGCGCGACGAGCACCAACAGCGGTGGCGGCACCAGCAGCGACAGCGGGGTGAAGCTCGTCAAGGACGGCAAGCTCGTCACCTGCACGCACCTGTCGTACAAGCCCTTCCAGTACAGCGAGGGCGACAAGACCATCGGCTTCGACGTCGACCTCGTCGACCTGGTGGCCAAGAAGCTGAACGTCCAGCAGGAGATCCTCGACACCGCGTTCGAGGGCATCCAGAACGGCCAGAGCCTCAACGTCGGCGACTGCGACGTCGCCGCCGCGGCGATGACGATCACCGACGAGCGCAAGAAGGCGCTCGACTTCTCGGACCCGTACTTCGACGCCGAGCAGGCCCTGCTCGTGAAGAAGGGCACCGGTTACAAGGACCTGGCCGCGCTGAAGGGCAAGAAGCTCGGCGTGCAGCAGTCCACCACCGGTGAGATCTACGCGAACGAGAACAAGGAGAAGTACGGCTACGAGGTCGTGCAGTTCGAGGACCTGACGTTGCAGGAGACGGCGGTCCGCACCGGGTCCGTCGACGCCGCGATCAACGACAACGGCCCGCTGTACGACTACGCCAAGGAGTTCCCCGACACCGAGGTGACGACGGAGTTCCCGACCGGCGACAAGTACGGCATCGGCATCAAGAAGGACAACAAGGCCCTGCTCGACGTCGTCAACCAGGTGTTGAAGGACGCGAAGAGCAGCGGCGAGTACGACAAGATCTACGAGAAGTGGTTCGGCAAGAAGCCGGCGTCGAAGTAAGCGGCTTCCCACGGGGTCGGCAGAGGACCTGCCGACCCCGTCTCACGTCCGGACCGATCCGCTAGGAGCCTCACATGGCGCTGTCCAAGCGAAAGCGCGCCACATACTTCAGGTACGCGCAGTACGGCCTGCTGGTGCTGGTCGCACTGGTGGTGGCGTTCACCGCGAACTGGTCGGAGATCGCGCACACGTTCTTCGACGTGGATACCGCGGGGGCGATGTTCCCCGAGCTCATCACGGTCGCGTTCAAGAACACCGTCATCTACACGCTGTTCGGGTTCGGGCTCGCGTTGGTGCTCGGCCTGCTGCTGGCACTGATGAAGCTCTCGTCGGTGGCACCGTACCGGTGGATCGCCACCGTCTACATCGAGTTCTTCCGCGGTGTCCCCGCCCTGCTGGTGTTCCTCGCGTTCACCGTCGCGGTGCCGCTGGCGTTCCAGCTGAAGTTCGACATCTACTCGATCGTGATGATGGCGCTCGGCCTCGTCGGCGGTGCCTACATCGCGGAGACGGTCCGCGCCGGCATCCAGGCGGTGCCGAAGGGCCAGGTCGAGGCCGCGCGCTCGCTGGGCATGTCGCGGGGCCGCGCGATGATCACGATCGTGATCCCGCAGGCGTTCCGGATCATCCTGCCGCCGCTGACCAACGAGCTGATCCTGCTCACCAAGGACTCGTCGCTGGTCTACGTCATCGGCCTGGCGCGCGACGACTACGAGCTGCTCAAGTTCGGCCGCGAGTTCCTCAGCCGCAGCCCCACGCTGACGCCGATCCTCGTGGTCGGCCTGTCCTACCTGGTGATCACGCTGCCGCTGGGCTACCTGTCGCGGTACCTGGAACGGCGCTCCGGCGGGAAGAAGGTGGCCGTCGTATGAGCGACGTCAGTGTCGAGATCAGCGGGCTGAAGAAGTCGTTCGGCCCGCTCGAGGTCCTGAAGAACATCGACCTCCAGGTCAACCGCGGTGACGTGGTCTGCATCATCGGCCCGTCCGGTTCCGGCAAGTCCACGTTGCTGCGCTGCATCAACCTGCTGGAGGAGCCCCAGGGAGGCCGGATCGTCGTCAACGGCGTCGAGCTCACCGACCCGGACGTCGACATCGACCTCGCGCGCACGAAGATCGGCATGGTCTTCCAGGGCTTCAACCTGTTCGCGCACCTCAACGTCATGAACAACCTGACCGTGGCGCAGCGCAAGGTGCTCAAGCGCAGCGAGCAGGCGGCGAACGAGATCGCGTTGCGCAACCTCGAACGCGTGGGGCTCAAGGAGAAGGCCAACTCCATGCCCGCGGAGCTGTCCGGCGGGCAGCAGCAGCGCGTGGCGATCGCCCGCGCGCTGTCGATGGACCCAGAGGTGATGCTGTTCGACGAGCCGACCTCCGCGCTCGACCCCGAGCTCGTCGGTGACGTGCTCGGCGTCATGCGGCAGCTCGCCGACGAGGGCATGACCATGCTGGTCGTCACGCACGAGATGCAGTTCGCCCGCGAGGTCGCCGACAAGGTGATCTTCATGGACGGCGGCTACATCGTCGAGGCGGGCCCGGCGGCCGAGGTGATCGGCAACCCGCAGGAGGAGCGCACCAAGTCGTTCCTGTCGCGCGTGCTCGACCCGACGCACCAGGGGCCGTCCGCATAGCCGCGCCGGTTCCTCGTGATCGACCTCGAAACGCGGCGCGGCCGGTCACACTGGTGCGGTGGCCACGCAGAAGAGGCTCCCTGCGGCTGACGTACTGCGCGGCCTGGGGGAGAACGAGAACAGCACCGGCGGTGGCGGGTGGCGGTTGCCGCGGCGCAAGCCGAGCACCCCACCCGTCATCCGCGTGGTGGACCACGTCGTCACCGGCGTGCTCGACCTGCGCGCGGTCGAGGTGCCGTACGTGCTGGAGTTCGAGCGCTGCCGGTTCGAGGCGACACCGGACCTGCGGCAGGCGAACCTCGCCGGCATCTCCTTCACCGACTGCGACCTGCCCGGTCTGCAGGCGCGCAACCTGCACAGCAGCAACGACGTCTCGCTGCTCGGCTGTCGCGTCGGCGGGCTCGTCGACCTGACCGACGCCGACATCGCGGGCTCGGTCCTGTTGCGCGACAGCGAGTTCAGCGTTCCCGGCGGGCTGTGCGTGCACGCCGACCGGGTGACGCTCGCCGGCGCGTTGCTCGGCTTCGGCATCCGCACCGAGGGCGAGATCCGGATCGCCGGTGCGCGGATCGGCGGCAACGTCAACCTCGTCAGCGCGGTGCTGAGCAACGCCGACGGGTTCACGTTGAACGGCAACGGGGTGCAGGTCGGCGGCAACTTCCTCGGCACGTTCACCTCGCACGGCGTGGTGTTCCTCGCGAACGCCCGGATCAGCTCGGCGTTGTCGTTGCGCGGCGCGGTGCTGTCGCGCGGCGCGGAGTTCGACGAGACCACCGACCCGCACGCGGACCCGTCGGCGACGCTGGTCCTCGACCGCGTGGACGTGTCCGGTGACGTCGAGCTCGACCGCGGTTTCACCAGTGCGGGCACGATCCGCGCGGTGAACGCGAAGATCGGCGGCACGCTGTCGTTCGCCGACGCCGTGCTGGACGCCGTGTCGCCCCCCGCCGTCGGCACCGAGCCGACCGGCGCCGGGCGCGCGTTGCACGTCGACGGCGCGGAGATCGGCGGTGACGTCGTGGGCCGCGGCGTGCACATCCAGGGCCAGCTGCGGATGGTCGACACGCACGTGCGCGGCAGCATCACCGTGGAACGCGCCGTTGTGGACAACCCGTTCGCGGACGCCGTGCTGGCGAACCGGACGCGGGTGGGCAGCAACTTCGTGGTCCGCGAGTCGAACGTCTCCGGCGGGCTGGAGCTGCGCGCCGTGACCGTGGGCGCGAACCTCGACCTGCGCGGCAGCCGGTTGACCAAGCCGGGCAAGTACCGCCACCAGCCGCGGGAGAAGCCGTCGCTGGACATCGGCGGTGCCACCATCGGCCGCGACCTCATCTGCGCGCGCGGCGAGAAGGAGTTCGTGGCGCACGGCGGGGTGCGGTGCCGGCGCGCGGTGATCGGCCGCATGGCGAACTTCAACGGCGGCGTGCTCGGCTACAAGCTCGACAGCCACGCGTTGAACGGCATGGGCATGCAGGTCCAGGAGCTGATGCTGAACGTGGTGTCACCGCCGAAGGGTCTCGTGACGCTGCGGCAGGCGCGCTGCAACTCGTTGGACGACAACGAGAACTTCTGGAACGCCACCGGTTTCATCGACCTCGACGACTTCCGCTACGACTCGCTGGCCCACCCGATCGACCTGCGCGACGACGCCCAGGTCGAGCAGCGGCTGCGCTGGCTGCGGCACGCGATGCGGCGCAGCTACCACCCGCGCCCGTACGACCAGTTCGCGGAGATGCTGACCGCGGCCGGCAACGAGGAGCACGCCTCCACCGTGCTGATCGAGAAGCAGCGCCTGCGGTACCGCGCGGTCGCCGAGGGCATGCGGTTCTTCGGGCCGCTGGTGCTGCTGTGGAGCTTCCTGCAGCGCTCGATGGTCGGCTACGGCTACCGCCCGGCGCGCGCGTTGGGGTGGCTGATCACCGCGTGGCTGATCGGGAGCATCTGGTTCCAGCACAAGGGCCCGCTGGTGCCGATCAACGAGGACGACCACCTGCCGTGGAACGCGTGGCTCTACACGATCGACCTGGTCGTGCCCATCGTGGACTTCGGCAACAAGAACCGCTGGCAGACACCGGGCACGTCGATGTGGATCGCGTCCGGCCTGATCGTGTCCGGCTGGGTGCTGGCGACGACCGTGGCCGCCGGTCTCACCCGGATGCTGAAGCGCTGACCCCGCCGCCACACCGTCCACTGTGATCGGTGTGGAGCCGCTGCCGGAGTGCGCGGATTAGGATCGGCGACCGTGACTGATCTGGTGCTGGCACTGGACTTCGGCGGCACCAAGATCGCCGCCGCCCTCGTCGCCCCCTCCGGCGCGGTGGTGCGGACCACCCGCGTCCCCACTCCCGCCGCGGACCCGTGGCCCGCGGTGTCGTCGCTGGTCACGTCGGTGGTCGCCGACGTGGCGGTGGCCGGCGTGGGCATCGCCTCGGCCGGCCCGGTCAACACGGTGGACGGCACCGTGTCGCCGATCAACGTGCCGTCCTGGCGGAACTTCCCGCTGCGCGACTCGGTGGCGTCCCTGCTCCCCGGTGTGCCGGTGGAACTGGCCGGCGACGGCGTCTGCATGGCCCTCGGCGAACACTGGCGCGGCGCCGGCCAGGGCAGCCGCTACCTGGTCGGCCTGGTCGTCTCGACCGGCGTCGGCGGCGGCCTGGTCCTCGACGGCCGCCCGTTCGGCGGTCGCACCGGAAACGCCGGCCACATCGGCCACGTCGTCGTGGACCCGGACGGCACCCCGTGCACGTGCGGCGGCCGCGGCTGCGTGGAAACCGTGGCCGCCGGCCCCCGCATGGTCGCCTGGGCGCGCCACGCGGGCTGGCAGGCCCCGGACGACGCCGACGCCGCCCTGCTCGCCGCCGCAGCGCTCGCCGGTGAGGAGATCCCGCTGGCCGCCTTCGACCGCGCTGGCCGAGCCGTCGGGATGGCCATCGCGGGGGCGGCTGCGGTGTGCGACCTGGACGTGGCGGTGATCGGCGGCGGGGTGGCGCAGGCCGGTGAGCTGCTGTTCGAGCCGGTGCGGCGGGCGTTGAAGGCGCACGCCGGGTTGTCGTACCTGGCGGGTCTTGAGGTGCGGGCGGCGGAGCTCGGTGGGGAAGCGGGGTTGGTCGGGGCGGCGGCGCTGGTCCAGGCCCGGTGAGGCGGGGCAGGCGCGATCCGGTGCGGCGATGCGTGGGCACCGGCGCGCGATTGTAGAATTGTTGAACGATACTGCAATCGAACGATCCCGCAAATAGACTGGCGCGGTGACCGAGACGTGGGTGTCGACGCTGGCGCAGGGCAAGGGCGGCCTGGAGCGGGCCAGCACCGCGCAGAAGGTCGCCGACATGCTGCGCGAGCGCGTGCTCGACGGGGAGCTGGCACCGGGCCTGCGGCTCAGCGAGGAGGCGATCGGCGGGGCGCTCGGGGTCAGCCGCAACACGCTGCGGGAAGCGTTCCGGCTGCTCACGCGGGATCGAATCCTCGTGCACGAGCACAGCCGCGGGGTGTTCGTGCGGACGCCGACGGCCGAGGACGTGCGCGACCTCTACGCGGCGCGGCGGGTGATCGAGTGCGGTGCGCTGCAGAAGTGGGCCGACGTCGACGAGGCGCGGCGCAACGCGGTGCGGATGCCGGTCGAGGAAGCGCTCTCGCACGGGTCCAGGAAGGACTGGGGGCGGGTCGGGACGGCCAACGTGCGGTTCCACCGCGGGATCGTGGGGCTGGCGGGCAGCAGCCGGCTGAGCGAGGAGTCCGACCGGCTGTTCGCGGAACTCATGCTGGCGTTCCGGGTGGTCAGCGATCCGAAGCGGCTGCACCTGGCGTACCTGCCGCTGAACCGGGAGATCGTCGAGCTGCTCAACGCGGGTGACGTGGACCGCGCGACCGGCAAGCTGCGGGAGTACTTCGACCTCGCGGAGGCCGACCTCGTCGAGCAGCTCGGGGAAGCGCGGAGCTGACCGCCCAAAGAAAGTGTTAAGCGGAGTGCAACGATTCCGATCAGCGTGCTGACGAGCCGTGTCGTCAGGCCTAACATCCGCGCAACACCGCGTACACGGAGGGCCCCATGCCGTCGGAACCCAGGACCGGCTTGCGCTGGAGCAACTGGAACCTGTTGCTGATAGTCCCGCTGCTGATGCTCATCACACCGTGGTTCAACATGGACGAGCCCCGCCTCTTCGGGCTCCCCTTCTTCTACTGGTACCAGTTCGTGTTCGTGCCGGTCGGCGTGCTCGCCGTCGGTCTGGTCTACATGAAGACCAAGGACGCGCCGGTCGTCACCGGTAAGCCGGACGAGCTGGGTGTCGACGACCTGGACGAGGGAGCGAACTGATGCAGTGGACTGAGCTGATCGTCTTCAGCGTCCTCTTCCTGCTCGTCACGGTCATGGGTTTCGTGGCGGCGCGGTGGCAGAAGGGCGAGACCCTCGACCACCTCGACGAGTGGGGTCTGGGCGGCCGGAAGTTCGGCAGCTGGATCACGTGGTTCCTGGTCGGTGGCGACCTCTACACCGCGTACACGTTCGTCGCTGTGCCGGCGCTGATGTTCGGTGCCGGTGCGCTCGGCTTCTACGCCCTGCCGTACACGGTGGTGCTCTACCCGATCGTCTTCCTGCCGCTGGTGCGCATGTGGTCGGTCAGCCGCGTGCACGGCTACGTCACGCCCGCCGACTTCGTGAAGGGCCGCTACGGCTCGCACTGGCTGGCACTGATCATCGCCGTCACCGGCATCGTCGCGACCATGCCGTACATCGCGCTGCAGCTGGTCGGTCTCGAAGCGGTGCTGCGGTCGATGGGCCTCAACGGCTCCGGCATCCTCGGCCACCTGCCGCTGTTCATCGCGTTCGTGATCCTCGCGCTCTACACCTACCAGTCGGGCCTGCGGGCGCCGGCGCTGATCGCGTTCGTCAAGGACATCCTGATCTACATCGTCATCCTCGTGGCGATCGTCTACCTGCCCGCGAAGTTCGGCGGCTGGGGCGAGATCTTCAACGACGCGCAGGCCAAGTTCGACGCGACGCCGGCCAAGACCGACGGCATCCTGTTGAACAGCAACAACCAGCTGCAGTACGCGACGCTGGCGCTGGGCTCCGCGCTGGCGCTGTTCATCTACCCGCACTCGCTGACCGGCATCCTCGCGAGCCGCGGCCGCAACGTCATCAAGCGCAACATGGTCGCGCTGCCGGCGTACTCGCTGGTGCTGGGTCTGCTGGCGCTGCTGGGCTACGTCGCGATCAGCGCGGGCACCAAGCCGATCGTCAACCAGGCGACCGGCCGCCCCGACACGAACACGATCGTTCCCGAGCTGTTCGGCCAGAACTTCCCGTCGTGGTTCGCGGGCATCGCGTTCGCGGCCATCGGCATCGGTGCGCTGGTGCCCGCGGCGATCATGTCGATCGCGGCGGCGAACCTGTGGACGCGCAACGTCTACAAGGAGTACGTGAAGAAGGACGCGACGCCGGCGCAGGAGGCGAAGCAGGCCAAGCTCGCGTCGCTGGTCGTGAAGTTCGGCGCTGTCGCGTTCATCGTGTTCGTCGACCCGCAGTTCTCGATCGACCTGCAGCTCATCGGCGGCGTGATGATCCTGCAGACGCTGCCGGCGGTCGCGATCGCGCTGTACACCCGCTGGTTCCACGTCTACGGCCTGATCGCCGGCTGGGTCGCGGGCATGGGCTACGGCATGTGGCTGCTCTACAACATCGGCAACCCGGCCATCGGCAAGGCGCACTTCGCCGGGTCGGCGCTGCCGCTCGGCAAGCTGTCGATCTTCGGCTGGCACCCGTTCGGCGCCTCTACCGTGCAGATCTACGTCGGCATCGTGGCGCTGGTGGTGAACCTGCTGGTCGCGGTGATCGCCACGCTGATCGCGAGGAAGGCCGGGGTCTCCAACGGCGTCGACCACACCGACCCGTCGGACTACCACGTCGACGAGGACAGCCCGCGGGTCAAGCCGGTGGCCGCGCACTGACACCTGTCGAGACGCAAGGCTGACGACAACGGGCCACCTGGCGGGTTTGCCGGGTGGCCCGTTGCGCTAAGCATCTAGGTGTGAAAACCATCGCCGGTCTGGTCGGACTCATCGCGACGGCGTCGCTCGTCGTGGCGCCGGGGGTCGCGCAGGCCCAGGACGCGCACTGCTACGACACCGCCGCACCGCTCACGGTCGAGGAGCAGCGGCTCGACGACGTGCTCGTGCCCGGCGGGCCCGCGGTCGGTCCCGCACTGGTGGCGCTCGGCGGGTTCGACGGCAGGGTCGGGGACTTCACCGCCAAGCTGTGCCGCCAGATCGTCGCGAAGCAGGCGCGGCAGTTCGTCGTGAACGAGGGCAACGCGCTGTGGAAGGCCGCCGTCGCCCGCGCGCAGAGCGCGAAACCGCTCGCGCACGACGCCTACGACGACCGCCCGCTCTACTGGGCGCGCTTGCAGCTCACCAGCGCGCTGCGGCAGTGGAAGCCGCGGTTCGCGTTGTCCGTCAACGACCGGGCGAAGCTGATCCAGCAGTTCGACTGGGCCTCGCGCGGGCTGAGCGACGCGGCGTTCCCGGTGAGGCCGGGGGTGCGGCGGATCGCGGTGACCGGCTTCGACCCGTTCCAGCTCACCGGCACGAACGTCCGGCGCGCCAACCCGGCCGGTGCGGCGGCGTTGCAGCTCGACGGCCGTGAGATCGACACTCCCGGCGGCAAGGTCGTGGTGCAGGCGGCGGTGCTCCCGGTGCTGTGGGGCGGTTTCGACGAGGGGATCGTCGAGCAGTTCTACGGTTCCGCGTTGCAGCAGCGGAACCGGCCGGACGGGTTCGTGACGATCAGCCAGGGCCGGCCGGACCGGTTCGACGTCGAACGGTGGGCGGCTCGCTGGCGGGGCGGCTCGCCGGACAACAACGACGTGCGCACGTTCGGCAGCGTCCCGGACGCGGCCGGGTGGCCGCAGCCGGCGACCGAGTTCATCGAGACCTCGTTGCCGTACCAGAAGATGATCGACGCGGGCACCGGTCCGTACCCCGTGGTGCTCAACCGCAGCTTCTGCGAGTGGAAGGTCGGCACGCCGGTCGGTTCGCAGCAGGACTGCCGCACGGACGAGCCCACCCCCGGTGCGGCCGCGGCGGTCGGCGGTGGCGGCGACTACCTGTCGAACGAGAGCATGTACCGCGCGAACCGGCTGCGGATCGGTTACGGGGCAACGGAAGTCCTCGGTGGACACCTGCACACGCCGGTCCTCGGGCAGCCCGCCGACCCGGCCGCGCTGACCGATGCGGCCTTCGAAAACCAGCGCCGGGCCATCGCCGATCAGGTCAAGGCCCTAGTCTCTGCGGTGTGACTCGTGTGCGGCTGGCGGTGGGCATCTTCTTGAGCGCGTGGGCGGTCTCGGCCTGCACGATCAACGTGGGCGGGCAGGCGGTCCCCGGACCGATGCCGTCCACCGCCAGCGCGTCCGCGCCGACGCTGCCGAAGGCGGGGCAGTGCATGAACGCGTTCGACCTCAAGGTCCTCGACTGCGCCGGGGCGCACGAGGCCGAGGTGATGAGCGTCGGTGAGCTCTCCGGTCTCGGCGCGAGCTACCCGGACACGCAGGCGCTGCGCAAGGTCGCGCTGCCGCCGTGCCGTTCGGTGCTGACCGAGTACCTGGGCAGTGGCGACGCGGACTCGACGCGCCTGCGGGTGTGGGCCTTCTGGCCGAACGAGCAGGGCTGGAAGGACGGTCAGCGCTGGCGGCTGTGCACCGTCGTGGAGATCAGCCCCGACGAGAAGCCGCTGGCGCGCAAGGGTTCCGTGAAGAACATCCTCGGCCAGAACGGCTTCTCGACGTTCCAGACCTGCACCAGCGGCTCACCGTCGAAGGACGCGGAGGTGAAGGTGACGGCCTGCAACGGCGCGCACCTCGCCGAGGCCGTGCCCGGCGGTGTGGTCTCCCTCGGCAAGCCGAGCGACCCGGCTCCGTCCAAGGAGCAGATGAACGCCATCGCGACGGAAAAGTGCACCAAGGCCGTGCACGACTACCTGGGTTCGTCCAAGCGCACGGACGTCTTCCCGGCGTGGCGGAACCCCGGTTCGCAGGCGTGGTCAGAGGGTTGGACCAACGCCATCTGCTACGCGGAGGCCACCAGGGCCTTCAGCGGCACTCTCCTCGGCATCCGCGACAACCCGCTGCCCAACTGATCCGGCGATCACGACCATCAGCACGGCGGCGAGGGACAGCACCAGCATCGCGACTCCTGCGATTCCCACGGCACACCTCCCTTTCCGTCCCCGGTGACGATCTTGGTGATCGCCATCACATGTACAAGACGTTCCCGGGAGGGGCCGGGTTCATTCCTGGAGCGGGACCGCTTCTCCCGATAGAGACCGCGCCCCGGTGTGCCCACAGGGCTGTCCACAACCATCCACAACCTGTGCACAGAGCCGTCCACATCTGTGGACAACTTCGTCCGCAATGGACGATGAGCTGCGCGGACTCAGAGGAATTCGCTGCACAGGACCACGCCGGCGGCAACGCCGAGCGCGAGTCCGACGAGGAACACGAGGGCGTAGCGCCACCACGGCGTGCGGGACGGTGGTGCGGGCGGCACGGGGTAGTAGCGGACGATGCCCGTGGAGGGACCGACCGCGACGTCGCGGCTGGTGCCGTCGTAGTGGAGTCCGCCGAGGAAGTCCTCGTCCTGCGTCACCCCTCAGTGATACCCCACCTCAGCGACCCAGTCACTCCCCGCCCCCGTTGAAAACGCACGCGGGGACCCCGCGTTCCCTCTGGGGGAACGCGGGGTCCCCGCGTGCCGTGAAAGGTCAGCCGAGGCGCTGCTTCAGAGCGGCGAGCTGGTCGCGGAGCGTGGTCGGCACCTTCTCGCCGATCTTGTCGAACCACTCCTCGACCAGCGGGATCTCGGCACGCCACTCGTCGGCGTCGAACGCGAGCGAGGCCTCGATGTCCTCGATCGGCGCGTCCAGGCCCTCCAGGTCCAGGTCAGCGGCGGTCGGCACGTAGCCGATCGGCGTCTCCTGGGCGGCGGCCTTGCCCTCGATGCGCTCGATGGCCCACTTCAGCACGCGCGAGTTCTCGCCGAACCCGGGCCACAGGAAGCGCTTGTCGTCGCCGCGGCGGAACCAGTTGACGTAGAAGATCTTCGGCAGCTTGTCGGCGTCGGCGCGCTTGCCGAGGTCGACCCAGTGCTGGAAGTAGTCGCCGGCGTTGTAGCCGATGAACGGCAGCATCGCCATCGGGTCACGACGCACGACACCGGTCTTGCCGACCGCGGCGGCCGTGGTCTCCGACGACAGCGTGGCGCCCATGTAGGTGCCGTGCTGCCAGTCGCGCGACTCGGTGACCAGCGGGATCGTCGTGGCGCGACGGCCACCGAAGAAGATCGCGCTGATCGGCACGCCCTTCGGGTCGTCCCACTCGGGCGCCTTGATGTCGCACTGCTCGATCGGCGTGCAGTAGCGGGAGTTCGGGTGCGAGGAGAGCTCCTCGCTGTCCGGCGTCCAGTCCTGGTGCTTCCACGAGGTGAGGTGGGCCGGGGGCTCGCCCATGCCCTCCCACCAGATGTCGCCGTCGTCGGTCAGCGCGACGTTCGTGAACAGCGAGTTGCCCTTGGCGATGGTGCGCATCGCGTTCGGGTTGGTGTGGTAGTCGGTGCCGGGCGCGACGCCGAAGAAGCCGTTCTCCGGGTTCACCGCGTACAGGCGGCCGTCCTCACCGAAGCGCATCCAGGCGATGTCGTCGCCGAGCGTCTCGACCTTCCAGCCCGGGATGGTGGGCTCCAGCATGGCGAGGTTCGTCTTGCCGCAGGCCGACGGGAACGCGGCGGCGACGTAGTACGCCTTGTTCTCCGGCGAGGTGAGCTTGAGGATCAGCATGTGCTCGGCGAGCCAGCCCTCGTCGCGCGCCATCACGGACGCGATGCGCAGCGAGTAGCACTTCTTGCCGAGCAGGGCGTTGCCGCCGTAGCCGGAGCCGAAGCTCCAGATCTCGCGGGTCTCCGGGAAGTGCGAGATGTACTTGGTCTCGTTGCACGGCCACTGCACGTCCTCCTGGCCGTGCTCCAGCGGAGCGCCCAGCGAGTGCAGCGCGGGCACGAAGTCCGCGTCGTCACCGAAGACCGCGAGGGCCTTGCTG
This sequence comes from Lentzea sp. NPDC037011, assembly GCF_055607425.1. NCBI lineage: Bacteria > Bacillati > Actinomycetota > Actinomycetes > Pseudonocardiales > Pseudonocardiaceae > Lentzea > Lentzea sp. NPDC037011. Next base: position 294,677 of record NZ_JBVJRT010000001.1, on the reverse strand, counting down.
CCCATGCGGGTCATGATGTGCATCGAGACGACCACGTACTCCGAGTCCGTGATCTCGACGCCCAGCATCGGCTTCTCCGCGTCGAGCGGGCCCATGCAGAACGGGATCACGTACATCGTGCGGCCACGCATGCAGCCCCGGTAGAGCTCGGTCATGATGGCCTTCATCTCGGAAGGGTCCATCCAGTTGTTCGTCGCGCCCGAGTCCTCCTCGCGCACCGAACAGATGTACGTGCGCTCCTCCACGCGGGCCACGTCGCTGGGGTCGGAGGCGGCCCAGAACGAGTTCGGCTTCTTCTTCAGCGGCACGAACGTGCCGGCGTCGACGAGCTTCTTCGTGAGGCGGTCCCATTCGGCCTGGGACCCGTCAGCCCAAACAACCTCGTCGGGGCAGGTCAGCTCTGCGACTTCCTGAACCCATGCGAGCAGACGCGCGTGGTTGGTAGGTGCGTGGTCGAGACCGGGAATGGTCACTGCCGTCATCTCGTCTCGTCTCCTGACTGAACGCCTCGGCCGCCCGAGGACGTGGATCGTCCGGTGTGCGGGACTTCGTCGTCCTCGGGAATAGCTCCACAACGCCCGGTGGGGCCGGGCGCACGTGGAAGGGGATGGACCGAGGTTAGCCCGGTGAATGGCAGGTAACGCACCCCCAGCCTGTCGCTTGCCTCACAAAACCGATTCTGGAATCGATTCAGCACACGGACGGAGTTAAGGCGTCCACGACGGGGGAAAAACACAAGAGGCCCCGATGCGGTTCTCACCACATCGGGGCCTGTGAGCTGCGCTTCAGTTGGGGCTGATCCACTGCCCGGTCGTGGAATCGATTCGGACGACCCCGTTGAACCGTTCTTCCTCGAACCACTCGTCCGAGTCGTCCAGAACGCCGCTCTTGGAGTCCGTCACGTACCGGCCGTCGGACTCGATGTGCCCGTGCTCGACCTCGACCCAGTCGTCACCGCGCTGCTCGGACATCGTGACCTCGCCAGACCGTGTGATCTCGGTCGCCACGTCGGCCCGCCCGTCACCGTTCTTGTCGGTGAACAGCCAGGTGTCGCCCTCGTCGTCCTTGACCACCGCGGTGTCGGCCTTGCCGTCGCCGTCGGTGTCCTCGGTCGCCGGACCGACCTTTCGCTCACCTTCGTCGGTGTCCACGACAATCGTCTGCGAAGCACCGGAATTCGTCTTTTGTTGCGTCTGGTCGTCCGGGTGGACGGCAACCCACTCACCGGAATTCTCCTCGAACCGCGCCTGGCTCAGGAGATTGCCGTCCTTGTCGAACGTGCTCATCAGATCGGCGTCACCGTCGCCGTTCGTGTCGGTGAACGCCAGATGGCCGCCGTCGTCCGTCTCGACCACGGCGGAGTCGTTCACGCCGTCGTCGTTCAGGTCGAAGGTGACGTCGGCGGTGTACTCCTCGTCCTCGACGGTCACCTTCAGCTCGGCGTCGGCCGCACCGTTCTCGTCGATGTACACCGGGACACACCTCCTACACCTTCTGCGTACCGGTCTGACCTACGTTATGCCGGTTTGGTTCCACCGCCAACCACACCCGCCGACCGGAGGAACAGTCATGGCAGTCGTGTTGCGCTGCTCGTCGCGTACGCGGGAGGTCGACCTGTCGGGCTCCCGAGGGTCGGTCGCGCAGGCCGCCGACCTGTTCTTTTGCACGGGCGGGCGGGTGGAGACGGAGCTGACCGACCCGGCCCCGTACGAGACGTGCCTGCGGGCACTGGAGGTCCGGGTGACCGGGGGCGAGGTCGTGGTCGACGTGGTGGACCAGGAGCTCGTGGTCAGCGGTGGGGCCGAGCACCTGGCGGTGCTGGGCGAGGTGCTGCGCGATCTGGCCGAGGAGGCGGACTTCGACCACCACGTGCACGTCGACCACTTCCCGGGCCACCACCACCTCGCCGAGGAGTCGTGGCCGCTGGTCGTGCAGGTCACCGAAGCCTAGGTGCGGTCGCGGACCTGGCGGATGCGGCCCAGCAGCTCCTCCGCCCTGGACCGCCCCGACTCCACCTCCGCCAGCTGACGCGTCACGGCCTGGAGCTCGCGGCCGCGTTCACCGGCCTCCATGCGGAGGGCCTTGTCGACCTCGCGCAGCTCGGCCTCGATGGCCTCGATCCGCTTGGCCAGCGCCTCGTCCAGCGCCAGCGACAACGCCTGTTCGGCCTCGATGAGCTGTTCGGCGGCGAGCTGGTCGACCATCGACCGCGCGTCGGCGATGGCGTCGGAGAGCCACTGCTTGACGTGTTGCTTCTCGGCGGTGTGGGTGCGGGTCCTGGCCATCCACCAGCCGGCGCCCAGGCCCAGCGCGATGGTCACCGGCAGGACGATCGGGTTCAGCGCGGCGATGCCGAGGCCCGCCAGCGGCATGACGGCGAGCTTGCCGGCGCCGAGGCCGCCGGAGACGCCCATGAACACCAGCAGTTTGTCCTCTGCCGTGGGTGGGCGTTTCTCCTTGGGGCGCAACACGACCGGGGGTCGCTCGCCGCGGGCGAACTGGCCGCGGATCAGGGTCAGCTCGTCGGGGCTGAACAACGAGGACAGCACGGTGTCGGCGATGGCGGCCAGGCGCACCGACAGCACGGTGGAGATGCGGCTGGAGACGACCTGCAGTGCCGTGTCGACCTGGGCGGGCAACGCCGCCAGTGCCGTGCGGTCGGCGGTGTCGATGGCCTGGCGGTACCAGGTCTGCAGGTCGCGCATCTGACGGGAGATCTCGTGGGAGTTCTCGACGCGGGCGCGCTGGACCTCGCCGCGCAGGCGGACCTGCCAGCCGCGGGTGGAGGAACGGCGTTCGGTGACGAGCTCCTCGCGGCGGGCGCGCAGCACCTCCGCCTCGTCCTCGCCGACGGACAGGGCGCGCTTCTCGTGGTCGAGGCGGATGGTCAGCTCGGCGAGCACCGTCGTCAGTGCGCGCAGGGCGTTGGCCTCGGCGAGCATCCCGGCGCGGCCGGAGACCAGCTCCTGCAACGAGGTCTGCAGCGCGGCGACGCCGGAACGCTCGCGGAGCATCGCGGCGGCGTCGGGGTTCGGGGCCTGGGCGGCCATCTCGAACATGCGGGAGGAGACCGGGAACCACGCCGCCTCGGCGAAGCGCGGGGCGTGCTCGGCCAGCAGGGCCGTGTTCGCGTCCTGGACCTGGCGCCAGCCGCGGTACCGGTCGGTCTTCGTCAGGGCGAAGACGACGGTCTCGACCCGGTCGCCGACGCGCTTGAGGAAGTCCAGCTCACCGCGGGTGAACGGGGAGGAGGCGTCGACCACGAACACCAGCGCGGTGGCGGAGGTGACGGCCTCCAGGGCCAGCTCGCCGTGCACGGACTCCAGCCCGCCGACCCCCGGAGTGTCCACAACGGACATCCGCGAGAGCAGCGGGATCGGCGCGTCGACCTCGACGTAGCGCGGTGGCAGCTCGCCGGGCGGCAGCTCGTGGGCCGCGGACACCCAGTTGATCAAGGCGGGCAGCGGGAACGACACGGGCGCCAGCACACCGGGGTAGCAGGCGCGGGCGGCCCAGTCGGGGCCGTGCTGGAAGACCAGGTAGGTCGAGGTGGCCACGTCGGCGTCGACCGGCGACAGGCCCGGTGCGGCCAGCAGTGCGTTGACCAGCGACGACTTGCCGCGGTTGGTCTCGCCGACGACCACGACGGACGAGGTCTCCGGCACCGAGCGGCGGGAGACCCAGTCGGCCATCGCCGGGTCGAGGTCGCGGACCACCGCCGTGAGGCGTTCACGGGTCGCGCGGACCGTCTGCGGGAGGTTGCTCATCGGGGCGTGTAGACCGTCACGATCGGTGCGCGCAGGACCCGGCCGCGGTCGCAGAAGCCGGGGACCTCGGTCTCGGCGACCAGGCCGAGCAACGACACGTCGTCCGTCGGCACCGTGCCGCCCGCCTCGTGCTGCGCGGGGTCGAACCGCTGGCCGTCCGCGCGGACCGCGACCACTCCTATGGACGACAGACCTTCCTCGATGCGCTGCACCACGCCGGAGCTCGCGCGGTCGAGCGCGTACAGGCAGAGCTGGACCAGTGCGCGGCGTTCGGCCAGCGCCTGGTCGAGCAGCTCGTCGGCAATGGTCTCCACACCAGCGTCCGACGCCAGGTCCGCCGGATCGGTTCCACCCACGCTCATCGGTGCCCCCCAGCACGTAGTTGCTGCCAAATGAGGAAATACGCCCTGTGGACGACGTGCGCCACCCGGGCCTGCGCCGGCGTCGCGCCGAAGGAGGCGAACGAACGCCACCAGCCGGCCCGTTCCAGCGCGAACGCCTGCAGCTCCGCCACCGGACGGCCGGGCAGTCCCAGCCGGCCGGACACGCCGGGGGTGCTGCCCAGCCGCAGCACCTCCTCGGTCAGGTCCGGCGCCAGCACCACCGCACCCGACGAGACCAGCGTCAACGCCTCCAGCAACCGCAGCTGGTGCGCCTCCGGCCGGGCCAGCAGCACCTCGATCGCGTCGTGCACGCGCTGCCGTTCACCGGGGTCGGCCGCGGCCAGCGACGTCACCGACGCGAGCGCGGCCGCCGCCTTGATGCCGTCGGCACGGGAGCGGAACACCGCGTCGAGCCGCGCCCGCACGGCGGCGAACCCCGACGCGTCGAACAGCACCCGCCGCAACGCGCCGGCGGTGAGACCGGGCTCGGCGTCCAGGGCGGCCAGTGCGCGGCCGATGCCGTACAGGTCGAGCTTCTCCAGCAACCGCGACCGCACGCCCGCCGGCACCGCGCAGTCCCACGACGTGAAGAGGTCGCCGGACATCAGCATCATCGTGCGGGTGTCCGCGTCCAGCGCGGCCAGCTGCCGCAGCGCGTCGGCGTCGGCGGAGGTGAACTCGCCGGTCTCCGCGGACTCGGCGAGCAGGCTGATCACCGGCAGCACGTCGGCCACCCGCGGCTTGAGCAGCTCGGCCTGCTTCGCCGCCAGGATCTCGGCGGCGCGCCACACGTCGCCGTCCGACCCCGCGACCGACTCCGGGGCGACCGCGTCGACCTTGTTCAACGCCGCCACCGCGTTGACCGGCCCCGCCTCCCGCGACGCCGTGGCGGCGGTGAAGGCGGCCAGCGTCTGGTGGTCGTCGGCGCGCACCCCCTGCGTCACGACGTACAGCACGGCCTCGGCGCCGGCGACCGCGTTGCGCGACACCGGGTCCAGCAGCTCCTCGGTCCGCGCTACCGAGCTCGCGTCCAGGGAGCCCAGGCCGGGCGTGTCGATGACGGTGAAGTCGCGCAGGACCGCGTTCGTCAGGTAGGCCTCGATGTGCGAGACGCCGTCGAGGCCGAGCGAGGCGGGGATCATGCCGGCGGCGTCGAACGGCAGCACCTGCCGCCGCCCGTCCTGCAGCACCACCTCGATCCGGTCGACCGTCCCGTACTGGTACCGGGTCACGAGCCGCGTGCACTCGCCGACGTCGGTGGGCGCGACCCGACGCCCGATCAGTGCGTTGACCAGCGTCGACTTGCCGGACTTGATGCGGCCGGCGACCGCGACCTGCAACGGTGCGTGCAGCCGGCGCAGGACCTCCTGGAAACCGGCGGCCGTGGCGGGGGAGACCTGCTGTTGCAGCGCGACGCACAGGTGGGCCACCGCCGCGCAGAGCGGGCCGGCCAGTTGTCGTCCCTGCAACGCCGTCACGTCCGAATCCTGCCACGGTTTGTGCACGTACGTACTCGGGTAGCCACCGTGCATGGGTGACAGCTACGTGACGTTCCTAGTGCTGGGGATCGTCCTGGTCGTCGTAGACGGCCAGCTGATCTACCGCAGTGGCAAGGAATACCTGAAGCGCGCGGCGTACGACGACGACCAGGCCGGCGGCATGATGAAGCTGACGGCCGTCCTGTTCCACCTCGTCGTGCTCGGCCTGCTCGCGTTGGTCTCGACGATTGGCATCGAGACCGGTGACGCGGTGAAGAACGTGGTCGTGAAGCTGGGGATCGTGCTGCTGCTCCTGGCACTGGCCCACGGCGTCACGATGGCGATCCTGGCCAGGATCAGGGATCGCCAGGTGCAGCAGCAGCTCGCCGACCAGATGGCGGAGGAGCACCGCATCTACGAGGAGCGCCACGCACATGTGAGCGACCCGCGACCCGCACCGAAGATCGAGTCGCCCTACTCCGCGAAGTAGTGCGCGCGGACGGCGTCCAGTGCAGATGAAGGCAGGGCAGCTACCACGGTGCCCTGCCTTCGTCCTGTCGTGAGCACGCCTGCGGTGCATCAACCCCTCGACACAGGAACTCACTCCGAGGTAGTACCCGGTGTCAGCCCGTGGCGCGACGCGCGGAAGTTCGACTCGCACCTAACCTTGTCCGGTGCGGCGGTTCAGCCTGTGGATGAAGGCACACCCGGCGTTCGGGGACTCCCTGATCGCCGGGATCTTGGCGTTGTTCGACCTGGCAGCGGGTGTCGCAGGCGTCGACCGCGGCCTGTCCGTGTCCGCGTTCCTCGCCGTCACGCTGCTGCTGCTCGGCCCGCTGCCGTTCCGGCGCTACCACCCGGTCGGCTCCAGCTACCTGATCCTCGCGGGCGGGTTCCTGCAGCTGTTCACGCACGGCGGGTGGGAGACCGGGCTGCCGGTGCGGATGGCCGACTTCGCAATGGCCATCGCGCTGTACACGCTCGTCGCGTACATGGGCCGCAAGGCCGGGTTGATCTACCTGGCCTGGCTGATCGCGGGCACGCTGCTCTGGGCGGTCTTCCAGGTCGGCCAGCCAGAGGCCGTCCTGTTCGTGTTCATGATCTTCGTGATCTTCGGCTTCAGCTGGGCGATGGGCGAGTTCATCGGGGCCCGCCGCGCCTACCAGAACGAACTGGAGCAACGCCTCAAGCTGCTGGAGACCGAGCGCGACCAGCAGGCGCGGCTCGCGGTCGGCGAGGAGCGCTCCCGCATCGCCCGCGAGCTGCACGACGTGGTCGCCCACGCGGTCAGCGTCATGATCGTCCACGCCGACGGCGCCGCGTACACGATCCGCAAGCAGCCGGAGGTCGCCGAGAACGCCGTGCGCACGATCGCCGAGACCGGCCGGCTCGCGCTGACCGAGATGCGGCGGCTGCTGGGCGTGCTGCGCAGCGAGGACTCCGAGACGCAGTGGGAGCCGCAGCCCGACGCGCGCGGTGTGGTCGAGCTCGCCGAGAACGCCCGCGCGGCCGGGGTCCCGGTCCGCCTGGAGATCACCGGCGACGTCGACGACCTGCCCGCCGGTGTCGGCCTGAGCACCTACCGGATCGTGCAGGAAGCACTGACCAACACCATCAAGCACGCGGGCACCGGTTCGACGGCGACCGTCCGGCTGGCCCGCACGCCGGAGCAGCTGCACCTCGAGGTCGTCGACGACGGCTTCGGCACACCGCACGACGTGGTCAAGGTGTCCGGCGGCAACGGTCTCATCGGCATGAGGGAAAGGGCGGCGGTGCTGGGCGGTGAGTTCGAGGCGGGCCCCAACCCCGGTGGTGGCTGGCGCGTCCGCGCGGTCTTCCCGCTCGCCGCATAGGGTGATCACGTGATTCGGGTGCTGCTGGTCGACGACCAGGAACTCATGCGCATGGGCTTCCGCATGGTGCTGGGGGCGCAGGAGGACATCGACGTCGTCGGCGAGGCCGCCGACGGCCTGGACGCCGTGCAGATGGCCGACAAGCTGCGGCCCGACGTCGTGCTGATGGACGTCCGCATGCCCGTGCTCGACGGGGTCGAGGCGACCAAGCGCATCACCGAGGCCGACACGGCCAAGGTGCTGGTCATGACGACGTTCGACATGGACGAGTACGCGCTGTCGGCGTTGCGCAACGGCGCCAGCGGGTTCCTGCTGAAGGACACCCCGCCCGGCGACCTGGTCTCCGCGCTGCGGGCCGTGGCCTCCGGTGACGCGGTGGTCTCGCCGTCGGTGACGAAGCGGCTGCTCGGCCGGTTCCTCGGCGACGGCGGCGGTGAGCTGCGCGACGCCACCGTGCTGGACGTGCTGACCGAACGCGAGCGCGAGGTGCTCGTGCTGATCGCCAAGGGCCTGTCGAACACCGAGATCGCGCGCAAGCTCTTCCTGTCGGAGGCGACGGTGAAGACGCACGTCGGCCGAATCCTCGCGAAGCTGGAGCTGCGAGACCGGGTGCAGGCCGTGGTGCTGGCCTACGAGACCGGTCTCGTCCGCCCCGGTGACGCCTAGCGGTAGTCCTCCGGGTCCGCCTCCACGGTCTGACCGGCCCTCCGCGGCTTCGCCACCTCGTCGTACCAGCGGCCCCAGTCGGGCTGCGAGCCGTCGAGGTCGGTGAACCCGTACTCGCGCATCAACTTCCACGACGACAGGCACCGCCCGGCGAACCGGCGCCGGTCCGGGTCCGCGGCGAGGTGCGCGAGACCGCGGCCGAGGTAGTGCGGTGTCTCGGACAACGCGTAGTCCGGCACGTCCTTGACCGCGTCGCGCCAGTTCGCCTCGGTGACGCCGAAGCCCTCCAGCATCTGCTCGGACCGCAGGAACCCCGGCGTGGCCGAGAGCGCCGTGACGTTCGGGTGGTCCTCCAGGTCCTTCGCCAGCACCTCGCCGAACCGCCGCACCGAGCTCTTCACCGCGTCGTACGGCAGGTTCACGAAGTAGGCGTCGCCGTCCTCGCCGTCGGTCACCTCGACGACGAGCCCGTCGTCGGACTTGAGCACCAGCGGCACCAGCCGGTGGATCGCGACCAGGTGCGACTCGACGCCGTTGCGCCACATGCGCAGCTGCCGGTCGAGGTCGTGCTCCCAGAACTTGCCCCACTCGACGAGGTTCTCGCCGCCCCAGGCGTTGTCGACGAACACGTCGAGCCGGTCGATGCGCGCCGCCAGCGCGGCCACGTCGGACGGGTCGGTCAGGTCGCACCGGACCGCGATCCCCCTGCCCCCGGCGGCGTCGACCAGTTCCGCGGTGTCCTCGATGGTCTCCGACCGCCCGACCTCCGACTGCCGCGTGCGCGTGGTCCGGCCGGCGACGAACACCGTGGCCCCCGCGGCGCCCAGTTCGACCGCGATCGCCCGGCCGGCACCGCGCGTGGCGCCGGTGACGACGGCGACCTTCCCGCTCAGGTCAGGGCTTCTTCGCGACACGACGAGCTCCCCTTCCCTCGTGCCAGGACACGACGACCATCTCGTCGCCCTCGACAGTGATCGACACGACCTCGGTGACGTTCATCCGGAACAGGTCCAGGGCGTCCGGCATCCAGCCGGTGCGGTCGTACAGGTCTTTCAGGTAGTCCTCCTTGTCCGTCCAGAACTCCGCGGTGCCGCTGATCTTCGCGTCACCGGCCTCCGCCATCGAGGCGGCCGTGGTGGTGCAGTGCAGCGAAAATCGCGGGTCACGCCGCAGGTCGCGCGACTTCAGCGAGTCGAGCATCATGCCCGTCCACAGTTCGCCGCGCGCGAAGTCCGGTTCCACACCGCTGAGCCGCGGTGCGCCGTCCCTGCGCAGGGTGGCGATCAACGCGTGCCGGTCAGCGGCGAACCGGCCCTCCACGAACGCGGCCAGCTCGGGCTCCTCGGCCGCGAACTCCGCCCAGGTCGCCATTCAGCGCATCCCTTCCAACACCAGGTCGACGTCTTCCTCCATGCGTGCCATCAGCTCTCCGCGCGGCCGGATCGACCAGTCCATGGCGATCCCGTACACCAGTGCGGCCAGCACGCGCGCCGCGTTCGGTGGCAGCCCCTCGGCCGCGCACAGGACCTCCAGCTCGGCCTCCATCGCCGCGTAGTGCCCGGCCAGCAACGCCCGCAGCTCCGGGTCGATCAGGTCGACCCCCAGCTGTGCCAGGTTGTTCGTCGCCACGACCGGGTCGGCCAGCCGGTCGAACCAGGTCAGCAGCGCCGCCCGGACACCGCCCGCCTCTCGCGTCCTGCGGACGACGTCCTCCGTTCCGGCCCTGGTCAGCGCCTGCAGCAGGCCGCTCTTCGAGCCGAACCGCTTCGCCACCGCACCGACCGACACCCCGGCCTCGGCGGCGACGTCCGCCACCGTGAACTCCGGGCCGCGCCGGTCGATCACGGTCGCGACCGCGGTGAGGACGCGTTCGTCGGAGATGGTGCGAGGCCGTGCCACCGCGTTAGTGAACCACAGTTCACTAACCTTCGCCTAGGGTGGCTCCACGTGAACTGGAGACCGCACCTGGTTGCGCTGGACATCGACGGAACCCTCACCGGAGTCGGCTCGAACGACGTCTCACCCGCCGTGAAAGCCGCCGTCACCCGTGCGGCAGGCCACGGCACGCACGTGGTCCTGTGCACCGGCCGCAGCCTCATCGGCACCACCCCGGTCGCCCCGCAGCTGCCGGTCTCCCTCGCGCTGTGCTCGAACGGCGCGGTGTGGTGGGACCCGGCGACGGCGGAGATCACCCGGCGCACGACGTTCGAACCGGGCCCGACGATCAGGACGTTGCAGGCGCTGCTGCCCGGTTCGGTGTTCGCGGTCGAGCAGACCGGCGTCGGCAACCTCTCGCTCGGCAGCTTCCTGCCGCACGACCTGTGGGGCGAGACGACGCAGGCGACCTTCGAGGAGCTCGCGGCCACACCGACCCCGCGGCTGGTGATGCGCTGGCTCGACCACACCCCGGCCGAGCTGGCGTTCGCCGTGCGGGAGCTGGAGCTGCCCGGCGTCTCGTGGAGCGTCGACCACACCGAGGCGTGGCTGACCGCGGTGCCACCGGGCGTCACGAAGGGCTGGGCGCTGGAGGACCTGCGGAAGTCGCTGGGGGTCGACGCCGCGGACACGCTGGCGATCGGGGACGGCTCCAACGACGTCGAGATGCTGCGGTGGGCGGCACGCGGGATCGCGATGGGCCAGGCACCGGCGGTCGTGCAGGCGGCGGCCGACGAGGTGACCGGCACCGTCCTGGAAGACGGTGCCGCACAGGCGCTGACCCGCTTCTTCCCGGCCTAGCTTCCACGGCATCTGCGAGCAAGGGGGTCAGGTTGCCACGTTCGTCTTGGCCACGACCTTGTCCACCTTCACGCGGACGACCATCTCGCCGGGCACTCCGTTGCGCTCGGCGTAGGCGTCGGCCTGGTCGTCGCCCATGTAGCGGGCGGCGGTCCGGCCTGCCCAGTACCTCAGCTGCTCGGGGTCCTCGTCGGTCACGGCGCGGCCGGTGATGGTGACGAAGTTGAACGGCGGCGTCTCGTCGTCGAAGCACAGGGCCACCCGGCCGTCGCGCAGGATCGACTTGCCCTTGACCGTGTCGCGCGCGGTCAGGAAGACGAGGTCGGGGCCGTCGAGGTCGACCCACACCGGCGCGATGTGCGGTGAGCCGTCCTTGCGGGTGACCGCGAGCTTGCCGGTGCGGGCCGGCGTGGCCAGCACGAACTCACGCCACCAGCCTTCGGGAGCATCCGTGTATCCCATGTGGCTCATTCAACTACGACCGAGGTAGCGCCACCGGACGACGGAAGTTGACGCACGCGCAGACCGCAGGGCGATGTGGTGGCACCCCTCGCCGCAGGAGAGTTGTCCCATCACGAAGAGGGGACGACACCATGATCGAGGCAATCGGCCTCACCAAGAGATACGGCAGGACGGTCGCGGTCGACGACCTGTCGTTCACCGTCCACCCTGGACGGGTGACCGGCTTCCTCGGTCCGAACGGTGCCGGCAAGTCGACCACGATGCGCATGATCCTGGGGCTCGACCGTCCGACGGCAGGCCGCGTGCTGATCGACGGCAAGCCCTACGCGGAGCTGAACCGTCCACTGCGGACGGTCGGGGCGCTGCTCGACGCGAAGTGGGTGCACCCCAACCGGAGTGCGCGGGCTCACCTGCGCTGGCTCGCGAAGTCCAACGGGCTGCCGGACGGGCGCGTGGACGCGGTGCTCGACGCCGTGGGCCTGACGCAGGTGGCGGGCAAGAAGGCCGGTGGGTTCTCGCTCGGCATGTCGCAGCGGCTGGGGATCGCCGGGGCACTGCTCGGTGACCCGGGGGTGCTGCTGTTCGACGAGCCGGTGAACGGCCTGGACCCCGAGGGCATCCTCTGGATCCGCACGTTCATGCAGAACCTGGCCGCCGAGGGCCGCACGGTCCTCGTGTCGAGCCACCTGCTGTCGGAGATGGCCCTGACGGCCAGCGAGCTCGTCGTGATCGGCCGGGGGAAGCTGATCACGCAGAGCACCACGCAGGAGTTCATCGACCGCTCGACCGGCAACTCCGTGCTCGTGCGCAGCCCGCAGCTGTCGAAGCTCGGCCCGCTGCTCGTGGACAAGGGCTTCACGGTTCGTGACGGCGCCGACGGGGCGTTGTCCGTATCGGGTGCCACCAGTGACCAGATCGGTGACATCGCGGCGGCGAACGGTGTGGTGCTGCACGAGCTGAGCCCGCAGCGCGGTTCGCTCGAAGAGGCGTTCATGCAGTTGACCGGCGATGCTGTCGAGTACCACGCAGAGATCGGGAAGTGAGTCTGATGACCCTGTTGGCAGTCGAACGGATCAAGCTCTTCTCGACCCGCTCGCCGTACTGGTGCAGCGCACTCGCCATCGTGCTGGGCGTGGGCCTCACCGCGATCATCGCCGCGGCCAGCGAGGGCCAGGTGTCGCTCGGTCTGACCCAGATCGGCAGCGCCCAGCTCGCCATCGCGGTGGTGCTGGTGATGGCGGCGATCGCGGTCACCACCGAGTACCGCTTCGGCACCATCCGCTCGACCTTCCTCGCGGTGCCGAACCGCACGTCGGCGCTCGTCGCGAAGACCGTCGTGGTCGCGTTCATCGCCGGTGTGCTCGGCGAGGTCATCGCCTTCGGCTCGGTGGGCATCGCGAAGCTGCTGTCGTCGGGCTCCGACCTGGCGATCAACACGGCCGCGGAGTGGCGGCACGTCGCCGGGGTCGGCCTCGTCTACGCCATCGGCGCGGTCATCGCGATCGCCGTGGGCATCATGGTCCGCCAGACCGCCGGTGCGGTCTCGATCCTGCTCGTCTGGCAGATGGCCGCGGAAGGCCTGATCGGGTTCATCCCCAAGGTCGGCATCAAGATCCAGGCCTGGCTGCCGTTCACGAACGCCACCCACTTCCTCTCCATGGGCGCGGAGAGCCCGGAGCAGGGCGGGGCGGGCATCGACTTCAAGCTCAGCCAGTGGGGATCGCTGGCCTACTTCGCCGGCATCGCGGTCGCGTTGCTGGTGGTCGCGCTGATCGTCGCGAAGCGCCGGGACGCGTGACCGGTTCCAGGTAAAGGGGGAGCGGGACGCAGGTCATCCGTCGGGGGCGACCTGCGTCCCGGTCAGTTCTTCCAGCGAACAGGAGAGGCCATGATCGAGGCAGTGCGGTTGCGCAAGCACTACGGCAGCACCAAGGCCGTCGACGACCTGTCGTTCACCGTCCGGCCGGGCCGCGTGACCGGTTTCCTCGGACCGAACGGCGCGGGCAAGTCCACGACGATGCGGATGATCCTCGGCCTCGACACCCCCACCGGGGGCGACGTCACGATCGACGGCAAGCACTACGCCCAGCTCAAGCAGCCGCTGCGCAAGGTCGGCGCGCTGCTCGACGCGAAGTGGGTGCACCCCAACCGGTCCGCCCGCTCGCACCTGAAGTGGCTCGCGGTCTCCAACAAGATCCCGGTCAGCCGGGTCGGCGAGGTGCTGGAGGTCGTCGGCCTCACCGAGGTCGCGCACAAGAACGCGGGCGGCTTCTCGCTCGGCATGTCGCAGCGGCTCGGCATCGCGGGCGCGCTGCTCGGCGACCCCGAGGTGCTGCTGTTCGACGAGCCGGTCAACGGCCTGGACCCCGAGGGCATCCTGTGGATCCGGCAGTTCATGCACCGGCTCGCGGACGAGGGCCGCACGGTGTTCGTGTCGAGCCACCTGCTCTCGGAGATGGCGCAGACCGCGCAGGACCTCATCGTGATCGGCCGCGGCCGGCTGATCGCGCAGACCACCACCGAGCAGTTCATCGCCGACGCGACCCAGGACACCGTCCGGGTGCGGTCGCCGCACGCCGCGAAGCTGCGCGAGGTCCTCGCGGCGCACGCGACGGTCACCGACGACCCGGCGAGCGGAGCGCTGGTGGTGCAGGGCATCCCGGCGCAGCAGATCGGTGAGCTCGCCGCGGAGCACCAGGTCGTGCTGCACGAGCTCAGCCCTCAGCGCGGGTCGCTGGAGGACGCGTTCATGCAGCTCACCAAGGAGTCGGTGGAGTACCAGGCGCACTGACCCGTTCCGGCTGCGGGCGGCGGCGCGACCGGGCGGTGGGCAGCGCGATCAGCAACGCCGTGAGCAGCGCGACGCCGCCGGCGGTGCCGGCGACGAACGGCAGCCGGTCCTTCACGACGACCTGCTGCGCGACCCGTTCCTGCGCCACCGCGGCCGGCGCCGGGTCGGTCGACGGCGCGGGCGGCGGCAGCAGCGGGTTGCGCTCCACCGGCGGCAGCTGGGCCGCGACGGCGGCGGCCGGGTCGACCAGGCCGAAACCGGTCCGGTCGTCGCGGCCGGGCACGTCGACGTCCTTCGCGGTCCTGATCAGCGCGTTGACGACGTCCTTGGCCGCCATGTCCGGGTGCTTGGCCCGCACCAGCGCCGCGGCACCGGCCACGATCGCCGACGCCGCGCTCGTGCCGTCCATCTCGGCGTAGCCGCTGGCGTACACGCTCTCCGGCGCGGCGGTGACGATGCCCTCGGCGGGCGCGGCGAGCACGGTGCCCGCACCGACGTTGGAGGACTTCCACGGCTGACCGGTGCGGTTCGTGCCCGCGACCGCGATCACGCCGCCGATGTTCGCGGGTGCCGAGACCGCCTTGCCCTCGTTGCCGGTCGCGGCGACGAGGACGACGTCCTTCTCCACCGCGTAGTTCACGGCACGGACGAGGCCCGGCGTCGTCGAGCCGGTGAAGCCCAGCGACAGGTTGATCACCTTGGCGCCGTGGTCGGTGGCCCACCGGATGCTCTCGGCCACGACGTCGAGCGCGAACTGCGTCTTCTCCGCGCTCGCAACGGGGAGGACCTTCGCGCCGGGCGCGATGCCGAGGGCCCCGCCGTTGCGACCGGTCCCCGCGATGATCGCGGCCATGGCGGTGCCGTGCCCGTCGGTGTCGGTGGTGCCGTCGGTGCCCTTGGAGCTGCCGAAACCGGTGCCCGGCAGGACGCGTCCGACCAGGTCCGGGTGCCTCGCGTCGACACCGGAGTCGATCACGCCGACGATCACGCCGTCACCGCGGGTCTGGGCCTGCGCGCTGTAGACGTCGAGCGCGTCGAGGTGCCACTCCTGCTCCTCGATCGTCTGCGCGGCGAGCAGCAACGGCAGCACGACGGCGAGAGCGGGGAGCAGTGGCACGTCGGGTACATCGTGTTTCCGCTGCGCGGCGCAACGTGCCCGGGGTCACACTCAGCGTAATAGTGGTGTTAACAACCCGTGAAACACCACTATTCGGACATCCCTCACGTTTGAGTTGGCGTTCAATGGGGTTATCCCGAGGCCGGAGGTGGCCAGTGGTTCGTGTCGAAGCAATGCTCGGCCTCGAATGGGCTAGTGCGCTCGAGGCGCCCAACTCTCTTGATCTCGCTCTGTCCCCTGCAGACGCACGCAAGTCGTGGGTGAACAAGGGCGACGAAAACCAGATCCTCGCGATGTACCGGTCCGTTCGAGACGTCGAGGACGCACCTGCACCCTGGTGGCTGCGCGCGCTCGACCGGGGCAGACTCCGGTCCCGCGCCGAGGGTCACGCCGTCGAGGACGCCGTCACCGAGCTCCTGTCGTCCCGCCCCGGCTGGGTGTACGTGCCGTGGGCCGACTTCGGCGAGGTCGGTTACTGGGAGTACGTCCCCTCCGAAACCGGTGTCTACGGTCCGGCGACACCCACCACCGTCCAGTTCACCGACTCCCACCGCGGCTGGATCCACCTGGTGCCGGCGCACCGGGGTCCCGGCCAGGCCCAGCCGATCGACTTCACCGTCGCCGACCTGCGTGCGCAAATCGAGGACATCGAGCTCATCGCCTAGGCTGTCCGGTCGTGACCAGGCCTGAGCACCACCGTTCCATCGTCAGCTTCGTGCAGCGCGGCGAGCGCATGACCGTGGGGCAGGAGCG
Source organism: Lentzea sp. NPDC037011 (assembly GCF_055607425.1). Lineage (NCBI taxonomy): Bacteria > Bacillati > Actinomycetota > Actinomycetes > Pseudonocardiales > Pseudonocardiaceae > Lentzea > Lentzea sp. NPDC037011. The sequence continues at coordinate 278,671 of NZ_JBVJRT010000001.1, read as the reverse complement.
TGCCTGGGACACCCATTGGGAGAAGCTCGGCCACGACGTGAAGACGCTGCCCGAGGGGCCGCTCGACTTCACGTCGTGGTTCGGTCGTCCCGCACCCGTCCTGCTGGAGATCGGTTCCGGCATGGGCGAGACCACCTCCCAGCTCGTGGCCGCCGCACCCGAGCTGAACTACGTCGCCGTCGAGGTCTACAAGCCCGGTCTGGCCCAGCTGCTGCTGCGCGCCGAGCACCTGGGCGGGCTCGACAACCTGCGCGTGCTGCGCGGTGACGCCGTCGACCTGCTGACCGACCACGTGGCACCCGCGTCGTTGCACGGCGTGCGGATCTTCTTCCCGGACCCGTGGCCGAAGAAGAAGCACCACAAGCGCCGCCTGGTGCAGCCCGAGTTCGTGGCGCTGCTGGCCTCGCGGCTGGAGCCGGGTGGCGTGCTGCACCTCGCCACCGACTGGGAGAACTACGCGGAGCAGATGCTCGCGGTGTGCTCCGGCGAGCGGCTGCTGACGAACATGTACGACGGCTGGGCGCCGCGGCCGGACTGGCGGCCGGTCACGAAGTTCGAGCAGCGGGCCGTGAACGAGGGGCGCGTGTCGCACGACCTGATGTTCAAGCGGAACGACCTCACCTGATCGAGGTCTCAAGCTGCGGCGTTCACCACTGCGGGTCCTGCTGTCACCCGATCAGGTGGCAGGTGTTGATCACCCGATGTGCCCCGAGTGGCAGTGACGCGTGAGGCCGTCGCGGAATTAGGTTCTCGCTCCGTGACCCCCGACGTCCTCCCCGTCGCGGAGGAGTTCGTCCGCATGTTCCACGCGGCGCACTCCGACGCAGGCTCGTTGTCCGCCCGCATCGCTCAGGTGCGCGCCGAGATCGCCGAGACCGGAACCTACCGCCACACCACCCACGAGCTCGCCTACGGCGCGCGGATCGCGTTGCGCGACTCCGGCTGGTGCACCTCCGGGGTGCCGTGGCGGCGGCTCAAGGTCCGCGACCTGCGCGGCTACCGCAACGCCGCCGCGGTGGCGGGCGAGTGCGTGGAACACCTGCGGCTGGCGACGAACGGCGGTGAGATCCGGCCGCTGGTGACCGTCTTCGCGCCGGACGCGCCCGGCTCGCCGGGGCCGGTGATCTGGAACGAGCAGCTGATCCGGTACGCCGGGTACGCCGACGGCACCGGCGACCGGCGCTACGCCCAGTTCACCGAGACCGCGCAGGGCATGGGGTGGCGGCCGCCGGCCCGCAGGTCGCGGTTCGACGTGCTGCCGCTGGTGGTGGAGACGCAGCACGAGGGGCCGCGGCTGTTCACGTTGCCGCCCGAGGTCGTGCACGAGGTGCCGCTGGAGCACCCGACGCTGCCGTGGTTCGGCGAGATGGGGCTGCGCTGGCACGCGGTGCCGGTGATCTCGAACATGCGGCTGTCGATCGGCGGCGTGCACTACCCGGCGGCGCCGTTCAACTCGTGGTTCGTCGGCGCGGAGATCGGCACCCGGTCACTGGCGGAGGAAGGCGCCTACGGGGTGGCGCGCGTGGTGGCGGAGGCGATGGGCCTCGACACCTCGTCCGAACGCACGCTGTGGCGGGACTTCGCGACCGTTCACCTGAACGCGGCAGTGCTGCACTCGTTCGACCAGGCGGCCGTCACGATCACGGACCACCACGCGGAGGCGCTGCACCGGCTCGCCTGGCTGCGCTCGCGCCAGCGCCCGTCCGCGGCCCGTCCGGCCTTCCGGCTGGACCCGGCCGCCGCGGCGCGCGCACGGACCGGTGCTCCGGCGCGCTTCACCGCCGCGGTGGACGAGACGCGTCCGCAGCCGACCAGCAGGCTGGCCGAGCTGCTGCGCCAGCAGAACTCCCTGACCAGCGTCTGACTTCCCCACCACACGCTGGTCGCGCACCTAGTGCTTGGAGTCGATCAGCACGCCCGACAGGGCCATGAGGGCAAGGACCAGCAGACCGACCACAGCGGCGGCCCAGGTGAACACGACTGACAACACGACGTCCTCCGTTCCCCGACTTCAGCTCCTCCAGAGTCCGTGACCGGGGCGTGATCCGGCATCCGCCGTGAGGGTATTTCCGCAGGTCGCCCACTCAGCCTTCTGGCTGATGGCGTCCCAGACCCCGGTCGGACGCGGGATCAGACCTCCGGCTTTACCGTGTACCGGGTGGAGAGCACGGATCTGAACTGGCGGTTGCTCGCCAAACGCCAGTGGCCGCTGGCGCTCTCGCTCACCGGCATCGTCATCGCCGAGACCGGCTCGATCACCACCGACCTCGGCTGGTGGCAGGTCCCCGGCGTGCTGGTCGTCTGCGCGATCGCGGTGCTCGCGCCGCGCCGGCCGTTCGACGCGGCGCTGGCGCTGGCCTTCGCGGTCGTCTGCACCGCCCTGTACCTGCGGTTCCTCGGTGTGGCGTTCGAGCCGCACTTCTTCGTCAGCGGCGTGAACATCTCGGTCACCGGTGCCGCGATGGCGACCATCGCGATCCTCGTGCGGGAAGGCTCCTCCTGGCGTGCGGTCGCGGGCACGCTGCTGGTCATCGCGGCGGTCATCACGGCGGAGGTGCTGGGGTGGCCGGTCGTGTCGGCCACCGAGTACCGCGAGTGGCGGCCGGACCCGACGTCGTACCTGTTCGGCGCCACCATCATGCTCGTCCTCGCGGTCGGCACCGGCCTGTACTTCCGCGCCCGCGACAACGAACGCGCGTCCCAGCTGGCGGCCTCCGTCGCCGCCGCCCAGAACGCCGAGCGGATGGCGTTGGCGCGCGAGCTGCACGACGTGGTGGCGCACTACGTGACGGCGATCGTGGTGCACGCCCAGGCCGGGCAGGTGAACCGCGAGGTCGACGTGCTGCCGTCCATCGCCGCGTCCGGCGCGGAGGCGTTGACGGCGATGCGGCGCCTGGTCGGGACGATGCGGGACGGGACGTCCACCGGACCGGCCGCGTCCTCGTCGCTGGAGGACGACGTGCGCGCGCTGGCGGAGGAGTCGGAGCTGCCGGTGCGGCTGTCGTTCGACCTGCGGGACTCGGTGCCGCAGGAGCTCGCGCGGTCCGTGCTGCGGTTGGTGCAGGAGTCGTTGACCAACACCAGGAAGCACGCCGCCGCTGTGTCCTCAGTGGACGTGGAACTGTCCTCAGGCGACGGTGTGCTGCGGCTGGGCGTGGCGGACGACGGCGTCGCCTCCGGCGTTCCCGTCGGGGGGTCGGGCGGTTACGGGATCGTGGGGATGCGCGAGCGGGTGGAGCTGCTCGGCGGGACGTTCTCCGCAGGCCGACGCGAACCGACGGGGTGGACGGTCCGCGCCGAGCTGCCGATCAGCTAGCTCAGCTGTCGTCGCGGATGACGTCGAACTCCTGCGTCATCTCGACATCGGTGAGCTGGTCGTCGTTCTGTGGGTCGATGTCGGCCACTGATGCCTCCGCATGATCACGCCCGTACCCGTGCGAGGTGATCATGCCAACTCAGCGCCGGGTGGGCGGCTTGGGGGTGGCGGGCTTCTGTGCGCGCCGGAGGTCTCCACGGGACGTGCACGGCTTCTTCGACATGATCAAGTGACGCCGGGGCCGCACCCGCGGTTGCGCGGGATGCACAAAAGGCCCGTCGCGCGACGCGACGGGCCCCTTGGATGGGGTGAAGTTTTTGGTCGGGGCGGACCCTGGGGGTCGGCCCGCGCCCGACAGGGACGGGATTCCCCCACTTCGCCCACCTATGCATGTTTGTGATCGGCATCACAATGGCAGGATCCTCCGCATGTCACTGCGTCTGCACGCCCCCGTGGTCCTGCCCTGCGACCCGTCCTGCTCCGTCCTGCGCGACGCGGTCGTGGACGTGGTCGACGGCCGCATCACCCACGTGGGCCCGCTCTCGGACGCGCCCGCCTTCGACGGCGAGGTCCGTTCGTTGTCCGGCATCCTGATGCCCGGTCTGGTGAACACCCACGCGCACAGCCCGATGACGGTGCTGCGCGGTCTGGGCTCCGACCTGCCGCTGCTGCGCTGGCTGCAGGAGCAGATGTGGCCGAACGAGGCGCGGATGACGCCGGCGGACATCGGCACCGGCATGCTGCTGGGCGCCGTGGAGATGCTGCGGCACGGCGTGACGACCTCGGCCGAGATGTACTTCCACGGTCCCGAGCTGGTGTCGTCGGTGCTGGCGGCCGGCTCGCGGGTGGTGTTCGGCGGGGCGATCCTCGACGTGCCCGGCATGGACTGGAAGGCGCTGACCGGCGAGATCTCCGCCTGGATCGACGCCGACGGCCTGCGCTTCGGCCCCGGTGAGCGGGTCGAGCTGGCCTACGGGCCGCACTCCGCCTACACGCTGTCGGCCCCGCAGCTGACGGCGATCGCGCAGGAGGCACGGGCCCGCGGCGCGCTGTTCATGGTGCACGTGGCCGAGTCGCCGTTCGAGGACGAGGCCGCCCGCGCGGAGTTCGGCTCGGTGCCGGCGCTGCTGAAGGCCTCGGACGTGCTCGGCGGCCGCGTGCTGTCCGCGCACTCGGTCCACCTGTCCGACGACGACATCGCCCTGTACGCGTCGTTCGGCGTCGGCGTGGCGCACTGCCCGGCGTCGAACGCGAAGCTCGCCTCGGGCATCGCACGGGTCCGCGACCTGCTGACCGCCGGCGTGCACGTCGGCCTCGGCACCGACGGCCCCGCGTCGAGCGACGACCTCGACCTCCTCGCCGCGGCCCGCCTCGCCGCCCTCTTCGCCCGCGCCTCGGCCATGGACGCCACCGCACTCGGCGCCGCCCAGGCGTTGCTGATGGCCACCCGCGGCGGCGCCGACGCGTTGAGCCGCGACGACATCGGCGCGCTGGAGACCGGTCGCTGGGCCGACGTCGTGCACGTCGACGCCGACGACCCCGTGTTCGCGACCGGTCTGGACGCGCCGGACGACCAGCTGCTGGCGAACCTGGTCTGGGCGGCGGGCTCGCGCCGGGTCACGGACGTGTGGGTGGCGGGCGACCACGTCGTCGCCGGTGGGGAGTCGACGCGGGTGGACCGGCAGGAGGCGCAGGCCGACGTCACGGCGGTCGCGCAGCGACTCCGGAGCGTCAGCCACTAGCCACAGGCTGTTGACAATCCTGTGGACAACTTCAGCGGGGCTGTGGACGGAGGACGAGCTCGGTGATGTGGGCGTCCGGCGTGGCCAGCACGGCCGACGCCACCGCCCGCCCCACCGAGGCCGCGTCCAGGTACTGGGTGGCGTCGTAGTCGCCGCCCTCCTGGCGCCGCACGCCCTGCTGCATCGGCGTGTCCGTGCGGCCGGGGAAGACCGAGGTCACGCGCAGTGCGGGCTCGTCGGCGCGCAGGGCGTCGGCGTAGGCGCGGAGTGCGAACTTCGAGGCCGCGTAGACGCCCCAGCCCGGGTTGACGCGCAGACCGGCGCCGGAGTTGATCAGCACGACCTGGCCGGAGGCTTCGCGGAGCCGGGGCAGCAGCAGCTGGGTCAGCGCGGCGACGGCGAAGACGTTGACCTCGAAGGTCTTGCGCCAGTCGTCCTCCGTGGCCTCGGCGAGCGGGCCGAGGACCGCCACGCCGGCGCTGTGGACCAGCACGTCCAGGCGGGGGAGCGCGCCGAGGTCGGCGGAGGCGGTGTTCGTCAGGTCGAACGGCCAGGCCTGCGCTCCTGGGAGCTCGGTGGCGAGCAGCGAGAGGGACGTTTCGTCGCGTCCGCCTAGCAACAGGTCGTGGGTCGGGGCCAGACTTCTGGCGATGGCCGAGCCGATTCCGCTGGAGGCCCCGGTGACGAGGGCGACCGGACGATCAGTCATGGGGGAACTGTAGTGCCGAAGAAGCTGATCCTGCCGTACCTGTGCCTGCTCTACTTCATCAACTACCTGGACCGGGTCAACATCGGGTTCGCCGGGCCGAACGGCATGTCGGAGGAGCTCCAGCTCACCGCGACGGTGTTCGGGTTCGCCTCCGGCGTGTTCTTCCTCGGCTACCTGCTGCTGGAGGTGCCCAGCAACCTGGCGCTGCACCGGTTCGGCGCCCGCAGGTGGATCGCGCGGATCATGATCAGCTGGGGTGTGCTGGCGAGCGCGATGGCGTTCGTGCCCAACGGGACCGTGCTGATCGTGCTGCGGTTCCTGCTGGGTGTGGCGGAGGCCGGGTTCTTCCCCGGGATCATCCTGTACCTGACGTACTGGTACCCGCAGGAGGACCGGGCGAAGGTCGTCGCGATGTTCATGGTCGCGGTGCCGATCTCGACGGCGCTGGGCGCCACGCTCAGCGGGCTGCTGATCCAGTGGACGGACTGGCGCACGATGTTCCTGGTCGAGGGGCTGCCCGCCATCGCGCTGGCGTTCGTCACCTGGTTCTGGCTGCCGGACAAGCCGGAGGAGGCCGTCGAGCAGCCCGCGGAGGAGCACTGGCCGCTGCGCAAGGCGCTCACGCACCCGCGAATCCTGGCGTTGAGCTTCGTGTACTTCGGCATCGTGTACGGCCTGTACACGCTGGGGTTCTTCTTGCCGACGATCATCAAGGGCCTCGCGCCGGGTGCGGGCGTCGTCGAACGCGGGCTGATCAACGCCATCCCGTACGTCCTCGGCGCGGTCGCCATGGTCCTGTGGGCCAGGCACGGCGACCGCACCGGGGAGCGGAAGTGGCACGTCGCCGCGCCGATGCTGCTCGGTGGCGCGGCGATCCCCGTGGCGCTGCACCTGGAGCACCCCGTCGCGGCGATGGTGGCGGTCTCGGTGTGCGCCATCGGCGTCTGCGCCGCCCTGCCCACGTTCTGGGCGCTGCCCACGAGCTTCCTGGGCGGCACGGCGGCGGCCGGCGGGATCGCGTTGATCAACTCGCTGGGCAACGTGAGCGGGTTCGCCGCGCCCTACGTCACCGGGTGGCTGCGCGACCTCACCGGGACGCAGAAGACCGGCCTGTGGGTCGTCGGCATCACGATGGTCAGCGCAGCGGTGGTGGCGCTGGTTCAGCGGGCGGGCACGGAGAAGGTGTAGAGCGCCTCGTAGTGCACGGACGTCTGGGCGCCCTCGGTGCAGCCGCCCGCGGGTGCGACGCCGCCCTTGGTGGCGAGCCGCTGCACGTAGCTGACGCCGGAGAACACGCCGGTGCCCCTGGTGGACTTGGCCTGCAGCAACAGTTCGGGAACAGCGCCCTGCACCTCGTTGCGGGCACCGTCGACCGGGGCGGCCTCGACCGCGCTGCCGTCCACGGTGGACACCCAGATCGGGCCGCGGCTGTGCAGGCCCACGGCCCGGCCGAGCCGGTCGGCCAGGGTGGCGGCGGGTTCCAGGCCCTTCCACGCACCTGCCGTGCAGCTGTAGGTCTGCACGCCCTTGGCGTAGAACTTGGCGGCGAGCCGGTGACCGGGCGGGACCTGGACCGCGGGTGCGGTCCGCACGGCGGAGTCACCGAGGAGGTCCGGGGTCGGCGCGGCGGTGGAGCCCACGCCTCCCGCGAGGATGCCCAGGAGGGTCGACGAGACCAGGACCAAGCCAGCACGTTTCATCACACCGTGGGCTACGGGCCGGTTTCCGGGCCGGTTCAGTACCGTCTCAGCCGGTGGCACGGCCACCCGTCACGGGACGGGTGGCCGCACCGGTCGGCCTCGGGTCAGTCACAGATCTTGCGACGGTCCTTGCGCCACACCACCGCGACGGACGGACGCGGCTGGGACGTGCCGCCGTCCGGCCAGTGCGACAGCGGGTTGTTCGCCGACGCCCCGTCGATCTCACCGGGGTGCTGCACCGACACCAGGACGAAGTCCTCGGTGATGACCGGGCCGCAGGTCTCCGCACCCCGCGGCACGGTGAGGAACTGCTTCACCTGACCGCGGCGCTTGCCCTCGACCGGCACCGCGAACAGGCCGTCGTTGGAGCCCAGCGCGTTGCCGTCCGTGGAGATCCACAGGTTGCCGTGCGTGTCGAACGCGACGTTGTCCGGGCAGGAGATCGCGCTGACCTGGGACTTGTCGAACCCGCCGAAGTACGTGCCGGGGTCGTTGGGGTCACCGCAGACCAGCAGCAGCTTCCACGAGAACGTGGTCGCCGTGTTGTCGCTGCGGCGCTCCTCGATCTCCAGCACGTGGCCGTGCTTGTTGCCGTTGCGCGGGTTGATCTCGGTCGGGCCCTCCTTGCCGGCCTTGCCGCGGTCGGTGTTGTTGGTGAGCGCGGCGTAGATCCGGCGGTTGTGCGTCGAGGGCTCGACGTCCTCCGGGCGGTCCATCTTCGTGGCGCCCACCTTGTCGGCGGCCAGGCGCGTGAAGACGTAGACCTCCTCGGCGGTGAAGCCGGGCACGAACGACCTGTCGTTGTGCGCCAGCGGGATCCACTCGCCGGTGCCGTCGAACTCGCCGTCTGCGGGGAGCTTGCCGGTGCCGTCGATCTCGGCGGCCGGGCTGTCGCCGGAGAAGCGCGCGACGTACAGCGTTCCCTTGTCCAGCAACTGCTTGTTGTGCTCGCGGGCGCGCTTCGACTGGCCCTTCTGCATCTTCTCGTCGGAGACGAACTTGTACATGTAGTCGAAGCGCTCGTCGTCGCCCATGTACGCGACCACGCGGCCGTCCTTGGCGACGATGACGTTCGCGCCCTCGTGCTTGAAGCGGCCGAGCGCGGTGTGCTTGACCGGCGTCGAGTTCTTGTCCAGCGGGTCGATCTCGACGATCCAGCCGAAGCGGTTGGCCTCGTTGGGTTCCTGGGCCAGGTCGAAGCGCTTGTCGAAGCGCTCCCACTGGCGCAGGGTCGCGCCGCCGCTGATGCCGTAGCGGGCGAACTTGGCCTTCGTGTCCGGGTCGGTCACGGTGCCGCCGTTGGCGAAGTACTGGTTGAAGTTCTCCTCGCCGGACAGGATCGTGCCCCACGGCGTGACGCCACCGGCGCAGTTGTTCTGCGTGCCCAGCACCCTGCGGCCGGTCGGGTCGGCGGAGGTCTTCAGGTGCTTCGAGCCGGCGGCCGGGCCCTTCACCTCGAACGGCGTGGTGAGGGTGATGCGGCGGTTGTACTTCTTCTTGTCGTCCGGGCAGACGAAGAGCCGGCCGGTGCGCGGGTCGCGGTCGACCATCACGACCGACAGGCCGTGCGCGGCCCACGCGATCTTGGCGTGCTTCTCGGTGATCGTCGTGGACGACCAGTCCTTGAACATGAACGATTCGGTCGTGTACTCGTGGTTGCTCACCATGAGCCAGCTGTTGGGGTCGCCCGGCACCGGGACGAGGCCGCAGAAGTCGTTGTTGAAGCCGAACTGCTTGGCCTGCGCCTCCGGCGTCTGGTTGTCGAAGTCGAACTTCGGCGCGTCGTCCAGCACCGCGTCACCCCAGCGGATGACGACGTCCTGCTGGAACCCCTGCGGAACGCTGAGCTGGTCGAGGGTGTTGGGCGCCACCGGCTCGAAGTTGAGGCCGCCGGGGTCCTTGCCACCGCCGTGGCCCCGGCCGAGGGCCTCGGCGCCGGTGGGCGCCGGGGCAGCGGCGGCCGCACCGGAGAACGCCAGCGCGCCGGCACCGGCGGCGGCGACGACCGCACCGGCCTTCAGCATGCCGCGGCGACTCACGACCTCCTTGACGACGTCGCCGAAGTAGGCGTTGCGCGACGAGTTGGGCGCCTCGTGCGCACACGCGTTGCCGCAGCGGAACTCGCAGGTGACGGCCTGACGCCCGAGCGGGTGGTTCGTCGGGAGCAGGGGCAGCAGGCGGCGGCCCCGATCGGTGGGTGAGGACACGCAGGCCTCCGAGATCGGTCAGTGTGGGAACTGGCCGAACCTAAGAGCCCAACGAGATCGCCCGCCGTCCAGCAGGTGAACGGCAGGCGAACTCGTACTACTCCCGAAAGACCACGGCACGCAGGGTGATCAGCCGATCTCACCGAGCTGACGACGGCCCTTGCGCCACACCGCGACGACCGACGGGCGCGGCCGGCTCGTACCGCGGTCCGGCCAGTTCGAGACGGGCTTGTCGGCGCTCGCGCCGTCCACCTCACCGGGGTGCTGCACGCACACGGTGATGACCCGCTCGCCGATCACCGGGCCGCACGTCTCGGCGCCGCGCGGGACCGTGAGGAACAGCTTGAGGTGACCGCGTTCCGGACCCTCCAGCGGCACGCCGTAGAGGCCGTCGTTCAGCCCGTTGAGCTTGCCGTCGGCGTCCGTGGAGATCCACAGGTTGCCGAAGCGGTCGAACGCCACGTTGTCCGGACTGGAGATCGGGCTGACCTGGGACTTGTCGTACCCGCCGAAGTACGTGTTCGGGTCCTCGGGGAAGCCGCAGACCAGGAACAGGTCCCAGTCGAACGTCAGCGCGAGCGCGTCGCCCTTGCGCTCGGTCAGCTCCAGCACCTGCCCGTGCCGGTTGTTCACGCGCGGGTTCGGCTCGGTCGCGCCCTCCCTGCCGGGGGTGACGCCGCGTTCGACGTTGTTGCTGAGCGCGCAGTAGACGGTGCCGGTGCGCGGGTGGCACTCGATGTCCTCGGGGCGGTCCATCTTCGTCGCGCCGACCTTGTCCGCCGCGATGCGCGTGAAGACGTACACCTCCTCGGCGGTCATGCCCGGCACGAACGACCTGGTGCCCGCGGCCAGCGGAATCCACTCGCCGGTGCCGTCGAACCTGCCGTCGCTGGGCAGCTTGCCGGTGCCGTCGATCTCCGAGACCGGGCTGTCGCCGGTGAACCGCGCGACGTAGAGCGTGCCGTCGTCGAGCAGCGTCATGTTGTGCCGGCGCGCGGCCTTGCTCTTGCCGGGCTTCATCTTCCCGGTGGAGACGAACTTGTAGATGTACTCGAACCGCTCGTCGTCACCGGAGTACGCGACCACGCGGCCGTCCTCGGCGACGCGGATGTTCGCGGTCTCGTGCTTGAAGCGGCCGAGGTGCGTGTGCTTGACCGGCGTCGAGTCCGGGTCGTGCGGGTCGAGCTCGATGACCCAGCCGAACCTGTTGACCTCGTTGGGTTCCTGCGCGAGGTCCCAGCGCTTGTCGAAGCGCTCCCACTTGCGCGTGGTCGCCGTGCCGGTGACGCCGTAGCGGCTCAGCCGCGGGTCGTTGCGGGTGGCGGCGTTGGCGAAGTACTGGTTGAAGTTCTCCTCGCCGGACAGGATCGTGCCCCACGGCGTGACGCCGCCGGAGCAGTTGTTGATCGTGCCGAGGACCTTCCTGCCGGTGGGGTCGGCGGAGGTCTTCAGCAGGTCGCTGCCGGCGACCGGGCCGCGCACCTCGAACGGCGTGTTGAGGGTGATGCGGCGGTTGTACCTGCTGAACCGCGGCCGGTAGTGGCCGGAGAAGTACGACCGCTTGATCATGAACACCGACAGGCCGTGCGCGGCCCAGGCGATCTTGACCTGCTCCTCGGTGGGGTTGTTCGGGTCGTAGCCGCGGAACATGAACGGCTCGCTGGTGTACTCGTGGTTCGTGACCATGATCCCGCTCAGCTCCAGCGGGTCCAGCGGCAGGATCGCGGCGAAGTCGCAGTTGAAGCCGAACTGCTTCTCCTGCTTGGCGGCCGTCTGGTCGTCGAAGTCGAAGTCGGGGACGCCGGGGAACAGCGGGTCGCCCCAGCGGATCACGACCGCCTGCTCGTACCCCTCCGGGACGACGACCTCGTCCTTGGTGTTGACCTCGACCGGCGTGAAGTCGAGGCCCCTGGGCGGCCGGTGTCCCTGCGCCTCGGGCTGGGCGGCGGTGGTGACAACGTCGTCAGCGGCGGCGGCAGCGGTCGCGGGCAGTGCGACCGTCGCGGCGGCGGCGACCACGGCACCGGCCCTGAGGGCGGTGCGGCGGCTGACGAGGTCGCCGAAGTAGGGGTTGCCGGAGGTGTTCGGGACGTCGTGGAAGCACGCGTCCCCGCAGCGGTACTCGCATGTCACCGCTGCTCTGCCGATCCGGTGGTTGACGAGCGGCAGAGGGATCATGGTGGGGGCCTCCTACGGTCGGTTCGGGAACCGCGACCGACCGTAGTTCACCCTTCGTTAACCGACTAGCTGCTCACCGGCAATCACGACTTCCGTCGGTACCTCGTGCGTGTCCGTGCGGTTGAACGCCAGCAGCACCGCCGCGCCTGCGCACAGCACCGCCGCGACGACGAACGGCTGCGCGAGGTGGCTGACGAACGTCGCCGCCAGCGCGCCACCGAGCCAGCGCAGGAAGTTGTACCCGGCGCTCGCCACCGGCCGCGGCGCGTCGCTGACGCTCATCGCGGCGCCGGTGAACAGCGTGTTCAGCAGCCCGCTGACGACACCGCTGACGATCACGGCGACCACCAGCAGCGGCTTGCTCGGCACCGCCATCAGCAGCATCAGCGCGGCGAACGCGAGCACCGACCCGATGACCGCGCTCTTCTCACCGAAGCGGTCCGCGAGCCGCGGCGCGAGGAAGACGCTGGAGACGGCGACGCACACGCCCCAGCCGAAGAAGATGAGCCCGATCTCGACGGCACCCCACTGCAGCACGAACGGCGACCACGCCAGGACCGTGAAGAACGCGGCCGTGTAGAGCGCCGCGCCGATGGAGGTGCGCAGCAGAACGGGGTGCCGCAGCGCCTTGAGCGGGTCGAGCACGCCGATCTTCTGGCGTTCGTGGTGCGCGTCCCGAGCCAGGAACGTTGCACAAAGGACCAGTGCGACGGCCATGAGGACGGCGGTGCCGAGGAACGGCCCGCGCCACGAGAAGCTGCCGAGCAACGCCCCGAGCAGCGGCCCGACGCTCAGACCGAGCCCGAGCGCGGCCTCGTAGAGCAGGATCGCCCCCTTCTGCCCGCCGCTGGCCGCACCGACGATGACGCTGAGCGCGGTCGCGATGAAGAACGCGTTGCCGAGCCCCCAGACCGCGCGGAGACCGACGAGCTGACCGATGCTCCCCGCCGCCGAACACGCCAGCGTGGCGACCACGATCAGCGCGAGCCCGCCGACGAGCGTGCGCTTGGCCCCGAACCGCGCCGTCGCCGCGCCCGTGAAGAGCATCGCCACGACCTGCACGCCGAGGTAGGAGGAGAAGAGGAGGGTGACCTGCGACGGTGTTGCGTGCAGACCCTCTGCGATGGACAACAGGATCGGGTCCACGAGCCCGATCCCCATGAAGGCGATCACGGCTGCGAAAGCAGTGATCCACACCTGTTTGGGCTGAGCCTTGAAATTCACTTAGCTACCCTAACAGATTTACTTAGCATAGCGAAGTACAACGCGTCACAGTACGGTTCTCGTCGTGGAAGCGGTGATCTTCGACCTCGACGGCGTGCTGATCGACTCCGAGCAGGTGTGGGACGAGGTGCGCCGGGCATTCGCGGCGGCGCACGGCGGCACGTGGACCGCCGAGGCGACCAGGGCGATGCAGGGCATGTCGACACCCGAGTGGGGCGCCTACCTGGTGTCGCTGGGCGTCCGGCTGTCGGCGGACGAGGCCTCCGCCGGGGTGATCGCGGAGATGGAGAAGGCCTACGCGGCGCACCTGCCGGTGATCCCCGGCGCCGTGGACGCGGTCCGCTCGGTGGCGTCCCGTTTCCCGGTGGCGATCGCCTCGTCCGCGCCGGCCGTGCTGATCAGGGTGTTCCTGGACGTGACCGGGTTGCCGGTGCCCGTGGCGGTGTCGTCGGAGTCCTGCGCCGCCGGGAAGCCGTCGCCGGACGTGTACCTGCTGGCGGCTTCGCGGTTGGGCGTCGACCCGGCTCGTTGCTATGCCGTGGAGGACTCGACGAACGGGTTGAAGGCCGCGCTGGCGGCCGGGATGACCGTGCTGGCCGTGCCGAACCCGCACTTCCCGCCTGCGGAGGACGTGCTGGCCCAGGTGACGGTGCTGGAGTCGATCTCCGACCTGCCGGACGCGCTCGCGTAACCGGCCGCGGCGAACCCAGCGGTGACCGGCGCCCACCCGGCTAGACTCGCCCACTTTCAGGCAATTCGACCCGGCGTGTCGAACCTGTGTTCGATAGGATGTGACCGTGGTGGACCGGCGTGAACAGGCGGCGCTCCTGCTCGCACTGCGCGACAGCGGGCGTGGCTGGGCCGACGTCACGACCGCCGTGGAACAGGCCGGTTCCGCGCTGTCCGTCCTGGACGCGTTGCTCACCCCCGACCAGCCCACGCTGGACCACGTCCTCCCCGACGTGGCGGGCCGGCTGGAACTGGTCGAGAAGGAGATCGAGTCCTGGGCGGACGAGGGCATTCACCTCGTCACCGTGCTGGACGAGCAGTACCCGGCCCAGCTGCTCATGGTCCACCAGCGCCCGCCCTTCCTGACCTGCAGGGGTTTTCTCGATCCCGCCGACCAGCTCGGCGGGGCGAACGTGTGCACGACGTGCCGGCGCTCGACGGAGGGTTACGAGCGGTGCTGGCAGTGCAACCAGCACTTCAGGCAGCACGGGGACCAGCTCGCCGACGAGGTCGTGCCGATCTCGTTCGCGGAGAAGGACCACCAGCTCGCCCGAGCCCTCCACCAGTACAAGAACAACCAGTCCGCCGATGTGCGGCGGCGGTTCACCGATGAGCTCGCCTACGTCCTCGCGACCTTCCTGAGCCGGCACGAGACCTGCTGGGGCGTGTGCTCGACCTGGTGACGGTCGTCCCCACTTCTCAGGGGCGGACATCACCACTGGTCGACGCCCTCGGCCGGCGCATCACCCGGACACGGGGACGGTTCGCCGAGCTGCTCGTCTCCCGGTGCGAGAACGACCGGAGGATGCGGCCGGACTGCTACGAGGTCCTCACCGAGGTCGAGGGCCGCAGTGTCCTGCTGGTCGACGACACCTGGACGTCGGGAGCCAGCCTGCAGTCCGCGGCGGTGGCGTTGAAGCGCTCCGGCGCTGTCCGCGTGGTGGGCCTCGTCATCGGCAGACACCTCGACAGGCCGGCCCCGGCGGCACCGGCCGCGTTCGACTGGGACACGTGCGTGCTCTGCCAGCAGGTCTGATGCTCAGCACCAGAACCGGGCGCGGGTGTCTCGCACCGGTCGCCCGCGATGCCTAGCCTCGCGCTCATGACGCAACGAGTGGCTGTGGTGACCGGCACGGCGCAAGGCATGGGCCGGAGCATCGCCGAGGTGCTGCGCGCGGACGGGTTCACCGTCGTCGGGTTCGACCTGCGGGAGAGCGAGGGCGGGATCGTCGGCAACGTCGCCGACGCCCAGGACGTGCAGCGCCTCACCGAGCACGTCACGAGCACCTACGGGCGGGTGGACGTGCTGGTCAACAACGCGGGGATCGCCGGCATCGTGCCGTTCGAGGACACCACGCTGGAGCAGTGGCAGCAGATCATGGCGGTCAACCTGACCGGACCGTTCCTGCTCACGCAGGCGCTGGGCAAGGTGATGCTCGCGCAGCGCAGCGGCAGTGTCGTCAACATCGCGTCCGTCGCCGGGTTGCAGGGGGTGGCGGACCGGGCGGCGTACAACACGACGAAGCACGGGTTGATCGGGTTGACGCGCACGCTCGCCGTCGAGTGGGGCGGGCGGGGGATCAGGGTCAACGCGGTGTGCCCCGGCTGGGTCAAGACGGAGATGGACGTCGAGTCGCAGGCCGGCGGGTACTACGTGGACGACGACATCACGGACCACGTGCCGATGGGGCGGTTCGCGGCGCCGGACGACATCGCGCAGGCCGTGCGGTTCCTCGCGGGTGACGGCTCGAAGTACGTCAACGGGGTGGCGTTGCCGGTGGACGGCGGCTGGACCGCGGACGGCACCTGGCAGAGGCTGCGCCTCTCGAAGCGCTGAACGGCGTCTGCAAGTACCACCAACACCCGTGTTGGTGGTACTTGCAGACGACCGGACATCACTCGCCGCGGATGAAGGCCTCGACGGCCGCGTGGGCCTCGGAGTCCGAGTACTGCACGGGCGGGGACTTCATGAAGTACGACGACGCCGAGAGGATCGGGCCGCCGACACCGCGGTCCAGGGCGATCTTCGCGGCACGCACGGCGTCGATGATGATGCCCGCGGAGTTCGGGGAGTCCCAGACCTCCAGCTTGTACTCCAGGTTCAGCGGCACGTCGCCGAACGCGCGGCCCTCGAGGCGCACGTACGCCCACTTGCGGTCGTCGAGCCACGCCACGTAGTCGGACGGGCCGATGTGGACGTTGTCCTTGCCGATGTCGCGGGACAGCTGCGAGGTGACGGACTGGGTCTTGGAGACCTTCTTGGACTCCAGGCGCTCCAGCTCCTTCATGTTGAGGAAGTCCATGTTGCCGCCCACGTTCAGCTGCATGGTGCGGTCGAGCTGGACGCCGCGGTCCTCGAAGAGCTTGGCCAGCACGCGGTGCGTGATGGTGGCGCCGACCTGCGACTTGATGTCGTCACCCACGATCGGCACGCCGGCCGCGCGGAACTTCTCGGCCCACTCCGGGTCCGAGGCGATGAACACCGGCAGGGCGTTGACGAACGCCACACCCGCGTCGATCGCGCACTGGGCGTAGAAGCGGTCGGCCTCCTCCGAGCCCACGGGCAGGTACGAGACCAGCACGTCGACCTCGGCCTCGCGCAGCGCCGCGACCACGTCGACCGGCTCGGAGTCGGACTCCTCGATCGTCTCGCGGTAGAAGCGGCCGAGACCGTCGAACGTGTGCCCGCGCTGCACGACCACGCCCAGCGGCGGCACGTCCGCGATCTTGATCGTGTTGTTCTGGCTGGCCACGATCGCCTCGGCCAGGTCGACACCGACCTTCTTCGCGTCGACGTCGAACGCGGCGACGAACTCGACGTCGCGCACGTGGTAGTCGCCGAACTGCACGTGCATCAGGCCGGGCACGCGGGTGCTCGGGTCGGCGTCCCGGTAGTAGTGGACGCCCTGCACCAGCGACGCCGCGCAGTTGCCAACCCCGACGATGGCCACGCGAACGGTGCGGCGATTTCCGCCCATTGCCCAGTCCTCCTTGATCAACGGTGAGTACTACTCGTCCTGCTCGGACTGTTCGTGCGCGATGAGCTCGTTGAGCCACCGCACCTCGCGCTCCGTGCCCTCCAGGCCCAGCCGGTGCAGCTCACGGGTGTAGCGGTCGATCTGCTCACCCGTGCGCGTGAGCCGCTCCCGCAGCCCCTCCCTGCGTTCCTCGACACACCGCCGCCGGCCTTCCAGGATCCGGATCCTGACGTCGGCCGGCGTCCGCGAGAAGAACGCCAGGTGCACGCCGAACGAGTCGTCGTCCCAGGTCTGCGGACCCGCGTTGACGAGCATGTCGGCGAACCTCTCCTTGCCTTCCGGAGTGAGCTTGTAGACCTTGCGCGCCCGACGTCCCCAAGCAAGGGCCGACTCCTCCGGCCCTTCCTCCACGATCAGGCCCGCACGCTGGAGTCGCCGCAATGTTGGGTACAGCGATCCGTAGGAGAACGCGCGAAACGCTCCGAGCAGGTCGTGCAAGCGCTTGCGCAGCTCGTAGCCGTGCATGGGCGCCTCGTGCAGCAGGCCGAGCAGCGCGAACTCGAACACGAGTCACCTCCTCGCACCTGCACCGATAGGTGAGGTGATTATATCGACGCGATACATCGTGGACCCCTCTTCGTTGTGGGATGTGGCACACCGTGATACCGCCCCGGACCCTGCTGCCCTGAACGGCCCATCATCGGAAAGGACTCGGCACGTACTCTGGTCACGTGTTGACCCAACGGCAGGTCGTGGACTACTCGCTGCAGCGGCGTGCGCTGCTGGCCGAGGTCTACTCCGGCCGGACGGGCACCATGGAGGTCTGCGACGCGAGCCCCTACCTGCTCCGAGCTGCGAAGTTCCACGGCACGCAGACGGACGTGCCGTGCCCGGTGTGCCGCAAGGAACCGCTGACCCACGTGTCGTGGGTCTACGGTGACGAGCTGAAGCACGCGACCGGCTCGGCCCGCACAGCTGAAGAACTCGCGCGCATGGCAACCCTCTTCGACGAGTTCACCGTGTACGTGGTGGAAGTCTGTCGCACATGCAGTTGGAACCACCTGGTGCAGTCATACGTCCTGGGGAAGCGTGGGCTGGAAAAGCCACGCAGGAGGACTGCGGCGGAGTGAACCACCGGTGAGCCTGCTGCGAACGAAGTACGACCACCGAACCGTGTGCTGATGCACGCCGGTCTGGGAGGCCTTTTCACGTGAACGACCAGCATGATGACAGGCAGCGCGGCGGCGAGCCGCAGTGGCCGACCGGGGACGACCCGGACGGCGGCAGGCGCGATGCCCCGAATCAGCCGCGACCGGGCACTCCGCCCGGCGGTTTCGCACGCCCTCCCCAGGGTGGCACGCCGCCCGGTGGTTTCCCACAGCAGCAGCCCCCACGCCGCCCGAACGGACCAGGCGGACCCCAGGGCGCCCCTGGCGGGCCTCAGGGTGGTCCCGGCCGTCCGCAGGGCGGTCCCGGTGCACCTGGTCCCGGCAGCCCCGGCGGTCAAGGTCCTGGTGGTCCCGGTGGTCAGGGTCCAGGCGGTCCCGGCGGTCGTCCGCCCACGCCGCCCGGTGGCATGCCGGTCCCACCGCCTCCCGGCGCCCGCCGCCCCGGTGGCCCTGGCGCCCCCGGCGGCCCTGGTGGTCCCGCCGGCCCGCAGGGTGGTCCCGGCCGCCCCGGCGTTCCCCCGCGCAAGCCCGGTGAGGAGCGGACCACGCAGCTGCCCCCGGTCAACCGGCCGCCGGCGCAGCGCGAACCCGACCTGCTGACCCACCGCGAGCCCGACGACGAGTTCCTGCTCGCCGGCGCACCGGTCGACGACGACGAGTACTACGACGACGACGAGCCGGAGCTCACCGAGGAGGAGGAGCGCCGCCTGCGCAAGAAGAAGATCTGGAAGCGCGTCCGGATCGGTGCCTTCGTCGCGCTCGGACTGATGATCCTCGGTCCGGTGATCGCCGTCGCCGTGGCGTACCCGCTCGTGAACTGGCCGCGCCCGGACGAGATCGCGGCCGACCAGGACAAGACGATCACGCTGAAGTACTCCGACGGCTCGGAGATGGGCAAGATCACCTCGCCCGGTCAGAACCGCACGATGCTGACCTACGAGGAGATCCCGGACAACGTCAAGCACGCGGTGCTCGCCGCGGAGGACGCGAACTTCTACGAGAACCCCGGCTTCGACGCGAAGGCCATCGTCCGCGCCGTGTGGATCCAGGCGACCGGCGGCAGCTCGGGTGGTTCCGGCCTGACCCAGCAGTACATCAAGAAGGCCACGGGCAAAGAAGAAGCGACGCTGACCCGGAAGTTCACCGAGCTCGTCAAGGCCTACAAGATGAGCAACGAGTCGGATCACAACACGATCCTGACCGCGTACCTCAACACGGTGTACTTCGGTCGTGGCGCGAACGGCATGAAGGCCGCCGCCCAGGTCTACTACAAGAAGGAGATGAAGGACCTCACTCCTTCCGAGGCCGCCTACATCGCGGGCATGATCCAGCTGCCGTCGTACTCCGAGGACAAGGACCACGCGCAGGGGCGCTGGGAGTTCGTGATGGGGCAGATGCTCCAGAAGGGCTGGATCGACCAGGCCTACTACGACGCCCAGAAGGTCCCGGTCCCGCTGCCGTTCGAGGAGACCCAGCCGCAGAGCCTCGAGGGCCCGCTCGCCCGCGTGAGCCAGCAGGTCCAGAACGAGATCGACAGCGACATGGTCGGCCTGACCATGGAGCGCGCGCAGAAGGTCGGCGTCACCGTCCACACGACGGTCGACCCGAAGATGCAGAACGCCGCGGTCGAAGCGGTCAACGCCGTGATGAACGGCGAGGACCCCGACCTGCGCACCTCGCTCAGCGCGATCGACCCGACCACGGGCGCGGTCCGGGCGTACTACCCGGGCAAGGACGGCCTGAAGGGCATCGACTACGCGAAGGGCACGATCCAGGAGGCCGGCTCGTCGTTCAAGCCGTTCGACCTCGTGGCGGCCCTGAAGATCGGCAAGGGCATCGGCGACACCTACGACGGCACCTCGCCGCGCAAGATCGCCGGCGTCGAGATCCGCAACGCCTCCAGCAGCACCTGCGGCCCGCAGTGCCCGATCAAGCAGGCCATGAAGGAGTCGCTCAACACCGTGTTCTACGACATGGTGGCGAACGACACCGGCCCCAAGGCGGTCGCGGACGCGGCCCACGCGGCCGGCATCCCGGAGACGGTGCCGTACGACGGCAAGCCGTTCCAGACGCTCGTCGGCGAAGGCGGCGGTCCGCCCAACACCGGTATCTCCATCGGTGCGGACAACGCCCGCGTCCGTCCGTTCGACATGGCTTCGGCGTACGCGACCTTCGCCGCCCGCGGCATGTACCGCCCGCCGTTCTTCGTGACGAAGATCGAGGCGCCGAACGGCGACCTGCTCTACCAGCACGTGGACAAGAGCACGCCGGCGTTCGACCCGGTCGAGGAGAAGAGCCGCGACATCGCCGACAACGTCACCGAGACGTTGAAGGAGATCCCGACCGGCAAGATCGCGTGCGCGGCGAGCCGCCCCTGCGCCGGCAAGACCGGTACGCACGAGCTCCCCGAGAGCAAGGACCAGAACTCGAAGGCCTGGATGGTCGGCTACACGCCGCAGCTGTCCACCTCCGTGTGGGTCGGCAAGGACAAGGGCGACCAGCCGATCAGGGACCGGTCGGGCAAGCCGGTCTTCGGCTCGGGCCTGCCCGGTCTGATCTGGAAGAAGTTCATGGACGCCGCGCTGGACGGCTACCAGAAGGAGTCGTTCGCGAAGCCCAGGCCGCTCGGCAACTTCAACCCGCCGCCGCCGTCCAAGGCGCCGGTGTCGAACACCGCTCCGAGCACGCAGACGAACACGACGACCACCGAGCCGACGCGGACGCCGCCGACCAAGACGACCGACCCGGACAACGGCAACTGCGGCATCCTGCCGTGCCCGCCGTCGGGCACCAAGCCGACGACCACGAAGCCAGGACCCGGCAACCCCACGGGTGGCCGAGACCCTGGTGACACGTAGCAGTTCCGCTGTCCGACAGGAAGCGAAGGGGCCCGACGCACCGCCGTCGGGCCCCTTCGCCGTGAAGGGCGCGGTGTGCCCCGGCCCGGATGTTGACCACGGCGAAACGGTCTTGGCCGTAACATCCCGCCCGTGCCCAGCCCTGTTGAGCCCAACCAGGTCGAGCTCCCCGCAGAGGACACCGACTCGCTCACCCCGCAGCAGCGGGTCGCGCCCACCTGGACCGAGTCGCTCGCCCGCACCCTGAGCAGACCGTTCGGCGGTCCGCTGGGCCGGCACGCGCAGGTCGGGCGGCACTGGTTCTGGTCGGCGCTGCGGGTGGTGCTGCTGCTCGCGGTGCTGACGCTGCTGCTCGGGTACCTGCAGAAGTCGCCGTGCATCCAGCAGTACGTGGACGAGAAGGGGCAGGTGCAGCTGGACTGGCGGGGGAGCAAGCAGTTCACGGCGCTCTGCTACTCCGACACCGTGCCGCTCTACACGGCGGAGCGGCTGGACCAGCGCGGGTCGTTCCCGTACATCACCTCGTGGAAGGACGACGAGGGCAAGCCGACCGAGCACGTCCGCTACATGGAGTACCCGGTGGTCACGGGGCTCTTCCAGTGGCTGAACGCGCGGGTGGCGCAGGGGCTCGCGGTGCTGGTGCCGGGGCTGCCGATGACGGTGATCGTGTACTTCAACGTCACGGCGTTCTGGCTGGCGGTGGCGTGGCTGATCACGGTGTTCTCGGTGGCGCGGATCGCGCGGCGGCGGATGTGGGACGCGGCGATCGTGGCGGTGTCACCGCTGGTCGTCGTGCACGCGTTCACGAACTTCGACACGATCGCGACCGCGTTCGCCACGGCCGGGTTGCTGGCGTGGGCGCGGAAGAAGCCCGTGCTGGCCGGTGTGCTGCTCGGGCTCGGCGGTGCGGCGAAGCTGTACCCGTTGTTCCTGCTGGGGCCGATCCTGCTGCTGTGCTGGCGTTCGCAACGGCTCAAGGCCGGTTTCGCCGCCACCGCGGCGGCCATCGGGGCGTGGGCGCTCGTGAACGCGCCGATCGCGTTGAACCCGGCGTCGCACACGGGCTGGAAGGAGTTCTTCCGGCTCAACACCGAGCGCAACGCCGACCCGGACACTCTCTACAACGTGCTGGTGCAGTGGACCGGGTGGCAGGGCTTCGACCCCGGTCTCACCCAGGGGCAGGCGCCGACCGTGCTGAACACGGTCAGCATGGTGCTGTTCATCGTCTGCTGCGCCGGGATCGCGTACGTGACCCTGTCGGCACCGACGCGGCCGCGGCTCGCGCAGCTGTCGTTCCTGGTCGTGGCGGCGTTCCTGCTGACGAACAAGGTGTGGAGCCCGCAGTACTCGCTGTGGCTGGTGCCGCTGGCGGTGCTCGCGCTGCCGCGGTGGAAGCTGCTGCTGGCGTGGATGACGGTCGACGCGCTCGTGTGGGTGCCGCGGATGTACTTCTACCTGGGCACGGAGAACAAGGGGCTGCCGATCGACTGGTTCCTCGGTGCCGTGCTGCTGCGCGACGCCGCGGTCATCGGGTTGTGCGTGCTGGTCCTGCGGGAGATCTACCACCCGGAGCGCGACCGGGTGCGGATGGCGGGCGACGACCCGTTGGCGGGCGTGCTGGAGGACGCGCCGGACCGGCAGCTCGTCACACCCGCACGAGGCGAGCCATCGCACCGAATGCGGACGCGTTCGGATGCAGGTGATCACCGGAGTCGAACTCCGGACGCAGTCTGAGCGGGTCGGCGGGGTCGCGCAGCGCGGCGTCGAAGTCGATCACGCCGGGGACGTTGGCGCGAATCCACGCATTGGTCCTCAGGCGCTGCTGCTCGCGTTCCTCCGTCCAGTTGACCCAGCCGCGCCACGGCGTGATCGTGCCGACGACGACGGGCACGCCCTCGTTGCGGCACCGCAGCTGGACGGTGCGGATGCCGGCGATGACGTTGTCCGCGCTGATGCCGTTCTGGATGTCGTTGATGCCCGCGAGCAGCACGACCTTGCGCACCTCCGCGCTGAACAGGACGTCCCGTTGGAGGCGGGTGATCATCGGGGCGTCACCGGTCAGCAGGCCGTTGCCGCTGATGCCCGCGTTCAGGACGGCGTAGTCGGTGCGCACCATGGACGGCCACGTGCCGGTGGAGTTCCCCTCGGTGATCGAGTCGCCGAACATCACCACGGCGCCCGGTGCGGTGAACCCGGCGACCTCGACGGCCGACACGAGGCAGACGTGGTCGCGTGCGGAGGTGATCGTGCGCAGTGCGCGCGCTTGGCACGGTGTACCCGCCGGTGCGTAGGTGGTGATCTCCAGCGTTCGCGTGACGGCCAGTTGCACGGGATCGCTGTAGACCTCGGATCGGGCCCTCATCAGCACGCCGCGCGCGCCGCGGAACGTGAGCTCGCGCGTCTCGCCGTTCGCGGTGACGGCGACCCGGTCGACCCGGACCGGCTTGATGCCCATGAGGTTCGACAGCCGCACCCGGACCGCCGTTCCGCCCGCGGTGAGGTCGACGGTCGTGCGCACGACCTGGTCCGGTGTGGCCGCCGAGAGGGTGGGCACCGCCTGCCACACCGGCAGCCAGCGCACCGGCGCGCCCCGGTCGTGCGCGCCGGAGGCACCGCAGACCAGCAGCAACGCCAGCACGATGATCACCCTCACGGGTGCAGTGTGCGGCTGATCAGCGTTCCGCGGCTACGGCTCCGCGGAGGAACTTCCGGTCGTCGGGCTGTTCGTCCTCGGTCACGTCCCTCGCCCTGAGGAACACGATGAACAACGCCACCAGCAGCGCGGCCCGGCCCCACACGCCGATCATCACGGCCTGCGCGGAGAAGCTGTCGTAGATCCCGGCCGGCTGCCCGAACTCGATCGCCCAGAACCAGCGGAAGATCCCGATCCCCATCGCCAGGTCGACGACGAAGTAGGCGAACGACCAGACCAGCGGCACCCGCATGAGCACCAGGAACGGCACCAGCCACAGCGTGTACTGCGGCGAGTGGACCTTGTGCAGCAGCATGAACCCGCACATCATCGCGGCCGACACCGCGATCCACGGGTAGCTGCCCTCGCGCCGGAACCGCAGCCAGCCGTACCCGGCGGCGACGCCGAACGAGACGAGCATCAGGATCGGCGAGATGACGCCGACCAGCGACTGCATCGCGTCGTCGCCGATGAACGGCCGCAGGCCCCAGTACCAGATCGAGTTCGTGGTGATGTCGACCCGGCGCTGGCCCTGGAACTCGAACGACGCGAGCCAGCCGTCGTAGCCGGCGATGGCGAACGGCAGGTTGACCAGCACGACCGTGCCGATCGAGGCCAGCGCGACCCTGACCGCGCCGGCGACGTCGACCTTCTTGCCCGCGCGCAGGACGCGTTCCGGCAGCTCCTGGCCGCGCAGGCCGCCGGTCGCGACGAACAGCATCAGCGGCAGCACGAAGATCGCCGGGTAGACCTTGAACGCGAACCCGAGCCCGAGCAGCACGGACGCCACCGTGGCGCGTTCGACCAGCGGCCGGTTCCAGCGGTGCACCACGTAGACCGCGGCCACCGAGCACAGCACGACCGGCAGGTCCCAGTTGTGGAACGCGTACAGCACGAGCGGCGGCCCGATCGCCCACAGCAGGGCGCGCCAGCGGGCGAGCTTGCCCAGCAGGTAGCCGGTGAGCAGGCCGAACGGCGCCATCAGCAGCGACGAGTAGAGCAGGTACTCCGCGTCGTTGTGCGCGAAGATCGCGCCCGCCCAGATCAGCAGGCCGCTGAGCACCGGGTACTCGACGGAGCCGCCGATGAGGATGCCCTGCTCGTTGATCGCGCCGTCGACGTAGGGGAAGACGTGCCGGTCGATGTCGCGCCCGATCCAGAGGTGCTGGATGTCGGAGTAGCAGACCTCTTCCTTGTTGCGCTCGTCGTAGTCGGGCTGCGTGCGGCCCCACTGGTCGAACGCGGGACCGGTGCAGCGGTCCTTGTTGGCGAAGCCCAGCAGCAGCGTGAGGCCGCAGAGCAGCACGAGCACGGCCAGTGCCGCCCTGCCGAAGCGGTGCGCGGAGCCCGCGGCATCACCTCGGTCGGGCGTCACGCTCACCACCTCGTGCACGCTGTTCACCGGCCGGCGCGGTCGCGCAGGAACGCGATGTCGTCGGCTTGGCCCTCGTCCGGCGTCTCCACCACGACCGGGCATCCGGCACTGGCGACCACGGCCACCAGTTGATCTGCGTCGATCGTGCCAGTCCCGATGTTGTCGTGCCGATCGCGGGACGAGCCGAACTCGTCGCGCGAGCTGTTGAGGTGCACCAGGTCGATCCGCCCGGTGATCGCTTTCACCCGTTCGACGATGCCGACGAGGTCCTCACCCGCGGCGAACGCGTGGCAGGTGTCCAGGCAGAAGCCCGCGCCGAATTCGCCTACCGCGTCCCAGAGCAGCTTCAGCGAGTCGAACGTGCGCGCCATCGCACCGTCGCCGCCGGCGGTGTTCTCGATCAGCACCGGCACGGCGAACCCGCCCTCCGCGACCTGCCGCTCGAAAAACTTGCGCCAGTTCGCGAAGCCCTCTGCCGGGTCCTCGCCCTTGGTGACGTGCCCGCCGTGCACGACCAGGCCCTTCGCACCCACGGCGGCGGCGGCTTCCGCGTGCTGGACCACGTTCTTGCGGCTGGGAATCCGGATCTTGTTGTTCAGCGACGCGACGTTGATCAGGTACGGGGCGTGGACGAACACCTCGAGGTCGGAGGCGAGCAACGCCTCCGCGTGCGGATGAGGCTTCGGCTTCTTCCACCCCTGCGGGTCGGACAGGAAGAACTGGACGACCTCGGCACCGCGTTCGGCCGCGGCGCCGACCGGGTCGTCGTCGCGGACATGTGCCCCGATGCGCATGACCACGAGGGTAGTCGGCACGCCTGACGCCATCGCAGCCGCCGCCGATAGGAGTAATTGCGAAAACCGGGGGTGGCTCGCGTCACCACCAGGACCTACGGTCGTTACTTGAGAGTAGGTAACGAGGTGAGACAGGGGTGCACATGCGACTGCTGAGCGTCACGACCGCGACGCTGCTGGCGCTGGCCTCCGCTTCGGTGGGCCTGGTCCCGGCGACGGCGGCGGAACCCATCGTCGTGGGCAGCTGCGCGACCTCGGTGCAGGGCGTGCCCGGTCAGCCCGTCTCGCTGAGCCCGGCCGCGGTGGTGCAGCCGGTGACCGACCTCGTCCGCGCCGTGCCGGTGCTCGGCCCGCCGCTGGTCAAGCCGTTCCAGGACGGCTTCGCGCAGGCCAAGCCCATGCCGATCGGCGTCGTCCAGGTCGGCACGACGACCATCAGCGGCGCGACCATCGCGAACGCGGTGATGGTCGAGGTGCGCAAGATCCCGCTGCTCGGCCCGATCCTCGTGACCCTCGACCAGACCGTGCGCCAGACGCTGTCCGCCGGCTGCAAGGTGGTCGTGACCGGCGTCAACCAGGTCAGCGCGCCGATCCAGGACGGCAGCAAGGCGATCGCCGACGCGTCCCAGAACGCCGCGCCGCAGCTGCCCGGCCAGCAGAAACCGCCTGCTCAGCAGCCCCAGCCCCAGCCGGGCACGAACCCCGGGACCCAGCCGGGCACCAACCCCGGTGTCCTGCCCGGCTCCCCGGCCGGCACGCCGATCAACCGCGACTTCTCCCTGTACTCGCTCGGCACGAACTTCGGCCGCGTGCCGCTGTTCAGCTACGGCTCGCTGCCGTTCGCGATGCCCGGCCTCTACTCGCCGTCGCCCGGTGTGCGGTACGGCTCGCAGGTGCCGCGCGCGTCCAGCGGCAACGGCCTGGACGAGGCGGTGCAGACCGCGGGCCGCGCCACCGCGCTGCCCAGGACGTCCGGCCCCGGCGGCGTCGGCCTCCCCGTGCTGGTCGCGGTGCTGCTGCTGGCCTGCGTGACGGGCGCGCTGGTGCGGACCTGGGTGCTGCGCCGCACCCCTGCGTAGTCGTTGGACGCGCTCTGTTAACCTTCTTCAGTTGCTGACGCGACGACCCTCCTGCCACGGAAAGCCCGTGGCCGCGAGTCCACAGGAGGTGAGTGGTCCTCATGCGTCATTACGAAGTGATGGTCATCCTCGACCCCAGTCTCGACGAGCGCACGGTTGCGCCGTCTCTCGACACGTTCCTCAACGTCATCCGCACCACGGGCGGCAACGTTGAGAAGGTCGAGGTGTGGGGCAAGCGCCGGTTGAGCTTCGAGATCAACAAGAGCAGCGAGGGCATCTACGCGGTGCTCGACCTGACCTCGACGCCGGACGCGGTGAAGGAACTGGACCGCCAGCTCGGTCTGCAGGAGACGGTGCTCCGGACGAAGGTCCTGCGCCGCGAGCCCGCCAAGGCCGCCAAGTTGGCCGCCAAGGCCGCGGCGAAGGCGGACGCCAAGTCGGCCAAGTCGGCGGCCAAGGCCGCTGCCAGGGCCTGACGAACCTCGATTAGGGGAGCTCCCAAGACATGGCTGGCGAGACGACGATCACGGTGGTCGGGAACCTGACCGCCGACCCGGAACTCCGCTTCACCCAGAGCGGTGCCGCGGTGGCGTCCTTCACGGTCGCCTCCACGCCCCGCACCTTCGACCGCCAGTCCGGCGAGTGGAAGGACGGCGAAGCGCTGTTCCTGCGGTGCAACGTGTGGCGGCAGGTCGCCGAGAACGTGGCCGAGTCGCTCACCCGCGGTTCACGCGTGCTCGTCTCCGGACGGTTGCGCCAGCGTTCCTTCGAGACGAAGGAAGGCGAGAAGCGCACTGTCGTGGAGCTGGAGGTCGACGAGATCGGCCCCTCGCTGCGCTACGCGACCGCGAAGGTCAACAAGGTCAGCCGTGGAGACGGCGGCGGTGGCGGCGGCTTCGGCGGCGGCGGCGGTCAGCAGTCTCGTGGCGGCGGTGGCGCACCCGCGGACGACCCGTGGGGTTCCGCCCCGCCGGCCGGCTCGGGTGGTTTCGCCGACGAGCCCCCCTTCTAGACCGCTGCACCGGTCATCCAGAACCTGATCACTGCGTATTCCAGGAGTTAGAGACACATGGCCAAGCCGCCTGTGCGCAAGCCCAAGAAGAAGGTTTGTGCCTTCTGCAAGGACAAGAGCGCGAACCTGATCGACTACAAGGACACGACGCTGCTTCGGAAGTTCATCTCCGACCGCGGCAAGATCCGTGCCCGCCGCGTCACCGGCAACTGCTCGCAGCACCAGCGCGACGTCGCTGTTGCGGTGAAGAACGCCCGTGAGATGGCGCTGCTGCCCTACACCTCGACCGCCCGCTAAGAGAAGGGAACTCCTGCGATGAAGCTCATCCTCACCGCTGACGTTTCCGGCCTTGGCGCTCCCGGCGACGTCGTCGAGGTCAAGGACGGCTACGGCCGCAACTACCTGCTCCCGCGCGGTCTCGCGATCGTCGCGACCCGCGGTGCGCAGAAGCAGATCCAGGTCATCACCCGTGCGCAGGACAACCGCCGCGTGCGCGACCTGGACCACGCCAAGGAGATCAAGGCCAAGCTCGAGGGCCTCGACGGCGTGACGCTGACCGCGAAGGCTGCGGCCGGCTCCAACAAGCTGTTCGGCTCGATCACCACCGCCGACGTGGCGGCGGCGGTCAAGAAGTCCGCGGGTGGCCTCACCCTGGACAAGCGCGCCATCGAGCTGCCGGGTCACATCAAGACCACCGGCAAGCACTCGGTGACGGTTCGCCTCCACCCGGAGGTCACCGTCGCGCTGCCGCTCATCGTCACCGCGGCCGAGTAAGACCGCTCGACGAAGCTCGGGGACATCCCGTCAGGGATGGTCCACACGTGCTCGTTTGCAGAAGCGCCGCTCATCCGGAATGCTCCGGGTGGGTGGCGCTTTCGCTCGTTCGGACCAGCGGAGTTCTGTCCACGTCCTGTGGATAAACGCAGGGTCCGGCCACCTGGCGACACGCCGAAGAAGGTGTTTCTCGCGACACGCCGGGGCTGTGGCGCACAACTTTTTCCACAAGTTGTACACAGCCCTTGAGCTGGGGTTATTTCTGTCACTCCACCGGTTGTCAACAGGTTGTCCCCAGCGCCTTGGTCCCTGTGGGCAACCATCCACAAGTTGTCCCCCAGTTGTCCACAGGGCGATCCACACGCTGGTTTGCTTGCTCCGGACGGGGCCCTCTAGCGTCGCAGCGCGGGCAGGACCATCGCACAGTGTGGCCGCCCGGAATTGTCGGTGCCGCGCGGTACAACTAGGTGGCAGGCACCGGCTCTCGACGTCTTCGCAGGGGTGATTCAGCAGTGGCGTTGGTCGACGACCGGGGTATGGCGGAGCCCAGTTTCGAACGTCAGCCGCCGCAGGACCTCGCCGCTGAGCAGTCGGTGCTGGGCGGCATGTTGCTGTCCAAGGACGCCATCGCGGACGTGATCGAGGCGCTCGCGCCCAACGACTTCTACCGCCCCGCCCACCAGGCCATCTACGACTGCATCCTCGACCTCTACGGCCGCGGTGAGCCGGCCGACCCGATCACGATCTCCGCCGAGCTCGAACGGCGCGGCGAGCTGCTGCGCGTCGGTGGCGCGCCGTACCTGCACACGTTGATCGCGACGGTGCCGACGGCGGCCAACGCCGGGTACTACGCCGAGATCGTGGCCGAGAAGGCGGTGCTGCGCAGGCTGGTCGAGGCGGGCACGCGCATCGTGCAGCTGGGGTACAACGGCGCGGAGGGCGCGGACGTCGACGAGGTGGTCGACCGCGCGCAGTCGGCGATCTACGAGGTCACCGACCGCCGCACGACCGAGGACTACTCGGTGCTGGAGGACCTGCTCCAGCCGACGATGGACGAGATCGACGCCATCGCCTCGCGCGGTGGCCAGTCGCTGGGCATCCCGACCGGCTTCGCCGACCTCGACGAGCTGACGAACGGCCTGCACCCCGGCCAGATGATCATCGTCGCGGCCCGGCCGGGTGTCGGCAAGGCGCTCGCCCTGGACACCCCGCTGCCCACGCCGTCCGGCTGGACGACGATGGGCGCCGTGGGCGCCGGCGACTTCCTGATCGGCGCCGACGGCCGGCCGACCCGCGTGGTCGCCGCGACCGGGGTGATGACCGGCCGCCCGTGCTTCGAGGTGGCGTTCTCCGACGGCACGGTGATCGTCGCCGACGCCGAGCACCAGTGGCTGACCGAGTCGTGCAGCGAGACCGGTGGGTTCTGGGCGATCCGCACGACGCAGCAGCTGTTCCACCGCGTCGGCGAGTGCCGCGTGTTCATCCGCATGTCGGCCGCCTGGGAGCTGCCCGCCGCCGAGCTGCCGCTCGCGCCCTCCGCGCTGGGGAAGTTCCTGTCCGGCCTGGGCGAGCTGGAGCTGACCGACGAGGAGCTGCGCACGGCCAAGGAGCTGGGCGTCGCCGACGAGCCGCACATCCCGGCCGCGTACCTGCGGGCGTCGCGGGCCCAGCGCTCCGAGCTGCTGGCCGCTCTGCACGTCGACGGCCGGTTCGCGCGGCTGCGCCGGGACGTGGACGAGCTGATCGCCGGTCTCGGTGAGCACGCGCAGGTGGAGATCGTGGCGGTGCGCCCGGTCGCGTCCGTGCCGGTGCGGTGCGTGGAGGTCGACAACCACGACCACCTGTACCTGGCCGGCGAGACGATGATCCCGACCCACAACTCGACGCTGGGTCTCGACTTCGCCAGGTCGTGCTCGGTGAAGCACGGCCTGACCAGCGCCATCTTCAGCCTGGAGATGAGCAAGACCGAGATCGTGATGCGCATGCTCTCCGCGGAGGCGCGCATCCGCCTCGGTGACATGCGCGGTGGCAAGATGAGCGACGACGACTGGACCCGTCTCGCCCGCCGGATGAGCGAGATCAGCGAGGCGCCGCTGTTCGTCGACGACAGCCCGAACCTGACGATGATGGAGATCCGCGCCAAGGCCCGCCGGCTGAAGCAGCGCCACGACCTCAAGCTCGTCGTCGTCGACTACCTCCAGCTGATGAGCTCCGGCAAGCGCTCCGAGTCCCGCCAGCAGGAGGTCTCGGAGTTCTCCCGGTCGTTGAAGCTGATCGCCAAGGAGCTCGAGGTCCCGGTCATCGCGATCTCCCAGCTGAACCGCGGTCCGGAACAACGCACCGACAAGCGCCCGATGCTCTCCGACCTGCGTGAGTCCGGCTCCCTGGAGCAGGACGCCGACATGGTCATCCTGATCAACCGCCCGGACGCCTGGGAGCGCGACGACCCCCGCGCCGGCGAGGCCGACCTGATCATCGCGAAGCACCGCGCCGGTCCCACCGCCACGATCACCGTCGCGCACCAGCTGCACTACAGCCGCTTCTCCGACCTCGCCCAGCAGTGACGTCCCGCTGAACGACCGGTGGGTCACGTGTACCGAGAACCCGCACACCCGCCGGTGGTCCGCCCGGCAGCACCCGCCGACATCCCGGCGCTCGTCGCGTTGCGCCTGGCGAACGCCGCCCGGCACGTCGCCCTGGCACCGGACGACTTCCGCGTGCCGGACGCCGGGGCGGTGCGCCGCCACTTCGCGCTGACGCTGGGGTCGTCGCTGATCACGGTCGCCGAGGTCGGTGGCGCGGTGGTCGGCATGGCGGAGGTCGTGCTGCTCCCGCCGCCGCCCGACCACCAGATCCTGGTGCCGCGGACCGGCGCCGACATCCACACGGTCGTGCTCGACACCCACCGCGGGCAGGGCATCGGCACCGCACTGGTGGCCGCCGCGGAGCAGGTCGCCGCAGCTCACGGGGTCACCGCGCTGCACGCCGTCATCTTCGCGACGAACGCTCCGGCCGTGTCGTTCTACTCGTCGCGCGGCTTCACCCCGCGCGGCACGATGCTCAGCAAGTCCGTTCCGCCGCGGCGATGACCACCGGCGGTACGGCGCTACCGGTCGCGCGGGTGCAGCCCGCGTAGCGCCGTGTCCACCACCTGGTCGGCGTACTCGCTGGTCAGCGGGCCGTTGCGGTGCAGCCAGCGGTTGAGGACCGGGCCGAACACCAGGTCCACGGCGACGTCGAGGTCGACGTCGCCGGCGAGCTGGCCCGCGGTCTGGGCGGCGCGCAGCCGGGCCTTCTTCAGCTCGCGCATCGGGCCGTCGAGCCGGTGCGCGTAGTCGGCGGCGAGGGCCGGGTCGTGGACGATCTCGGTGTGCATGGCGCGCATGGCCTGGTCGAAGCGCGGGTCGTTCAGCTCGTCGACGGTGGCCCGCAGGACCAGCTTGAGGTCCGCCGCCAGGTCACCGGTGTCGGGCAGCGCCGCGGCCTCGCCCTCGCCGGCCAGTGCGAGGAAGGCGTCGAAGAGCAGCGCGCCCTTCGAGGACCACCACCGGTAGATGGTCTGCTTGCCGACGCCCGCCGCCTGGGCGATGCCCTCGATGCTGAGCTTGGCGTAGCCCACCTCGCCGACGAGGTCGATGGCGGCGCCGAGGATGGCCCTGCGTGCGGTCTCGCTGCGGCGGCTGGGGTCCGGGGCGACCTTCGTGGGCATGGCGGTCACCCTAGCGCAGAATGAGACGAGACGGTCCGTCTTGACAAGCCGATCTGACGCAGTGCATGCTCCTCCCATAAACGAGACGGAACGGTTCGTCTCGTCACTGCGAAGGAGACCGCATGGAAGCCCCCACTCGCGTCTGGTTCGTCACGGGCGCAAGCCGCGGTCTCGGCCGCGCGTTCACCGAGGCCGCTCTCGCCGCCGGTGACCGGGTCGTCGGCGCGGCCAGGGACATCGCACCGCTGGCCGACCTCGCCACCCGGCACCCGGACCGGCTGCTCGCGCTGGACCTGGACGTCACGGACCGGTCCGCGGTCTTCGCCGTCGTCGACCGGGCGGTCGCGCACTTCGGCCGGCTCGACGTCGTCGTCAACAACGCCGGCGCGCTGTTCGCCGGGATGGTCGAGGAGTTCACCGAGGAGGAGGCCCGCGCCCAGCTGGACGTCAACTTCTTCGGCGCGCTCTGGGTGAGCCAGGCCGTGCTGCCGCACCTGCGCCGGCAGGGCAGCGGTCACGTCCTGCAGGTCTCCAGCATCGGCGCGCTCAGCGGCTTCCCGAGCACCGGCCTGTACAGCGCCAGCAAGTTCGCGCTCGAAGGCATGAGCGAAGCACTCGCCGCCGAGGCCGCGCGGTTCGGCGTCAAGGTCACCATCGTCCAGCCGGGCGGGTACTGGACCGACCTCTACACCAGCAGCAGGGCCACCACCCCGGACCCCGCCTACGACGAGCTGCGCGCGGAGCTGGAGGAGCAGTGGGCAGAAGGCTCGATCGACAGCGAACCGCGCCTGGCCGCCGAGGCGGTGATGACCCTCGTCGACAGCGACGACCCGCCGTTGCGGCTGCTGCTCGGCAGCATGGTCTACGACCTGGCGTTCGACCTCTCCCGGCACCGCATGGACACCTGGGCGGCCTGGGAGCAGACCAGCCGCGCGGCGGAGAAAGCCGTCCCCGCACCCGTGACACACGGGTGACTTCGCTGGTCAGCGGCCGGTTCGTGGACTGGACACGGCTTGTGCTGCACGACCCGTTCACGGGCCTGCCCGGCTACGCGCTGCTGCTGGACCGCCTGGAGCAGTCGCTCGTCCGTGCCCGCACCCGCGGCACCCTCGTGACGCTCGTCCTCGTCACCGCACCGACCTCGCTGCTGGAGGCGGCGCGGACCCTGCGCGCGGGGCTGCGCCCGGACTTCACGGTGGCCCGGTACCGCGACGACACCCTGGCCGTGCTCGCCGACCACGACTTCGGCGACGGCTCGCCGATCGCGTCGCTGGTGCGGCAGCTCGTGGGCGAAGGCGCCCGCGTCCACTGGGTGACGAGCGACGGGGACACGCCCGTCGAGGAGGTCATCGCGACCGCCGAGCAGCACTGACCCCGAACAGCACCGAGCCCCGGTGACACCGTCGTGTCACCGGGGCTCGGCTTTTCACCGGAGGAGGGTGTGGAGCAATCCGGGCGAACCCGGGGTGATCTTACGGGGTCGTACGACCCTTACAGCGTGCCCGCAACGCGGTCGAACACGTTGCCCGGCTTGAGGTGCGCGATCGCCGGAGCGGTCACGGGCAGCCCCGGCATGGAGCGCTCACGCGCCGGAACCAGAGCGGCGGTCGGGTTCAGGTTCAGACCCGAGACGTTGGTCGGACGGGTGGTGGGAAGGACGGGCACCGAACGCTCGGTCGGGATCGGCAGCGGGACGGGCAGCGCCGGCATGGCCGGAGCGGTCACCGGCAGCGACGGCACCGAGCGCTGGGTCGCGGTGCCGGGGAGCACCTTCTTCGCGGCCTCCAGCACCTGCGCGAGCGGCAGGCCCTGGATGTTCGGGGCCACGTTCGCGGCGTTCTGGCCCACCGGCAGCTCCGCGCGCTGCTTGGCGAGCTTGGTCACCGGCAGCTGACCCACGGGCAGCTTGCCGACCGGGAGCTTGGTCACCGGCAGCTGACCGACGGGCAGCTTGCCGACGGGCAGCTTGCCGACGGGGAGCTTGCCGACCGGGAGCTGACCCGCGGGGAGCTCGCGGACGGGCAGCTGGCCCACCGGGAGCTGGCCCACGGGCAGCTGACCGATCGGGAGCTGGCCCACGGGGAGCTGGCCGATCGGCAGCTGACCGGTCAGACCGGTGATGCCGCCGAGGCCGCCGAGCGAGGGCAGCGTGTTCACGGGCAGGCCCTTGAACGACGGGACGCCGCTGTACGAGGGGATCTCGGTGGCGCCCATGAGCATGTCGACGCCCTGGGGGAGCTCGATGCCCTTGAGCTCGGTGGCCCGCAGCGTGTCGGTGTCCTCACCGGTGAGCTGCGTGTCGTCGCTGGTGCCGCCGGTGAAGGCCTGGCCGACCAGCTCGACGGGGATGCGGCGGACGCTGGCTGCGGCCTCCGCGGGAACGGTCATCTCGCGGCCGGCCAGCGGGCCTTCGCCCAGGGTGTCGGTCTGACCGCCGGCCTGCGTCTCCGAGTCCTTCTCGGTCCAGGTCGAGGCCGAGCCCGCGGCCGCGATGGCGTCCGCGTAGGGCTGCACGGCCGCGTTGGCCGGCACGTGGAGCAGGTTGCCGGAGACCGAGCCGTCCTTGCCCGAGGTCTGCGAGTCCTCGCCGGCCTGGACCTGGGTGTCGGTGTCGCTGTCCGAGGTGGCGATGCCCGCGGCCGAGATCGTGTTGCCGGGCACCGGCACGAACGGGGTGGCCTGCGCGCCGAGCAGGTTGCCCGCCAGCGAGCCGCGCTCACCGGTGCTGCGGACGTCGCCGCCCGCCGCCGACTTGAGGTCGTTGGTTGCGGTGGAGTTGACGTTGCTGCCGCCGCCGACCGACCAGCCCATGACCTGGGTGGCGGACGCGACCGGCGCCGAGATGGCGTTGCCGCCGATGGAGCTCTGCTGGCCGTCGGTCTTGGCGTCGCCACCGGCCTGCATGTCGGTCGCGTTGTCGGCGTGCGCCTCGTTGTTGCCGACGAGGGTGACGCCGTCGCCGAAGACCTGAGCCGGCGTCGAGGTCGGGGCCTGGATGATGTTGCCGGAGACCGAGGACTTCTGGCCGCTCGCCTTGGGGTCGTCGCCCGCGCGGACCCTGGTGTCGTTCGCGCTGGTCGACGTGGTGTTGCCGACCAGGCCGGCCGTGTCGCCGAAGACCTGCGCGGCCACGGCGGTCGGCGCGGTGATGATGTTGGACGAGACGGTGCCGCGGTCGTCCACGGTGTTCGGCTCACCGGTGGAGCGGATGTCCTTGACCTCGTCCGCGGAACCGGTGGCCTGGCCACCGACGGTCGCGGCGGCGCCGTACAGCTCGGCGGGCGCGGCGAGCGGGGTCTGCGCCACGTTGCCGGACAGGACCGAGTCGTCACCGGTCGTGCCCTGGTAGCCGCCGGTGCCGGAGTCCACGTCGTTGACGCAGGTGCCGACGGACTGGCCGGCACCGGAGGCACCGTTGCCGCACACGTCCACGGCCGTGGCCGGCGGGACGTTCGCGACGTTGCCGGACAGGACCGAGTCGTGGCCCTTGGTCCAGTTGTTGCCACCCGCGGCCGACTCGGCGGTGTTGGTGTGGTCGGCACCGCTGTTGCCGACGAGCGACGCGGCGTTGCCACCGGCCGAGACGGGCAGCGAGATCGGGGTGTCGGCGATGTTGCCCGAGACCGAGGAGCCGTTGCCCGCGGTGTTGGTGTTGCCACCGGCGAAGGACTGGTTGACCGTCTCGCTGGTCGCGTAGGAGTTGCCGCCCACGCCACCCGCGTTGTCGCTGATCGTGACCGGGCCGGCGAGCGGCGTCTTCGCGACGTTGCCCGCCAGGGTGGCCGGGTCGCCGTCGGTCCAGACGCGGTCGCCGGCGTGAGCCGTGCCGGACTGCGTCGAGTGGGTGTCGGCGTTGCCCGCTCCGGCGGCCGAGTTGCCGTTCACCTCGAACAGCGGGGCCAGCGGGACCTGGCCCGCGTTGCCGGACAGCGTGCTGTCCTTGCCGCTCGTCCGCATCATGCCGTTCGACTCGGCAACGGTGTCCGCGGTGGAGCGGGACTCGGCGATGCCGCCGGCGCCCACGGCGTTGCCGGTCACCTGGAGCGGGGTCGCGCCCTGCTCGGCGAGGATGTTGCCGGAGATGGAGCCCTTGTCACCGTTGGTGGTGATGTTGCCGCCGGTCGTACCGGTCTGGCGCGCGGTGGTGTCGTTGGCGGCGTTGCCGCCCGCGGCGATCGAGTTGCCGGTGACCTGCGCGGGCAGGACGTGGTTGACGCCCACGACGTTGCCGGCGAGCGCCTGGCGCTCACCCGTCGTCGTGACACCGCCCTTGCGGCTCACGCTCTGCTCGCAGTCGGCGCTCGTCGCACCGTCGGCCAGAGCCGAGACCTGGTTGCCGCAGACGGTGACCGGCACGTCGGCGTACGCCTGGAGCCTGTTGCCGCGGGCGTTCTGCGTGGCGGTGTCCTGCAGGCGTCCGCTCATCGAGCGGAACAGCGGGTTGGCGACCGGGGCGTCCGCCCTCGACGGCACCGCGCTGGTGACGCGGTCCGTGCTGACCGTGCGGTCGACCTTCGGAACGTTCAGGTCCCTGGCCGGCGTGGCCAGGTTGTTCTGGTCGATCTTGACCGGAACGGAGGCACCCGCGTCGACGACCGGAGGAGCTGCATCCGGGTTGACGTTCTCCTGGGCAGAAGCGATGCCCGTACCGAGCATCAGCAAACCACCAGTGACAAACGCGGACTGGATTCCGCGCTTTGCCCAGGTCTGCATTCGATCTCCTTCCAAAGCCCCTGTTGTCAGGGGGGTTACGGGGGGTGGGCCGGACGCGTGGGGATCGCGTCATCACCGGGGGAGAGCACGCGGTGCCGACCGGAAGGAGCGCATGAAAAAAAGCGCGACGGTCGACTTCCGGACAGCCGGGGAGTGGGCTGCCGCGGACCGCGCGCTGAAATCAGTCGGGGGTGGTACCAGGCTGCTTGCCCGGCTTCACGGACACCTCGGCGGTGGACGGCGCGAGAGCGCTCGCCACAGCGGTGTCGTGAACGGAGCCAGGAGCAGCGAAGGCAGCCTTGTTGCTGCCGCCAGCAGCACCCGAGCCGTCGGAACTGCACGTGCAGTGCACCGGCGCGGGGGCCGGGACAGGCAGTTCGGGGGACGGGTCTGCGGGCAGGGACGGGTGCTGCGCCGAGGGCACCACGAGGTGGCGCGTCTCGAGCAGCTTCGTCCAGGTAGCACCGGAGGGGCCGGTGAGCTGCGAAATCACCTTCGCGACCGGCGACTGTCCGGTCTCGGGGGCGTCCGCCGGCGTCGCCACGTACGTCACGTCCTCTGCCCGCGCGACCGCGGGAGTGGTGGGCGTGACGACCGTGGTGACTCGGGGCAGGACCCGCTCGGTGATCTGTTCGACCGCCTGCTGGACCTGCACCTGCGGCAGGGCATCGCGTGCCTTCTCGTGCTCGGCGCGCAACGCTTCGTCGATCTTGTGGACGGCCTCGGCGGCGGGGACGACGACCGGCAGCTTCTCGTCCACGGTGGCGATCTTGGTCACCACGTCGAACTGCTCCGCGTCGTCGGCCGCGTGTGCCGCGGTCGTCGAGAGCACCCAGGCGACGGCCGTGCCCGCGACCGCTCCACCGACGGCGAGCAGCGCTCGGGTGGCGAACCGGCGGATGCCGTTCGCTCCCGTCTTCGCTCGCAGACCGGCAGAGGACAACGCGGGAACCTCGCTACTTTCGGGGGCACTCGGGGAAGTTCGCCGACGACCAACACGATCAAGCCGACGCCGCGACTCTGCCAGCCGCGGCGCCCCGAACGCACGCCCAGAGCGTCCGATTAACTACATCGTGTGACGATCACACCCGCTTCAACACGCGTGCCGCACCGGCCGCCGCGGTGGAGGCGAGCACCCAGCCCACGGCGATGAGCAGCGCCGAGACCCATTGCGACGCACCGGTGAACTGCCACTTGCCGTCGTGGCCGAAGTCGATGATCGGGATCAGCAGGTCGAGCGCGAGGAGAGCGGCGTTCCACACCGGGTCCTCGTCCTTGTTGAGCTTGACCAGCGGGTGCCAGGTGAACCACAGCGCACCGCCCAGCCAGAACACGCCCAGCCAGCAGATCGCGAGCCACGGCCGGTAGCCGTACCCGACGGTCCACCGCTGCACCGCGCCCCAGACCCGGCCGGCCCTGCCCAGCTCGGAGTAGCGGCGGCGTTGCTTCTCCAGCTGGACCTTCTGCGCGAGCTCCTCCTCGCCGCCCTGCTGGTACACGGCGGCCAGCTGCTCGTACGGTCCGGGCGCGAAGTCGGGCTGCACCTTGCGCAGCCACTGCAACCGGGTGTCCACCGACACGTCGGGGTCGGCGGTGATGCCGTCGAAGGTGAAGTCGTCGACGGCGACCCCGCCCTCCGCGTCCCACAGCCCGGGGCCGTCGGTGACCGACACGGCCTTCAGCCGGCTCAGCACGATCTTGCCCTTGGGCTGCTGCCCCTCGGGGATGTGCAGGCGGAACTGGTGGACGGTGAGCCCGTAGGCGTTGAGCGCGATGTCGGCCGCGGTGGAGCCGAGGTGCGAGTCGCTGAACGTGGCCATCTTGCCGACCTCGCCCAGCCGGATCCGCACGCCGCCGACGGCGGTGAACCCGCGGCTGCACAGCAGGTCCTTGCCGATCGTGATGGCACGGGCGTCGAGCGACGGCTTCTGCGTGCCGTTCGGTCGCAGCCGCGGCAACGTCAGCGAGGCGCCGGAGAGGTCGAGCGTGGAGCCGATGTTCGCGTTCTGCAGCCGGATCGAGCCCTTCGCCCTGAGCTCGCGCAGGAAGAGCGTGCCGCCGATCTCCAGCCGGTCGGCGAACAGGACGTCGATGCCGGGGCCGTGCAGCGAGACGCCGGACATGCTGGCGCTGCCCTGGATGTGCGCGTTGGACAGCCGGACCTGGCCGTAGGTCTGCAGTGCGGGCGAGCGCAGGCCGGAGCCGTTGGCCGCGCTGCGGGCCTCGACGTCGCCGCGCACCTGCATGCCGTCGGCGTGCAGGGCGACCGGGATGCGGTTGGTGATGTCGCCCGCGAGCTCCTCCGCGAGCTCGCGCGGTCCGATCACCGCGCCGGACAGCCGCAGGTACCCGCCGATGCTCGCGTTCGGCAGCCGCACGGTGCCGGTGCTGGTGAAGCCGTCGTCGAGCTCGACGTTGCCCTCGACCCGGATGCGGTCGCCCACGAGCGTCGCGGCCTCGTCGGCCAGTCCGTGCGGCAGGACGAGCACCTGGTGGTCGACCCGGTGGGCGGAGTTCAGCCGGGCGCCGGTGAACTCGAGGTTGCCGCCGACGCGGGCGCCGTCGAACAGCACCCGGCCGTCCGCGCTGAACCGGCCGCCCTCCGCGTTGCAGAAGACGTTGCCCGTCACCACGATCCCGGACGCCTCCAGCGCGTCCCTGCCGCTGTTGACCAGCCGCGCGCCGCCGAGGTGGACGCTGCCGCCGATCGCCGCACCGCGCAGCCGCACCTCCCCGTTGGCCCGCAACGCGATGGCCTGGACGGACCCGCTCACCCGCAGCCGCGCGCCGAGCAGCGCGTGGTCGGTGGTGCTGCGCAGGACGGCACCGGCCAGCCGCAGCGTCCCGTCGACGGCGGCGTCGGTGAGGTCCACTGTGCCGGTGCAGGTGAACCCGGCCTCGAGGACGAGGTCGCTGAACACCCGGAGGTTGCGGCCCTGGATGCCGGGAACGCGGGTGCCGCGCAGCCGCAGGCCGATCAGCCGGGCCATGCGGAGGTCCAGCGGTTCCTGGAAGGTGCAGTGCGTCAGGTCGATGACCCGCGTGACGCGAGTGCCTTCCAGCTCGAACTTCCCGGTCACACGGGCGTTTTGAAGTCGCAGAGCGGGTAATCCCTTGCGCGGCACCCGGTACATGCCGGTCAGCAACCCGGTGAGCACCTCGCCGCGCACGCTCTGCCCGGTCAGGTCGATCTCGGTGCCACCCGCGTAGGCCCCGGCGACCTGGCGTTCGACCTCGGTCAAGTCTTCCGGCTTGATCACTTCGTCCTCCCCCGACGAACCGGATCATCCCTTCCGGGTTCCGCCTTCGCCAGGGTCCGAACAGTTAACGTGAGGCACGTGAGCGCACCGGAGTCGGAGATCAGCAGCCGCGTCCCCAGGCTGCTGAGGGTCAGCGCTGCCCTGAGCTGGCGCTTCGTCGTTGTGGTGGCCGCGTTGTACGTGGTCGCGTACGTCCTGGGCTACCTCGCCTCCATCGTGATCCCCGTCGCAGTGGCGCTGCTGCTGGCCGCCCTGCTCTCGCCCGGCGTGGCGAAGCTGGTCGAGTGGCGGGTCCCGCGCGGTGTCGCGACGACGGTGATGATGATCATCGGCATCGGCGTGCTCGGCGGCGTGCTGACGTTCGTGATCAGCGAGTTCTCCCGCGGCCTGCCCGAGCTGCAGACGCAGGTGTCGGCCTCGCTCGACACCATCCAGCAGTGGCTGAAGGACGGCCCGGCGCACCTGTCCGACGCGCAGTTGCAGGGCTACCTCAACGACCTCGTGAAGACGATCAAGGACAACCAGACCGAGATCACGTCCGGCGCGCTCACCACGGCGGCCACCCTGGGCGAGGCGTTGACGGGCCTGCTCCTGGCGCTGTTCACGCTGATCTTCTTCCTGCACGACGGCGACGGCATCTGGAAGTTCGTGACCCGCGCGTTCCCGCGCGACGTCCGCCCCCGCGTCGACGTCGCCGGCCGCCGCGGCTTCGCCTCCCTCGTCTCCTACGTGCGCGCGACGGCGGCGGTCGCGGTCGTGGACGCCGTGGGTGTCGGCATCGGCCTGGCGATCATCGGGGTGCCCCTGGTCGTGCCGCTGTCGGCGCTGGTGTTCCTCGGCGCGTTCATCCCGATCATCGGTGCGGTGTTCACGGGCGCGGTGGCGGTGTTGATCGCGCTGGTGACCAACGGCCCGATCGCGGCGCTCATCGTGCTGGCGGTGCTGATCGGCGTGATGCAGCTGGAGTCCCACGTGCTGCAACCGATCCTGCTCGGCCGCGCGGTGAAGCTGCACCCGCTGGCGGTCGTGATCGCGATCGCCGTCGGGTTGGTGGCGGGCGGCATCGCCGGTGCGCTGCTCTCGGTGCCGTTGCTGGCGGTGCTGAACTCCGGCATCCGGTCGCTGCTCTCGGACGCGGACTCGGAGCAGAAGCCGGAGAAGGTGGACGTGCTGGAACCGCAGGAGACCGCGCCGCGGGACGACCGGAGCGAGCGGCAGAGGGAGCTGTAGGCCGCGGTCAGGCCATCGAGCGCGGCAGGAAGGTGAGCGGTCCAAGGGCATGCGCGCCGGTTACACCGGCGTGCACGTGCGTGAAAGGACCGTTCAAAAGCTCTGTTCGGTGAGCAAGGCGGTCGGGTTGCACGAATGCCGGACCTTCACAAGCGCGACGACTGCAGCGGCTTCCTGTCCGCTGCTGTCTTTGCGACTCCTTGCGCGCTTTGCACCACGTGGAGGTGAACCACGGCACCACGAACCACGCCTGAGCTTCAGGCCATCGAGACCAGGTTGCGGCCGTACGCCTTCGCGGCCAGCAGAGCCGCGTCGGCCGCCACCAGCAGGTCCGGCAGCTCGTAGCCGAAGCGGCTCGTCGTCGACACGCCGATGCTCACGGTCAGGCCGCGCAGCTCGTGCGGTTTGCCGTCGGTGCCCATGGTCGGCACGCGCAGGGCGGCCACGGCCTTGCGCACGCGTTCGGCGACGGACTCGGCCTCGTCGGGGGTGGCTTCCGGCAGCAGGACCACGAACTCCTCGCCGCCGAAGCGGCCGACCAGGTCGCCGCGGCGGACGGTGCCGCGCAACAGCAGGGAGATCGCGGCCAGTGCGGCGTCGCCGGCGAGGTGGCCGACCTCGTCGTTGACGCGCTTGAAGTGGTCGAGGTCGAGGAGCATCACGGCCATGGGGCGGGTGCGGGTGGCGCCCTTGGTGAGCTCGTAGCGGGCGCGGCTGTCCCAGTGGACGGCGTTGGCGAGGCCGGTCTTCGCGTCGCGTTGGGCGGAGCGGCGCCATTGGGGGAGTTGCGCGGCTCGTTCCAGCAGGGCCAGGGGCGGGCCGGCGATGAGGGCGTGGATGGCGTTCGCCTCGGCGACGCAACCCATCAGGCCGCCGATGGAGACGGCCACGATGCCGAGGACCGCGTCGATGGGTTCGCCGACGTTCTCCTCGAAGGTGTCGGACGGGCGGCGGAGCTTCAGGCCCACTGCGATCAGGGCGGCGCGCAGGACGAGCAGGACGGTCGCGGCGAAGACCATCATCGGCAGGCCCGCGTGGGGGTTGGTCCAGCCGAGCAGGTAGCGGGTGACGAAGACGGACAACGCGGTCGCGCTCAGCGTGAAGACCCAGCGGTGGCTCTCCGGGCGCTGGGTGAGCAGGCAGTGCAGCGCGGGGCCGAAGAGCAGCAGCACCAGCAGGTTCGGCGGCAGGGCGAGGATGCCCGCGGTCAGGTAGGAGAGGTGCGCTGCCCACGGGTTGCGCTCCGTCTCGCCCATGCGGTGGCTGTAGATGGAGCTGAGGATGACCACCGCGCCGGCCGTGCCCGCGATCGCGGCGAACCGGGCGATCTCGGAGGGCGACGGCTGTCCGGAAGAGACGATCACGTACGTCACGACCGCAAAAGCTGATCCGTCGATCAACAACCAGTAGCCGAGGGCAGGCCGTCGCAGTGTCCACACCGGCCAGTCGCGCACGTGTACTTGCCCTCCCCGTCCAACGGGAGCGCTGCCCCGAACCCGGGAAGCGTCGCACATTCCTCCGTTCGGCAGAAGACGGCCACCTGGGGGTTAGCCAGCGCACGTTCACGCGGCAGGATGGGGTGCGAAAGGAGCACAGCGTGCCCGAGCAGCCTGCCGAACGTGTGACGAAGGTGATCGACGACCCGGCCACGCCCCTGTGGCGCGGGGCTGTTGCTCTACGCATAGTCACATTCCTCTTCGCGGCGGCGAACGTCATCGCGAACCATTCCGATTACATCCGGCCGTGGCTCGCGTGGAGCGCGCTCGGGGCGATGGCGCTGTGGTCGGTGTTCACCAGCCGCGCCTACAGCACGACGTGGGGCCGGCGCTGGCCGGTCGTGCTGGTCGACCTCGTGCTGACCTGCGGGCTCATGTCGCTGTCGCCGTTGATCATGTCGAGCCACCAGCTGCTCACCGAGAACGTCCCGCTCATCACCACGATCTGGGCGTGCGTGCCCGTCGTGGCCATGGGCGCGCTGGGCGGGTCGGCGGCGGGGTTCGCCGGTGGTCTGACCGTCGGCCTGTTCACCTACCTGACCAAGCGCGTGCCGAGCCTCGACCTGCTGCGCGACGTCGTGCTGCTCGCGGGGGCCGGCATGGTCGTCGGCATGGCCTCGGCCACGGCGCGGCGTTCGGCGGTGCGGCTGGCGCAGGCGTTGCGCACGGAGGCGGCGACGGCCGAACGCGAGCGGCTGGCC
Organism: Lentzea sp. NPDC037011; assembly: GCF_055607425.1. Classification (NCBI taxonomy): domain Bacteria; kingdom Bacillati; phylum Actinomycetota; class Actinomycetes; order Pseudonocardiales; family Pseudonocardiaceae; genus Lentzea; species Lentzea sp. NPDC037011. Next base: position 235,026 of record NZ_JBVJRT010000001.1, on the reverse strand, counting down.
CGGTCGATCCACGACAGCGTGCTGCAGGTGCTGGCGCGCGTCCGCAAGCGCGGCGCGGAGGTCGGTGGCGAGGCGGCGGAGCTGGCGCGGCTGGCCGGCGAGCAGGAGGTGGCGCTGCGCAACCTCGTGGCCGCCGCCCCCACCGACTCCACAGTGGACGGCGACGTCGACCTCCGCCCGGGGTTGCAGCTCCTCGCCACGCCGCGGATCCAGGTCTCCACGCCGGCGACGCAGGTCATGTTCGACGCGGCGGCCGCGGGCGAGCTCACGTCGCTGGTCCGCGAGGCGCTGTCCAACGTGGACAAGCACGCCGGCGGTGACGCCAGGGCGTGGGTGCTGCTGGAAGACCTCGGGGACGAGGTGGTGCTGAGCGTCAGGGACGATGGACCAGGGATACCGGAGGGCCGGATCGCCTCCGCGGAGGCGGAGGGCCGGATGGGCATCGCGAAGTCGATCAGGGGCCGGGTGGCGTCGCTGGGCGGCACCCTGGAGCTCCAGACCGGGCCGGGGGAGGGCACGGAGTGGGAGGTTCGCGTGTTCAGGAAGAAGGCGGTGCGGTGACGGTCTCGGTGATGGTGGTCGACGACCACCCGATGTGGCGCGAGGGCGTGGCGCGCGATCTGCAGGAGCGCGGCTTCTCGGTCGTGGCGACCGCGGGTGACGCGGCCTCCGCCGTGCGCATCGCGAAGACCGTGCGGCCCAACGTCGTGCTGATGGACCTCAACCTGGGTGAGCTGTCCGGTGTCGACGCCACCCTCATGATCACCGGTGAGCTGCCGGAGACGCGGGTGCTGGTGCTGTCCGCGAGCGGCGAGCACGACGACGTGCTGCAGGCGGTGAAGGCGGGCGCGTCGGGCTACCTGGTGAAGTCCGCGTCCGCGGAGGAGCTGGTCGAGGCCGTGAGCCGGACCGCGGCCGGCGACGCCGTGTTCACCGCCGGTCTCGCGGGCCTGGTGCTGGGCGAGTACCGGCGGATGGCCGCCGCGCCCGACGACGCGGAGGAGAAGCCGCAGCTGACCGAACGGGAGACCGAGGTGCTGCGGCTGGTGGCCAAGGGGCTGACCGCGCGCCAGATCGCCAACCGCCTGGTGATCTCCCACCGCACGGTCGAGAACCACGTCCAGTCGACTTTGCGGAAACTCCAACTGCACAACCGGGTGGAGCTGGCGCGTTATGCCATCGAGCACGGTCTCGACAGCGAACCGGAGGCAGAGAGATGACAGACCCCAGAGCTTTGCGCGTGTCCGACGCCGAGCGCGAGCACGTCGTCGGCCTGCTGAACAAGGCAGTCGGCCGCGGCATGATCACGCTCGACGAGTTCACCACCCGCACCGACACCGCGCTGGCGGCCGTGACCAGGGCCGACCTGAACGTGGTGCTGGTCGACCTGCCGGGCATGGTCAACACCGAGGTGGCCCGTGAGCGCACCGAGCTGAAGAGCACGATGAGCACCACGACCCGCAAGGGCCACTGGATCGTGCCGAACGAGCTCGTCATCCGCAACACACTCGGCACCACGAACCTCGACTTCACCGCCGCCGAGGTGCCGCCGGTCGTCACCGTCGACCTGGACGTGTCGCTCGGCACGGTGAAGCTGCTGCTGCCCGCCGGGGCCGCGGTCGACGCCGACGCCGTCGAGGTCACCGCGGGCGAGGTGAAGGACAAGGTCCGCAGCACCGCGGGCAGCCCGCGCTTCCGGCTCAGGGGCGCGGTGCGCGGCGGGACCGTGGTGATCAAGCGCTCCAAGCGCTGAATCTGCGCGAACACCCGGTACCCCGCAGGATCGAGGCATGCGTTGTCTCGTGACCGGTGCGACCGGGTACCTCGGCGGACGGCTCGTGCCCCGGCTCCTGGCAGAAGGGCACGAGGTCCGCTGCCTCGTGCGTTCGCCCGAGAAGCTGCGCGACGTCCCGTGGGCCGCTGACGTCGAGGTCGTGCGCGGTGACGTGCTCGGCGACCTCGACGAGGCCATGCGCGACGTCGAGGTCGTGCACTACCTCGTGCACTCGCTGCACTCGAAGGACTTCGCGAACGCCGACCGCGAGGCCGCGGAGAACACGGCGGCGGCCGCGGAGCGCGCGGGCGTCCGGCGCATCGTCTACCTGGGCGGGCTGCACCCGGAGGGCACGGAGCTGTCGCCGCACCTCGCCTCGCGCAAGGAGGTCGGCGAGGTCTTCCTGCGCTCGCCGGTGCAGGCCGTGGTGCTGCAGGCCGCGATGATCATCGGGTCGGGCTCGGCGTCGTTCGAGATGCTGCGCTACCTCACCGAACGGCTGCCGGTCATGGTCACGCCGAGGTGGGTGCACAACCGGATCCAGCCGATCGCGGTGCGGGACGTGCTGCGGTACCTGGTCGAGGCGACGACCCTGGAGGACCAGAACCGGACGTTCGACGTCGGCGGGCCGGACGTGCTGACGTACCTGCAGATGATGATGCGGTACGCGGAGGTCGCCGGGCTGCCGAAGCGGCGCGTGCTGCCCGTGCCGTTGCTGACGCCCGGCCTGTCCTCGCACTGGGTCAACGTCGTGACGCCGGTGCCGAAGTCGATCGCGAAGCCGTTGATCGAGTCGCTGGTGCACGAGGTGGTGTGCCGGGAGAACGACATCCGCGCGGTGCTGCCCGGCGAGAACATCGGCTACGACAAGGCCGTCGAGCTCGCGCTGAGCAAGATCCGCGACGCCGACGTGGAGACCCGCTGGTCGGGCGCGTCCACACCGGGTGCGCCGAGCGAGCCGCTGCCGACCGACCCCGACTGGTCCGGCGGCTCTGTCTACACCGACGAGCGCGAGGCCAGGACCAACGCCACGCCCGAGCGGTTGTGGGAGGTCGTGGAGGGCATCGGCGGTGAGCGCGGCTGGTACTCGTTCCCGCTGGCGTGGGCCGTCCGCGGCTGGCTGGACCGGCTGGCCGGCGGGGTGGGGCTGCGGCGCGGGCGGCGGGACCCGCACCGCCTGCACGTCGGGGAGGCGCTCGACTTCTGGCGCGTCGAGGAGATCGAACGCGGCCGGCTGCTGCGCCTGCGCGCCGAGATGAAGGTGCCGGGGAAGGCCTGGCTGGAGCTTCGAGTGGCGGGCAACGAGGGACACGGGTCCACTTACCGCCAACGTGCCGTGTTCGTGCCCAAGGGGCTGGTCGGACACCTCTACTGGTGGGCCGTCTACCCCTTCCACGGCATCGTGTTCGGCGGCATGGTGCGCAACATCGCCAATGAAGCTGAGCTGCACAAGAACTTCAGAAAGTCCTGATGGACTGCACAAGCAGCAAAGGGTGAGACTTCCCGCATGAAGGCTCTCGTCAAGGTCGCCGCTGGGCCTGGACTCGAACTGACCGACGTCCCCGACCCCACGCCGGGTCCGACGGACGTGCTGGTCAGGGTCCTGCGCACCGGCATCTGCGGCACCGATCTGCACATCGACTCGTGGGACGACTGGGCCGCGGCCAACATCAAGGCGCCGCTGGTCCTCGGGCACGAGTTCGTCGGGGAGGTCGTCGAGGTCGGCGGCTCGGTGACCGGCGTGAAGGTCGGTGACCTGGTCAGCGGCGAGGGCCACCTGGTGTGCGGCACGTGCCGCAACTGCAAGGCGGGCCGCCGGCACCTGTGCGCCAACACGCGTGGCCTGGGCGTGCACTCCGACGGCGCGTTCGCGCAGTACGTGGTGCTGCCCGAGCAGAACGCGTGGGTGCACCGCACGCAGGTCGACCTGGACGTGGCCGCGATCTTCGACCCGTTCGGCAACGCCGTGCACACCGCGCTGTCGTTCCCGGTGATCGGCGAGGACGTGATCATCACCGGCGCCGGTCCGATCGGGATCATGGCCGCCGCCGTCGCCAAGCACGCGGGCGCGCGCAACGTCGTGATCACCGACATCTCCGAGCACCGCCTGGACCTGGCCCGCAAGGTCGGCGTCGACCTCGCGGTGAACGTGGCCGAGAAGTCGATCGCCGACGCGCAGGCCGAGCTCGGCATGGCCGAGGGCTTCGACGTCGGCATGGAGATGTCGGGCAAGCCGGTCGCGCTGCGCGACATGATCGCGAACATGGCCCACGGCGGCCGCATCGCGATGCTGGGGCTCCCCGCGGAGGAGTTCCCCGTCGACTGGAGCAGCGTCGTGCTGAAGATGCTGCACATCAAGGGGATCTACGGCCGCGAGATGTTCGAGACCTGGTACTCGATGACCGTGCTGCTGCAGCGCGGACTCGACCTCGCACCGGTGATCACGCACCGGTACGACCACACGCAGCACGCCGAGGCGTTCGCCACGGCGCGCGAGGGCAAGTGCGGCAAGGTCATCCTCGACTGGACGGGAGCCTGATGTACGGCGAGCTGAAGAACGACCTGGTCAAGACGATCGGGGAGATCCGGGAGGCCGGGCTCTACAAGGCCGAGCGAGTGATCGCGACCCCGCAGAACGCCGCCGTCCGCGTCGGTTCCGGTGACGAGGTGCTGAACTTCTGCGCCAACAACTACCTGGGACTCGCCGACCACCCGCGGCTCATCGAGGCCGCGAAGTCCGCTTTGGACGAGTGGGGCTTCGGCATGGCCTCCGTGCGGTTCATCTGCGGCACCCAGGAGCCGCACAAGGAGCTGGAGGCGAAGCTCTCGTCGTTCCTCGGCACCGAGGACACGATCCTGTACAGCTCGTGCTTCGACGCGAACGGCGGCCTGTTCGAGACGCTGCTGGGCGCCGAGGACGCGATCATCTCCGACGAGCTGAACCACGCGTCGATCATCGACGGGGTGCGGCTGTCGAAAGCCCGCCGGTTCCGCTACAAGAACCGCGACATGGACGACCTGGAGCGCCAGCTCAAGGACGCCTCCGACGCGCGCTACCGCCTCATCGCGACCGACGGCGTGTTCTCGATGGACGGTTACCTCGCGCCGCTGGACGAGATCTGCGACCTGGCCGAGCGGTACAACGCGCTGGTCATGGTCGACGACTCGCACGCGGTGGGCTTCACCGGGCCGACCGGTCGCGGCACGCCGGAGCTGTTCGGCGTGCAGGACCGGGTCGACGTCGTGACCGGCACGCTGGGCAAGGCGCTGGGCGGTGCGTCCGGCGGGTACACGTCCGGTCGCGCGGAGATCGTCGAGCTGCTGCGCCAGCGGTCGCGGCCGTACCTGTTCTCGAACTCGCTCGCGCCGTCGATCACGGCCGCCGCGATCGCCGCGCTGGACATGCTGTCGTCATCCTCGGAGCTGCTCACCCAGCTGCGTTCGAACACGGAGTTGTTCCGCCGCCGGATGACCGAGGAGGGCTTCGACCTGCTGCCCGGCGAGCACCCGATCATCCCGGTGATGATCGGCGACGCCGCGGAGGCCGGCCGCCTGGCCGACCTGCTGCTGGAGCAGGGCATCTACGTGATCGGCTTCTCCTACCCGGTGGTGCCGCACGGCAAGGCCCGCATCCGCACGCAGATGTCGGCCGCGCACTCGACGGAGGACGTGAACCGCGCCGTCGACGCGTTCGTCGCCGCTCGCGCGAAGATGTGATCCAGGTCACCTCGCAGTAAGAATCGGCACGGTCTGCGCACTACCTCGTGAAGAGGGAGGGGCGATCGTGGAGGACTTCTCCGCCGTCTACCGCGAGTGCTACCCGCGGGTGCTCGCCTACGTGGCGAGCCACGCCGGGTCGCGGCTCGCCGAGGACATCACCAGCGAGACCTTCACGATCGCCTGGCGCAGGCTCGACCGCATGCCGGCGAACGCGCTGCCGTGGCTGATCGGGATCGCCCGCAACCTGGTCAGGGAGGCGCGCCGGCAGACGACGCACTACGAGCTCGCCGACCTGCCGGGTGACGACGCCTTCGCGGTGGTCGAGCTGCGGGCGGCGCTCGCGGGCCTGTCCGACGCCGACCAGGAGGTGCTCACGCTCATCGCGTGGCACGGCCTGGGCGCCGCGGAGGCCGCGCAGGTGCTCGGGTGCACCACGGCAACGTTCTTCGTGCGCCTGCACCGAGCCCGACGGCGGTTGCAGGCCGCTCTCTCGGCACCGAACTCCGACCGTGCGAGGGAGTCATGGAAGACCTCATGAAGAGCCTGGCCAGGGCCAAGCCGCCGACACCGGAGGTCGACCCCGCGCGGGCGGAACGCGACCTGGCCCGCATCACCGCGCTGCCGAGGGACAGGCCGGCCAAGCGGCAGTTCGTGCTCCGGTTCGCCCCACCGCTGGTCGTGGCCGGGGTGATCGCGCTGGTGGTCGTGCTGCTGCCGCGGCCCGTCGACCCCGCGCGACCGGCCGAGCCGCCGCGGTGGTGGCACGTCCTGACGCAGCACTGGTCGTTGATGCGCGTCGGCGAGCCGACCAACCCGTACCTCGTGGAGTTCGAGTCGAAGACGGACCGGTGGCTCAACGCCGACACCGAGGTCGCGGTCGTGCAGAAGGACGGCGAGGTGTCGCCCTATTCAAGTGAGGACGAGGAGCGGTGGACCGCGGCGGGCAAGCCGGCCACCGCACCCCAGATCGGCGGGTCCCGTTCCGTGCGCATCGGGCCGATGAAGCCCGCCGTGCAGAAGGCCGCCGTGTCCGGGTTCCAGATGTCGTTGCACAGCCCCGTGCGGCTCGACTCGTTCAGCTCGCTGCCCACGGACCCGGTGGAGCTGCGGAAGGTGCTGGAGTCCCTGGTCGGCACCGAGGACGCGTACCGGACCGCGACGCTCGCGATGGACCTGATGACCGCGAACGTGAGCGATGCCCAGCGGCGGGCGGTGTTCGAGCTGCTCAAGACCCTCGACGGGGTGCGCTTCCTGACCGACGTCCCGGTGGGCGCCGACCGCAGGGGCGTCGCCGTGGCGATCGCCGCGCCGCCGACCTTCCAGTTCTCCGACGTCGAGACCCGCCTGGTGGTCAACCCGGAGACCGGGCTGCCGGTCGAACGCCGGGACGTGCTCACCACGGCGCAGCTCGGCCTCCCCGCGGGCATGCCGATCGCGGAGGAGAAGTACCTCCTGCTGGACAGCACGTCGATCGACCCGATCCTGCCGCGGGACGTGCCCGTGAACGGCGGAGTGGAATCCCCCATCATTGAGCGGTGATCGATCCGCGACGCCTCCGAGTCCTGCGCGCGCTGGCCGACCACGGCACCGTGACCGCCGCTGCCGCCGCACTGCACCTCACGCCGTCGGCGGTGTCACAGCAGCTGGCGGCCCTGGAGTCGGAGGCCGGTCACCCGCTGCTGCGCCGCTACGGCCGCCGGGTGTCGCTGACCCCGGCCGGTGAGCTGCTCGTCGCGCACGCCCACGTCGTCGCGGCGGAGCTGGAACGCGCACAGGCCACTTTGGACGCCCTCGCCTCGGGCTCTGCCGGTCGGCTGGCGGTGGCGTCGTTCGCCTCGGCCATCACGCAGGTGGTGGCCCCGGCACTGGCGGCGCTGCGGGAGCGGTCCATCGACCTGTCGGTGCGCGACGCCGAGGGCCACGAGAGCGTGCGGCTGCTGCTGGACGGCGAGATCGACGTGGCCATCACCGAGGAACACCGCACCACCGAACGCTTCACGTGCTTCCCGCTCTACACCGAGCCGTTCGACGTGGTGCTGCCGCCGGGCCACCCGCTGACCGGCCCGGTCGACCTGGCGGCGCTGGCCGACGAGGACTGGGTCGTGACCCTGCCCGGCAACCCGCTGCGGGACGTCGTGGAGATGGCCTGCGCCCAGGCCGGTTTCGCACCGCGGATCCGCCACACGTCCGACGACTTCCGCGCCATCGAGGCACTGGTGGCGGCGGGTGCCGGGGTGGCGCTGGCGCCGCGGAACGCCATCGCCGGTGTGCCGGTGGCGGGCGTGGCGCCGTTGCGGCGGGTGGTGGCAGCGGTCCGGCGGGGCAGTGAGGAGCACCCGCTGGTGCAGACGGTGCTCCGGGAACTGCAACGGGCCGCAGGCCGCTAGACCGGCGGCAGATGGGCGGCGACCTCGGCGAGCGCGTCGAGGGTGTCGTGGTCGATGCGGCCGGTGGCGGTCTCGGCCTCCGCGATGGTCACGCGCTTGCCGTCGCGGTCGCTGCCGTAGCGCAGGCCGGTGAAGCGGATGTCGGCCATGCCGAGCAACGCGGCGCCGAGCGGGTGGACGTCACCGCTGCCGTACCGGGCCATGACGGACTCGAACGCGCGGGCGTCGCCGGTGGACGCGAGACCCACCCACACGACCGAGACGACCGCCGTGTTCCCGGCTCCGTCGGTGACCGCGAACAGCACCCGGTCCAGCGAGGTGCAGCGGTTGCGGGTGAAGAACTCGCGCACCTCGCCGAACGACGCCGCCACGCACTCGGCCTGCTGCCGGGCGGTGCGGTTGAGCTGTCGCATGCCCAGGCGCTGCCAGGCACCGCCGGTGTCGCCCTTGCGCGCGGCCTTCTGCCCTTCCGCTTTGCGCGGGCCGAGCCGTGCCGACGACGTTCCCGAGCCCAGCTCCGCCGAGCCCGCGCCGCCGACGGAGAGCGAGCCGGTACCAGCGGCGACGCTCAAGGCCAGCGCACCGGCCACCACGACACCCGCGCCCTTCTTGCCGCCGCCGTTGAGCGGGATGCGTCTGCCGTTCTTGGTGATCCAGTCGGTCATGGGACTCAAACGCCGTGACCGCGGCCCGGCGTTGTCACCCGATCCGGTGGTCGCTAGGGCGGGGGGATCGTCACCCGCAGCTTCGCCGCGATCCGCGTCAACGCCTCCCGGTCCGCCGCCGTCAGCGGGTCCAGCACGTGTTCGCGCACGCTGCGCAGGTGCACCGGCGCCGCGGCGGCGACCACGTCGTAGCCGGTGTCGGTGAGGGTGGCGAGGGTGTAGCGGCCGTCGTCGGGGTCGGGGGCGCGGGTGATCCAGCCGCGCTGTTCGAAGCGCTTGACGACGTTGGACAGGCGGGAGAGGGAGCCGTTCGCGAGGTGGGCGAGCTCGCTCATGCGGATGGTGCGGGCCGGGGCCTCGGAGACGTGGCTGAGGACCAGGTAGTCGAAGAGGGACAGGCCGGCCTCGGACTGCAGCGGGGCCTCCAGGCGGCCGGGGAGCAGCAGGACCAGGGAGATCAAGCCGGTCCAGGCGTCCTTCTCGTCGGCGTTCAGCCACTCCATGGGCGGCAGCTTACTTCACGCTTGAAGTCGTGTACGGTTGACTTCAAGCGTGAAGTGAAAGGAGCGGGACATGCCGGAGTTCTTCGCGACGCCGGGGTACGGCGAGACGCAGCGCGAGAACATGCACTACAGCCAGGCCGTGCGGATCGGCGACCGGGTCGAGACCTCGGGGCAGGGTGGCTGGGACGACGGGTTCGAGTTCCCCGAGAGCCTCGAAGCGGAGATCGTGCAGGCCTTCGAGAACGTCGAGCGGACGCTCCAGACCGCCGGTGCGAGCTGGGCGGACGTGGTGCACGTGAACTCGTACCACGTGCTGGGCGACGACACGTTCGACGACCACAACCGGGTCATGGTCGAGCAGTTCCGCGCGCGGATGGGCGAGCGCGCGCCGATCTGGACCGAGAGCGGGGTCACCGCCCTCGGTCACCCGAAGATGCGCGTGGAGATCCGCGTGACCGCGGTGGGCTAGTGCGGGGCGCGGGCGGCGAGCTTGGCCGAGGCCGGGTCGTGGGCGGCCAGTGCGCCGCGGGCCGCGAGCTGGCAGATGTCGAGGCTGGAGGTGGCGAGGCGGGCGCCGACGTCGGCCAGTGCGGTGTGGTTCATCGACAGCGACGTCACGCCCATGCCGACCAGCACGCACGCCAGCAGCGGGTCGGCCGCCGCCTCGCCGCACACTCCGACGGGCTTGTCGGCGGTGGTGGCGGCCTCGCCGACCAGGGCGATCAGGCGCAGGAGCGCGGGCTGCCAGGGGTCGTTCAGCGCGGCGACGCCGCCGAGCTGGCGGTCGGCGGCGAAGACGTACTGCGCCAGGTCGTTGGTGCCGATGGAGATGAAGTCGACGACCTGGAGGATCTCGCGGGCCGAGAGCGCGGCGGACGGGACCTCGACCATCACGCCGGCGCGGGCGATGCCGGCGGCGCGGGCGCGTTCGACGAACCAGGCGGCCTCGGCGGCGGTGGCGACCATCGGTGCCATCACGGAGACGTCGGCGCCGGTGGACTTCGCTGCGGCCGCGATCGCCTCCAGCTGGCGGTCCAAGACCTCGGGGCGGTCGAACGCCACGCGCAGGCCGCGGACGCCGAGGGCCGGGTTCGGCTCGGGGTCGGGGCTCAGAAACGCCAGCGGCTTGTCGGCACCCGCGTCCAGGGTGCGCACGACGACCGGCTTGCCCTGGAACGGCGCCAGAACAGCCTCGTAAGCAGCGGTCTGATCGGCAACGGACGGTTCCTCCGCGGCGTCGAGGAAGCAGAACTCGGTGCGGAAGAGCCCCACGCCCTCGGCTCCGGCGGCAGCGGCGGCCGCGGCGTCGGCGGGGGAGCCGACGTTGCCGAGGACCTTCACGCGGTGGCCGTCCTTCAGCACGCCGACGCCGTTCCACACGGCCTTCTGGCCGGTGCCGGCGGCGCGGACCTTGCCGTCGGACTCGCGCACCACGCCGGTGTCGCCGTCGACGTCGAGCGCGGGGACGTCCAGCGCCAGCACGCCGCGGCACGCGACGACGGCGGGGATGCCCAGGGAACGGGCGAGGATCGCGGTGTGCGAGGTGGGGCCGCCCTCCTCGGTGACCAGCGCGAGGACCTTCGACGGGTCGAGGCCCGCGGTGTCGGCGGGCGCGAGGTCGCGGGCCACCAGCACGGACGGCGAGGCCAGGTCGGGAACGCCGGGTGCGGGCAGGCCGAGCAGTTCGGCCACCACGCGGTCGCGGACGTCCTGCACGTCGCGGGCGCGTTCGGCCATGTAGCCGCCGGCGGCCTGCAACGCGGTCACGAACTTCTGCGCGGCCTGGTGCACCGCGCGGGCAGCGGGCAGCGACTCGTCGACGACGAGCTTCTCCGCGGCCTTGATCAGGGAGGGGTCGCCGGCCATGGCGGCGGTCGTCTCCAGCACGGCGCGGGCGTCGCCCTCGACCGTCTTCGCGCGCTCCATCAGGCGCTGCGCGACGACCTCGGTGGCCGGGCGGATGCGGGAGGCCTCGTCCTTGGTGTCCGCGGGTCGCGGTCCCGTCGGGGGTTCCGGCAGGGCCTCCGCGACCCGCACCACGGGACCGGAAGCCCGGCCGCTGCTCACACCGACACCGCTCAGCCGCGCGCTCGACATGGTCTAGACCATACCCTTCAGCTGGATTCTGAGGACAGCTCAGTGTGACCAATCCAGCCGCGGGGCGCGGAACGCCGCGACGCTCGTCATGTGGTCTTAACGCAAGAGGTCACTCCGGCAGGGCGCTGACCTCGGCCGCGGTCGGGTAGGACGGCTGCGCGCCGGCCTTCGTGACGGACAGGGCGGCCACCTTCACGGCGTAGCGCGCGGCGTCCGGCAGGGTGTCGCCCGCGGCGAGCCTGGCCGACAACGCACCGGCGAACGCGTCACCGGCACCGGTCGTGTCCACCACCTCGGCCACCTCGACAGCGGGCACCTCGACCGTTCCGCCCTCGGCGACCACGGCGACGCCACGCGACCCGAGCGTCACGATCGCCGCCTCGGGACCGAGCTCCAGCAGGCCCTGCCACGTCGGCGCGAGCTCGGCGGCCTCGTGCTCGTTGACGACCAGCACGCTCAGCCGTTCCAGCGTGGCGGCGGGCAGCGGCGCGACCGGCGACAGGTTCAGCACCGTCCGCACACCGGCGGCCGCGGCTGCCTCGATCGCGTGGCTCACGGTCTCCAGCGGGACCTCCAGCGAACACGCCAGCACGCGCACGCCGTCGAACGACAGCGCGTCCACCTCGGACTTCGACACGTCCAGGTTCGCGCCGGGCGAGACCACGATCGAGTTCTCGCCGTCCGGCGTCACGGTGATGTACGCGATCCCGGTGGGCCGCTCGGACGTCTTCACCAGCGCGGTGTCCACACCGGACGACTCCAGCGAGTCGCGCAGCAGCGACCCGTACCCGTCGCCGCCCAGCGCACCGACGAGCGCGACCGGCGCACCGGCGCGAGCGGCGGCGACGGCGGTGTTCGCGCCCTTGCCGCCGGGCAGCACGACGGTGTCGCCGCCGAGCACGGTCTCACCGCCGGCGGGCCGCCGGCCGACCTCGACGACGAGGTCGGCGTTGGCGGACCCGAGGACCAGCAGGGTGTTCGTCACTTGAGGAACTCTGCCACGTTCTGCTTGGTGATGACCTTCACCTCGACGTCCACGACCTGCTGGACGGCCTCGCCCTTCGCGGCGTGGACGGCCTGCTCGACGGCCTTCTCGCCGAGGACCTTCGGCTGCTGGGCGACGGTCGCGTAGAGCGTGCCGTCCTGGATCGCCTTCAGGCCGTCGGGCGTGCCGTCGAAGCCGACGACCATGACGTCCTTGCCGGCACGGGCGCCGAGGGCCTTGATCGCGCCGAGCGCCATCTCGTCGTTCTCGGCGAAGATGCCCTTGATGTTCGGGTTGCCCTGCACCAGGTTCGTGGTCTCGTTGAGGCCCTTGGCGCGGTCGAAGTCGGCCACGGCGGTGGCGACGACCTTGATGTTGCCGCTGTTCAGGCCCTGCTCGAAGCCCTGACCGCGGTCACGCGACGCGGACGCGCCGGAGATGCCCCTGAGGTGCGCGACCTCGCCGGAGGCCGCACGGCCGAGCTCGATGGCCGCGAGGCTGCCGCCCTGCACGTTGTTCGACGCGACCTCGGCCGCGACCTTGCCCTCGACGGCGCGGTCGACCGAGATCAGCGGGATGTTCGCCTGCTCGGCGGCCTTGGCCGCGGGGGCGGACTGCTTGGAGTCGACCGGGTTCAGGATGATCGCCTTGACGCCCTGCGTGACCAGCGTCTGCACCTGGTTGACCTGGTTCGTCGCGTCGTTCTGCGCGTCGACCACGGTCAGCTTGGCGCCGAGCTTGTCCGCCATCGCCTGCGCGCCCTGCTGCAGCTCCACGAAGAACGGGTTGTTCAGGGTGGACACGGCGAGGCCGATGGTGATCTGGCCTCCGGACGCACCGGTCCCACTGCACCCGGACGCCAGCAGCGCGGCACCCAGGGTCAGCGCGATCCGTCGGGTCACCTTCATTGGTGTCTTCCTTACCTGTTGCGGGTTGTCTCAGCGACGGCGAAGGGAGTCGAGCAACGCGGCGAGTGCGATCACCGCGCCGATGACGACCTGCTGCCAGAACGGCGGGACCTGGAGCAGGTTGAGGCCGTTGCGCAGGACGGCGAGCACGAGGGCGCCGACCAACGTCCCGGTGGCGCGGCCAACGCCACCGGACAGCGACGCACCACCGATGACGACAGCGGCGATGGCGTCGAGCTCGTAGCCGGCCGCGGCCTGCGGACCGGCGGACCCGAGCCGTCCCGCGAGCACGAGACCCGCGGCGGCGGCGAACAGGCCGGACAACGCGTAGATCCAGAGCTTGGTGCGGCGCACGTCGATGCCGCTGAGCTTCGCGGCCTCCTCGTTGCCACCGATCGCGTACATGCGGCGGCCGAGGTTGGTGCGCGTCAGGACGAGACCGGTGACGCCGAAGAACAGCAGCATCAGCAGCAGCGGCAACGGCAGCGACGGCGTGAGGTTCGAGCCGAGGAACGTCACCAGCTCGTCGGTCTCGTGCGGCTGGCCCTCGGAGAACACCAGCGTGAGACCGCGGGCCACGCTGAGCATCGCGAGCGTCGCGATGAACGGCGGCAGCTTGCCGTAGCTGACCAGCGCGCCGTTGACGAGACCGCACAGCGCGCCGACGACCAGGCCGAGCGGGCCCGCGGTCAGCGCGCCGACCATCGCGGCCAGCGCGGCGATGCTGCCCACCGACAGGTCGATGCCGCCCGCGACCACCACGAACGTCATGCCGAACGCCATGATCGCGATGACCGCGGCCTGCACGCCGACGTTGAGCAGGTTCTGCGCGTTGAGGAACGCCGGCTGCATGACCGCGATGACCACGGCGAGCACGAGGAGCCCGGCGAGGGCCCCGTTCTCACTTGCGTACTTGCGAATGCTGATCGTGCTCACGCTGGGATCTCCTGCACGGCGAGTGCCATCACCTGGTCTTGGGTCGCGCCCTTCGGCAGCTCACCGGCCACCCGGCCGTGGGCCATCACGACGACGCGGTCGCTCATCCCGATCACCTCGGGCAGGTCGCTGGACACGAGCAGCACGGCCCGTCCGGCGGCGGTCATCCGGTTGATGAGCTCGTAGATCTCGACCTTCGCGCCCACGTCGACACCGCGCGTGGGCTCGTCGAGGATGAGCACCTTCGGGTCGGCCAGCAGCCACTTGCCGATGACGACCTTCTGCTGGTTACCGCCCGACAGCTCCTTCACGGGCTGGTCGACGCGGCCCTTGATGCGCAGCTTGCCCGCGATGTCGTGCAGCCTCGACCGGTCGCGGTCGGTCAGCGTGACGAGTTCGAGGTTCGAGCCGACGGTGGCGGTGAGGACCAGGCCTTGGCCCTTGCGGTCCTCCGGCACGAGGCCGAGACCGGCCTTGATCGCGGCCTGCACGTCGTGGCGCGGCAACGGCTTCCCGTCGACCGCGACCGTGCCGCTGTCGTAGTCGTCCACGCCGAACGCCGCGCGCGCGACCTCCGTGCGACCGGCGCCGACCAGTCCGGCGACGCCGACGACCTCGCCCGCGCGCACCTCGATGTCGACGTCGGCGAAGACACCGCGCTTGGTCAGGCCGGAGATCCGCAGCAACGGCTGACCGGGGCGACCGGCCGCGCGCGGGTACTGCTCGTCGATCGGGCGGCCGACCATCAGCTCGATCATGTGCCGCGTGGTGGCCCGCGGGCCGAGCACGCCGACGGACCGGCCGTCGCGCAGGACCGTGATGCGGTCGGCGATGCGCTGGATCTCGTCCAGGTGGTGCGTGATGAAGACGAGGCCGACGCCGTTGCGCCGCAGCTGGTCCATGATCTGCAGCAACCGGTCGGTCTCGGTGTCGGTGAGCACCGCGGTCGGCTCGTCGAGGATCAGCACGCCCGCGTCCTTGTCGAGCGCGCGGGCGATCTCGATCATCTGCTGCTGGGCGATGCCGAGGTCGCGGACCTTGGCGTTCGGGTCGACGTCGAGGCCCACGCGGTTCAGCAGCTCGGGCGCCCGGCGGCGCATCTCGGCCCGGTCGACGAACCCGAACCTGCGCGGCAACCGGTTGAGGAACAGGTTCTCCGCGACGCTCAGCTCGGGGACGAGCGCCAGCTCCTGGTGGATCACGGCGAGGCTGGCGCGGCCCTCGATGGTGCCCGCGTCGTGACCGTGGATGCCCGCGAGCACCTTGACCAGCGTGGACTTGCCCGCGCCGTTCTCGCCGAGCAGGACGTGCACCTCGCCCGCGTTGATGTCGAGGTCGACGCCGTCCAGCGCCCTGGTGGCGCCGAAGTGCTTGGTGATCCCGCGGGCGGTGATGAGGGTCTTCACAGCTCGGCCTCCCCGAGCGAGCCGCGCAGCACGAGCTTCGCGGTGAGGCGGACGTCGTCTGGCTGCTGCCCGTTGATCAGGGCGAGCAGGCTGCGCGCGGCGGCCCTGCCCATCTCCACCGTCGGTTGCGCGATGACGGAGATCGGCGGGTCGAGCAGCGGGAACCACGGCTGGTCGTCGAACACCGCGAGCGCGATGTCGTGCGGAATCCGCAGGCCGCGCGACCTGATCTGGGCCAGCGCGCCCAGGCCCATCAGGTTGTCCATCGCGACCAGAGCGGTGGCGCCGTCGTCGAGGAGCCTGGCGGCGGCCTGGCTGCCGCTCTCCTGCCGGAAGTCGCCGTGCACGACCTGCGCGAGGCCGCCCAGTGCACCGGTGAACACGGTGCTGCGCTCTCTCCCGGTGGAGGTGTCCGGTGGTCCCGCTATCACACCGATGCGGGAGTGGCCGGCGCCGACGAGCCGCCGGGCGAGCGCGGTCAATGCCTCGCTGCCGTCGGCGCGGACGACGGGGCAGGTCGCGCCCCTGACCGTCCGGTCGAGCAGGACGAGCGGAACGCCGCCTGCGCTCACTTCGCGAACCAGGGCGGGGTCATCGGTCGCGGGGCACAGCAGGAGGCCGTCCACCCGGCGGTCGAGCAGGGTGCGCACGTAGGTGGCCTCCTGCTCGGCGCTCTCGTCGGCGTTCCCGATCACGACGCAGTAGCCGTGTGACCGGGCTTCGTCCTCGACCGCTCGCGCGATCTCGGCGAAGAACGGGTTCAGCAGGTCGCTGATGACCAGACCGAGGGTCTGGGTGCTGGTGGTCCTGAGGGATCGCGCCAGGGCGTTGGGCCGGTAGCCGAGCTCCTCGATCGCGGCGAGCACCCGCTCACGGGTCTCGGGCGTCGGCGCGGCGTGGCCGTTGAGCACGCGCGACACGGTGGCCGTGGAGACGCCTGCGTGCTGCGCGACGTCCTTCATGGTCGTCACGAGGGCGTAGTTAATCGATTACACACCTGTCCAGTCAAGCCGGGTGAGTAGGTGTACGGATGTCACCGGGCGTGTGCTGCCTCACCCTTGTCGTATGAACGGACAGGATCGCCTCGGGTACGAGCAGCGCCTCGCGTTGGAGCTCGCCGCGATCGGGCAGCGGCTGACCACGATCAGCGCGGAGATGCGCGAGCAGCACTCGGCCGTCGCCGTGGCGGAGGCCGAGGCACCGGCGCGGGCCGCGGAAGCACCGGCCGCGGAGGCCGTCGCGCCGCCCGCCGAGCCAGCCACCCCCGTTCCACCCCAGGCGCCCGCACCGGCCGCACCCCCGCCCTCGCCCAACCCCTGGTCACAGACCGCACAGCCGCAGTTCCCCCCGCCCCCCACCCAGTGGCCTCAGGGGCACGCGGGGACCCCACGTACCCCTGTGGGACACGCGGGGCCCCCGCGTGCCTTCCCGCAGCAGGGGCGGCCGCAGTGGCAGCAGGCGCCGGTGCCGCCGCGCGAGACGCTGTTCCAGAAGCTCAGCAAGGACGGCGCGGGCTCGAAGCTGCTGGCCTGGGTCGGTGGCGCGATCACCGTGCTCGGCCTGGTCATGCTGATGGTCCTCGCGATCCAGCGCGGCTGGCTCGGCCCGGTGCCGCGCGTGATCGGCGGCGCGGTGCTCAGCTCCGCGATGATCGGCATCGGCATGTGGCTGCACCGCAACCCGACCGGCCGCACCGGGGCGTTCGCGCTCGCGGCGACCGGCTTCGCGGGCCTCTACCTCGACGTCATCGCCGCCACCAGCCTGTACGGGTACCTGCCGCCGTTCGCGGGCCTGGTCGTCGGCCTGGTGGTCGCCGTCGCCGGTGTCGTGCTGGCGCTGCGGTGGGACTCGCAAACGCTCGCGGTGTGCGTCGTCGCAGCGTGCGCCGTCTGTTCGCCGATCATCACCGAGGGCTTCTCCGTGCTGCTGGTCGGCTTCCTGCTGGTGCTGAAGATGGCCAGCACGCCGGTCCAGATCAAGCGCAACTGGCCGGGTCTCGCGATCGCCGGCGGCTTCCCGCCGATCATCGCGTCGATGCTGGCCACCGCGAGCGCGATCCCCGCGGACTACGAGTGGACGGTCGTCGGCGTCGCGGCGGCCACGACCGCGGTGGGCATCGCGGTCGCCCTGATCACCGTCTGGAAGCGACCGGCGGACGTCGTCGCGATCGCACTGGTCGCCGGGTCTGCGCTGCCGTCGATGTTCGCCACCACGCTGCTGGACCGCACCGCCGGGTCGGTGCTGGTCGGAGCGGTGGCCGCGGTGCTGCTGGCTATCTGGATGGTGCCGGACCTGCCGCGGGCGTTCGCGACGGCGGCCGGTGCGACCGGCATGCTGGCGCTGTTCCAGACGACGGTGGTCGCGCTCGACGGCAACGTGCGCGCGGCGGTCGTGCTGGCCGAGGCGATCCTGCTGGCGTTCCTCGCCGCCCGCCTGGGCAAGAAGAGCGCGCTGGTCGGATCGATCGCGTTCGGCGCGCTCGGGTTTCTGCTGGCCATCACGCAGGCGGTGCCGCTGCCGTGGCTGCTCGACGAGCCGCGCTACCGCCCGGCCGGCGTCGGTGACTACGCCGCGGGCATGGTGACGGCGCTGGTGCTGGCCGCGTTCGCGGTGGCCGTTCCGTGGTCGGCCAGGAAGATGCAGGTCCTGCGCGAGCCGGCGGAGAACCCGCTGCCGTGGATCGCGTCCGGGCTGGTGGTGCTCTACGGCGCGGCGGGCCTGGTGATCTGCGGCGCGCTGCTGGTGTCGCCGAACGAGACCGGGTTCCTGTTCGGGCACTCGATCGTCACCGTGTCCTGGACCGTCGCCGCACTGTTCCTGCTGGTCAAGGGCATCAACGTGACGGCGCTGCGGATCTGCGGCCTGGTGCTGGTCGCGGCGGCGGTGGCGAAGCTGCTGCTGTTCGACCTCTCGGCGCTGGACGGGTTCGCGCGGGTGCTGGCGTTCCTCGGTGCCGGTCTGGTGCTGCTCACCGCGGGCGCCCGCTACGCCAAACTGGTGGCGTCGCGGAAGACCCCCGAGCCGCACGAGCCCACTCCGGTGGCTCCGCGCTCCTGCTGATCGGGACGAACGCCGCCCGCGCCGCCGTCGCGGGCGGCGTTCGTACTACGACCAGGCGTAGATTCCCCTCGACGGAGTGACGCAGGTAGATCGAATAACCCCGAAGTGGTCCGATTCGGGCTATGGCAAAGCCACGCCTCGTGGCCGCGGTTCTGGCACTCTCAGCGGTCATCGCGGCGATGGGTGTCGAGCAGCAGCACGACCTCGTTCCAACCTCGTCCGGCACGTCGGCGCCACGCGCGTACGTGGTCGGCAGAACCGGTCTCGTCCAGGTCGTCGACACCGGCAGCGGTGCCGTTCTGGCCGAGGCCGACACGGCGGGCCGCGCGACGGGCGTGGCGGTGTCACCGGACGGCGAGCGCGTCTACGTGGTCAACGGCTGGTCCGGCGCGATCACCCAGGTCGACCCGCACACCGGTGCGGTGCGCGACCGGCTCTTCACCCAGGTCCAGCTCTCCCAGGCGGCGATGCGCCCGGACGGCCAGCGCCTGTACGTGAGCGCGAGCGGCAGCGTGGCCGTGGTGGACCCGCGGGAGTTCCGGCTGGTGGCCGCGATCAAGGTCGGCGGGCAGCCGCAGGGCCTCGCGGTCCACCCGAACAACAAGGTCCTCTACGTGGCGAACGCCCAGGACGGCACGATCAGCCTGGTCGACACCGCCGTCGCGTTCCAGACCTCGACCGTCTTCGTCGGCGGCCTGCCGCAGCACCTGGCGGTGTCACCGGACGGGTCGCGGCTCTACGTGAGCGGCATGCGGCTGGGGGAGAGGACGCCGGGCACGCTGACGGTGATCGACACGGCCACGAACCGGGTCGTCGGCTCGGCGGGCATCGGCACCGGGGCGGGCGGCGTCGCGGTGACCCCGGACGGTGCGACGGTCTACGTCGCGCTGCCGAAGGAGGGCTCGGTCGCGGTGGTCGACGCGGCGACCATGACCGTGCGGGAACGCCTGCCGATCAACGCGCCCGGTGTCGCCATCGCGCCAGGTGACCGGAGGGTCTTCCTCGCGACCGGGGCGACGACGACCGTGCTGGACAGCTCGAACGCGGTGCTCGCGACCTACCCCATGCGCACCACCGCGTTCGTGGAAACGACAGGGCCGCGCCAGTTCGACGCGGCCCTGATCGCTTTCGCTCCTGGTCAGCCGACCGCGGCCGGGACCTTGACCTCCTCGTCGAAGTCGTCCGCCGGCTCGTCGTGAAGCGCGAGGCGCTCCTGGATCCGCTTGAGGGGACCGGGCGCCCACCACGCGGCGTTGCCGAGCAGCTTCAGCACGGCGGGCACGAGCAGCATGCGGACCACGGTGGCGTCGAGTGCCAGCGCGAGGATCATGCCGACGCCGACGAACCGCATCATCGCGACCTGCGAGAACGCGAACGCGCCGGTGACGACGATCAGCAGCAGAGCGGCTGAGGTGATCACCCGGCCGGTCTTGGCGAGACCGGTCGTGACCGCCTCCTCGGTGGTGGCGCCGTTGCTGCGCGCCTCGACCATCCTGGACAGCAGGAAGACCTCGTAGTCGGTCGACAGGCCGAACACGATCGCCGCCATCAGCACGACGATGCCGGACTCGAGCGGCCCCGGCGTCACGCCGAGCAGGTCGGCGAAGTGGCCCTCCTGGAACACCCAGACCAGCACGCCGAAGGTCGCCGACAGCGACAGGGCGCTCATGACCACGGCCTTGAGCGGCAGCACGACCGAGCCGAACGCGAGGAACATCAGCACCAACGTCGCGCCGACCAGCAGGGCGACCATCAGCGGCAGCCCGTCCTTGATCGCGTCGAGCGAGTCGCTGACCATGGCGGTGTTGCCGCCGACGAGCACCTCGGCGCCCTGCGGGGCCGGCAGCGCGCGGACGTCCTTGAGCGCCTGCTTCGACTCGTCGCTCAGCGCGTCCCGGTCGAGCCCGGCGGACACGGCGGTGACGCCGTTGCCCTGGCCGAGCGGCTGGAGGTCACCGATGCCGGAGACGTCCTTGACCCGGTCCAGGTACTGCTGGACGGCGGCCTGGTCCCCGCCCTTCACGACGACCTTGAGGCCGGTGCTGGAGAGCGCGGAGAAGTTCTCGTTGATGTTCTCGGTGGCCACGCGGACGGCGTTGCCCTCGGGCAGCACCTTCTCGGTGACCTGGCCGAACTGCACGCCGAGGAACGGCGCGCCGAGCGCGACGAGCACACCGATGATCGGCACGGCGACCAGCACGGGCCGCTTCATGACCTTGCCGCTGAGCGTGCGCCACCCGCGTTCGCTGGGCTCCTTCTTGCGCCACGGCATGGCGAGCTTGTCGACGCGGTGGCCGAGCACGCCCAGCAACGCGGGCAGCAGCGTGAGGGAGACGAGCGCGGCGATCGCGACCGCCGCGACACCGCCGTACGCGAGTGACTTCAGGAAGCCGTGCGGGAAGATCAGCAACCCGGCGAGGGCGATGACCAGCAGCGTCGCGCTGAACAGCACGGTGCGGCCGGCGCTCGCGACGGTGCGGCCGACGGCCTGTTCGGTCGTGCGCCCCTGCGCGAGCTCCTCGCGGAACCGGCCGACCATGAACAGGCCGTAGTCGATCGCCATGCCGAGGCCGAGCAGCGAGGCGACGTTGACCGCGAACGAGTTGACCTCGGTGTAGATGGCGACGACGTGCAGCACGCCGAGCGCGCCCATGATCGAGAGACCACCGACGACGACCGGCAGCGACGCGGCGACCAGGCCACCGAAGATGACCACCAGCAGGAGCAGGACCAGCGGCAACGAGAACATCTCTGCCCGCGTGAGGTCCGCCTGCGACATGTCGTTGATGGCCTTCTGGGTCGGCACGAGACCGCCGACCTGCTGGCTGAACCCGTCGATCGCGAGCCGCGGCTGAACGTCCTCGAACTGCTTGATCTGCTCGTTCGAGTCGCTGCTGCTCAGCGTGATGACGACGAGGGCCTGCTGCTGGTCGTCCGCAGGCACGGGCCCGACGACGCCCAGGACGTCCTCCTCGGGCAGTCCGGCGACGTGGTCGGCGACCTTCTTCAGTTCGAGCGGGTTCGCGAAGTCACCCCGGTAGATGACGATCACATCACCGTTCTTGCGCCCGAACGCCTCTTCAGCGACCTTGTCCGCACGCGCGGCCTCACTGCTCGGGGCCTCGTACCCACCCTGGCTGAGCTTGTCGAACACGCCCAGTCCCCACACGCCGCCGAGGACGGCGAGCAGTACGGTCGCGACCAGCACCACCCAACGCCGTCTGTGTGCGAGCGAGCCCCATTTCGCGAACATGGACGACGGCCTCCTGGGTAGTACCGTGAACACCCGAACCTTGTAAACACCGTTCACTGAAACCGTACGGGGCCGTGCACGGGGTCTACAACCCGATGGAGTGACATATGACCCAGGCCACTCGCCGAGACCGCCTTCGCGCAGAAACAGAGCGTGAGATTCGGCAGGCGGCCCGCGCCCTTTTGGTGGAACGCGGCCGTGACGCAGTGACCCTGCGTGCGATCGCACGCGAACTGGGCATCACCGCACCGGCGCTCTACCGCTACTACGACTCGCACGACGCGCTGCTGCGCCAGCTCTGCGACGACATCTGCCAGGACATGGGCGCCGCGCTGCACGCCGACCTGGCCGCGGAGACGTCCGACCAGGTGGACTGCCAGGTGCGGGCGGTGTGCCACAGCTTCCGCCGCTGGGCGCTGGCCCACCCGCAGGAGTTCGCGCTGGTCTTCGCCTCACCCCGCGACCCGCTCGGCGCCGACCAGTTCGGTTCGGTGTTCCTGCAGCTCGCCGGTGGGCTGATCGCGTCCAACCTGGGCGCCAAGCACGTGGACGACCCGGTGCCGAAGGCGCTGCACGAGGACCTGGCGCGGTTCCAGCAGGTCCTGATCGACGTGGTGGGGCAGCACGGCGTGACCGTCGGCGACGACGTTCTCAGCCTGGGCAAGATCTACTACGTGGTGCAGTCGTGGGTGCGGCTGTACGGGCACGTGGCGCTGGAGGTGTTCGGGCGCTTCCCGTTCGCGGTGAGCAACCCGGAGCCGATGTTCGACAGCATGATCGACCAGCTGCTCACGGACATCGGGTTCGACGAGGAGGAGGCCGCTGCTCGGTGAGCAACGGCCTCCTCGTCGACTGACGTCCTACAGGACGACGTTCACCAGGCGACCGGGGACGACGATCACCTTGCGCGGCTCGCCACCGGCGACCAGCTCGGCGATCTTCTCCTCGGCCAGCGCCGCCGCCTTGATCTCGTCCTGCGCGGCGGAGGCGGACACGACGACCCGCGAGCGGACCTTGCCGTTGACCTGGATCGGGTACTCGACCGTGTCCTCGACCAGGTACTGCTCGTCGGCCTTCGGGAACGGGCCGTGGGCCAGCGAGCCCTCGTGGCCCAGCTTCGTCCACAGCTCCTCGGCCACGTGCGGCGCCTGCGGTGCCAGCATCAGCACCATCGGCTCCGCCAGGGCGCGCGGGGTGCCCGCCGAGTAGTGCTTGGTGACGAAGTTGTTCAGCTCGATCAGCTTCGCGCCCGCCGTGTTGTAGCGCAGGTTCGCGTAGTCGTCGTGCACGCCGGCGATCGTCTTGTGCAGCAGCCGCAGCGCCTCGGCGGACGGCTCCTCGTCGGTGACGCGCAGCGAGCCGTCGGTCTCGTCGACCAGGTTGCGCCACAGGCGCTGCAGGAACCGCTGCGCACCGACGACGTCCTTGGTCGCCCACGGGCGGGAGACGTCCATCGGACCCATGGACATCTCGTAGAACCGGAACGTGTCGGCGCCGTACGTCTCGCACATCTCGTCCGGCGTGACGACGTTGTTCAGGCTCTTGCCCATCTTCCCGTACTCGCGGAAGACCTCTTCGCCGTTGTAGAAGAACTTCCCGCCGTCCTCGACCACCTGGGTCGCGGGCACGTACGTGCCGCGGGCGTCGGTCCACGCGTACGCCTGGATGTAGCCCTGGTTGAACAGGCGGCGGTACGGCTCGTCGCTCGACAGGTGCCCCAGGTCGAACAGGACCTTCTGCCAGAAGCGCGAGTACAGCAGGTGCAGCACCGCGTGCTCGACACCGCCGATGTACAGGTCGACGCCGCCGGGGTCGTTCGCGCCGTGCTCGGCGGTGCGCGGGCCCAGCCAGTACCGCTCGTTCTCCGGGTTGACGAACCGCTCGGTCTCGACCGGGTCGACGTAGCGCAGCTGGTACCAGCACGAACCCGCCCAGTTCGGCATGGTGTTCGTGTCGCGGCGGTAGGTCTTCAGCCCGTCGCCCAGGTCCAGCTCGACCGTCGTCCACTCACCGGCGCGCGACAGCGGCGGCGACGGGACGGTGTCCGCGTCCTCCGGGTCGAACGTGCGGGGGGAGTAGTCGTCGACGTCGGGCAGCTCGATCGGCAGCATCGACTCGGGCAGCGGGATCGCGGTGCCGTCCTCGTCGTAGACCACCGGGAACGGCTCGCCCCAGTAGCGCTGGCGGCTGAACAGCCAGTCGCGCAGCTTGAACTGGACGGTGCCGCGGCCGTGGCCGTGCTCCTCCAGCCAGCCGATGATCGTCTTCTTGGCCTCGTCGACCAGCATCCCGTCCAGGAACCCGGAGTTGATCGCGGGACCCTCGCCGGTGAACGCCTCGCCCTCGAAGCCCTCGGACGGCTGGACCGTGCGGATGATCGGCAGGTCGAACTTCTTCGCGAAGTCCCAGTCGCGCTGGTCCTGACCGGGCACGGCCATGATCGCGCCGGTGCCGTAGCCCATCAGCACGTAGTCGGCGACGTAGACGGGGAGCTCCGCGCCGTTCACCGGGTTCGTGGCGTACGCCCCGGTGAAGACGCCGGTCTTCTCCTTGTTCTCCTGGCGGTCCAGCTCGGACTTCAGGGACGCCGCGCGCCGGTACGCGGCGATGTCTGCCACGCGATCGGGCGCCGCAATCTGGTCCACCAGCTCGTGTTCCGGTGCCAGGACCACGTAGGTCGCGCCGAACAACGTGTCCGGACGGGTCGTGAAGACCTCAATGCTCTCGCTTCCCACCGCAAATCGGACTCGGGCACCGTGCGAGCGCCCAATCCAGTTGCGCTGCATGGCCTTGACCTTGTCCGGCCACTCCAGCCGGTCCAGGTCGTCGATCAGCCGGTCCGAGTACGCGGTGATGCGCATCATCCACTGGCGCAGGTTTTTCCTGAACACCGGGAAGTTGCCACGCTCACTGCGACCGTCCGCGGTGACCTCTTCGTTCGCCAGCACAGTACCCAGTCCCGGGCACCAGTTGACGGGCGCCTCCGACAAGTACGCCAGCCGGAAATCGCCCAAGATCCTTTGCTGGTCGGCAAAAGACAGCTCAGACCACGTGCGACCGTCCGGAGTGGGACGCTCGCCGGACTCGAACCGGGCGACCAGCTCGGTAATCGGACGGGCCTTGCCCGCGTCGGCGTCGTACCAGGAGTTGAAGATCTGCAGGAAGATCCACTGGGTCCACTTGTAGTAACCCGGGTCGATCGTCGCGATGCGGCGGCGCTCGTCGTGGCCCAGCCCCAGCCTGCGGATCTGCCGCAGGTAGGTGTTCATGTTGTCTTCGGTGGTCTTGCGCGGGTGCTGCCCGGTCTTCACCGCGTACTGCTCGGCCGGCAGCCCGAAGGCGTCGAAGCCCATCGTGTGCAGCACGTTCCGGCCGTTCATGCGGTGGTAGCGCGCGAACACGTCCGTGCCGATGAAGCCCAGCGGGTGGCCGACGTGCAGGCCGGAACCGCTCGGGTACGGGAACATGTCCTGCACGAACAGCTTGTCGTCCGGGACGTCACCCTTGAGCGCGCCCACGGGGTTCGGCGCGTGGTAGGTGCCGTGTTCCTCCCAGTACCGCTGCCACCGCTCCTCGATCCGGTTCGCCAGCTCCGCGGTGTAGCGGTAGGCGGGGATCTCCGCCGCGTCCGTGCTCATCTCAACGTCCCTCTCACCATCGATCCTGCCCCTGACATGACGAAACCCCCCAGCCCAGATGGGCATGGAGGGCTGCC
>NZ_JBVJRT010000001.1:127749-209521 GCF_055607425.1 Lentzea sp. NPDC037011 | reverse complement strand
CAGGTCGTCGCGGCTAGATAAGGAGCAGGCGGGCCGTGCTCATGCCGTCAACGGTATCAGCGCATCGCAAGCGACCCGAACCGGGCGGTGTCGTGCGGCACACCGGGCCGGGGTGACTTTCCGGTGAACGCGGCGCAGCACCTACCCTCATGGGGTGAACATCGTGCTGTCGGTCGTCCTGGGTGTGCTCGGCGTCGCTCTCGGCGCCGTCGGTCTGCTCGGTCTGCAGGGCAAGCTGCGGCGCAACCGCTTCGTCGGGGTGCGCACGGCGGCGGCGCTGCGGGACGAGGAGACGTTCGCGCTGGCCAACCGCGTCGCCGGGGTGCCGAACGTCGCGGCCGGCCTCGTGGCCGTCGTGTCGGGCGCCGTCTCGTTCGCGCTGCCCGACCTGGCCGTCACGGCCGGGGTCATCGGCCTGGTCGGCGCGCTCGGCATCGCCGTCGCCGGTGGCGTGCTGGGGCACCGCGCGGCCGAGGCGCTGCCGGAGCCGGTCAAGCCCAAGGGCTGCGGCGGCTGCGCCTGCGGTGGTGGCGGCTGCTCGCCGCTCGCCGGTCTCTGAGCCACCCGAGCCGTTCGCGGCTCGGACGTTTCACGTGAATCAGTTGAGGCGGACGTCGGTCGGGTAGGTCGACAGGAGCGCGAGCGGCATGCCCTGCCGGCGCAGCACCCGGCCCCACAGGTCGACGTTCGCCCCGGCCAGCACGTCGTCGGCCAGGCCAGTGACGACCATCCAGTCGCCGCGCTCGATCTCGCCGGCCAGCTGGCCCTCGCCCCAGCCCGAGTACCCCGCGAACACCCGCAGGCCGCGGACCAGCGGCAGCAGGCTCTCCGGGTCGGCGTCGAGGTCGACCAGCGCCACCGGGCCCTGCACGCCGACCAGGCCCTCGACCTCCTCGGGGTCGGTACCGGCCTTCAGCGCCGCCAGGCACAGCGCCGTCTTCTGCTCGACCGGACCGCCGATGTGGATGCACTGCGGGCGGGTGACGTGCGGGCCCCACGGCGGCAGGACGTCGAGGACGGCCACCTCGGAGGGGCGGTTCAGCACGACGCCGAGGGTTCCCTCTGGGCGCTGGTCGATGATGTAGACGACCGTGCGCGTGAAGTTCGGGTCGGTCAGGCTCGGGGCGGCAACCAACAGGGAGCCAGCTTCGACCTCGGCATCGGGACGCACGTCACCATGAAATCATCCGTGATCGCCGGAACAACTCAGGGCCGCGCCCCGTTAGACTTAACTGTCGGATGTCTTTGTGTCCCCCGGGCTCAACAGACAACCGCCTTCGCGGAATACCGTACGGCTGGAGCCGCGTAGTGCACCGCGCCGTGAGGCGACCTGGCATCCGATCCAGGGGAGCCGGACCGTGAGGTCCGGCTTTCGTGGTTTCCGGGCAGGCGAGCATAGAGTGCAGGCGTGACAACGGCTGCGGAGCGGAAGCACCACTGGGGCTCGCGCCGGTTCCTCGGCATCCCGGCGTACCGCAGGCTCCTGGCCACCCGGCTCGCCTCGCAGTGGGGTGACGGGCTCTTCCAAGCGGGCCTCGCCGGAGCGGTGCTGTTCAACCCGGAGCGGCAGGCCCACCCGGCCGAGATCGCCGCCGGGTTCGCCGTGCTCCTGCTGCCGTACTCGTTCATCGGACCGTTCGCCGGTGCCCTGCTGGACCGGTGGGACCGCAGGCGGGTCGTCCTCGTCGCGAACCTCCTGCGCGCCGCGTTCGTGCTGTTCACGGCCGTCGCGGTCGGCATGGGGCTGTCCGGGCTGCCGCTGTACGTCTTCGCGCTCATCGTCATGGGCATCGGCCGGTTCGTCGGGTCGGGGCTCAGCGCGGCGCTGCCGCACGTCGTGCCGGCGGACCACCTGGTCGAGGCGAACGCGCTGGCCGCGACCGCGGGTGCGGTCATGTCGGTGGTCGGCGCGGCCAGTGCGATCGCGTTCCGCGCGGTGCTCGGCGCCGGTGACGGCGGGTCGGGGTGGACCACCAGCATCGCCGCGGCCGGCATGCTGCTCAGCGCGTTCATCGCCAGCCGGTTCAAGGCGGGCGCCCTCGGGCCCGACGAGGTCGACGAGCCGCACAACGCGGTCAAGGCCGTCGCCCGCGGTCTGCTGGACGGCGCGAAGGCCACCCTGCGCACGCCGAGCGTCACCGCCAGCCTCGCGGCGCTGCTGGCGCACCGGGCCGCGTTCGGCGTGAACCTCATCATCACGCTGCTGCTGATGCGCTACGCCCTGGAGGACGTCGGCATCCTCAAGGCCGGCATCGGCGGGCTCGGCGAGGTCGCCATCGCCGGTGGCGCGGGCATCCTGCTCGCCGGCGTCCTCACCGACCGGATCGTCAACCGGTTCGGCATCAAGCGCACGATCTGCGGCACGCTCGTGCTGACCGCGGTGGCCCAGCTCGCGCTCGGGTTGCCGATGACGCTGCCGTCGATCCTCGCGGCCAGCTTCTTCCTCATCTTCGCCGGTCAGGTCGTCAAGCTGTGCGTGGACACCGCGGTGCAGCACGACGTCGGCGACGAGGTGCGCGGCAGGGTGTTCGCCCTCTACGACACCCTGTTCAACGTCATGCAGGTCACCGCGGTGTCCCTCACGGCGACGGTGATCCCCCTGGACGGGCGCTCGCCCGCTCTCATCGTCACCGCCGCCGGTCTCTACCTGGCCGGTCTGGGCGCCTACCTGCTCCTGCTAGCGCGGAAACGGCAGGCGCAGCATGCCGCTCTCGTGCGCGAAGACGACAGCAGCCACCCGATCGGGTAGGTCGAGCCGCCGCAGGATGTCGGCGACCTCGTCGGCCACCCGCTGGTGCCCGAGACCGAGCACGCGCGCGATCTCGTGGTCGGCGTGACCGCGTGCGAGACAGCGCAGCACGGCCCGCTGGTCGTCGGTCAGCTCGTCCAGGTCGTGCACGACCGGACCAGCGGAAAGTCCCCAAGTGAACATCTGCATCACCCCCATGAGCAGTACCCATGGTGCCGTGGCGCGCTGTCAGTTCGCTAACGCGGGGATTTCATGCGCTCACGATGGGTCACCCGTTTGGTGGCGTAAGACCCTGGTCGCGGGCCCAGTCGAGCAACGCGGCCTCGGCCTCGTCGCGGTCCAACGGCCCCCGGTCCAAGCGCAGCTCCTTGAGGAACTTCCACGCGGCACCGACCTGCGGCCCCGGCGGCAGGCCGAGCAGCTTCATGATCTCGTTGCCGTCGAGGTCCGGCCGCACGCGCGCAAGGTCCTCCTCGGCCGCAATGCGCGCGATGCGTTCTTCGAGGGAGTCGTACGTCCGCTGCAGCTGGTTCGCCTTGCGCTTGTTGCGCGTCGTGCAGTCGGCGCGGACGAGCTTGTGCAACCGCGTCAGCAGGTCGCCGGCGTCCGTCACGTACCGGCGCACGGCCGAGTCGGTCCACTCGCCGTTGCCGTAGCCGTGGAACCGCAGGTGCAGGTAGACGAGCTTCGCGACGTCCTCGGTGATCTCCTTCGAGTACCGCAACGCCCGCAAGCGCTTGCGGACCATCTTCGCGCCCACGACCTCGTGGTGGTGGAACGAGACGCCGCCGCCGGACTCGAACTTCCGCGTGGCCGGCTTGCCGATGTCGTGCAGCAGCGCCGCGATGCGCAGCACCAGGTCAGGTGACTGATCGACATCTTCGAGATCGATCGCCTGTTCCAGCACAACCAGCGAGTGGTCGAAGACGTCCTTGTGCTGATGGTGTTCGTCGATTTCCAGCTTCATGGCCGTGAGCTCCGGCAGGACGATGTCCGCCAGACCGGTCTCGACCATGAGCTCGATGCCGCGGCGGGGGTGCGCCCCGCACAGGAGCTTCGAGAGCTCCACCTGCACGCGCTCCGGCGTGATGCGGGCGAGCTGGCCTGCCATCGACCGCATCGCCTCCACCACCCGCGGCGCCGCGGTGAAGCCCAGCTGGGAGACGAACCGCGCCGCGCGCAGCATCCGCAGCGGGTCGTCGCCGAACGACTCCTGCGGGGTCGCCGGCGTGTCCAGCACCCCCTCGCGCGCGGCGGCCAGGCCACCGGTCGGGTCGACGAACTGCCGGGCGGCCACGTCGAACGCCATGGCGTTGACCGTGAAGTCGCGGCGGACCAGGTCGCCGTCGACGGAGTCGCCGAACGTGACCTCGGGGTTGCGGGTGACGCCGTCGTAGACGTCCGCGCGGAAGGTCGTGATCTCGATGATCTCGCCCTGCTTGGACGCGCCGACCGTGCCGAACGCGATCCCGGTGTCCCACTGGGCGTCGGACCAGCCGGTGAGGATCTTCTGGATCTCGGCGGGGCGCGCGTCCGTGGTGAAGTCGAAGTCGTTCGTCCGGCGCCCCAGGACGGCGTCGCGCACACTGCCGCCGACGAGGTAGAGGCGCTTGCCGGCGGTCGCGAACCGCTCGGCGAGCTCGGCGACGACTGGTGTGATGGTGGGCTCTTCCACCACCGCATTCTGCTGGAGCGGTCGAGACACGAGAAACCAGCGTACTCAACGATCGTAAGTACGATCGGCCGTATGCCCCCGTCAGCCGCTCGATCCGGAGGTGCCACGCCGGGGCGCCGGAAGCGGCGCCGGGGCCGGCGGCTCAAGACCGTCGACGAGACGTCGGCGGGTGGCCTGGTGCTCGACGGCGAGCAGCGGGCGGCGGTGATCGGCAGACTTGACCGGCGCGGCCGGTTGCTGTGGTCTTTGCCGAAGGGTCACATCGAGGCGGGCGAGACCGCGGAACAGACCGCGGTGCGCGAGGTCGCCGAGGAGACCGGTATTCATAGCAGGGTCCTGCGCCCGCTGGGGTCGATCGACTACTGGTTCGTCGCGGACGACCGCAGGGTGCACAAGACCGTTCACCACTTCCTCCTCGAAGCG
The DNA here is from genome assembly GCF_055607425.1 of Lentzea sp. NPDC037011. Taxonomy (NCBI): domain Bacteria; kingdom Bacillati; phylum Actinomycetota; class Actinomycetes; order Pseudonocardiales; family Pseudonocardiaceae; genus Lentzea; species Lentzea sp. NPDC037011. The sequence goes on along the minus strand of NZ_JBVJRT010000001.1, from coordinate 204,674 downwards.
ACGGGGGGAGAGCTTTCCGACGAAGACGTGGAGGTCACCGAGGTGGCGTGGGTGCCACTCGGCGAACTGGACGAGCGACTCGCGCATGCCGACGAGCGCCGACTGGTCCGCCGAGCCGCCGAACTGCTCTCCGGCCGCCCCCGTGAAGGGGCCGAGTCGGCGTGAGCGTCAGGAAGCTCCTCTGCACAGCTGCCGTCGGCGCCTTCCTGCTGACAGCGACACCCCCGGTGCTCGCGGTCGAGCAGCAGGACGAACCCGAGCAGGTCAACGCGCTGCCGTTCGCGCCGGCGCCCGCCACCCAGGTGTGGGCGACCAGGCCGCTGTCCTCGCAGCCGGGCCAGCAGCAGCCGCCGCAGTTCGTGCGCATGGACATCGCGCAGCTGACCCCGCGGTTCGTCACCGGCGACTCGCCGGACAAGATCACGATCAGCGGCCGGGTCGTCAACGTCGGCGACCGCAAGGTGTCCGACATCGTGCTGCGCCTGGAGCGCGGTGAGCCGCTCGGCACCGAGGACGACCTGCGCAAGGCGTTGCGCGAGCCGGCGGCCGCCGAGTTCGTCCAGCCCAGGTTCACCGAGGTCGCCGACGAGCTCCAACCGGGCCAGCAGCGCGACTTCACGCTCGAGGTGCCGTTGCGCGGTTCCGCGCCCACCTCGCTCGGCATCGAGGAGCCGGGCATCTACCCGGTCCTCGCCAACATCAACGGCAAGCCGGACTACGGCGGCACGGCGCGGCTGGCCGCGTTGTCGACGCTGCTGCCGGTGCTCGGCGTGCCCGGCGGCGGCACGAAGACCAAGGCGGGGGACCCCGCGAAGCTGACCATGCTGTGGCCGATCGCGGACAAGCCCAGGCTGGCCCGGTTGGGCGGCGAGGGCGACTCCGAGCTGGTCGACGACGAGCTGGCGCTGTCGCTGTCGGTCAACGGCCGGCTGTACGGCCTGCTGCAGGCCTACGAGCAGGCCGTGTCGTCGATGAGCACCTCGCTGTGCCTGGCCGTCGACCCCGACCTGCTGCGCACCGTCGAGGCGATGACGACCGGCTACCGGATCCGCGGTGGCGCCGAGGGCAGGGGCCGGGCGGAGGCCCAGCTGTGGCTCGACCGGCTCAAGCGCGCGGTCGCCGGCCGGTGCGTCGTGGCCATGCCGGACGCCGACGCCGACCTCGTGGCGCTCACCAAGGCCAAGCTCGGCGACATGCGCACGCTCGCGCTCAGCGGCGGCGTGAACGAGGTCAGGCGAATCCTCGCCGTCCAGCCGCTGCCCGAGCTGGTGTGGCCCGAGGACGGCCTGCTCGACCAGGCGACGTTCGACGAGCTGGGCTCGGGGCAAGACCACCCCTCTGACGAGGACCTCGACTACAACGGCATGAAGTCCGTGCTGCTCGCACCGTCCGCCGTCGCCGACGCGCCCGGCACCGCCCCCGTCCGGCTGCTCTCCGTGGACCGCCCGGTCACCGCGGTGCGGATCGACTCGATGGTGTCCGACGCACTGCAGGGCGGCGAGTCCCGCCCGCGCACGCTGTCCGGGGTCACGACGCCGGTGGAGAGCCAGCCGGTGTCCGTGCAGAACGCACTGGCCGCGCTCGCGTTCCGGGCCGGGTGGCAGGGCGACGGCCGCACCGTGCTGGTCACACCGCCGCGCCGGTGGAACGCGCCGCTGTCGGAGATGAACGAGCTCCTGTCGGCGGCCCAGCGCCTGGTCACGGCCGGCTACGCGACCCAGGTCGGCCTGGAGGAGCTGGTCAGGGCCAAGCCGGAGGCGTCCGGCGCCAAGCTCACCTACCCGGCGGAGGCCGGCGCGCGGGAGATCCCCGCCTCGATCGCCGACTCGGTCGCGAGCCAGAACCTCGCGCTCGCCGGTCTGGTGAAGTCGATGCAGCAGGAGGACCGCGAGCACGCCGCTCCCGCCGACCTGGCCGGCCCGCTGCGCCTGGGCCAGCTGCGGGCGATGTCGAGCGCGTGGCGCGGTGACGAGAACGGCGCGCGCACCGCGGCGTACATCAGCGACAGCGAGATCAACCGGCTGTCCGGCCTCGTGAGCGTCACGCCGCCGAACAGCTCGATCCTGCTCGGCTCCGGTGACAGCCCCATCCCCGTCACCATCACGAACAAGCTCGACGTCCGCGTGACCGTGCGGATCGTGCTCGCCGAGACGCCCGGCATCCGCGCCAAGGAGCTCGCTGACCAGGTGCTCCCCGCCCGCGGCGAGCGGGTCGTGCGGGTGCCGGTCGAGGTGCTGCGCTCCGGCCGGTTCCCGGTCAACGTCCGGCTGACCACTCCCGACGGCGTCGCTCTGGGTGACACTGTCAAGCTGGAGGTGTCGTCGTCCGCCTACGGCACCACCACGGTGATCGTCACCGTGGTGGCCGCGATCGCGCTCGTCCTGCTCTCGGGACGGCGGATCATCAGGCGGGTCCGGGCTCGCAACGGCGAGAACGGCGACGACGCACCGTCCATCGAGAACGTGACACCGGAGAAGTCGAGCGCGTGAGCGAGTCAGCCACGACCACCGAGCCAGGGCAGCAGAAGCAGGCACCCTCGGTAGCCAGGGCCAGCGGCTCCATGGCGATCGCCACGATCGTCAGCCGCATCACCGGCCTGCTGTCGAAGGTCCTGCTGGTGTCGGCGCTCGGCGTCACCACCCTCAACGACTCGTACCAGGCGGCCTCCACGCTGCCGACCATGATCAACGAGCTGCTCCTGGGCGGCATCCTGACCAGCGTGGCGATCCCGCTGCTGGTCAGGGCCGAGAAGGAGGACGGCGACGGCGGTGAGTCGTACGCCCAGTGGTTGATCAGCATGGGCATGGCGGTCCTCGCCGTCGGCACGGTGGTCGCGGTGGCGTGCGCGCCGTTGCTGACCAAGCTCTTCATCGCCGACTCGCCCACCGCGAACCCGGCGCTGGTCACCGCGTTCGCCTACCTGGTGCTGCCGGGGATCATCTTCTACGGGCTGACCGCGCTGCTCAGCGCGGTGCTGAACGCCCGCCACGTGTTCGGCCTGCCCACCTGGGCGCCGGTGCTGAACAACGTCGTCGTGATCGGGGTGCTGGGCGTCTACTGGATGCTGCCCGGCGAGCTCTCGCTCAACCCGGTGCGCATGACCGACGTCCACCTGCTCGTGCTCGGCCTGGGCACCGCCCTCGGCGTCGCGGTGCAGGCCCTGGTGCTGGTGCCGGCGCTGCGCAGGACCGGCTTCCGGTTCAAGTGGCGGTTCGGCTGGGACGCCCGGCTGTCCGAGTTCGGCAACCTGGCGTTCTGGGTGATGCTCTACGTCGGCCTCGGTCTCGCCAGCATGACCGTGCTGACCAAGGTGGCGACGCACAGCGACGGTGCGCTGGGTGCCTACAACTACCAGTGGCTGATCGCGCAGGTGCCGTACGGCGTGCTCGGCGTTTCGCTGCTCACGGCGTTGATGCCGAGGATGAGCCGGGCGGCCGCGCACGGCGACAACGAGCAGATCGTGCGGGACCTGCTGTTCGGCAACCGCATGTCGGCGATCCTGCTGATGCCGTTCAGCGTGCTGATGACGGTCTCCGGTGTCGCGATCGGCCTCGCCGCGTTCGGCCACGGCAGGTCGGGCGTCGACGGCGGCACGATGATCGGCCTGGCGCTGGCGCTGTCGGCGTTCGGACTCGTGCCCTACGCGGTGACGTTGCTGCAGCTGCGCGTCTTCTACGCGATGAAGGACGCCCGCACGCCGACGTTGCTCCAGGCGCTGATCGTGGCGGTCCGGATCGGGTTGCTCTACTTCTTCCTCGCGGTGTCCGAGCCGGAGCAGCTCGCCGTCGGTGTGTCGCTCGCCATGTCGCTCAGCTTCGTCTTCGGCGCCGTGGCCGGTCAGGTGTGGTTGCGGGTCCGGCTGGGCCGGCTGCGCACCGGGTTCACGATCTGGACGATCTGCCTGACCGTGGTCGCATCGGCCATCGCCTTCGCGGTGGCCAAGGGCGTGAACGCGCTGGTCCTGGGCGCGTTCGGGTCGATCCACCCGGTTGCCGCCGGATGGGTCGAGACCATCCTGGTGACGGTGATCGGCCTGCCGCTCGCGTTCGGTCTGCTGGCCGCGTTCCGGGTGCCGGAGATGAAGCCGGCGATCGACAAGATCAACCGTTTGGTGCGGCGCCGATGACTCCAGTCCGTGAGCGTCTTCCCGTAGCCTGGTGCCCGTGAGTAGCGGAGTCCACGCCGCCCTGGTCCCCGGCGGTGTCATCGGCAACGGCCGGTATCGGCTGCTCGCGCAATCCGGCTCCGACGCCAGATCCAACGCGGAGCTGTGGCGTGGCCGCGACGGTCAGCTCAACCGGGACGTGGCGCTGACCATCCTGCTCGGCGACCTCGCGGACAACGAGGCCGCCGCCCGTGCCCGCCGGACGGTCGAACGCGCGATGCACGCCGCGTCGTTCACGCACCCCGGTGTGTCGCGGGTGATCGACGTGCTGACGCCGGGCACCGGCATCCGGCCGGACGAGGGCATCCTCGGCATGGTCGTGGCCGAGTGGACCCAGGGCACCGACCTCATGGACCTGATCGCGGAGGGCCCGCTGCCCGCGGGTGCCGCGACCAGGCTGCTGGAGCCGCTGGGCGCCGCCATCGAGGGCGCGCACCACGCCGGCCTCGTGCTGGGCGCCGACCACCCGCAGCGCATCCGGGTCACCTCGGACGGCCGCCTGCGCCTCGCGTTCCCCGGTCCGCGACCGGACGCCATCGCGCGTGACGACGTCAAGGGCCTCGGCGCGATCCTGTACCTGCTGCTCACGGGCCGGTGGGCGCTGCCGGGCGGGCCAGCCGACGTGCCGCTCGCCCCGACCGGTCCCGACGGCACCGTGATCGCCCCCAACGCGCTGCACCCGTACCTGCCCCACGAGCTGTCCTCGGTCGCGGTGCGCTCGCTGGAGGACACGTCGGTGGGCGGCATCCGCACGTCCGCAGCGATTCTCCAGGTGCTCGACCAGATCGCGGCGGAGGAGGCCGAGACCTCGCTGATCCCGGCCGTGGGCACGACCTCCTCGTCCAAGGACGACGAGGTCGTGTGGACGACCCAGCGCCCGGTGCAGGACAAGCAGCAGAAGAAGAAGTTGTGGATCAGCGTCGGTGTGCTCGCGGCCGCGACGGTCGCCGTCATCGTGTGGCTGAGCATGCAGATCGTCGGGTTCTTCAGCGACGAGCCGACCAAGGGCGGCGGCCCGACGGTGGTGGTCAACCAGCCGGGCACGAACGGCCAGACCGCCGAGGCGCCGAAACCCGCGGGACCGGTGCAGCCGGGCCGGATCGGCGTCTACGACGTGACGAACCAGCCGGACAGCGCGAACCAGGCGAGCCGCGCGGTCGACAACAACGCGAGCACGTTCTGGCGGACGGACAACTACTTCCAGCAGTTCCCCGCGCTGAAGCCGGGCATCGGGCTGATGGGGTCGTTCGCGGAGCCGGTGCGGCTGGCGTCGATCACGATCACCTCGCCGAGCGAGAAGACCCACGTGCAGATCCGGGTGGCGTCGTCGCAGGACGCGCCGCTGGAGGAAACGAAGATCATCGGCGAGGGCGACCTGTCCAACGGGCAGACCCAGATCCAGCTGGCCGAGCACGAGCCTGCCGCGCACGTGCTGATCTGGATCACGCAGCTCTCCAGCCCCGGCGCCGGCAAGAACCAGTCGGAGATCCGCGAGATCCTCTACACCCGCGCTCAGTGAGCGCACGCGGGGAGCTTTCGTACTCTCCTGGCGCACGAAGGGTCCCCGCGTGCACTCCTGGCGCACGAAGGGTCCCCGCGTGCGATCAGCGGTGATCCCGGGCAGATCGGCTGTGACCAGCCTCGCTATCCTCGGGCCGTGACCGCCGCAGCCAGCTCGGACGCCGACCTCATCTCGGCCCACGCCGCAGGTGACCCCTACGCGTTCTCGGAGTTGGTGAAACGGCACCGCGACCGGATGTGGGCGGTGGCGCTGCGCACGCTGCGCGACCCGGAGGAGGCCGCGGACGCGCTCCAGGAGGCGTTCATCTCGGCCTTCCGGGCGGCGTCGTCGTTCCGCGCGGAGTCACAGGTCACCACCTGGCTGCACCGGATCGTGGTGAACGCGTGCCTCGACCGGATGAGACGGCGACAAACAAGACCCACGGTGCCGCTGCCCGAGGCCGGTCCCGGCGAGCCCGTCGCACCCCGTGACGCGATGAGCGACCGCGAGACCAGCCTGATCGTGCAGAAAGCGCTGATGGAGCTGCCGGAGGAGCAGCGCGCCCCCATCGTGCTGGTCGACGTCGAGGGCTACTCCGTCGCGGAGACGGCGAAGCTGCTCGGCATCGCGGAGGGCACGGTGAAGAGCCGGTGTGCGCGAGGTCGCGCCAAGCTCGCCAAAGTTCTCGGGCACCTCAGGAACCGAGTCGCAGATGCGAACGTCCCAGCTGACGGTGTGAATGTGCAAGAGCAACGTCAGTGGGAGGGCCGATGACCGGCATGGAGCGCGTGCCGATGGGTCCGCCGTGGTCGGTTGACCTCATCGCGGACCTGCACGCGGGCGTGCTGCCCCCTGAGGTCGCCGCACAGCTGCGCCCGCGCGTCGAGGCGGACCAGGAGGCCCGCGAGATCCTCGACGCGCTGGACGCGACGCTGGCGGACCTGGAGGCGTTGCCCCCGATCCCGATGCCCGACCACGTGGCGGCGCGGATCGACGCGGCGCTCGCCGCGGAGGCCAGGCCGGTCGCACCCGTCGTGTCGCTCGACGAGGCCCGCAAGAGGCGCAACCGCAGGATGAGCCTGGGCGGCGGGGTGCTGGTCGCGGCCGCTGCCGCGTTCGGCATCGTCTTCGCGATGTCGCCCGGCGGTGACCAGGCGAACAACCCGCCCGCCGCGCAGCAGACCAAGCCCACGACGACCACGAACCCCGCGGCTGAACCGCCGCTGGCCGTGAAGGAGTCCGAGCTGGGCGCCGCGGTCGGTGACGTGCTCAAGGCGCAGAACTACGGCCCGCTGGAGACCCAGGACCGCCTGGCCGGCTGCCTGCAGGGCGGTGGCATCGCCAGCTCGGCGAAGCCGCTGGGGATCAGCCCGATCACGCTCGACGGCAGGAACGCGGTGATGGCCGTCCTGCCCGCAGGGCTGGGCCAGTACCGGCTGGTCGTGCTGGACCCCGACACCTGCGGACCGGACAAGCCGGAGGGCGTTCTGGCGAACACCACCATCGGCCAGAGGTAGCGCCGGGATCGATCACGGAGGTGGTCGCTCAGATCACGGAATTAGCTGCACCTACGATCCGTTGAGCCAGTCAGACGACGAGATCGAGGAGTTGCCGGGACCGTGAGCGTGCGCAACGTGATCATCATCGGATCGGGGCCTGCGGGCTACACCGCGGCGGTCTACGCCGCACGCGCGCAGCTCGAGCCCCTGGTCTTCGAGGGCTCGCAGTACGGCGGCGCCCTCATGACGACGACCGAGGTCGAGAACTACCCCGGCTTCCGCGACGGCATCATGGGCCCCGAGCTCATGGAGCAGATGCGCGAGCAGGCGACCCGCTTCGGCGCCGAGCTGCGGGCCGAGGACGTCGAGTCGGTCGAGCTGACCGGCGAGGTCAAGAAGGTCGTCGCGAACGGCGTCACCTACGAGGCCAAGGCCGTCATCCTCGCGATGGGCGCCGCGGCCCGCTACCTGAACATCCCCGGCGAGCAGGAGCTGCTCGGCCGCGGTGTGTCGGCCTGTGCGACCTGCGACGGGTTCTTCTTCCGCGACCACGACATCGCGGTCGTCGGCGGCGGTGACACGGCGATGGAGGAGGCCACCTTCCTCACCCGCTTCGCCAAGTCGGTGACGGTCATCCACCGCCGCGAGGAGTTCCGCGCCTCCAAGGTCATGCTGGAGCGCGCCCGCGCCAACGAGAAGATCAAGTGGCAGCTGAACACCCAGGTCACCGACGTGCTGGGTGACGGCACCGTGTCGTCCATCAAGGTCAGGGACACGCAGACCGGCGCCGAGTCCGAGCTGCCGGTGACCGGCTTCTTCCTGGCGATCGGCCACGACCCGCGCTCGGCGCTGGTCAAGGGCCAGGTCGACCTGGACGAGGAGGGCTACGTCCTGACCAAGGGCAAGACCTCCTACACGAACCTGGACGGCGTGTTCGCGGCCGGCGACCTCGTCGACCACGAGTACCGCCAGGCGATCACCGCCGCCGGCTCCGGCTGCAGCGCCGCGATCGACGCGGAGCGGTGGCTGGCCGAGCACGGCGAGGAGCACGCCGAGATCGCCGCGGAGGCGGTCGGCGGCGGCTACGGCAAGAGCAGCTGAAGTTCCTCTGCACGGACCTTCTGACTTCGGAACTAGGGAGAGAACCATGGCAGGCGCCACCGTCACGGTGACCGACAAGTCGTTCGCGGACGACGTGCTGACCAGCGAGAAGCCCGTGCTGGTCGACTTCTGGGCGACCTGGTGCGGCCCGTGCAAGATGGTTGCGCCGGTGCTGGAGGAGATCGCCGCCGAGCACGGCGAGAAGCTCACCATCGCCAAGGTCGACATCGACGCCAACCCGTCGATCGCCCGCGACTACCAGATCATGTCCGTGCCGACGCTGATCCTGTTCCAGGGCGGCCGTCCGGTGAAGCAGATCGTCGGCGCGAAGCCCAAGGCCGCGCTGCTGAACGACCTGGCCGACGTGATCGGCTGACGACCGACGTGGTTGGCTGATCACGCAGTCAACCACTCGCGTGCAACGTGCAACGTGGCCCGCCCGTCTATCGATAGGACGGGCGGGCCACGTTGCTTCGCGGCTCTCTCGAAGGTGATCCAAGTACGACTGTGAGTAGCCCTGCATCGATCACTAAGAGCAGCAGGGCACAATGAGGGCTTCCCACCTACCGCGCCGACAGCGATCGGCGCCCTAGTCGAGCGAGGGTGCATGCAGCTGCTCCGCCGCGGGGACGTCGGAAGTGATGTTGCCGAGATCCGGTCGACCCTGACCAGGCTCGGACTGCTTCCGCCGGCCGACCCACAGGCGCCGCCGGTGTTCGACCAGCAGGTCGAGCACGCCGTGCGCGCGTTCCAGCAGCAGCGGGGGCTGATCATCGATGGCATCGTCGGCCCGGCCACCTACCGCTCGCTGCGGGACGCGACCTTCCGGTTGGGGGACCGGCCGCTCGCGTTCCTGATGTCGCAGCCGACGACCGGTGACGACGTGCTGATGTTGCAGGAACGCCTGCTCGAGCTCGGCTACGACGCCGGCCGGGCGAACGGCGTGTTCGGTCAGCAGACCGAGCAGGCGCTGAGGAACTTCCAGCGCGACTACGGCCTGATCGTGGACGGCATGTGCGGTCCGGACACGGTGCGCGCGTTGCGCCAGCTCCAGCCGAAGGTCCGCGGCGGGCGTCCGGTGCTGCTGCGCGAGCAGGAGCAGGTCCGCACGGCCGGTTCGCGGCTGTCGGGCAAGCGGATCGTCATCGACCCCGGTCACGGCGGCCAGGACCGCGGTGTGGTCGTGGACGGCGTGTCCGAGTCGGACCTGATGCTGGACCTGGCCCGTCGCCTTGAGGGCAAGATGGCGGCGACCGGCATGGAGGCGCTGCTCACCCGCGGGCCCGCCAACTGCCCGGACGAGGCCGAGCGCGCGCGCTTCGCGAACGAGGCCGGCGCCGACCTGATCCTGTCGCTGCACGCGGACGGCAACTCGTCGCCGAACGCGCAGGGCGTGTCGACGTTCCACTACGGCACCGGCAACGGCACGTCGTCGACGGTGGGGGAGGCGCTCGCCGGGTTCATCCAGCGCGAGGTCACCGCCCGCACGTCGATGGTGAACTGCGGTTCGCACCCGAAGACGTGGGACCTGCTGCGGCTCACCCGCTGCACGGCCGTCCGCGTCGAGGTGGGCTACCTGACGAACGCCGAGGACCGCGCCCGGCTGGCCACGCCCGGCTTCCGCGACATCGTCGCCGAGGGCATCCTCGTGGCCGTGAAGCGCCTCTACCTGCTCGGCAAGGACGACCAGCCGACGGGCACGTTCACGTTCAACGACCTGCTGCGCTACGAGATGTCGAAGAGCTAGCCGTTTCACACGTCACGCGGGGGCCCCGCGTTCCCTCCAGGGGAACGCGGGGCCCCCGCGTGACATCTCAGGCCGGGCGGAAGCTGGGTTCCGCGGTCGAGACGGTGACGCTGTTGAGGAGGCGTTCGAGGGCGGCCTCGACGTCTTCCTTCCAGGTGATGGCGCTGCGCAGCTCCAGGCGCAACCGGGGCCAGCGCGGGTGCGGCCGCACGGTCTTGAAGCCGACGCTCGTGAGGAAGTCGGCGGGCGTGACGCAACTGCTCGCCTCGTCGTCCGGCCGCATGTCGCCGAACGCCTCGACCGCCTTCACGCCGCGCCGGGTCAGGTCCTTCGCCACGGCCTGCACGAGCACGCGGCCGAGTCCTCCGCCGCGGAACTCGGGGAGCACGTCGAGCGACGTCAGCAGTACCGCGTCCGGGCTGACCGGCGAGGTGGGGAAGGCAGCACTGCGCGGCACGGCAGCGGGCGGTGCGTAGAACGCCGAACCGGCCGGAATGCCGTCGCAGTAGATGAGACGGCCGCACGAACCCCACTCGAGCAGGACGCTGGAGACCCAGGCTTCCTTCTCGAACTCCGTGTCCCCGTACTCCTCGGCCTGTTCGCGCAGGTGAGGGGCCAGTTCCCAGAAGACGCACGTTCTGCTGTGCTTGGAGAGATGCTCCAGGTTGTCCAGCGTGACGCCCACGACGCGACGGGACACCCCGACCTCCACCCGTTAACACACACAGTGAACCCACACGAGCGTAGGCGAATGTGACGGAACCGGGAAGGCGCGTGCCCTGAACGGGACGACGGTTACACTCGCTCGGGACAATTCCCATTCAGGAGTCCCTCATGACGATGCCCGGACAGCCCGCCAAGCAGGGCCCCAGAAGCCTTGACCCCCACCTCCGCCGCTACGCAGCGCGCACGGCAGGGATGACGGCATCGGAGATCCGGGCACTTTTCGCAGTCGCGTCACGTCCCGAGGTGGTCTCGCTGGCGGGCGGCATGCCGCACCTGGCCGCGTTGCCGCTGGACTCGCTGTCCGCGGAGATCGGCCAGCTCGTCGCCACCGAAGGTCTCGTGGCGTTGCAGTACGGCTCGGCGCACGGTGTTCCGCTGCTGCGCGAGCAGATCTGCGACGTGATGGCGATGGAGGGCATCAACGGCCACCCGGACGACGTGGTGGTGACGGTCGGCTCGCAGATGGGCCTGGACATGGTCACCCGGATCTTCTGCGACCCCGGTGACGTGGTGATCGCGGAGGGTCCGTCGTACGTGGGGGCCCTCGGGTCGTTCACGGCCTATCAGGCGCAGGTCGTGCACGTGGCGATGGACGCCGATGGGCTCGTGCCCTCGCTGCTGCGAGAGGCGCTGGAAGCCTGCAAGCGCGCCGGGCAACGGGTGAAGTTCCTCTACACGATCCCGAACTTCCACAACCCGGCCGGCGTGACGCTGGCGGTGTCGCGACGGGCTGAGATCCTCGAGATCTGCCGCAGCTACGGCGTGCTGGTCGTGGAGGACAACCCGTACGGGCTGCTCGGGTTCGACGGGCAGACGTACCCGGCGCTGCGGTCGATGGACCCGGACAACGTCGTGTACCTCGGGTCGTTCTCGAAGACGTTCGCCGCCGGTCTGCGGGTCGGCTGGGTGCTGGCCCCGCACGCGGTGCGGGAGAAGCTGGTGCTGGCGGCCGAGTCGGCCACCCTGTGCCCGCCGACGCTGAACCAGATGATCGTGTCCCGGTACCTGTCGACGCAGGACTGGAAGGGTCAGATCAAGACCTACCGCGAGGCCTACCGCGAACGGCGGGACGCGGCGATCTCGGCGCTTGAGCAGCACATGCCGCAAGGTTCCACGTGGAACATCCCGGATGGCGGCTTCTACGTCTGGGTGACCGTGCCGGAGGGCATCGACACGAAGGCGATGCTGCCGCGTGCCGTGACCGCCCGCGTGGCGTACGCGTCCGGCACCGGTTTCTACGCGGACGGCTTCGGCTCCCGCCAGCTGCGCATCTCGTACTGCTACCCGACGCCGGAGCGCATCCGGGAGGGCGTCCGCCGCCTGGCGAACGTCATCGAGGACGAGATGCAGCTGGCCGCGACCTTCGGGGCGACGACGGGCCGGCAGCTGTCCGGTCCGCAGACCCCGTCGCCCGACACCGCCTGATCCTTGGAGTTGTGCTGTGGCTGACCGCATGGTCGCTGTGCTGTCCGGTGGGCTTTCCCACGAACGCGAGGTCTCGCTCCGCTCGGGCCGCCGGCTCTCCGCCGCGCTGCGCTCGGTGGGCGTCACCGTGGAGGAGTGGGACGCCGACGCCTCGTTGGTGACGCGGCTGCGCGAGCACCGCCCGGACGCCGTCGTCGTCGCCCTGCACGGCGGTGAGGGCGAGAACGGCTCGGTGCAGGCGATCCTGGAGATGCTCGGCGTGCCCTACGTCGGCACGGACTCGCGTGCGTGCCGCCGGGCGTGGGACAAGCCGACTGCGAAGGCTGAGCTGGCCCGTGCGGGCCTGGCGACGCCGGAGTGGGTGGTCCTGCCGCACGCGACGTTCCGGGAGCTGGGTGCCAAGCCGGTGCTCGACGCGATGGTGTCGACGCTGGGGCTGCCGTTGATGCTCAAGCCGGACCAGGGCGGCTCGGCGCTGGGCGCCCAGGTGGTGCGGGACGCCGCGGAGCTGCCGCCGGCGATGGTCGGCTGCCTCGCCTACGGCGACACCGTCCTGGCCGAGCAGTTCATCGCCGGCGTCGAGGTGGCGGTCTCGGTGGTCGACGGTCCGGACGGGCCCACGGCACTGCCCGCCGTCGAGATCGTGCCGGAGACCGGCGTGTACGACTACACCGCCCGCTACACCGCCGGGCTGACCGACTTCCACGCGCCGGCCCGGCTGGACCCGGCGGCGGCGAAGGCGGTCGGCGAGCTCGCGGTCGCGGCCCACCGGTTGCTCGGGCTGCGGGACGTGTCGCGGACCGACGCGGTGGTGGCGGAGGACGGGACCGTCTACTTCCTCGAAGTGAACGTGTCGCCCGGGCTGACCGAGACCTCGCTCCTGCCGATGGCCGTCGAGGCGGCGGGGCAGTCGCTGGGGGAGATCTACGCGGGCTTGGTGGAGCGCGCCGTCGCTCGCTGAGGCCCTCTGTCGACAACGAAAACAGGTGACGCCCCGTATCCTCTCGGATGCGGGGCGTCATCGTCACCGTGACACAAGGCCCGTGGGTGATCCTATGGGCCTACTCCGAAGTCCGAATTGTCGGATTCGAGTTCATCAGGCCGACGATCCGTTCAAGATCGTCGACTGACCCGAACTCGACGACGATCCGGCCCTTCCGCTGCCCCAGTTCGACCTTCACGCGGGTGTCGAAGCTGTCCGAGAGGCGCTCGGCGAGCTCCTGCAGACCCGGCGCGTGCAACTGCTTGCGCGGGGCCTGCTTCGCCTTCGCCGGCTTCTCGTTCTTGGCGATCGTCACCGCTTCCTCGGTCGCGCGGACCGACATGCCCTCCGCGACGATCCGGGCGGCGAGCTCCTCCTGCGCGCCGGCGTCGTCGAGACCGAGCAGTGCGCGGGCGTGGCCGGCGCTGAGCACGCCCGCCGCGACCCGGCGCTGAACGGGGAGGGGGAGCTTGAGGAGGCGGATGGTGTTCGTGACGACGGGGCGGCTGCGGCCGATGCGGTCGGCGAGCTCCTCGTGCGTGACGCCGAACTCCTCCAGCAGCTGCTGGTAGGCCGCCGCCTCTTCGAGCGGGTTCAGCTGGACGCGGTGGATGTTCTCCAACAGCGCGTCGCGCAGCATCACGTCGTCGGCGGTCTGCCGCACGATCGCCGGGATGGTCTTGAGCCCGGCCTGCTGGGTGGCCCGCCACCGGCGCTCGCCCATGACGAGCTCGTAGGTGTCACCGCCGAGCTCGCGGACGACGATCGGCTGCATGAGCCCGAACTCCTTGATGGAGAACGACAGCTCGTTGATCGCGTCCGGGTCGAACACCTGGCGCGGCTGCTTCGGGTTCGTCCTGATCGCGGTGACCGCGATCTCCCGGTAGACAGCGCCCGCCACTTCGCCGACGGGGGACTGCTGGTGCTGCTGCTGGGCCTTGGCACCGTTGCCCGTCAGCACGGGCTTGATGGCGCTGGGCGCGCCGGGTGGCGGACCCTGCGGGATCAACGCGGCCAGGCCGCGCCCGAGTCCCCCCTTGCGCTGTTCCGTCATGCGCCCTCTCCCTTGGCCCCGCGCTGCGCGATCTCCTTGGCGGCGTCGAGGTAGCTCATCGACCCGCGCGAGCCGGGGTCGTACGTCAGCACCGTCTGCCCGAAGCCCGGCGCCTCGCTGACCTTCACGCTCCGCGGGATCACCGTCCGCAGAACCGTGTCGCCGAAGTGGCTGCGCACCTCGCTCGTCACCTGGTCGGCGAGCTTGGTGCGGCCGTCGTACATCGTCAGCAGGATCGTGGAGATGCCGAGGTCCGGGTTCAGGTGGTGCTGCACGAGCTCGATGTTGCGCAGCAGCTGGCTCAGCCCCTCCAGCGCGTAGTACTCGCACTGGATCGGGATGAGCGCCTCCTGGGCGGCCACCATCGCGTTGACGGTCAGCAGGCCGAGGCTCGGCGGGCAGTCGATGAAGACGTAGTCGGGCTGGAGCTCGTCCAGTGCCTCCGGGCTCAGCGCCTCCTTGAGGCGCGACTCGCGGGACACCATGGACACGAGCTCGATCTCGGCGCCGGCGAGGTCGATCGTCGCGGGCACGCAGTAGAGGTTCGGGGACGTCGGGCTGACCTGAGCCGCCTCGGCGATGGAGATCTCACCGATGAGCACCTCGTAGACGGACGGCGTGCCGGACCGGTGCTCGACCGAGAGCGCCGTGCTCGCGTTGCCCTGCGGGTCGAGGTCGATCACGAGCGTCTTGAGCCCGTGGATGGCGAGTGCGGCGGCGAGGTTCACCGTGCTCGTCGTCTTGCCGACGCCACCCTTCTGGTTGGCGACGGTGATGACCCGCCGGTGCCTCGGGCGGGGGAGCAGGGACTCGTCAGGGTGCAGCACGTTTGCCGCACGAGCCGCCTCTTCTGCAATCGGGGTCCACACCACGGCGCTGTCATCTCCGTTTTTGGTCGGCTTCGGCTTCGGCTGGGATCCAGTTTCACGTGAAACGTCGGCAGTTTGGAACTCCGGGTACACGCTCACCGATCCCTTCGCGTCTGGCGCTCGACGATGAGCACCGTCGTCGGCACCTCAAGTACGTCCGCTCCCACGACGACGACATGTCCGTTGACGCCCCCAAGACGCCGCACAGCTGTTCCGTCGCGGTCCAACTCCTCCTGCGCGCGCTCGCCCTTGAGCGCCACCATCCGCCCGCCACCCTTGAGCAGGGGGAGGCACCACCGCGCGAGCTTGTCGAGCGGAGCAACAGCTCGCGCGGTCACCACGTCACAGTTCTTGAGGCGGTCCTTGACCGGACCCTCCTCGGCCCGCCCGCGGACCACCGCCACGTTGCTCAGGCCGAGCTTCTCGACGACCTCTTCGAGCCACGCGATCCGGCGCGCCATCGGCTCCAGGAGCGTGACCCGGAGATCGGGTCGAGCAATCGCCAGCGGCACCCCCGGCAGTCCGGCACCGGAGCCCACGTCGACAACCCGCTCGTTCGGCTGGATCACCTGCTCGATGACCGCCGAGTTGAGCACGTGCCGATCCCAAATCTTGTCGACCTCGCGGGGCCCGATGAGCCCCCGCTCGACGCCGTGCTCCTCCAGGAGCCTGACGAACTCGGCGGCACGCTCAACGTGCTCACCGAAGACGAGCTTCGCGTTGTCGGGCAACTCCCCGGCCATGTTCTCCGTCCGACGTTTCACGTGAAACCACGCGGCGGCGGCGTTCCGGCGGCCGGTGGAAAAGCTGGCGAATGCCAGGGCACCATCATGACGGATGCACCGTGTGCTCCGCCAAATCCTGAGCACCGTTTCACGTGAAACTTGGGGCAAATCGTGAGACCACCCATCCACACCGTCTCCTGGGACGGTCCGGGCGCCATCTCGACCATGGCGCACCCACCCGGTGGCATCCCGATCGAGGACCGGACGGCGTGGAGCCGACGGAAGCGTGGCGGCTGATCTCAGAGGCAGGCGGGCTCTCGATGCCGGACACGGGGGAGTAGTCGAACTGGCAGGAGACGTGGTGGGCGGCGCGGGTCGGGCTGTTTCACGTGGAACGGTGATCGCTGCGTTGGCTGGCCGCGGCGGAGTCTTCGGGCGCGGCGGTCGCCAAGCGCCAACGAGCACAGCGGGGAAGACAGCGGGGGAGCGCGGCGTCCGCGGGGAGGGTCCCCTCCCCGCGGCTCCCTCCCCGGAGACAGCGAACGGCCCCTGGCTCCAACCGGAACCAGGGGCCGTAGGGCCGAACCTTCAGAGCATCACGGCTTCGGGAAGACGATGACCCGGCGCTGCGGCTCCTCGCCCTCGCTCTCGCTGTGCACACCCGCGACCGCGGCCACGGCGTCGTGCACGACCTTGCGCTCGAACGGGGTCATGGGATGCAGGCGGGCGCGCTCGCCGGATGCGGCGACCTTCTCCGCGGTGGTGCGGCCGAGTTCGGCGAGCTCGGCGCGGCGGCCGGCGCGCCACTGGGCGATGTCCAGCATCAGGCGGGAGCGGACGCCCGTCTCCTGCTGGACGGCCAGGCGGGTGAGCTCCTGGAGCGACTCGAGCACGTTGCCGCGGGGGCCGACGAGCTTCGAGAGGTCCTCGCCGCCGTCGATGCTGACGACCGCGCGGCCGCCCTCCACGTCCAGGTCGATGTCACCGTCGTAGTCCAGCAGGTCCAGCAGGCGCTCGAGGTAGTCACCCGCGATGTCGCCTTCCTGGACGAGCAGGTCCTCGGTCTTGCCCGGCGACTGCGACTCCGACTCTGACTGCGTCTCCGACTGCGGCTCGGCCTCGTCCGACGACGACGCCTCCACGTCGGTCGCCTGCAAGGTCTCCGACACGATGTCTCCTCTCCGGGGCGAACGCCCGAAATCAGCGGCGCTTCTTGCTGCCCGGCTTCTTGCTGGTGGATCGGCCTGGGGTCAGGCCGGGAATCTCGGTGTTGGAGTTGCCGTTCACGTCGGCCGGGGAGTCCGGCTTCTGCGCGGCCGGCGAGCCGCCGGGGCCCGCGGTCGGCATGCGCTTCGCACCGTTGGCCGGCTTGACGCCGGGTGCGGGCTTCTTCGGGTTGACCGGCTTCACGCCCGGCTTGGGAGCGAGGGCCTGGCGGGTGGTCACCGCGGTGGCCTTCTTCTCCTCTTCCTCCGCGTCGATGCGGCGGTAGACGACGTACTGCTGGCCGAGCGTCCACGCGTTGTTGGAGAGCCAGTACAGCAGGATCGCGACGGGGAAGAAGAAGCCACCGACCAGGACACCGATCGGGAACAAGTACAGGGTCAGCTTGTTCATGATGGCCGTCTGCGGGTTGTCCAGCGCGGCCTGGTTCTGGCGGGCGACCGAGTGGCGGGCCGTGAAGTGGGTCGCGATGGACGCCACGATCATCAGCGGCACGGACACGAGGATGACGTTCAGGCGCTCGGTGCCGAACTGCGCGAGCTGGTCGGCCGGCATCGTGATGAACGTCGACAGGTTGGTGCCGAAGAGCTTGGCGTTGACGAACGAGTCGACGCCCTGCTTGTCGAAGAAGTAGACCTCGCCCCAGCCGGGCTTGAACGACCGCAGCACGTGGAACAGACCGATGAACACCGGGATCTGCACCAGCATCGGCAGGCAGCCGCCGAGCGGGTTCACGCCGTGCTCGGACTGCAGCTTCTGCATCTCCTGCGCCTGGCGCTGGCGGTCGTTCGGGTACTTCTTCTTGATCTTCTGCATCTCCGGGGCGAACTCCTGCATCCGCCGCATGGAGCGCACCTGGCCGACGAACGGCTTGAACAGGATGGCGCGCAGGGTGAAGACCAGGAAGATGACGGACAGCGCCCAGGCGAAGCCGCTCGACTCACCGAACACCTTGCCGAACACCCAGTGCCAACACCACAAGATGAAGGACACCGGGTAGTAGATGAAGTTGAGCACGAGCTACTCCTCGGTGGATACATCGGGGACCTGCCGCCTCGGCGGTACCGGGTCCAGGCCTCCAGGGTGCCAGGGTCCGCAGCGCAGCAACCGGCGGATGGTCAGCCAGGTTCCGCGGAACGCCCCGTGGACGGTCAACGCCTCCACCGCGTACGCACTGCAGCTCGGGTAGAAGCGGCACGTGGGCGGCAGCAGGGGCGAGATGAAACGCCGGTAGAAGTGCACCGGCAACAGCGCGACCTTCGCGGGCAACGTGGTCATCGCAGCACCTTCCGCAGAGCGGAGGAGAAGTCGGCGGCCAGGTCGGCGCTCGACGCCACCGCTGCAGAGGGCAACGCACGCACCACGACGAGAGTTCCGGCGGGCATGCCGGAGAGGTGTTCGCGCACCACGTGCCGCAGGCGGCGGTAGACGCGGTGGCGAACGACGGAGTTGCCGACGGCCTTGCTCACGACGAAGCCCACCTTGGACGAATCCAAGGTGGGCACGTCTGGCGTCAAGGCGTGGACGACCAACCGGGGCCGTCCAGCGCGGCGGCCTCGGCGAACCACCAGGCCGAAGTCCTGGCTGCGGGTGAGCCGGGCGGCCGCTGGAAGCACGACGACGCTGCGCTTACCAGCTGTCAGGCAGACAGCGTGGCACGGCCCTTGCTGCGGCGCGCGGCCAGAATGGCGCGGCCGGCGCGGGTCCGCATGCGCAGCCGGAAGCCGTGCGTCTTCGCGCGGCGGCGGTTGTTGGGCTGGAAGGTGCGCTTACCCTTGCTCACGGTCGGTTCTCCCGGTGCTTCACTGCTGACAAAGCCTCTGTGGTCGTCCCCGACGGCAGTAGACGTAGGCGCGCGAAAGGCGCCCGTCGCAAGCGGGAGACTCATCTGAGGGTACGCACCCCCGGGTGCCGCGACCAAATCGGGGTGGGCCAAGCCACGTCTTGTCGGGCGCCCGCACCCTTGTTACCGTTCTTCCCTCGCGCGTGCCGGGCCGGTGTGGGAGCCGCCAGCACCGGCTACACAACGCACCTTTTAGTGCACAGTTGTGGATAACTCTGTGGATACCTCTATTCTCCGTGTCCACATGTGGAGTCACGGACTCCGGTGGAGGGGAGGGGAGCGCGGGGTGTCGAACCAGCAGGTCGACCTTGGTCACGTGTGGGCCGAGGTGGTGCAGGAGCTGGCCGCGAGCCACCTGTCCCCTCAGCAGCGCGCGTGGATGAGGGTCACCCGTCCGATCGGTCTGCTGGACGGGACCGCCCTGCTCGCCGCACCGAGCGACTTCGCGAAAGAGGCGATCGAACGCGCGCTGCGCGACCCGATCACCGACGCGCTGTCCCGCAGGCTCGGCCGTTCCGTCTCGCTGGCGGTGAAGGTCGACTCCCCGGAACCGGTCAGCCCGCCGACCGCGCCGATCTCGGTCCACGCCGTCCAGGCGGCGCAGGTGGGGCAGCCCGTTCCGGTCGCGCCGGTCCCTCCGGTCGTCGTCACCGGCGACACGCCCGGCCCCGTGGACGAGGGTGCGGAGCCTGCGGAGGGCAGCGACTCGGACGAGGTCGACGAAGCCGGCGACGCGCTCGCCGCCGTCACCGAGATCTGGCCGACGTTCAACTCCGCGAGCTCGGCCACGGCCGCACCGCCCAACGGGAACATGCCGTACACCCGGCCCGCGAACCCGTCGCCGTCGCAGACCCGGCTGAACGAGAAGTACAACTTCGACACGTTCGTCATCGGCGCCTCGAACCGGTTCGCCCACGCCGCCGCGGTCGCGGTGGCCGAAGCACCGGCCCGCGCCTACAACCCGCTCTTCATCTGGGGTGAGAGCGGCCTCGGCAAGACACACCTGCTGCACGCCGTCGGGCACTACGCCCAGCGCCTGTTCCCCGGCATGCGCGTGCGGTACGTGTCGACCGAGGAGTTCACCAACGACTTCATCAACTCGCTGCGCGACGACCGCAAGGTCGCCTTCCAGCGCCGCTACCGGGACATCGACGTCCTCCTCGTGGACGACATCCAGTTCCTGGAGGGCAAGGAAGGCACGCAGGAGGAGTTCTTCCACACGTTCAACACGCTCCACAACACGAACAAGCAGATCGTGGTGTCGAGCGACCGGCCGCCCAAGCGGCTGGAGACGCTGGAGGACCGCCTGCGCACGCGGTTCGAGTGGGGCCTGATCACGGACATCCAGCCGCCCGAGCTGGAGACCCGGATCGCGATCCTGCGCAAGAAGGCGGCCCAGGACCGGCTCGCGGCCCCGGCCGACGTGCTGGAGTTCATCGCCTCCCGCGTGGAGCGGAACATCCGCGAGCTCGAAGGCGCGCTCATCCGCGTCACGGCGTTCGCGTCGCTCAACCGCCAGCCGGTCGACATCCAGCTCGCCGAGATCGTGCTGCGCGACCTCATCCCGGACTCGCACGCGCCGGAGATCACCGCCCCGACGATCATGGCGGTCACCGCCGAGTTCTTCGGCGTCTCGATCGACGACCTGTGCGGTCCCGGCAAGACGAAGGCGCTCGCGCAGGCACGGCAGATCTCCATGTACCTGTGCCGCGAGCTGACCGACCTGTCGCTGCCCAAGATCGGTCAGACGTTCGGCGGCCGCGACCACACGACCGTCATGCACGCGGACAAGAAGATCCGCAAGGAGATGGCAGAGCGCCGGCGCATCTACGACCAGGTCCAGGAGCTCACCTCCCGGATCAAGCAGCGCGCCCGCCACGCTCCCTGATCCCACCTGGGTAAGACGCCAAGGGGTTCCTCCACCGCGGAGGGACCCCTTTTTCTTCGCGCCGCGTCCGCGCCACGCGGTGAGCTCTCACCCGGGCGGGAGCGGCCGCGGGGTCCCCGCACACCCGGGGAGGGGACGGGGGAGCGCCGCGCGACCCGGGTGGAGAGGGGCGGCCGGGCCCGGGTGGAGGAGGCGTGGAGGAGGTCCAACCGGGTGCGGAGCGGGCAACATCGTCTGCCCGCGCACTCGAAGGGGTGGGGACAACTGGAAAAGTGTGAGACCCGGGCCACGATCCGGCCACGAAAGCCTGTTGAACACCCGGGTACAACTGCCCCGCACCCGGGGACGCACCCGGGGACAACTGTGGACGATCTGTGGATCGAGACCTGTGTACAACTGGCTGTCCCCGGGT
Source organism: Lentzea sp. NPDC037011 (assembly GCF_055607425.1). Classification (NCBI taxonomy): domain Bacteria; kingdom Bacillati; phylum Actinomycetota; class Actinomycetes; order Pseudonocardiales; family Pseudonocardiaceae; genus Lentzea; species Lentzea sp. NPDC037011. The sequence continues at coordinate 183,513 of NZ_JBVJRT010000001.1, read as the reverse complement.
GCGCCGGTTTGTCCCCGGGTGCCATCCCCCTGTAGTCCACATGGGGTGAGGTGTCTTGACCTGGGCGTTCAAGGGATGTCCACACAATCCACAGCCCCTACTGTTACTGCTGTTGATCTCTTCAAGAGAAGTTCTTCAAAAGCAAAACAGCGTGGACGGCTCCCGGGGATCGGTGCCCGAACCCCGAAGTGACGCGGAGGGCCAGGACGCTCTACCGTGGTGCTCCGCCCTCGGCCATCGAGGACACTCAGGCCGGGACGAGGCTCCCCCACCCCCACTGGCACGTTGTCGTGGTCGGGCTTGTCGACTGTCGAGGAAAGGACGCCTCATGAAGATCCGCGTCGAGCGCGACGGCCTGGCCGACGCCGTCGCCTGGGTCGCACGCAGCCTCCCGTCCCGTCCGCCCGTTCCCGTGCTGGGCGGCGTGCTGCTCGACGCGGAATCGGAAGACTCGCTGACCGTCTCCGGGTTCGACTACGAGGTCTCCGCCCAGGTCGGTGTCCCCGCCACGATCGCCGACGGTGGCCGCGCCCTCGTCTCCGGCCGTCTGCTCGCCGACATCACCAAGGCGCTCCCGAACCACCCCGTCGAGATCGCGGTCGACGGTGCTCGCATGACGATCAGCTGTGGCAGTGCCCGGTTCAGCCTCCCGACGATGCCGGTCGAGGACTACCCCGCGCTGCCGTCCATGCCGCAGCTGATCGGTGAGCTCCCCGGCGAGGTCTTCGGCGAGGCGGTCAGCCAGGTCGCCGTCGCGGCCGGCAAGGACGACACGCTCCCGATGCTCACCGGCGTCCGGGTCGAGATCGGCGAGGGCAAGCTGACCCTCGTGGCGACCGACCGGTTCCGCCTGGCGATGCGCGAGTTCCCGTGGGAGCCCGACGCGTCCCTCGGCGAGGTCGCCGTCCTGGTCCCCGCCCGCACCCTCGGCGACGCTGCCAAGACGCTCGGCTCCGGCGGCAGCAAGGTCGAGATGTCGCTCGCGGCCAACGACGGGCTGCTCGGCCTGTCCGGTTCCGGCAAGCGCACGACGACCCGCCTGCTCGACGCCGACTTCCCGAAGTACCGCCAGCTGCTGCCCTCCGAGCACTCGGCCGCGGCGATCATCGACATCGACGCCCTGCAGCAGGCGATCAAGCGCGTGTCGCTGGTCGCCGAGCGCGGCACCCAGGTCCGCCTCGAGTTCGTGGACGGCGGCCTGCGCCTGTCCGCCGGTGGCGACGACGAGGGGTCGGCCGAGGAGGAGCTGCCGGTCGAGTACGCCGGCGAGCCGGTCACGATCGCGTTCAACCCGGGCTACCTGCTCGACGGCCTCGGTGCCGTCCGCACGCAGAAGGTCCACTTGTCCTTCACCACACCCAGCCGACCGGCGTTGCTGAAGCCGGTGGACGAGGATGGGAACGTGGCGCCGGGCTACCTGTACCTGCTGATGCCCGTCCGCCTTCCCGGCTGAGAAAACCCTTACCGGGTACCAGAAACGTTAGGGGAGAACACCGTGCAGCTCGGACTCGTCGGCCTCGGCAAGATGGGTTTCAACATGCGCGAGCGGGTGCGCCGTGCCGGTCACGAGGTGATCGGCTACGACCGCAACCCGGAGGTCAGCGACTCGGAGTCGCTGGCGGACATGGTGTCCAAGCTCGAAGCACCGCGCACGGTGTGGGTGATGGTGCCGGCCGGCGAGATCACCAGGAACACGGTCAAGGAGCTCAAGGAGCTGCTGGAGCCGGGTGACCTGGTCATCGACGGCGGCAACTCGAAGTTCACCGACGACCAGGTCCACGCCGAACTGCTCGCGGAGAAGAGCATCGGCTACCTCGACTGCGGTGTGTCCGGCGGCGTGTGGGGCCTGGAGAACGGCTACGCGCTCATGGTCGGCGGTGCCGCCGAGCACGTCGAGCAGGCGCAGCCGATCTTCGACGCGCTCCGCCCCGAGGGTCCGCGCGAGGAGGGCTTCGCGCACGCGGGCAAGGTCGGTGCCGGCCACTACTCGAAGATGGTGCACAACGGCATCGAGTACGGCCTGATGCAGGCGTACGCCGAGGGCTTCGAACTGCTCGACAAGACCGATGTCGTCGACAACGTGCCCGGCGTCATCACGGCGTGGCAGCGCGGCACGGTCGTGCGCTCGTGGCTGCTCGACCTGCTGGTGCGCGCGCTCGAGTCCGACCCGGAGCTCGACGACCTGCGCGGGTACGTCGAGGACTCCGGTGAGGGCCGGTGGACCGTCGAGGAGGGCATCAACAACGCGGTGCCACTGCCGGTGATCTCCGCCGCGCTCTTCGCCCGGTTCACCTCCCGCCAGGAGGACTCGCCGGCCATGCGCGCCGTCGCCGCTCTGCGCAACCAGTTCGGCGGTCACTCGGTGCACCTCGCCGGTCCGTCGTCCGGTTCGGGCAGCACCCAGGGCTAACGGGTGCACGTCAGACACCTCCAGGTCAGCGACTTCCGCTCGTGGGAGCGGGCCGACCTGGCCTTCGAGCCCGGTGTGTCGGTGCTCGTCGGGCGCAACGGCCAGGGCAAGACGAACCTGGTCGAGGCGCTCGGGTACGTGGCGACGCTGGGCTCGCACCGCGTCGCCACGGACGCACCCCTGATCCGGCACGGCGCCCAGCGCGCCGTCGTGCGGACGGCCGTGGTCAACGACGACCGCGAGCTGCTCGTCGAGATCGAGATCACGGCGGGCAAGGCGAACCGGGCCAGGATCAACCGCGGGCCGGTCCCGCGTCCGCGTGACGTGCTCGGCATCCTGCGGACCGTGCTGTTCGCGCCGGAGGACCTCTCCCTCGTGCGCGGCGATCCGGGGGACCGGCGGCGGTTCCTCGACGAGGTGCTGGTGCTGCGCTCGCCGAGGTTCGCGGGCGTGCGCAGCGACTACGACCGGGTGCTGAAGCAGCGCAGCGCGTTGTTGAAGACGGTGAAGCACAGCAGGTCGGCCGACCTGTCGACGCTCGACGTCTGGGACGGGCACCTGGCCAAGCACGGCGCCGAGCTGCTGGCCGCGCGGTTGAAGCTGGTCCGCGACATGGCGGACCACGTGACCACGGCCTACGCGGAGGTGGCGCCGGAGTCGCGACCGGCGCTCATCTCCTACCGGTCGAGCGTCGGCGACCTGCCGGAGGACCGGGAGAGCATCGAGGACCTGCTGCTCGCCGAGCTGGACCGGGTGCGCAGGCAGGAGATCGAACGGGGGGTGTGCCTGGTCGGCCCGCACCGCGACGACCTCGAGCTGACGCTGGGCGAGCTCCCCGCGAAGGGCTACGCCAGTCACGGAGAGTCGTGGTCGTTCGCGCTCGCGCTGCGGCTCGGCGGGTACGAGCTCATGCGTGTCGACGGCATCGAACCGGTGCTCGTGCTGGACGATGTGTTCGCGGAGCTCGACCGCGGCCGGCGCCGGCAGCTCGCGAAGGTCGCGGCCGCCGCGGAGCAGGTGCTGATCACCGCCGCGGTGGCGGAGGACGTGCCGGACGAGCTCAGCGGCGCCCGGTTCGAGGTGCACGGCGGGGAGGTGCGGCGTGTCTGAGCGAAGGCCTGACTCCGGGGGTACGGACCCCCAAGATGTAGCTCGATCGGGTGTGTCCGCCCACACATCTGGGGACAAGTCTGTGGATGGTGTGGATAACTCCGTCACAAATCGGGACTTGTCCACAGGTTCATTCACACCTGAGGGTGAGCAGCTGCGCGGTTCGGACCTCGCGCGGGCGGCGCTGGAGGCCGCGAAGGCCAGTGCGAAGGCCCGCGGCCGCACGCCCGGCAGCAAGGCGAAGGGCCGACCGGTCAACCGCAGCCGTCGGCGCTGGTCGGGGCCGGGACCGGACGACCGCGACCCCCAGGCGATCGGCCGCATCGCGTCGCGGATCGCCGCGGACCGCGGCTGGGTCGAGCAGCTGCAGGGCGGCCAGGTGTTCGGGCGGTGGGCGAAGCTGGTGGGGGAGGAGCTCGCCGAGCACGCGCAACCGATCACTCTCAGTGATGGTGAGCTGACGGTCCAGGCGTCGTCCACGGCGTGGGCCACCCAGCTGCGCCTGCTCCAGCGCGACCTGCTGAAGAGGATCGCGGCCGGGGTCGGCAACGGTGTCGTGACCCGGCTCAGGATCAAAGGCCCCGACGCACCCAACTGGCGTCACGGGCCCAGGCACGTTCCCGGCCGCGGCCCGCGTGACACCTACGGGTGAGCCGCTGTCAAGGGCTCAGCGGCCGTTCTGTGGCTCAATGAGCGTTCACCTGGGGATTTGAACCCCCTTTTCGGCCGTCCGCACCCATCCACGCGCGCTTGAGGGCGTCTGTGACCGAATCAAAGGTGTCCTTGACCCCGTTCTGTCGGTGTGCCCCGGTAGAATCAGGGGAGAGCGTCACCACAACCCGGGAAGTCGGGGAACACAGTGCGGGCCCCGCCCGCATCAGCGAGGAGACTCCAGGCCCGTGTCAGCTAAGAAGAATGAGTACGACGCGTCCTCGATCACCGTCCTCGAGGGTCTTGAGGCAGTGCGCAAGAGGCCGGGCATGTACATCGGCTCGACCGGTGAGCGCGGTCTGCACCACCTCGTCCAAGAGGTTGTGGACAACTCGGTCGACGAGGCGATGGCCGGCTTCGCGACGACGGTCGACGTCACCCTGCTCGCCAACGGCGGCGTCCGGGTCATCGACGACGGCCGCGGCATCCCCGTCGACGTGCACCCGGTCGAGGGCAAGCCGACCGTCGAGGTCGTGCTCACCGTGCTGCACGCGGGCGGCAAGTTCGACAGCGACTCCTACGCGGTCTCCGGCGGTCTGCACGGCGTCGGCATCTCCGTGGTGAACGCGCTGTCCACGGCCGTCGAGGTCGAGATCAAGCGCCAGGGCTACGTCTGGAGCCAGCGCTACGAGAACTCGAAGCCCGCGCACGACCTGCGCCAGGGCGAGCCGACCGACGAGACGGGCACGACCGTCACGTTCTGGGCGGACCCGAACATCTTCGAGACCACCGAGTACAACGTCGAGACGATCGCACGCCGGCTGCAGGAGATGGCGTTCCTCAACAAGGGGATCACCATCGTGCTGCGCGACGAGCGGGTCTCGGAGGAGGACGAGGAGGCCGACGCCGAGGGCCACCAGGCCGCGGTGAAGGAACGCGTCTACCACTACCCGGGTGGTCTGGAGGACTTCGTCCGCCACATCAACCACACGCGCGAGGCCGTGCACCAGAAGGTGATCGGCTTCGAGGCGCAGGGCGAGGACCTGCAGGTCGAGGTCGCGATGCAGTGGAACACCGGCTACACGGCCTCGGTCTACACCTTCGCGAACACGATCAACACGCACGAGGGCGGCACGCACGAGGAGGGCTTCCGCGCCGCGCTGACGCGCGTCGTCAACGAGTACGCGCGCGAGAAGAAGCTGCTCAAGGAGAAGGACACCAACCTCACCGGCGACGACATCCGCGAGGGTCTCGCCGCGATCATCTCGGTGAAGTTGAAGGAGCCCCAGTTCGAGGGCCAGACGAAGACCAAGCTGGGCAACAGCGAGGCCAAGTCGTTCGTGCAGAAGTCGACGAACGAGCACCTGGCCGACTGGTTCGAGCGCCACCCCAACGAGGCCAGGGCGATCGTCACCAAGTCGGTGTCGTCGGCGCAGGCCCGCATCGCCGCCCGCAAGGCCCGCGAGCTGGTCCGCCGCAAGGGCGCGCTCGACATCGGCGGCCTGCCCGGCAAGCTCAAGGACTGCCGCTCGACCGAGCCGGAGCGCTGCGAGCTCTACATCGTCGAGGGCGACTCGGCAGGCGGCTCGGCCAAGGAGGGGCGCGACTCGATGTACCAGGCGATCCTGCCGATCCGCGGCAAGATCATCAACGTCGAGAAGGCCCGCATCGACCGCGTCCTCAAGAACACCGAGGTCCAGTCGCTGATCACGGCACTGGGCACCGGCATCCACGACGAGTTCGACCTGTCGAAGCTGCGCTACCACAAGATCGTGCTGATGGCCGACGCCGACGTCGACGGCCAGCACATCCGCACGCTGCTGCTCACGCTGCTGTTCCGCTTCATGCAGCCGCTCATCGAGCACAACCACGTCTACCTCGCGCAGCCGCCGCTCTACAAGATCAAGTGGCAGCGCGCGGAGCCGGAGTACGTCTACTCCGACCGCGAGCGCGACGCCGTGATCAAGGCGGGCCTCGAGGGCGGCAAGCGCCTGGGCAAGGACGACAACATCCAGCGGTACAAGGGTCTCGGCGAGATGAACGCCGAGGAGCTGTGGGAGACCACGATGGACCCGGCGAACCGGATCCTGCGGCAGGTCACCATGGACGACGCGGCCACCGCCGACGAGCTGTTCAGCGTGCTCATGGGCGAGGACGTCGAGGCACGCCGTTCGTTCATCACCCGCAACGCCAAGAGCATCAAGTTCCTGGACATCTGAGTCCGGCTTGCGCACCTAGGCGTCCTGGCGTTTCTGGCGAGAAGGAAAGAGAACAGTGACCGAGACGACTCTGCCGCCGGACCACGACCGCATCGAGCCGGTCGAGATCCAGCAGGAGATGCAGAACTCGTACATCAACTACGCGATGTCCGTCATCGTGGGTCGTGCGCTGCCGGACGTGCGTGACGGGTTGAAGCCCGTGCACGTCCGCGTTCTGTACTCGATGTTCGACTCCGGCTTCCGTCCCGACCGCGGCTTCAACAAGTGCGCCCGCGTCGTCGGCGACGTGATGGGCAACTACCACCCGCACGGCGACTCGGCGATCTACGACGCGCTGGTGCGCCTCGCGCAGCCGTGGGCGCTGCGCTACCCGCTGATCCAGGGCCAGGGCAACTTCGGCTCGCCGGGCAACGACCCCGCCGCCGCCATGCGGTACACGGAGTGCCGGCTCTCCCCGTTGGCCATGCACATGCTGGCCGACATCGAGGAAGAGACCGTCGACTTCCGCGACAACTACGACGGCCGCATCCAGGAGCCGACGGTCCTGCCGTCGCGCATCCCGAACCTGCTGATCAACGGCAGCTCCGGCATCGCGGTCGGCATGGCGACCAACATCCCGCCGCACAACCTCCGCGAGGTCGCGGAGGGCGTCGTGTGGGCGCTCGACAACCACGAGGCCTCCGACGAGGAGACCCTCGAAGCGATGATCGCCCGGATCAAGGGCCCCGACTTCCCGACGTACGGCCAGATCCTCGGCACCTCCGGCATCGAGGACGCCTACCGCACCGGCCGCGGCTCGGTCCGCATGCGCGCCGTCGTCGAGATGGACGAGGACGCCAAGGGCCGCACGATCCTGGTCGTCACCGAGCTGCCGTACCAGGTCAACCCGGACAACCTGGTCGAGAACATCGCCGCCCTGGTGCGCGACGGCAAGCTCACCGGCATCGCGAACATCGCCGACGAGTCGAACCGCCGCATCGGCATGCGCATCGTGATCACGCTCAAGCGCGACGCGGTGGCCAAGGTCGTGCTGAACAACCTCTACAAGCACACCCAGCTGCAGTACTCGTTCGGCGTCAACATGCTGGCGCTGGTCGACGGCGTGCCGCGCACGCTGCGGATCGACCAGATGATCCGCCACTACGTGAAGCACCAGATCGAGGTCATCCAGCGGCGGACCAGGTTCCGCCTGCGCAAGGCCGAAGAGCGCGCCCACATCCTGCGCGGACTGGTGAAGGCGCTCGACCAGCTCGACGCCGTCATCGCGTTGATCCGCCGGTCCGAGACCCCGGACATCGCGCGCACGGGCCTGATGGACCTCCTCGAGGTCGACGAGATCCAGGCCAACGCGATCCTGGAGATGCAGCTCCGCCGCCTGGCCGCCCTCGAACGCCAGAAGATCATCGACCAGCTGGCCGAGATCGAGCTGGAGATCGCGGACCTCGCCGACATCCTCGAGAAGCCCGAGCGGCAGCGCAAGATCGTCCGCGACGAGCTCATCGCGATCGTGGACAAGTTCGGCGACGACCGCCGCACGAAGATCATCCCGTTCGACGGCGACGTGTCCATGGAGGACCTGATCGCGGTCGAGGACGTGGTCGTCACGATCACCCGCACCGGCTACGCGAAGCGCACCAAGACCGACCTCTACCGGGCGCAGAAGCGCGGCGGCAAGGGCGTGCAGGGCGCGCAGCTCAAGCAGGACGACATCGTCGCCCACTTCTTCGTGTGCTCCACCCACGACTGGATCCTGTTCTTCACGAACAAGGGCCGGGTGTACCGCGCGAAGGCGTACGAGCTGCCCGAGGCCAACCGCAACGCCCGCGGCCAGCACGTCGCGAACCTCCTCGCGTTCCAGCCGGAGGAGGAGATCGCGCAGGTCATCCAGATCAAGAACTACGACGTGTCGCCGTACCTCGTGCTCGCGACGCGCAAGGGTTTGGTCAAGAAGTCCAAGTTGTCCGACTTCGATTCCAACCGATCGGGTGGACTAATCGGCATCAACCTGCGCGAGGACGACGAGTTGGTCGGAGCCGTGCTGTGCTCGGCTGATGACGACCTGCTCATGGTGTCCGCGGACGGCCAGTCGATCCGCTTCCACGCGACCGACGACGTGCTGCGCCCCATGGGCCGCGCCACCTCGGGCGTGCAGGGCATGCGGTTCAACGCCGACGACGAGCTGCTTTCCGTCGGTGTCGTCCAGGAGGGTCTCTTCGTTTTGGTCGCGACGGACGGTGGGTACTCGAAGCGAACTCCGATCGAGGACTACCCGGTCCAGGGTCGGGGCGGCAAGGGTGTGCTGACCATTCAGCACGACCGCCGACGTGGCAGGCTGGTCGGAGCGCTCATCGTCGACGTCGACGACGAGCTCTACGCCATCACCTCGAGCGGCGGGGTCATCCGGACCCGCGCCGAGCAGGTGCGCAAGGCAGGCCGGCAGACGAAGGGCGTGCGGCTGATGAACCTCGGCGAAAGCACCACTTTGATCGCGGTCGCACGCAACGCGGATGAGCCCAGCGACGTCGTTAACGGTGAGACGTCTGCCGCGGAGGGCTCTGCCGCCGACCAGGCAGAAACCCCGACCGACTCGGCTGAGTAGTCGGGCATCAGCGAGAGGCCAAGGACAAGCTCGTGACTCCACCCGAGAACCGCGAAGGCCGGGACGCGGACAAGACCGCGGTGATCACCAAGCCGACGCCGCAATCCGCGGCGAAGTCGGCCGACGACGCCGGGAAGACCGCGCCCGCGGCCTCCGGTTCCTCGGGTGGGAACGGGCAGGACACCTCGGCCCAGGACAAGACGAAGCCGGTCTCCGCCGACACGGCCAAGGCCGTTCCGGCCGAGGAGAAGACGGCCGCGGTGGCGGCGCCGGCCGCCGAACCCGCCGCACCGGCGGAGGAGCCGGCCGTCACCACGCCGCCGCCCTGGCAGCGCGTGACGAACGACACGGAGGGCACCCAGCAGGACGCCTACGTGGCCCCGACCGCACCGCCCGTGCCGTCGGCGTCGGAGCCCGCCCCGGCGTTCCCCGACACCGACCCGGACACCGTGAAGGTGCAGAAGCCCGTGGTCGGGGGCTCGGCCGTCCCGGTCGGCCTGGGCAGCAGCCGCACGTCGGTGAACCTCGGCACGGGCGGCGCACGCCCCGCCGCGTCCACCCCGTCGGCCCGCCGTCCCGGCCGCGGCCCGCGCCGCGCCTCGCTCCAGATCAAGCGCGTCGACCCGTGGTCGGTGCTCAAGCTGGCCCTGGTGCTCGGCGTTGCGCTGTTCTTCGTCTGGCTCGTGGCCGTCGGCGTGCTCTACGGCGTGCTGCACGGCATGGGCGTCTGGGACAAGATCAACAGCACCGCGAACGACCTCCTCCAGGCCAACGAGCCGGGGGAACCGCTGATCAGCGCCGGTCGCGTCTTCGGCGTCTCGGCGATCATCGGCGCGGTCAACATCGTGCTGTTCACCGCCCTCGCGACCGTCGGCGCGTTCGTCTACAACGTGTCCGCGGATCTGGCCGGTGGCTTGGAGTTGACGCTCTCCGAGCGAGAGTGACCCCCGATTTGGGAGCGGCGAGGACGATCCTGTAAGGTCTTCCTCGTCGCCCCGAGAGGGTGACAGTTGATCGAGGGCCTATAGCTCAGGCGGTTAGAGCGCTTCACTGATAATGAAGAGGTCGGAGGTTCAAGTCCTCCTAGGCCCACTCGATTCGAACTTCTCTCGAATCATCATCGTTTCTGTCTGGATTTCGAGTTCCAGAGCCCCGGCTGGACATCTGCGAAGCCTGTAGGCTGTGCGGTACGTCGGGGCCATCACAGTCTTGTTGGAGGGGTTCAGAGTGGCTAAGAAGCTCATCGCGCTCGTCGTGGTCGCCGGTGCGGTCCTGTTCTTCGTGAAGCGCAGCCGTTCCGCCAAGGCCGACGCGGACCTGTGGCGCGAGGCGACTGCCCCCACCGACTGAGCTTCGATCTCGCGGGCGGCCTGCCGCGTCGCCCCCAAGGTCTCGGGGACGTAGCTCAATTGGCAGAGCACCGCCTTTGCAAGGCGGGGGTTAGGGGTTCGATTCCCCTCGTCTCCACGTATCACCGGCTCGTGCTCGCAAAGAGCGCGAGCCTTTTACGTTCCGAGTGTTTTCTGGGGGCCGAGCCCCCAGACCCCAGCCGGGCGGCTCCGCCCCCGGACCCCCGGCCCGGCTGGCCTTCGGCCTCCCAGGACCCCCAGGCCGAGCCCAGGCCGGATTTCCCGGCCAGACCCGCGTTGGGCGTCGCCAGATTCCCGGCCGGACTTGCCCTTGGCTTCCGTCGGACTCGTCGCGTTGTTCGCGCCGGACCCTCAGCCGCGCACCGCCCTCAGCCCTTCGCCGAGAACCCGGTCGGACTCGCCTCCGCGGTCTCTCCGCGGTTCCTTCGCCAGGACTCACCAGGCTCGCCTTCGGTGGCCCGTTCGCGGGGGTGCAAGGCGGAAGCCCTGTTCGCGGCGTTGCGAACAGGGCTTCGAAAGGGTGGTGAAGGGTGTGTCAGGCGGATGCCAGGGTGCGCTGCTTCGAGGACTGGCGGAGCTTGTCGATCGACCAGGCGCCGGCACCGGTGCAGGCCAGCAGGAGGAACGCCCACGAGTAGACCGCGGCGAGCTCGCCGCCGTTCTGGATCGGGAGCAGGCCCTTCGGCTGGTGCACGATGAAGTAGGCGTAGGCCATGGCGCCCGAGCTGAGCAGCGCTGCCCAGCGGGTCCACAGGCCGATGACGATGAGACCGCCGCCGATCAGCTCGATCAGGCTCATGGGGCCGGCCGGCCAGGACAGCAGCTCGGTTCCCTTCATCACCTTCTGCACGCCGTGCATGACGAAGAACAGTCCGATCACGATGCGGAACAGCCCCAGGGCGTGCTCTCGTCGTTGCTCCAGGAACTCCATGGTCTCGGGTCCTTCCGAGGCGAGGGGCGGGTAACAGGGCACAAAAGGTATGGACCAATTTAGAGTGTGCCGGTAGAGGCGCCATCGGTATCTGGTTGACTGTTGCCCCTATGAAACGAGCACTGCTGCTGCCCCTGCTCGGCGTCCTCGCCGCGTGCGGGTCCCAGGTCGCCCAGAACGTGCCGGTGCCCGCCACGTCCGTTCCACCGGTCGTGACCACGACCAGCGCAGCACCGGCAGTGCCCCCCGCGCCACAGCCCGTGAAGGACGGCGCGTGCCCCTACCTGCCGACGACGTTCGTGGCCGAGGCGAACGGGCAGCGGGTGCCGAAAGTGAAACTGTCAACGGACGAACCGCACCCGGCGTGTTTTTTCTACGCCAACGCGACTGAGGTCCAGTTGACCGTGCGCGTGTACGCGGGCGACCAAGGGGTCGCCAAGAAGATCGTGAACGAGGCGGCGCCGGACGGTTCACAGCCCGCCAACTCACCCACCGGGTGGACCGGGGGGTACGTGAGCAGCAACAGCGGCGTCGTCTACGCCGTGGCGAAGAGCGACGCCGCTGTCGTGGTCACTACCAACCAGAAGCAGTCGATCAAGGCTCGTCGGATCGCGGAAGAAGCGATCAAGAACCTCGGGTTGTAGCTACTTGACGGGTTCCTTCTGGGTCGGGACCTGGCCGTTGAGGACGGGCTCCGCGTGCGGGGCCTGCTCCTCCTCGTGCAGGTGGACCTCCTCGGGGCGCCGCGTCAGTGCGACGTAGCCGGCTGCCGCGGCCGCGATGAGCAGGCCCAGCACCCACGGCCACCGGCGGCGCTTCGGGGCCTCGGCACCGAGGTTCGCCGCAGCCTTGCGGAGCTCCTTGGCGCGGACCTTGGCGTCCTTCCTGGCGTGCTTGGCCGCCTTCCGCACCTCCTTGCGCACGACCTCGGCCTTGGTCATGAGGTCGGCACGCGTCTGAGCGCTCTTCTTGGCGAGGCGCTTGCGGGACTTGCGGGTCTGCTTCTCCCAGTCCTCCGCCTTGCCCATGAGCTGGTCGGCGCGGTCGACGAGTGCGCCGCGGACCTGGTCGGTCGTGATGCCACGCTCGGCGAGCTTGACCTCTGCGACGTGACCAGCGCGAACGACACCCTCACGCGCGGCCTTCAGACCGGTGCCGACAGCCTTGCCAACCGATTCGCCGGCGCGGGTCATGACGTCCACCTCGTCCATCCTCTGCTCCACACGTTGTCGTCCGGTGATGTCAATAGAGGTACCCATCGTGCCCGTTTCTGAACATCTCCGCCCGTGATGGCACGATGGGGTGGTGGCTGACAGCAATGAATCCTTCGTCGGGACCAAGGTGACGGCGACCCTGCACACCACGCAGGGCGACATCCGGCTCACCCTGTTCCCCGACCACGCCCCCAAGACGGTGGCGAACTTCGTCGGGCTCGCCGAGGGCTCGAAGGAGTACACCGAAGCGAACGCGAGCGGCACGAAGTCGGGTCCGTTCTACGACGGCACCCTGTTCCACCGCGTCATCGCGGGCTTCATGCTCCAGACCGGTGACCCGACCGGCACCGGCCGCGGTGGCCCCGGCTACCGCTTCGCCGACGAGTTCACCTCCGACCTGCAGTTCAACCGCCCGTACCTGCTGGCGATGGCGAACGCGGGGCCCAACACCAACGGCTCCCAGTTCTTCATCACGGTGGCGCCCACGACGTGGCTGAACTTCAAGCACACGATCTTCGGTGAGGTCGCCGACCAGGAGTCGCGCAACGTCGTCGACGCCATCGGTGGCACGGCGACCGGCGTGAACGACCGCCCGGTCAACGACATCAAGATCGAGCGGGTCACGATCGAACGCGCGTGAGCGACGCTCTGGTCCCACCGGACGGGCCGATCGGAGCGCAGCCGGAGATGCCGGTCTGCGCACGTCATGCCGATCGGCCCACCCGGCTGCGCTGCACGAGGTGCGACCGTCCGGCGTGCCCGGACTGCCTGCGCGAGGCCGCCGTCGGCAGCCAGTGCGTCGACTGCGTCAACGAGGGCCGCAGGTCGGGCCGGCGCTCGCAGACCCTGGTGGGGGCCGAGCAGACCGACGGACGCCTGGTCGTCACGCCCGTGCTGATCGTGCTGAACGCGCTCGCGTTCGTCGTCACCGCGGTGCAGGCGGGCAACCCGCTGCTGAACCAGCGTTCCGCGATCTTCCTGGAGTCCGCGCTCCAGCCCGTCCTCGTCGCCAACGGCGAGTGGTGGCGAATCCTGACCTCGGGGTTCATGCACATCGGCCTCTGGCACCTGGTGCTCAACATGGCGGTGCTCTACATCGCCGGGTCGAGCGTCGAGCCCGAGCTGGGCCGGCTGCGGTTCACCCTCGTCTACTTCCTGGCACTGCTGGGCGGCAACGCGGCGGCGTTCTACTTCGGTGCGGCCGGTGGCCTGCTCGCCGGTGCGTCCGGTGCGGTGTTCGGCATCATGGGCGCGCTGATCGTCGTGTGGCGGCGCAAGAAGCGCGACATCTCGACGGTCGTGGTGATCGTGGTGATCAACCTCGTGTCGAACCTCTTCACCAACGCCTCACTGCTCGCCCACCTCGGCGGGTTCGTGATCGGCGGCCTGCTGACGCTCGCGATGGTCAAGGCACCGCGCGAGAACCGGAACCTCTACCAGCTCGGGGCCGTGACGGCCGCGGTCGTGTTGCTGGCGGGCATGTTCGCGTTGCGGGCGAGCGAGCTCAGGACTCTCATCGGGATCTGAGTCACGGGCGCAGTGCGTGCAGCACGCTCGCCACTTCTTCCGGGTCGGCGCCGAGGTCCAGTTTCGTGAGCACCACGAGACGGTCGTCGGCGTCGAGCTCCAACGCCTGCTGTTCCCGGCCGAGCCTGCGCGTGTGCTGCAGCTTGACCTTCACCTCGTGCCACGCCAGGTGCGTGGTGCTCGCGAACCCGCGCACCGCGATGCCGTTTGCGTCCGCGCTCAGCCGCGGGCGGGCGAGGGAGGCGAATGCGGCGAGGTAGCTGACCAGCAGCGTTGCCAGCCCGACGAGGAGACGGCCGGCGTTCTCGGTGGTGATGACCGTGGCGAACGCGAGCAGGGCGGCGGACACCCAGGCGGCGGCGACGAGCGGCGCGGGAGTGGACCAGGAGCGAGTCACAGCGTCGAGTGTCCCGCATGAAATGTGGACAACTGAAGTGCGGAAGAGGCGCTTGTGCAATTTCGCGCAAAGTTGTCCACAGGGGTTGTCCCCAATGGGGATGACTTACAACCATGTGCTTCGGTGACGCCCACGTGAACCAGGTGAACGTGGCATGGACGAACATCGGCCCGGACGAGTGAACGTCCGGGCCGTCGATGACCAGTCGTGACAGGGGGCGGACTTACCGCCAGCGCATCGTCATCAGCAGACCGATGATCATCAGCGCGAAGCCGATGGCGAAGTTCCACGCGCCCAGCTCGAGCATGAACGGGATCTTCTCGGCCGCGATGTAGTTCACGACGAGCCACGCGAGGCCCAGCAGCATGAAGCCGAGCATGATGACGACGTAGACCGGGTGGGACGGCCCCGCTGCCTTGACCTTGACCGGCGTACGGCGGTCAGTGGGTGCGGTGTAGACCGCCTTCTTCCGGACCTTGGACTTGGGCATGCTGTCCTCGCCTGACGTGGATGTCTCTGAGTGCGCGAGTTTACGTGCACTACTCAGCAGACACGTTAACGTAGCCGAGGTGGTGAGCGAACCACCTGGCAGACGCAGTTGTAATCCGTTCACAGTCCGCGCGGAGGTTCTCAGGTGAACTCGGGACCGCAGCAGCCGCCTCCACGGCGTCCTGCACCCCGTCGTGACGACCTGCGGCACGTGCGCTCGGCACCTTCACCGCAGCCGCTGCCGCCCGCGGACGCCACGCAGTTCACCAGTGCCTTCTCCGGCAGCCTGCCCCCGCCCACCGCTCCGCCGCGCCACCCCGGCCCGCCGCAGGGCCCGCAGCCGACCCCACCGGGAGGCGTGCCCCGCGGCGCGGCGCCCGGCCCGCAGGCACCCGGCCCGCAGAACGGCTGGCGGCCCGGCCCGCCCCCCGGCGCACCCCAGGGTCCGCCCCGAGGAGCACCGCAGCGCCCCCGTCCACGCCCGGTCGACCCGCCGACGGAGATCATCGAGCCGGTCGAGGACGACTACGACGACGAGTACTACGACGACGACGATTACTACGACGAGGACGAGAAGGACGCGCTCCCGCCGGAGAGCTTCCGCCGCAAGGCCGTCCGCGGCTTCGGCGAGGTGCTCATCACGATGGGCCTCGTCGTGCTGCTGTTCGTCGTCTACGAGGTCTACGTGACCGACCTGTTCTCCGCGCAGAAGCAGGACGAGGTCACCGCGGCGCTCGACTCCGAGTGGAACTCGAACACCGTCACGCCGCCCCCGGCCGACCCGAACCGCCAGTCGCAGCTGAACCTCATCGAGGGCAAGGCCTTCGCGAAGATGTACATCCCCGTCTTCGGCAACGACTGGAAGTTCTCCGTCGTCGAGGGCACCACCGACAAGCACCTCGAGATCGGCCCCGGCCACTACAAGGACACCGCGCAGCCCGGCCAGCCCGGCAACTTCTCCATCGCGGGGCACCGCGTCGGCAAGGGCGCGCCGTTCAACGACCTCGACCTGCTGGAGTCCTGCAACGCGATCGTCGTGCAGACCCAGACCCAGTGGTTCGTCTACCGGGTCCTGCCGATGAAGAACGAGGTCGCTGGCTGGGCGAACAACCCGAAGGCCGAGGAAGCCGCCTGCACCGGCATCGCCCCGCTGTCCACGACGCTGGGCGAGGCCTACGCCAAGACCGTCGGCCAGGAGATCGTGGTGCCGAGCCAGGGCGAGGTCATCGCCCCGGTTCCCCACCAGCCGAACGCGGCGGTGCCGCCGGAGCAGCAGGCCCGCCTGCTCACCCTGACCACCTGCCACCCGCGGTTCTCCGACAAGCAACGGCTGATCGTGCACGCCATCGAGACCAAGAGCTACCCGGTCGCCGACGGCTTCGTGCCGCCCGAGATGACGGAGGCCTGATGTACGGCTGGATCTGGCGGCACCTGCCGGGCCCGCTGTTCCTGCGCGTCGCCGAGGCGGTCGTGCTCGTCCTCGGCATCGTGGCGCTGCTGATGTTCGTCGTGTTCCCGTGGGCCGAACCGCTGCTGCCGTTCAACAACGTCACCACCCAGTGAGGTGCACCTCCGCGAGGCGCAGGTACTCGCGGACGTAGGCGCGGAACGGCTCCGGGTCCGTGTCGTACTGCCCCAACGCCCAGTAGACGTCGTCGTCCTCGCGCGAGAACTGGAACGTGATGTGGAACGTGCGGTCCTTCCACTCCGCACGGGGCTCGCCGGCGAGGACCTTCCGCGCGGCGTCCCGGCCGAGGAACCACTCGGCCTGCTCCGAGGTCATCGGCTCGACGCCCAGCTCGACGAGCATCTGCCGGGTCAGGTCGTAGGTCTCGCTCATGCGCTGCTGGACCGGTGACTCACCGGCCAGCTCCCGCACCGCCGGGGTGTCCAGACCCGCGAGCAGCAGGTCGCAGGCGAACCCCACGGTGTCCCTGCTGTCGAGCCGGCCGTCGGTCAGCTCGGCGTTGAAGAATGCCAAACGCTTGCGCAGGTCGTCGTTCACGGTCTTGTCCCCAGGATCTCGTCCACCGCACGCGCGACGTCGGCCGCCAGCGTGCGCATCTCGGCGCGAACGCCGTCGGTCTTCCCGTCATCCGGCGGGCGACCGAGATCGGTGTTCACGCACCCGGGGTCCGCATCGGCGCGACCGGAAAAGCTGAAACCGCCACCACGTCAAGCGTGGTGGCGGCTTCATTGGAGAACGGGCTCAGCCGTTCGAGATGGCGGTCATCTCCTCGCGCGGCACGACCTTCACGCGCTCGCGGCCCTGCTCGGCACCCAGCGCGATCTCGTGCGCGTCGAGCTTGCGCCAGCCCTCGTTCGTGACGAACGGGACGGCGCGCTGCTCCAGGAACTGCACGACGGCGTCCGGCGAGGGGGAGGTGGCGCGGGGGAGCGACTCGGCGTCCTCCAGCAGGCTCGTGATGGTCTCCAGCGCGTCGCCCTTGGTGTGGCCGATCAGGCCGATCGGACCGCGCTTGACCCAGCCGGTGACGTACGTGCCGGGCATCGGCACCTCGTCGAGGTCGAGCACGCGGCCCGCGAGGTGCGGGACCGTGCCGGAGACGTGGTCGAACGGGAGGTCGGCGAGGTGCGTGGAGAGGTAGCCGACCGCGCGGTACACGGCCTGCACATCCCAGTCGGTGAACCGGCCGGTGCCGCGGACGCCGCCGTCGCCGGTCAGCTCCTGCGTCTCGGTGCGCAGGCCGGTGACGCCGTCGGTGCCCAGCACCTCGACCGGTGCTTCGAGGAAGTGCAGGTGCAGCCGGCGGGGGCGGTTGCCGACGTCGCGGATCGCCCACTCCTGCAGGGTCTTCACGATCATCTCGACCTGCTTGTTGGTGCGGATCGCGCGCATCGAGGCCTCGTCGAACTCGATGCCCTCCGCGTGCACGATCACCTCGACGTTCGGCGAGTGGTCGAGCTCGCGCAGCTCCAGCGGCGTGAACTTCGCCTGGGCCGGGCCGCGGCGGCCGAACACGTGCACGTCGGTGACGGGGGAGGCGGCGAGGCCCGCGTGCACGTTGGCGGGGATCTCGGTGACGAGCAGCTCGTCGGCGGTCTTCGCGAGGATGCGGGCGACGTCGAGCGCCACGTTGCCGACGCCCAGCACGGCGACCTCGGTCGCGGTCAGCGGCCAGGTGCGGGGGACGTCCGGGTGGCCGTCGTACCAGGACACGAAGTCGGCGGCGCCGAAGCTGCCGGGCAGGTCGATGCCGGGGATGTCGAGCTCGCGGTCGGCGGAGGCGCCGGTGGAGAAGATGACGGCGTCGTAGAACTGGCGCAGGTCGTCGAGCTTGAGGTCGACGCCGTACTCGACGTTGCCGAAGAAGCGCACGGACGGCTTGTCCAGCACCTTCTGCAGCGCGGTCACGATGCCCTTGATGCGCGGGTGGTCCGGCGCGACGCCGTAGCGGACCAGGCCGTACGGCGCGGGGAGCTTCTCGAAGAGGTCGATCTGCACGTCGACGTCGGACTTGGTGAGGATGTCGGCCGCGTACACACCGGCCGGACCCGCGCCGATCACAGCGACGCGCAAGGGACGACTCATGACACCTATTTTAGGGAAGCCTTACCTCAATGAAGACGAGAGCTAACTCACTCGACGGGACCGACTAGGCTCTCTTCATGCGCGTGCTCGTGGTCGACAACTACGACAGCTTCGTCTACAACCTCGTCCAGTACCTCGCCCAGCTCGGCGCCGAGTGCGTCGTGCGGCGCAACGACGAGGTGGACCTCACCGAGATCGACCGCGTCGACGGCGTGCTGGTGAGCCCCGGTCCGGGCACACCCGAGCGCGCCGGGTCGAGCATCGACGTCATCAAGAAGTGCGCCGACACCGGCAAGCCGGTCTTCGGCGTCTGCCTCGGCCACCAGGCCATCGGCGTGGTGTGGGGCGGCACCGTCGACCGCGCGCCGGAACTCCTCCACGGCAAGACGAGCATCGTCTTCCACGAGGGCGCCGGCGTGCTGAACGGGGTGCCGAAGCCGTTCATCGCCACCCGCTACCACTCGCTGACGGTGCTGCCGGAGACGATCCCCGCCGAGTTCGAGGTCACCGGCAAGACCGAGACCGGCATCGTCATGGCCATGCGGCACAGGGAGCTCCCGGTCGAGGGTGTGCAGTTCCACCCCGAGTCGGTGCTCACCGATGGCGGCCACCGGATGCTCGCCAACTGGTTGAAGGTCTGCGGGTACGAGGTGCCGGAGGCCACGGTCGCGCAGCTGGAGAACGGCATGCGCACGCTCGCCGCCGCGGCCCGCCAGTAGCTCACACGAGAAGAGGCCCCCTCCCGACGCCGGGAGGGGGCCTCTTCTCGTATGAGCCGATCAGTTGGTCGGGAGGAGCCCGGTCCGGCCGATGACCACCGTGACCGCGGCGCCCTTGCCGATGGGCGAGCCCTTCGCCGGCTGCTGCGAGATGATCTTGTCCTTCTGCGGCGAACCGGGCTGGACCTGCTGCTCGTCGACGTTGAAGTTGCCGTTCCAGCCGAGCGCCCGCAGCTTGGTCTCCGCGTCCTTCTGCGACAGGCCGGTCAGGTCGGGCATCTCCATCAGGTTGCCCTTCGAGACCGTCAGCGTGACCGTGGCGTCCTTGACGGCCTTGCTGTTGGCCTGCGGGGTCTGCGAGATGACCTCGTTCTGCGGCTTCTGGCTGTCCGCCTGCGCCACGTTGACCTTGAAGCCGGAACCCTCCAGCGTCTGGCGCGCGGTCTCCAGGTCCTGGCCCACCACACCGGGCACGTTCTGCTTGTCCGGCGCCCTGCCCAGGCTGATGGTGATCGTGCCGCCCTTCTTCAGCTTCAGGCCGAACTCGGGATTCTGCTGCACGATCTTGCCGACCTTGTTGGGGTCGTCGGTCTCGACCGTGTCGGTGCTCTGCTGCACCTTGAAGCCGTTCGGGTCCTTGTCCAGGATCTGCTGGGCTTCGTTCGGAGTCTTGC
This sequence comes from Lentzea sp. NPDC037011, assembly GCF_055607425.1. NCBI lineage: Bacteria > Bacillati > Actinomycetota > Actinomycetes > Pseudonocardiales > Pseudonocardiaceae > Lentzea > Lentzea sp. NPDC037011. The sequence goes on along the minus strand of NZ_JBVJRT010000001.1, from coordinate 163,650 downwards.
CCTTCAGGTCCGGTACGGCACCCTCGCCCGGCGGTGAACCGACGCGCACGACGACCTCGGCACCCTTCAGCAGCGAGGTGCCCTCCGGCGGGTTCGTGCCGATGACCTTGCCGATCTGCTCGGACGTGCACGGCGCCGCGGCCCCGTTCGCACCCGGCTCGCAGGGCACCAGCTCCTGCTTCGGCTTCAGCCCGGACTGGGTCAGCTTGTCGTTGGCCGTCAACGGCTCCATGCCGACGACGGCGGGCACCGGCACCTTCTCCGGGGTGTCGCTGTCGCCCGGCTTCATCAGACTCGTGGTGATCCACGCGGCGAGGCCGAGCACGGCGATGCACAGGAAGACCACCAACGCGATCATGATGGTCTTCTTGCGCTTGGCGCGCCGCTCCTCTTCCTCGTCGGCGATCGGGTCGTAGTCGTCGTCCGGCTCCGACTTCAACGCCGCCGGACGGTGCCGGCCGCCGTTCACGACCTGGGTGCGCGCGGAACGCGAGGCCGACTGCTCGTTCATCACGGCCGTGCGGTCCTCGGCCGTCATGACGGCGGGCGCGGACGGGCGCTGGCCGGACAGCACGCGCACCAGGTCCGCGCGCATCTCCGCGGCGGACTGGTAGCGGTTGGCCGGGCCCTTCGCCATCGCCTTCAGCACGATCGCGTCGAGCTGCGGCGACACCTTCGGGTTCAGCGACGACGGCGCCTTCGGGTCCTCCCGCACGTGCTGGTACGCGACCGCGACGGGCGAGTCACCGGTGAACGGCGGCTCCCCGGTCAGCAGCTCGAACAGCACGCAGCCGGCCGCGTAGACGTCGGACCGCGCGTCCACGGACTCGCCGCGGGCCTGCTCCGGCGACAGGTACTGGGCCGTGCCGATCACCGCGGCGGTCTGCGTGACCGCGGCCTGGCCGTCGTGCAGCGCGCGGGCGATGCCGAAGTCCATCACCTTCACGGCGCCGGACTTCGTGATCATCACGTTCGCCGGCTTCACGTCGCGGTGGACGATCCCGTGGCGGTGGCTGAAGTCGAGCGCGGCCGAGACGTCGGCCATGACCTCCATCGCGCGCTTGCCCGACAGCGGTCCCTGCGTCTTCACGATGTCGCGCAGCGTCCGCCCGTCGACGAACTCCATCACGATGTAGGGCAGCGGGCCGTACTCGGTCTGCGTCTCGCCGGTGTCGTAGACCGCGACGATCGCCGGGTGGTTCAGAGCAGCCGAGTTCTGCGCCTCGCGCCGGAACCGCTCCTGGAACTGGGCGTCGCGGGCGAGGTCAGCGCGCAGCACCTTGATCGCCACGTCTCTGCCGAGCCGGACGTCCCGCCCCTTGTGGACCTCGGACATGCCGCCGTACCCGAGGGTCTCACCCAGTTCGTAGCGGTTTGAGAGCAGTCGCGGAGTGCTCATCGGTGCTTCGTCCCGCTCCTCATCGACGGTGTTCCCATCTCGGTTCTGGTTCTGCTCATGCCCGGCACGTCACCTTCACCCGCGTCCCGGCCGACACGTCGCCGGTCGGCGCGATGGCGGTGACGCGGCACTTCCTCAGGTCTCCCGGTGCCGTGCCCTGCGGGCTCAGCACGGTCGGCTCCAGGCCGTGGTCGCTCAGCTGCGTGCTGACCTCGTCGCCGGTCCGGCCGAGGTAGTCGTCCTCGTCGAGCCGTGTCGTCGAGGTGCCCGGTATCCGGTCGGCGGAGTCGGGCTTCGCCTGACCGTTCGCCGGTGCGTTCGGGCTGCTCGTGCTCGTGTTCTGCGGCAAGCCGCCCTGCTCGCCGGCAGCGGTCTTCCCGATGGTCAGCTTCCAGGCGACGACTCCGCCGATCACCAGCAGAGCAGTCACCAGAAGAGCGACCATAACCCACACGGTCACCCGGTTCCTCCCGGGTGGCGGTGGCATCGGGGCGAACGTCCCGGTGTGCGGCACCGGTTGCTGTTGTACCGGTTGCATGCCCGGATGGGTACCGGCGCGAGGCTGACCACCGGAGTGGTGCGGCATCGGCGGTGGTACCTGCAACGGCTGGGACACCTGGGGCTGCTGCGGGGCGACCTGCTGCGGCACCTGCGGAGGCGTCAGCTGCTGTTGCGCCAGCTGCTGGGGCGCCATCTGCTGCTGCGGTGCCATCTGTTGGGCGACCTGGTGCTGCTGCTGCACCTGCTGCGGGATCGGCGGCATCGTGAAACCCGACGGCGTCGGCAGCGGCTGGCCCACCCGCACCGCGCTGACCGCCGCGGCGAACTCGCCACCGGTGCGGTAGCGCTGCCGCGGGTCCTTCACCAGCGTCGCCTCGATCAACGCCCGCGCACCCGGCGGCACGTCCGGCGGCAACGGCGGCGCGATGTCGCGGATGTGCATCATCGCCACCGTCACCGCGTTGTCCGACAGGAACGGCCGATGTCCCGCAAGGCATTCGTAGCCGCACACGGCCAGCGAGTAGACGTCGCTCGCCGGTTCGGCCTCGCCGCCGAGCGCCTGCTCGGGAGCGATGTAGTGCGCGGTGCCCATGACCATGCCGGATCGTGTCACGGGAGCGGCGTCGACGGCCTTCGCGATACCGAAGTCGGTGATCTTCACCTTGCCCGACGGCGTCACCATGATGTTGCCCGGTTTGACGTCCCGGTGCACCAGCCCGCGTTCGTGCGCGGCCTGCAGCGCGTTCCCGGTCTGCTCCAGCAGGTCCAGCGTCACCTCGGCGGTGAGCCGGCCCCGCGAGATGATCGTCGCGAGCGGTTCGCCCTCGACGAGCTCCATCACCAGGTACGCCGTGTCCTCCGGCCCGTCCGCGACCGACGCGGTCTCGCCGTAGTCGTGCACCGACGCGATGCCGGGGTGGTTGAGCGACGCGGTCATCCGCGCCTCGACGCGGAAGCGGTGCAGGAACTCGGCGTCACCGGACAGCTCCGCCTTCAGCACCTTCACGGCGACCCGGCGGTCGAGCCGGTCGTCGGCCGCCTCCCAGACCTCGCCCATGCCACCGACCGCGATCCGCCTGGTCAGGCGGTAGCGGTCGGCGAGGAGCTGGCCCGTGGTCAGCATCAGCGACCCGCCAGGTACGCGTTCATCACGGCGCGGCCGATGGGCGCCGCCACCTTGCCGCCGGTCGCGCCGAGGCCGCGGTCGCCACCGTTCTCCACGATCACCGCGATCGCGATCTCCGGCTTCTGCGCCGGCGCGAACGCGATGTACCAGGCGTGCGGTGCCACGGTCTGCTCCCGGCTGCCGCCGACCTCCGCGGTACCGGTCTTCGACGCCACCTGGACGTTCGCGATCCTGCCCTCGCCGCCGGTGTTCGCCTCCGACTGGACCATCATGTCGCGCAGCGCGGCCGCGTTGGCCGAGCTCATCGCGGTGTTGATCTCGTCGGGCTCGGTGTCCTCGACCGTCTTCAGGTCGGGGCCGAGGATCTTCGACACCAGGTACGGCTGCATGCGCTTGCCGCCGTTGGCGATCGTCGCCGCGATCATCGCGTTCTGCAGCGGGGTCACGCGGACGTCGCGCTGGCCGATGCCGCTCTGGTAGAGCGCGGGCTCGTCGGGGACCGGGCCCATGGTCGAGTTCTCGACCGCCATCGGCACCCTGAGGTCGTCGTCGTTGAAGCCGAACTTGTCCGACTGGGCCTGCAGCTTGGCCTTGCCGACCTTCGCCGCCATCTCGCCGAACGCCGTGTTGCACGACTTGGCGAGCGCGAGCTCCATCGACGCGGTCTGCCCGCTGCCGCAGGGCTGGCCGTTGTAGTTCGGGAACGGGAAGTTGTTCGTGCCCGGCAACGGGATCGAGCCCGCCGCCGTGTACTGCGACTCCTTGGTGTCACCGTTGGCGAGCGCGGCCGCGGCCACGACGACCTTGTACGTCGAGCCGGGCGGGTAGATGCCCTGGATCGCGCGGTTGATCAGCGGGTCGCCGTTGCCGTCGGTGGTGAGCTGCTTCCACGCGGTCTGCTGCGCGGTCGGGTCGTGGCTCGCCAGCAGGTTCGGGTCGTAGGACGGCGTGCTGACCATCGCGAGGATCTCGCCGGTGTCCGGCTTCATCGCGACGACCGAGCCGCGGAAGCCCTTCGCCGCCAGCTGGTCGTAGGCGATCTGCTGGACCCGCGGCACCAGCGTGAGCTGCACGTTGCCGCCCACCGGGTCGCGACCGGTGATCAACGCCGAGACGCGGCGCGCGAACAGCCGGTCGTCCGAGCCGTTGAGCAGGTCGTTCTCGGCGCGCTCGATGCCGGCGGTGCCGTAGGTGACCGAGAGGTACCCGGTCACCGGGGCGTACGCCTGCGGCGCGGCGTAGGTGCGCAGGTACCGGAGCCGGTCCGTCGTCTCCTTGACGTCCGCGATCACCATGCCGTCGGCGGCCATGATCAGACCGCGCTTGCGGGCGTACTCGTCGAGCAGCACCCGGCGGTTGTTCGGGTTCTTGCGCCACTCGTCGGCGTTGATGACCTGCACCCACGTGGCGTTGCCCAGCAGCAGCAGGATCATCACCATCATGGCGAAGCCGACCCGGCGGAGCGGTGTGTTCATTTCGGACGCTCCACCATGACTGTGTGCTGGTCGGCGATGGCCGGCTGCTGCGGCTTCGGCTTCGGAGCACGCTGCGGCGCCCGCGCGGCCGCGGAGATCCGCAGCAGCAACGCGATCAGGACGTAGTTCGCCAGCAGCGACGAACCGCCCTTGGACAGGAACGGGGCGGTGATGCCCGTCATCGGGATCAGCTTCGTGACACCGCCGACGACGATGAACACCTGGAAGCACATCGCGAACGCCAGGCCGCCGCCGAGCAGCTTGCCGAAGCTGTCGCGCACCGAGATGGCACCGCGCAGGCCGCGCATCGCGACGACCATGTAGACCAGCAGCAGCGCGGCGAAGCCGACGAACCCGAGCTCCTCGCCGATCACCGCGGTGATGAAGTCGGTGTTGGACTCCGGGATCATCTCCGGCCGCCCGGCACCGAGACCGGCACCACCGATGCCACCGGTCGCGAGACCGAAGAGCGACTGCGCGATCTGGTAGCCGCCGCCGTCGTCGTTGTAGGTGGCGATCGGGTCCGACCAGTTCGCCACGCGCTGCTGGACGTGCGTGAAGAGCTTCCACGCGATGACCGCGCCGCCGGCGAACAGACCGAGGCCGAGCACCACCCAGGCCGCGCGTTCGGTGGCGACGTAGAGCAGCACCAGCACGATGCCGAAGAACAGCAGCGACGAGCCGAGGTCCTTCTGCAGGACCATGACCGCGACCGCCACGCCCCACGCCGCGAACAGCGGGCCGAGGTCGCGGGCGCGCGGCAGGTCCATGCCGAGGAACCGGCGGCCCGCGGTGGTGAAGAGGTCCCGCTTCGACACCAGGAACGCGGCGAAGAAGACCATCAGCAGGATCTTGGCGAACTCACCCGGCTGGATGGAGAACGGGCCGATCCGCAGCCAGATCTTCGCGCCGTTGATCGTCGGCGCGATGAAGCCCGGCAGCACACCGGGCAGCAGCAGGGCGACCAGCCCGGCCAGGCCGAACGTGTAGCCGAAGCGCGCCAGGGTGCGGTGGTCGGTGAGGAACTTCAGCGTGGCCGCGAACAGCAGCAGTCCGATCGCGGTCCAGATGACCTGCTTGAACGCCATCGGGTCCCACGTCGAGCCGTCCGCGAAGACGGTGCCCTCCATGGCGAGGTCGATCCGGTGGATGACCACCAGGCCGAGCCCGTTGAGCAGCGCGACGCACGGCAGGATCACCGGGTCGGCGTAGGGCGCCCAGCGGCGCACGGCGAGGTGCGCGCAGGCGAACAGGCCGAGGTAGGCGAGTCCCAGGTACAGGATGCGCAGGCTGAGCGAGCGCTCCTGGTTGAGCTCCACCAGGATCAGAGCCAGCGTGACGAGCCCGGCCGCGAACGAGAGCATCACCAGTTCGGTGCCGCGCCGCGTCGGCGCCCGCAGCCCCGGCGACGTGCTGGTCGCCAGCGACGCGACTGGTGAGCCGTCCCCGGACGGGGCGGGTGAGCCCTTCAACTACGGACCCTCCCGGCATTCCACGCCCGGCTTCTGCGCGGACGAGGTGAGCGAGGGTTGGGTGGTCTCGCCACCCGCGGGGGCCGTGGTCGACGAGGGCGTCCCGTTCGCGGGCTGGGTCGTCGTCGTGGGCGGGGTCGTCGTGGTCGGCGACGTCGGGGTGGACGAGGCCGAGGTGTCCTTGCACAACGGCAGCATGTGCGCCGTGCGCAGCATGCGGACCGCGGCGCGCGCGCCGTCGATGCCGTTGTCGCTGCGGATGCCCTCGGTGATCGTCTTGCGCCCGGCCTCCTGCAGGTCCTTCACCGCGATCGGCGTGCAGCCCGACGAGCCGGGCGGGCACGAGTCCTCGACCTTCGACGAGAGCTTGAACCCGAGCACGCTGCCGTTGAGCCCGCGGAAGATCGCGACCTGGCCGTCCTCGGTCGCGCCCACGTAGAACTGGGTGTTCAGCCACAGCTTGCCGCCGACCCCGGCCGCGCCGACCACGACGAGCAGCAGGAAGACGATCGCGAACGCCTTGAGGGCGTTGCGCTTCTTGCGCTTCGGGTCCTGCGGCGGTGGCGGCGGTGCCTCCATCCGCTGCGGCATCGGCTGGCGCTGCTGCGTGAGCGCGCTCGCCCGTGACGCCGCGGAGTCCGGCGGGGTGTTGTGCTCCTCGCTGCCGTCACCGGCCGCACCGCCGACGATCGGGTAGTCGTCGCCGAAGTCGACGTCCTCGACGTCCGCCACGATCACCGTGACGTTGTCGGGGCCGCCGCCCTTGAGCGCGAGCTCGATCATCCGGTCCGCGCAGGCCTGCGGGTCCGGGATGCGGATCGCCTCGTCCAGCGTCTCCATCGAGACGACACCGGACAGGCCGTCCGAGCACAGCAGGAACCGGTCACCGGCCCGTGCCTCGCGCACCGTGAGGCTGGGCTCGAAGTCGTGCCCGGTGAGGGCGCGCAGCAGCAACGAGCGCTGCGGGTGCGTGGCCGCCTCGTCCGGCGTGATCCGGCCCTCGTCGATCAACGACTGGACGAACGTGTCGTCGTGCGTGATCTGCGCGAACCCGCCCTCTCTGAGCAGGTAGGCGCGCGAGTCGCCGATGTGCACCAGGCCGAGGCGGTTGCCCGCGAAGAGCACCGCGGTCAGCGTGGTGCCCATGCCCTCCAGGTCCGGGTCGCTCGCGACCAGCTCGGAGATGGCGCCGTTGCCGGCCGCGACCGCGTCGCGGAGCTTGCCGAGGAGGTCGTCGCCGGGCTCGTCGTCGTCGACGTGGGCCAGCGAGGCGATGACCACCTTGCTCGCGACTTCGCCGGCGGCGTGGCCACCCATGCCGTCGGCGACTGCGAGCAGGCGGGGGCCCGCGTACACGGAGTCCTGGTTGTTGGAACGGACCAGGCCCCGGTCGCTTCGGGCCGCGTATCGAAGAACCAAGGTCATGAGCGCAGCTCGATCACCGTTTTGCCAATGCGGATCGGGGTGCCGAGAGGTACGCGCAGTGGTGCGGTGACCTTGGCTCGGTCTAGGTAGGTGCCGTTCGTGGAGCCGAGGTCTTCCACGTACCAGTCGGTGCCGCGCATCGACAGCCTCGCGTGCCTGGTCGACGCGAAGTCGTCGTCCAGCACGAGAGTCGAGTCGTCCGCGCGGCCGATCAGGATCGGCCGGCCGTCGAGTGAGATGCGGGTGCCGGTGAGCGCGCCGTGGGTGACCACGAGCGTCCTCGGCGCCTTGCTACCCCTCGCCGACTTGTCGGACCTCCGGAAACCGGGCAGACCTGACGCCCGGAGCCCTGAGGCCGCGTAGAGATCAGAGCGGACCACACGTAGGGCGGCCAGCACAAAGAGCCAGAGGAGCACGAGAAAGCCCGCTCTGGTCAGCTGCATCACCAGCTCTGGCACCGGTTGTAACCGCTCCTGCCTTGAGTTGCTTACCGACGCCCGTGTCGACCTCTAGCCCGCGGTGCGGAAGACCAGTGACGAGTGGCCGATGCGGACGACGTCGCCCTCCGCGAGCTGCCAAGTCTGCACTGGCGTGCCGTTCACCGTGGTGCCGTTGGTCGAACCGAGATCAGCGAGCATCGCACTGTGCCCGTCCCAGGTGATCTCCAGGTGGCGCCTGGACACACCCGTGTCGGGGAGGCGGAAGTCGGCTTCCTGCCCACGTCCTACGACGTTTCCACCCTGCTTGAGGTTGTACGTCCGGTTCGACCCGTCGTCGAGGTGCAGCGTGGCGTTGAGCTGGCGGTTGCCGCCCTGCACTGCCGGCGGGGCGTATCCGCCCTGGTTGTAGCCCTGGTCGTACCCACCGGCGGGCTGGCCGTAACCCTGGTCGTAGCCGCCGGCCGGCTGGCCGCCGCCGTAGCCCTGGTCGTAGCCCTGCTGGCCGTAGCCCTGCTGCTGGCCGTAACCCTGGTCGTAGCCGCCGCCCTGCTGGCCGCCGCCGTAGCCCTGGTCGTAACCCTGCTGGCCGTAGCCCTGCTGCTGGCCGCCATAACCCTGGTCGTAGCCCTGCTGCTGGCCGTACCCCTGGTCATAGCCCTGCTGGCCGCCGCCGTAGCCGCCGCCCTGCTGGCCGTAGCCCTGGTCGTACCCGCCTTGCTGCTGCTGTTGGCCGTAGCCCTGGTCGTAGCCCTGCTGCTGCTGGCCGTAGCCCTGCTGCTGGCCGTAACCCTGGTCGTAGCCGCCCTGCTGACCATAAGGGTCGTGGCCGGGCTGGCCCTGTCCTTGTCCGTAGCCGGGTGGCTGGCTCATGACTCGGTCTCCTGCGGTGCGAGGTGGTGCTGACCGTCGGCTGGCCGCTTTCACGTCGGGGTCGACGGACGAGCTGGTTCGGAACTGTCCGGTGTGCAGCGCCTCGGAGCGCTCCAGGGAGACTACGACGTCACCGTAGGTATCCCATCCGGACTCTTCCAGGTGCTCTCGCAGGCCCTCCGCGAGAAGCTGGGTGATGCGTAGTTCATCCTGCTCGTCCCCGGCAAGTCGATCGTGGTCCTGAGGGCCGAGCAGCACTGTGTAGTGGTTGGGGGCTAGCAGTCTGCCACCCGCGAGCTCGCGGATGTTGCTGTCACCCTCCCGTTGCAGCGCCTGTGCCACCTCTTGGGGCACGACGTTGCCTCCGAACACGCGCGCGAAGGTGTTGCCGACCAGACCTTCGAGCTTGCGCTCGAAGCGTTGCAGGCCCATGTCAGCTCCTTCCGCCTGGACGGTCTTCTGCACCGATCGTATCCGGGTGCGACCAGGCCTACAGGGGGCGATTAGGAACCTGGTTTGGACGCGTGCTAGTGTTTCCAACGTCTCCAGGGGCAAGTGGCGGAATGGCAGACGCGCACGGTTCAGGTCCGTGTGTCCGAAAGGACGTGGGGGTTCAACTCCCCCCTTGCCCACAGAGAAAGACAGATCGAACCCCCCTCGCGGAATCGCGAGGGGGGTTCTTTCGTTGACCGGCAGTATCGGATTCCGTGATCCAACAGGTGATGTCTGTCACTCGTTCGGAGGGCGACATGTGGGCGATAGCGGCGGCGGACTTCGGTGCGGAGCTCGAGCTGGTGGAGCTGCCGGAGCCGCAGGCGGGTCCGGAAGAGCTCAAGGTGCGGATGCTCGCCGCGAGCGTGAACCCCTTCGACCGCAAAGTCGTCGACGGGATGCTTCGGAGTTCCGCAGAGCACCGGTTTCCGATGGTTCCCGGAACCGACGGTGCCGGTGAGGTCGTCGGTTCCGGCGAGCGGATTTTCGGGACCTTCTTCCACCGCCCCGTCGGACGGGGGACTTACGCCGAGTACGCCGTGGTTCCGGCCGGGAACGCGTTGGCGCCGTTGCCGGACGGCCTCGACCCCGCGGTCGCCGCGGCATTGCCGACCGCAGGCATGACGGCGCTGCAGCTGGTGGAAGCGCTCGGTGACGCGAAATCCGTGCTGGTCGTCGGTCCGAACGGCGGCGTCGGCTCGTTCGCCGTCCAGATCGCGCGGGCGGCGGGCAAGCACGTGGTCCCGATCGGCCGGGGCGACTCGCTCGTGGAGGCCGACGCGCTCATCGACCTCGTGAGCGCCGACCGCTCGTCGTTCGAGGCGAACGCGCGCTATGCGCCGTTGGCGTTCAACACCAACTACGCGTCGAGCGACAGCGCGCAGAACTTCGGCATGAAGGGCTCACCGGAGACGCTTGTCCGCCTGGCGTCCATGGTGCTCGACGGCGATCTCTCGGTGCCGATTTCCCGCCGTGTGCCGTTGCGCGAAGCCACCGGTGTTTTCGCAGGTCACGGGCCTGGCAAAACCGTGATCATCATGTAGGTGGTCGTTCTGGCGCGGTGAGCGGTCGGCGGCCGGTGACCGGCACCGTTCGCCGCCTTTTCGCCACCACGCCTGGAGCACCCACTGTGAGCAGGTCTTTTGGTGCGTCCAACCGGATTAACGTCACCCAGACGGCAGCACCGTAGGACCGAACTCCCCGCGCCGCTCCTCGACCGGTCACCGACCGGTCGGCGCCGTCGATCGCAGGGGCTCCGATGACCTGGGGGCGGGCCGCGCGCTTCCTGGTACGCCTTATCCAGAGCACGAGTCGAAACGTGGCGGATCGCCCGCCGCGTGGTGGCGAGGAGGCACTGGCGTGAGCAGCACCCCAGCAAGGATCGCGGCGCCCGGCAGCGCGCAGGGACTGTCGACGACCGCGGTCCCGGTTCCGGAACTGCCCGCGTCCGTCGAGGAGCTGGCAGCCGCAGCGGCGATCCGCCTCGGCTGGCACGGCGTGGTCCTCCCGGAGATGGTCCTCATGGGCCGCAAGGTCGTCGTCGTGGCCGAGCTCCTGGCCGACGCCCACGCCGAGCGCGTGTGCGTGGGTGCGGGTCCCGAGGTCGACAAGACCACCGTCTCCACCTGGGTGTGGCCGGAGATGGAAGGCCGCGTCCCGCCGGCCGCCGTGCGCATCGTCGGCGTCTTGGCCGTCGCACGCCACTGGCGCACCGCGCTGGCCTCCGCGGTTCCCTTCGCCCGTTACGGCAACGCCGCCGCCGTCCTCCCGGACTCGGTCGCGTTCACCAACGACTACCTGACGAACTGCCTGCCGCGCGTGCGCCGCTACGGCGTCTCGGTCCTGCTGGCCGACGAGGAGAAGGACCTGTCCGTGGACGTGTCCGGCCGCAACGAGTGCGTGCCCGTCGAGGACACCGCCATCACCCGTTGGGTCAACGAGCTGGTCTACGAGCAGGTGCTCGCCACCGCTTCCTGATCTACGGTCGGGGCATGCGAGTAGTCATCGCCGGCGGACACGGGCAGATCGCGCTGCTTCTCCAGCAGCAGCTGGCCACCCGTGGAGACGCGGCAACAGCACTGGTCCGCAACCCCGATCACTTCGCTGACGTGCAGGAAGCCGGAGCCGTTCCGGTGCTGTGCGACCTGGAGTCCGCCACAGTGGACTCGGTCGCCGAATACATGAACGGCGCGGACGCCGCGGTCTTCGCCGCCGGCGCAGGGGCAGGCTCGGGAGCCGCCCGCAAGGACACAGTGGACTTCGGGGCCGCCGCCCTGTTCGCCACGGCAGCGGCCGAGGCGGGCGTGCGGCGGTTCCTCCAGGTCTCCACGGTCGGCATCGAGTCAGCGGACTCGCCGTCGGTGGACTCCGAGTTCGCGGTGTACCTCAAAGCGAAGAAGGCGGCGGAGGACGACCTGAAATCGCGTTCACTCGACTGGACGATCCTGCGTCCCGGCCCGCTGACGAACGACGCCCCGACCGGTCTCGTCACCCTGGCCGCCCCGGTGCTGCCGCGCTCCCCGGTGACCCGCGCCGACGTCGCCGCCGTGCTCGCGGAGCTCTTGACCGCACCCCAGACCGTCCGCAAAACGCTCGAACTGACGAACGGCTCCACGCCCATCCCCGACGCCGTCCGCGCCGTCCTCTGAGTGCACGCGGGGAGCTTTCGTACTCTCCTGGCGCACGCGGGGGCCCCGCGTGCCCCTCAGGGGAACGTGGGGCTCGCGCGTGACATCTAGCCGAGGACGCGGGTCAGGTAGGCGTTGGTGAAGGTGCGGGTTGGGTCCACCTCGTCGCGGACGCGCAGGAAGTCGTCGAAGTGCGGGTACAGCGGGCGCAGCTCGGCAGCGGTGAGGTCGTGCATCTTGCCCCAGTGCGGGCGACCGCCGACCGACGCGGCGATGGACGCGTACGCGTCGAAGAACGCCTTGTAGGGCATGCCGAGCGCCTGGTGCATGGAGATGTAGGCGGTGTCACGGCCGGAGGCGGTCGACAGCCAGATGTCGTCGGCCTGCGCCACCCGCACCTCGCACGGGACGATCAACGCGTCGCGGTCGCCCAGGCGGTTGGCGACGGCACGCAGTTCGCCGATGACGTCCATCAGCGTCTCGCGAGGGATGGAGAACTCGGTCTCCACGAACCGGACCCGGCGCGGGGTCACGAAGACGTTGTGCGAGTAGTCCGAATAGGACCGCTCGCTGATCAGCGAGCCGCAGACCTCGTTGAGTTTCCTGGTGTAGCGCGGGAAGGTCTTGGCCACCTTGCACACCGCGCCGAACGCGGCGTTCTCCATGACCTCGTACTCCCAGGCCTGCCGGAACCGCGACAGCGGCTGCGCGGGCTCGGGAACCCGGTTGTTGCGCTTGAGGATCACCCGATCCGAGTGCGTGAACCAGTGGAACTCGACGTGGTCCTCGACCGCGCACAGGTCGTCGAACTGCTCCAGCACCGCGTCGAGCCGGCCCGGTGCCTCCGAGGCCTGCAGCACGAACGACGGCACGCACTGCAGCGTGACGGTGCTGATCACGCCCAGCGCGCCGAGGCCGACGCGGGCGGCGTTGAACAGGTCCGGTCGCTCGGAGCGCGAGCAGGTGACCACCGAACCGTCGGCGAGCACCAGCTCCAGCGCGGCGATGGCGGTGGCCAGGACGCCGAGCTTCGCGCCGGTGCCGTGGGTGGAGGTCGACACGGCACCGGCCACGGTCTGCGCGTCGATGTCGCCGAGGTTCGGCATGGCGAGGCCGAGTCGGTGCAGGTCGGCGTTCAGGACGTGCAGCGGCGTGCCGGAGCGGACGGTGACCAGGCCCGTCTCCACGTCGGCGCGGACGATGCCGGTCCACCGGTCGAGGTCGAGCGCCACCTCGGGGGCGACGGCGATGTCGTTGAACGAGTGACCGCTGCCGCGCGCCCGCACCCGGCCGCCGGAGACGACGGTCGCGGCGATCTCGTCAGTGCTCGCCGGGTGGACGACGCGCGTCGGCGCACAAGTCGCGGTGCGAGCCCAGTTCGTCCACACGGGTACCTCCACGGAGTGTGACCTGCGAGTAACGTAAGTGAAAGCTCTTCACGTTTCAAGGGTTGAGGACGTACCGTCGGAGCATGCGCCGAACTCGACTCGACACCGCGACGAAGGACCTCGATCCTCCGTTCGCGATCGTCGACCTGGACGCCTTCGACCACAACGCGGCGGACCTCGCCCGCCGCGCTGCCGGTCATCCCATCCGGGTGGCGAGCAAGTCGATCCGCGTGCGCGACCTGGTGAGCCGGGCCCTCGAACGACCCGGTTACGCCGGGGTCATGTGCTACTCGCTCGCCGAGGCGCTCTGGCTCTCCGAGCAGAACGTCAGCGAGGACCTGCTGGTCGCCTACCCCACGGCCGACCGCGCCGCGCTGCAGAAGCTCGCCGCGAACGAGACCGCCCGTCAGCGCATCACCATCATGGTCGACTCGGTCGAGCACCTCGACTTCGTCGACGCCGCCATCGGCCCGCACGCCGACATCAGGGTCTGCCTGGAGCTCGACGTCTCCTGGCGCCCGCTGCCCGGCGTCCACATCGGACCACGCCGCTCGCCGGTGCACACCCCGGCGCAGGCCGCGTCGCTCGCCGCCAAGATCGTCCGCCGCACCGGGTTCACCCTCGTCGGCGTCATGGCCTACGAGGGCCAGATCGCCGGCCTGGGCGACAACCCGCCCGGTCAGCCGCTGCGCGCGATCGGCATCCGGCTCATCCAGGCCAGGTCCGGCCCGGAGCTGATCGAACGGCGCACCGCCGTGATCACCGCGGTCCGCCAGGTCACCGACCTGCAGTTCGTCAACGGCGGCGGCACCGGCAGCCTGGAGCTCACCGGCACCGACCCCTCGGTCACAGAGCTGGCAGCGGGCAGCGGGCTCTTCGGCCCCACCCTCTTCGACGGCTACCAGGCCTTCAAACCCCACCCGGCGGCACTCTTCGCGCTGTCCGTGGTCCGCAAGCCGACCAAGCGCGTCGCCACCCTGTTCGCCGGCGGCTACATCGCCTCCGGTACCCCGACCCCGGACCGCCAGCCCTCGCCGTACCTGCCGGAGGGCCTGAAGACGCTCGGCCTCGAAGGCGCGGGCGAGGTGCAGACCCCGGTCACCGGCAAGGCCGCCGAACAGCTGCGCATCGGCGACCGCGTCTGGATGCGGCACGCCAAAGCGGGCGAGCTGTTCGAGCGGTTCGACGAGGTGCACCTGGTGCGCGGCGACCGCGTCGAACGCACGGTGCCCACCTACCGCGGTGAGCGCCGCAACTTCGGCTAGGCCGGCAGCCGCGACGACAGGTAGCCCCTGACCAGCGCCTTCGCCTCCACGAGGATCGCCTGGTCGCCGGTCGGGTTGTTGCGGAACGCCATCTTCAGCACGGCGTCCGCGGCCTCGACGGCGATCGCGATCGGCAGCTGCACCTCGTTCATCGGGATGCCGAAGTTGCCCGAGATCAGCTCGGAGATCTTGTCGGAGATGACGGCGTTGTTGTCCCGCCGGTCGTCGAGCAGCCGCATGTCCACGACGTCGCCGAAGTGCAGCTTGCCGAACGCCGGGATCTCGCGGTGCATCGTCACGTAGACGTCGAACACCGTGTCCACGGCGTCCCACCAGTGCTCCAGGGTGGCCTGTTCGAGGCGGTCGGTGATGCCCTGGGAGAACCGGTCGACGTTGCGCAGGGTCAGCGCCTGCACGACGGCCCGCTTGTCCGGGAAGAACTGGTACAGCGAGCCGACCGCCACGCCCGCTCTCTCCGCGATCAACGTGGTGGTGACGCCGTCGTAGCCCACCTCGTCGATGAGGGTCGCGCAGGCTTCGAGCATGCGCTCGACCCTCTTGGCGCTGCGCTGCTGGACGGGCTGACGGCGGAGCGGGGTGGTGCTCGTCACGGCGACTCCCAGTAGTTCGGGTTCTTCCATCTTGCCTTCTGCGCGGCGTCTTCACTTCCCTGAACCTGTCAACACGCCTACGATCCGAACAAGTTTCACATTTGGAGGATCGATGAGCGACTTCCTCTGGGGAGTGTCGACGTCCGCGTTCCAGATCGAAGGCGCGTTCGACGCGGGCGGCCGAGGCCCCTCGGTGTGGGACGACTTCGCTCCGGTGCACGACGACGACAGCGCCCGCGTTGCGTGCGATCACTACCACCGGTGGCGCGAGGACGTGGCACTCATGACCCAGCTGGGGGTCAACGCCTACCGGTTCTCCATCGCGTGGCCGCGCATCCAGCCCAGCGGCAAGGGCCCGGCCAACGCCGAGGGCCTCGACTTCTACGACCGGCTCGTCGACGCGCTCGTCGAGGCCGGCATCGCGCCCGTGGCCACGCTCTACCACTGGGACACGCCGCTGCAGCTCGAAGCCGAGGGCGGCTGGCTCGGCCGCGACATCGCCGACCGGTTCGCCGACTACACCGCACTGCTCGCGGAACGGCTGGCCGACCGGGTCCACATGTGGATTCCGATCAACGAACCGGCCATGGTCACGTTGCAGGGCTATGCGATCGGTGAGCACGCACCGGGCAAGACGCTGCTCTTCGACGCGTTGCCGACCGCCCACCACCTGAACCTCGCTCACGGCCGTGCGGTGGAAGTTCTGCGCGGCCACAACGCCCGCTCGGTCGGTACCGCGAACAACCACACGCCCGCGTGGCCGGCCACCGCCGCCGACCAGCCCGCGGCCGACGCGTACAGCGACGTCCACAACTGGCTGTACGCCGATCCGGTGCTGGCCGGCCGCTATCCGGACTCGGTCGCCGAGCTCATGCCCGTCCGGGACGGCGACCTCGCGACCATCCACCAGCCGCTCGACTTCTACGGCGTCAACTACTACAACCCGACCAGGCTGACGCTGCCGTCGGAGGGCAACCCGCTGCCGTTCGAGCTGGTCGAGGTCGACGAGTACCCGCGCACCGGGTTCGGCTGGCCGGTCGTGCCGTCCGGGCTCACCGAGATGATCGCCACCCTGCGCGAACGGCACCCGGACCTGCCGCCGGTGCACGTCACCGAGAGCGGCTGCAGCTTCCCGCACGAGGTCGAGGACGCCGACCGGATCGCCTACCTCGACGGACACCTCAAGGCAGCGCTCGACGCCGGTGTCGACGGGTACTTCGTGTGGTCGCTGCTCGACAACTTCGAGTGGGAGGCCGGCTACTCGCAGCGGTTCGGCCTGGTGCACGTCGACTTCGAGACCCAGCGCCGCACGCCGCGCGACTCGTTCCACTGGTACCGCAGGGTGATCAGCGGTGAGTGAGGCGCTGGCCGAACCGGTCGTCCCGGTCCGGCGGGGCTGGATGGCCTGGCTGTTCGCCGCGAACCTCGGGCTGTGGCTGGCGGTCTACGCGCCGATCCAGGTCCTGCTGCCGCAGCAGGCCGAGCTGCTCGACGTGGCGGACAAGGAGTTCGTGTTCGGCGTCGTCACCGGCGTCGGCGCCGCCGTGTCGCTGCTGGTGGTGCCGCTCATCGGGTACCTGTCCGACCGCACGACCTCGCGGTTCGGCCGGCGCCACCCGTGGACGCTGATCGGGGCGGTCGTCGGCGCGATCGGCCTGGCGGTGCTCGCCACCGCGCCGTCCGTCGCGGTCATGACCGCCGGCTGGTGCCTGGTGCAGGCCGGGATCGGCGGCATGCTCGCCGCGCTCACCGCCGTGGTGCCCGACCAGGTGCCCATCGCCCAACGGGCGCAGGTCGGCGGGTTGATCGGCATCAGCCAGATGCTCGGCACGGTGCTGGGCGCGGTCGTGGTGACGTTGCTGGTCAGCGGACTGCAAGCCGGTTATTTGGCGTGCGCGGCCATCGTGCTCGTCGGTGCCGTCTTCTTCGTCCTGCGCACGCCCGACACGCAGCTCGTCACCAAGCCGGTGCGGCCGACGTTCTGGATCTCACCCCGGGAGCACCCCGACTTCGCCTGGGCGTGGGCCGGGCACCTCCTGATCAACCTCGGCAACGCGTTCGGCACGCTGTACCTCCTCTACTTCCTCGGCGACGTGGTCCACCACGAGTCGCCGGAGGACGGACTGCTCGTGCTGATGGCGCTCTACGGGGTGGCGCTCGCCGCAGGAGCGGTGCTGTTCGGCGCACGGAGTGATCGTTCCGGGCGCCGGAAGCCGTACGTCTACCTCGCCGCGGTCGTGATGGCGCTCGCCGCTCTGCTGCTCGTCGCCTGGCCGACCTGGACCGCCGCGCTGGTCGCCGCACCGCTGCTGGGCGTCGGCTTCGGCACGTACTGGGCTGTGGCCATCGCGCTGCTCACCCAGGTGCTGCCGGCGGCGTCCGACCGGGCCAAGGACCTCGGCGTGCTGAACGTGGCCAACGCGTTGCCGCAGGTCATCGCGCCCTTGCTGACCGCGGTGATCTTGGCCAACCTTGGCGGGTACCGCGGTCTGTTCGCGGCGTCGGCGCTGGCGACGGCGGTGGCGGGAGTGTTGATGAGTCGAGTGCGATCGGTGGACTGATGCGACTGTCGGGCAAGCGGGTACTGGTCACGGGCGCGTCCCAGGGCATCGGCGCGGAGACCGCGTTCCGGTTCGCGGCACGCGGTGCGCACGTCCACCTGGTGGCCCGCAGCGCCGAGCTGCTCGATCGGCAGGTCGAGCGGATCACCGAGTTCGGCGGTTCCGCGACCGCCCATCCGGCCGACCTCGCCGACGCCGCGCAGATCCACGCGCTCGCCGAGGCCGTGGAGACGCCGGACGTGCTGGTCAACAACGCGGGTGTCGGGCGCTGGTTGTTCCTCGACGAGTGCTCGCAGGACGACCTGGCCACGATGACCGCCGTGCCGTTCATGGCCGCCATGCTGCTCACCAGGGAGTTCCTCGGCGCCATGCGGTCGCGCGGCTCCGGCTGGATCGTCAACGTGAACTCGCCGGTGTCGCGGCTGCCGATCCCCGGCGCGGCCGGCTACCAGTCGGCGCGCTGGGCGTTGCGCGGCCTGACCGCGTCCCTGCGGCTCGACCTGCGCGGGACCGGCGTCGGCGTGAGCGAGGTCGTGCCGGGCAAGGTCTCCAGCGAGTACTTCGCCAACAACCCCGGCGCGGAGGAGCGGATTCCGGCGATCGCCAGGCTGATCCCGACGGTCACGCCCGACCGTGTCGCCACGGCGATCGTCGACGCCGTGGAGAAGGAACGCGCCGAGCACCTGTTCCCGTGGCAGCTCAAGGCGTTCGAACTGTCCGGCCGCTTGCTGCCCGGCCTCACGTCCTACCTCACGTGGAAAACGGGTACGCGCCGCTGAAGCCGGGCGCGGAACCGGGAGCACCGGCAGCAGAAACCGCGGGAAGTGGGAAGAAGCGGCGCGCAGCTCCAGCCGTGCTCGCGGCGTCCGAACGTGGAAACGGCCCCTCACCCGCGCGGGAGGTGCAGGCAAGGGGCCGGGGTTGGTGACCGCGGACCGGTACCGGTCGGGAGGGAAGGTGCACGGCACCGGCCCGCGGGAATCTGTGGAGTTGAGCTGACCGGGGTCCGCGATGCAGCGGTCGGGGGTTCGCACATCGCGGACCACCGGTCAGTAGGCCGTTTGCAGACCTGGTCGTGTCGGGGGGACGCCAGGTCGGTCGCAAAGGCCCGTTAGTGGGCTCGAGCCACCGCGCGGCGGGTCCGGGTGACAGGAGGGGTCACCGGGGCCTCGCGCAGGTGGCGAGCCGGGCGCGGGGCGAGACCGCCCGCGACCAGGTGTTCGTACGCGGCGCGCCACACCGAGCAAGGTGACTTCTGCTGGCGCCAACGACCGGAGCACTCGGGGCAGTTGCCCTTCTCGTCCGGCTCGTGCGCTGCCAGCAGAGCACGCCATCCCTCGGTCAGCCGAGGGAGCTCGGATCGAGCCACCGACAGGAGGGACGGGGCGTCAGCGCGGCTCGCCAGCTCCGTGAGCAGGTCGAGGCGTTCCCACACAGCGTTGCGAAGAACCTGTCCGAGGATCGCGTCCATCGAAACGTCACCGTCACCTTTCCGCCTGGTCGGCGGCTTCGCGTAGCGCAGCCCTGAGCTGTACGAGCTGGTCGTGGGACAAGACTGCCGTCTCCCCGGGAGGGCCGACCAGGACCACTCGGCCCTGAACCACCTTCACGGTGAGCTGGCGGTCCCGGTCGACCACGTCGCCGCAGCTGATCTGCCACGTCCGACGCTGCCCGGTCGTGCCGCGCCATGTGGATCCGGTGTCACCCGTCTCCACGATGGAGGTGGAGCCGGGGGAGGAGCTGTCCATCGGTTGGCTGTTCCTCTCCGTGCTCACTCGCTTACCGGAATCCAGATTGCGATGATTCATGCCGGAACGGGACGTCACAGCGCCCACCGGTGGAACTCTTACGGTGAGCGGTAAGCGGTGTTCGGCAGGGCCGATCAGCCCTGCCGAAGAGGACTTCTCGGGCTCGGGGACCTCCCCCTAGTCTGCCGATGACGCCCAACGGACTGTGAGGGTGCGCGATGAACACCATGAGTTCCCAGGGCTCTCCGATCCCCACCGACGTGTGGGACCAGCAGGAGATGCGGGACGCACTGGCCCGACGGGAGATCAGCTCGGTCTACCGGCTGCTCCGACGGCACGGCGTGTCCCAGCGCCAGATCGCGGCGCTCACCGGGCAGTCGCAGTCCGAGGTCTCGGAGATCCTCAAGGGACGTCAGGTGATGGCCTACGACGTCCTGACCAGGATCGCCATCGGCCTGGGTGTCCCACGTGGATACATGGGTCTCGCCTATGACGAGACAACGGCAGTGAGGGTGGCCGCAGCCGCGGACACACCCCATCCTGAGGAGGACGAGTCGGTGAAGCGTCGGAAGTTCCTCGCGCACGCCGCCGCCGTGACAGTCGGCGCGGCCGTGTTCGGAGCGGACTCCGGGTCGTGGGTCTCACACCCCACACAGACTCCGGCTCCGGGACGCATCGGCATGACCGACGTGCGCCAGGTGGAAGCGGCCACCCGCGCGTTGCGCGCCCTCGACTACCAGTACGGCGGCGGCTCCTGCCGCGACGCGGTCGTCGCCCAGCTGTCCTGGGGACAGCAGATGCTCGGTGCGAGCTCCACGGACGTCGTGCGCCAGCGCCTCTACGTCGCACTGGCCGACCTGCACAACCTCGCCGGCTGGACGTCGTTCGACACGGGCCTGATGGACTCCGCCCGCAACCACTTCGGTCAGGCGCTCGACCTCGCCAAGCAGGGCGACAACGAGGCGCTGATGGCGAACATCCTGTACCGCATGGGCCGCGTGTACCTGCACCAGAACGCCCCCGACGACGCGCTCAAGGTGTTCCAGCTCGGCCAGCTGGCCGCGCAGAACTCCGGTTCCGAGCTCGCGGTGGGCATCCTGTGCGCCAACGAGGCCTGGGCGTACGCGAAGATGGGCTCCGACGAGCAGGCGCTCAAGCTGCTCGGCCGCGCCCGCGACGAGTTCTCCCGCGCCAACGTCGCCGAGGCGCCCGCGTGGGCCAAGTTCTTCAACGAGATCGACCTCTCGTCCATGATCGGCACGGTGCACACGGAGCTGGCTCAGACGGTGGACGCCAAGTACACGAGGACCGCCATTCCCGCGCTGTCCAAGGCGATCAACAACTTCGGCGACGACATGGCCCGCAGCCGGTCGTTCAACCTGACCTCGATGTCGATCAACCACCTCATCGAGGGCGACATCGACCACGGCGCCAAGATCGGCCGCCAGGCGGTCGACCTGTCGGAGAGCCTCAAGTCGGTGCGCACCAAGCAGCGCATGGAGCCGTTGCGCCAGGAGGCCGAGAAGCGCCGCAACAACCCCGAGGCCCGCGAGCTGGCCGACCGCGTCGCCCGCTTCACCGGAGCCGACACGGCTGCCTGACCAGCACGTCGTTTGGGCCCCATAGCACCACGTTCGGATGGCGTGGGACACGAACCGGTAACGCCAGGAGCCCCTGACACGAATGCAGCATCGACGGGCGGGAAACACAGGGCCTAAGGTGCGGCAGGTCGGGGCGAAGGGCGGGGTGCGGCGCGTGATGCTTACTCGGAGGTGGCGGTCACGGAGAGCGCTGCGGTCCGCGCAGCTGCTCGACGAGGTCGTGGACACCCAGCTGCCGCTGCTCGCGTCGTTCGACGAGGAGCGCCGGCGGCGTTCCGCCGACTACCTCGCCGAGCTCGTCGCCCTCGCGCAGGACTACCGCTACTACGCCAACGGCTGGATCGACAGCCGTGAGCTCGACCGCCGCGGCCAGCGGACGATGAACCGCCTGGCCCGCATGCGCGAAGAATCTTCGGCCCGACTGATCACCGACTAGTCCGTTCGCGCGCTGTTCGCCGCGTCGAACGGACCACTCGCCGAGTGCAGCCCCGGTCACCCCGGATGTTTCACGTTGAACAACGCATCACCAGGGCACCGGACCATCGCCGTCGAAGAGGCCACCGGTCGGCCCGTCGTCGGGCAGCGTGGCCAGCTCGACCGCGATCCGCGCGGCGTTCGCCGGCGTCTCCCGCCCCTGGAAGTCGTTGAACTCGGTCGCGACGTAGCCGGGGCAGGCGCCGTTGACCTTCATGCCGGTCAACTCCTTGGCGTACTGCACGGTGACGGCGTTCAGGAACGTCTTCGACGGCGTGTAGATCCCGTCGATGTCGTGGAAGGCCGCGTCCGGCGCGGTCTGCAGGGTCAGCGACGACAGGTGGCTCGACTGGTTGACGATCCGCGGCCGTGCCGACCGGCCCAGCAGGGGCAGCACCGCGTTGGTGACCCGGACGACGCCGATCACGTTGGTCTCCAGCACCTCCCGCAGGCCCGCCGGGGTGGCGGCGGACGGCGGCGTGGGCCACGACCCGGCGATGCCCGCGTTGTTGACCAGCACGTCGAGGTGGCCGAACCGCTCCTCGAACAGCGCCGCGGCCGCGGCCACGCTCTCGTCGTCGGTCACGTCCAGCGGCACGAAGAACGCGTCCGCGCCGTTCGCCCGCAGCTTCTCCGCCGCCTCCTCGCCACGCCGGGCGTCCCGAGCGCCCACACCGACACTCATGCCGAGCGCGCCGAGACCGGCGGCGATCTCGTACCCGATGCCCTTGTTCGCGCCCGTGACCAGTGCAATCGTCTGTTCGCTCATGTCTCTGATCGTCTTCCGCGAGGCCGTGAAGACCAACACCACCTCGGTGTCGCAGCGATACCCCAGCGGTATGGATACGGTGGACGGCGTGGAGACCAGGGAGCTCCGTTACTTCGTCGCGGTCGCCGAGGCGCTGCACTTCGGCCGCGCGGCCGAACGCCTGGGCATCGCCCAGCCGCCGCTGTCGCGCACCATCGCTCAGCTCGAACACCGGCTCGGCGTCGAACTGCTGACCCGCACCAGCCGCAAGGTCCTGCTCACCGCCGCCGGGGAGACCCTGCTGGCCGAGGCCAGGGCGATCCTCGCCGCTGTCGTCGCAGCCGAACGCCGCACCAGGGACGCGGCCGCCGACCGGCCGTCGCTGGTGCTCGCCGCGAAGGCGGGCAGCTCCGGTGAGGTGCTGGCGAAGCTGCTCGACGTGTACGCCGCCCAGCCCGGTGCCGTGCCGGTCGACGTCCTGCTGTGCGAGTCGAACACCCACGTCCCGCTGCTCGATGGACGGGCCGACGTGGCGTTGCTGCACGAGCCGTACGACCCGACGACCGGCCTCGACGTGGAGGTCCTGCACACCGAGGACCAGGTCGCGGTGATGCCGTCGGCGCACCCGCTCGCGGGAGTGGCGCAGCTGCGGATGGCGGACGTCAGCGGTCTGGCCGAACGGGCCCGCTGGCCGCGTCCGGACGGCACCTACCCGGACGGTCCCGGCATCGAGGTGCGCAACCTGACGCAGCTGTTCCAGATGATCGAGCTCGGCAGGGCCGTCGCCGTGGTGCCGGAGGACTTCCGCACGAGGCTCACCGAAGGGCTGGTCGCCGTTCCGGTCGTGGACGCCCCGAAGGTGACCACGGTGATCGCGTGGCCACCGCACAGCCGGTCACGGGCGCTCGCCGACCTGGTCAGGGTCGCGACCGGGGTCAGCTGACCGGTGCGCGGCTCAGCACGACGGCCAGGCCGAACGCCAGGCCCATGACGGTGATCTCGAAGACCGCCCACTGCACGATCGCCGTGGTCCGGTGCTGCGAGATCTGCGGCAGCAGCTTCCACCGGATGCGCGCGCCGAGCACCGCGACCGCAGCCGCACACGCCGCCTTGCCGAGGAACAGCAGGCCGTAGCCGGTGGTGAACATCGACTGCGGGAACGGCACGACCGGGTTCAGGGCCAGCTCCAGCAGACCGTTGAACAGGCCGGTCACCGTGACGACGACCAGGCTGACGGTCGCGATCCGGGAGAACTTCGGCAGCGCGACGGCGAGCAGGCCCTTGCGGTACGCGACCAGCGCCATCAGCGCGCCGAGCCCGCCGGTCCACGCCGCCGCGCCCAGCACGTGCAGCTCCATGGAGACCATCGAGTAGTCGTGGTACTTCCAGTTGGAGGCGTGCCCGGTGACCGGGATCGGCAGCAGGCCGAACATCGAGACCAGGATGCGCAGCTCGGCCGGCACGGACTCGCCGCTGCGCACCGCCAGCACGCCGACCAGCAGGTACGCGAACGCGCAGGCGGCGCTGAACAGCAGGCCCTTGCCGGCGCCGACCGTGGCGATGTAGTCGACCGCGTTGCCGATGCTGACGTCGCTGCCCGGCCGCAGCTCCGCCGCCTGCAGGACGATCGCGAGCAGCGCGGTCACCACCCAGACCGCCGCGGCGACGACCGCGGCGGGCCGGGCGATCCGCATGACCGGTTCGGTGTGCGTGGGCCGGTCGAAGCCGAGCAGCTTCGGCAGGATCGACAGGCCGACGACGATCGTCGCCGACACGTCGAGCAGCACGCGGGTGACCGGCAGGCCGTACCGGACCGCCGCCCCGGCGTCCACGACCCCGGCGACCACGACGGGGGGCGCCAGCACGAGGCCGAGGGCGATGCCCGCGAGCGCGCCGAACACCAGACCGGCGAGCACGCGGTAGTGGGTGGGGGCGGTGGTCCGGACGTCGCTCATGCCTTGGCGCTCCCGCCGCCGCCGCGCAGGGCGATGAACACGCCGCCGCCGAGCAGCACCACGGCGCCGACGATCCACACCCACAGCGGGATGCCGCCACCGGAGTCGCTGCTGCCGGAGGCGTCGGCGCTGGCCGGGGTGGTGGGCGTACCGGTGCCGTCCTTGGTGAGCGTGAACGTCAGCTCACCGGAGACCGGGTGGCCGTCCGCGGACAGGATCCGATAGCCGATCTTGTACTGACCGGCCTTGCCCAGGGCGTTGACCTGGGCGGACACCGAGTTGTCGGTGATCTTCGGGTCGCCCGGCACCTCGTAGTGGCCGCCGTTCGCGTCCACCACCGAGATCGTGTTGATGTCCTTGCCGCCCTGCACGTCCTGGTCGAAGGTCAGCGTGACCGAGGACGGGCCGACCTCCAGCGAGGCCTTGTCCTTCGGGTCGCTGCTGATCAGTGCGTTGTGCGCCGAAGCGGGCGCGGCCGTGGTGAGCACGGCCGCACCCGCGATCAGGCACGCGATGAGTGCGCGCTTCATGCTGTGGGTCACGCCTTCCTGCGCGAACGCAGGATCGCGCCGATGCCGAAGCCCAGGCCCAGCGCACCGACGGCCAGGCCGGCGCCACCGAGGTAGCGGGCGGTCTGGTCGGAACCGGCGGCCGACGCCTCGTGCGTGTCGGTCGAGTTCGCGGCGTTCGTCGAGCCGTGGCCGTGGTCGTCGCCGTCCGCCTTCTTCGGGGCGAGCTTCAGCGCGGGTGCCGGGTGCTCCGGCTCCTTGCCGTCGGCGCCCGCGGGCTGGCTCCAGTCGACGACCTCGCCGTTCTCGTAGGTCTGCTTGGTCGGCAGCAGCAGGGTGTCCTTCTCCGGCAGCGTGCCGAGGGCGACGTAGAACTCCTGGTACTCGTTGACCCCGATCTTCGTGCCGGGCTCCGCGGTCCAGGTGATCGACGTGAACGCCTCGGTGATCTCCTTGCCGGCGACCGTGACGGGCTTGTCGAGCTTGCCCTTGACCGCCTCTGCCTTCCAGCCGGGCAGCGGCCGGGTGCGCACCGAGGTGAGCGGGGTGTCCTGCGGCAGCGTGACCTCGATCTTGGTCGTGCCGGCGTTGTCCCGCTCGTTCGGGACGCGGAACGCGAACGTGGCGCGGCCGCCCTGCGTGAACTCCGAGGGCTGGGCGCTGACGTGCGCGGACGCGATCGCGGGGGTGCCGAGGACGGCGAACCCGGCCACGGCGAGGACGGCGAGCGCGCGCACGCCAAAGCGATGTGCAGACATGTGGTTGTGGCTCCTGATGCCAAAGGGGGAGATGCGGGTGCGTGGGTGTCAGGAACCACAGGGCGGGCCGCGCAGCCCGTGGGCACGGCTCAGCTCGGCGGCGTGTGCGCGCCGCAGGTAGGGCGTGCCGGTGGACGTCCGCACCGGCGTGAGCACCGGCTGCGGCATGAGCCTGCGGGGGATCAGGCGGGTGACCGCGGCGAACAGCCGGAACAGCGCGTTCTCCGCGTGGAACAGCAACAGCCCGGTCAGCGTCGCCGCGACGAGGTGCGCGCCGAACATCTGCCAGGTGAGCGTGCCGGTGTGCTCGTGGCTGACCCAGGTCAGCAGCAGGTGCTGCGCGAGCTGGGCCGTGGCGAGCCCGGCCATGACCGAGAGCCTCCCGGTCCGCCGGTCCGCGAGCGACGCCGCCGCGAACGCGATCAGCACCACCAGCGGCAGCGCGTGGACGAACTCCGCGAGCTCACCACCGCCGATGCCGTGGGCGGCGATCGTGAGCGCCGACGAGGTCACCGCGAGAACGGCACCGCGAAGGGTGCGCATCTCACTCGACCGGGTGCTCACGGATCTGAGGGTAATGCGATCGGTTTGCATCGGTCCACGAGTGGGTATCTAGGGCCGCATGCACAACCAATGCGACAGGCCGGGCCGCACCGACCGGGTCGTGTTCGGCGTTGCCGCAGGTCTCACGCTTGCATTCGTGGCCTGGGGGATTGCCGGAACTGACTCGTTGGCCTCGGCCTCGAAGACCGCGCTCGGGTGGGTCATCCAGAACCTGGGATGGGCCTTCGTGCTCACGGCGTCCGGCTTCGTGCTGTTCGCCCTCTGGCTCGCCTTCAGCCGTTACGGCAAGATCCCGCTCGGTCGTGACGACGAGAAACCCGAGTTCAAGACGGTCTCGTGGGTCGCGATGATGTTCAGCGCCGGCATGGGCATCGGGCTCATGTTCTACGGCGTGAACGAGCCGCTCACGCACTTCGTGAAGCCGCCGCCCGGCACCGAGGGCGACCCCCTCGAGACCGCCATGGCCACCACGCTCTTCCACTGGACCCTGCACCCGTGGGCGATCTACGCCGTCGTCGGCATCGCGATCGCCTACGGGAGCTTCCGCCGTGGCCGGTCGTCGCTGATCAGCGCTGCCTTCGCCCCTCTGCTCGGTCGCAGGGCCGCGTCGGGGTGGGGCCGTGCGATCGACGTGATGGCGATCTTCGCCACGCTGTTCGGCTCGGCCGCCTCCCTCGGTCTCGGCGCCCTGCAGATCGGGAGCGGGCTGGAGGCGGCCGGGTGGGGTGGCCAGGTCGGCAAGGGCGTGCTGGTCGCGGTCATCGCCGTGCTGACCGTGGCGTTCGTCGCATCCGCCGTCTCGGGGGTCGCGAAGGGCATCCAGTGGCTGTCGAACACCAACATGGTGCTGGCCGTGGTGCTGGCGCTGTTCCTGTTCGTCGTCGGCCCGACGGTGTTCATCCTGAACCTGCTGCCCACCGCGCTCGGCGACTACTTCCGCGAGCTGGCCAACATGGCCGGCCGCACCGCCGCCTCCGGTGGTGAGGCGACCGAGACGTGGCTGTCCGGCTGGACGATCTTCTACTGGGCGTGGTGGATCTCCTGGACGCCGTTCGTCGGCACGTTCATCGCCCGCATCTCGCGCGGCCGCACGATCCGCCAGTTCGTCGCCGGCGTGATCCTCGTGCCGTCCGCGGTGTCGCTGGTGTGGTTCGCGATCCTCGGCGGCTCGGCGATCTTCGAGCAGCGGTCCGGTGTGGACCTCGCGGGCCAGTCGACGCCGGAGTCGCAGCTGTTCTCGCTGCTCGACCAGTTCCCGCTGGCCACCGTGGCCGGCGTGGTCGTGATGATCCTCGTCGCCATCTTCTTCGTGTCCGGCGCCGACGCCGCGTCCATCGTGATGGGAACGCTCTCCCAGCGGGGCTCCATGCACCCCACCAAGGCCGTGGTGGTGTTCTGGGGCGTGCTCACCGGTGCCGTGGCCGCGGTGATGCTGCTGGTCGGCGGCTCCAACGCGTTGACCGGCCTGCAGAACCTCACGATCATCGCGGCGCTGCCGTTCATGGTCGTGATGGTCGGCCTGTGCGTCTCGCTGGCCAAGGACCTGCGGTCCGACCCGATGATCCGGCGCGAGGAACGCGTGGCCGAGGTCATGGAGGAGGTCACCGCCCACCTCGACCCCGGTCAAGTGGTCGAGGAGGCGGCGGTCGAGGCCGTGGCCAAGGTGACCGGGCGCACGCCGAACGTCAGCGCACGTTCAGACGCCTGAGCAGTTCCTGCTCCAACACGTCCAGATCGGTTCCGACGGCCCGGTGCGCTGCTTTGCGCCGGGCCGTCGGCATGCGTTCGGAAGCGCGCACGGCGGCGAGCAGTTGCGACAGGCGCGCCTCGGTCTTCGAAACCCAATCGGAATCCGCGGCCCGCACCGTCTCGAGCGACTCCGAAAAGCCGACGATCCGCGCGTGCAACCGGGCCCCGTAACCGGAGTACCGGCCGATGTCGGCCACGTCGATGCCGAGCCTCCGTGCGCGGTAGCGGTCGTACTGCTCGCTCAAAACCCCAGCTCCGCGGGCGATCACGGGGGCCAGCACCGGGATGAGCGCGGGCGCCACCACCTTCGCGACGCCGACCAGGTTCTTCGCCCTGCTGGGCGTGAATCCGGCCTTCGCTTTGCGCGCCATTCGGGTACACCTCCTCCGTCACGTGAAACTTACTGCCCAGGTTGCTGGCACATGAGGTCGGCGCGCGACATACGCTGCACCGGTGACTTCCCAGGTGCAGCTAGACGCCGGCGTGGTCACTCGTTGTCGGCGGCGGGTGCACCTCGAAAACGATCCGGAGATGCGCGACGCTCTCAAAGCGGCGCTGGACCCGGCTTCGGAACAACGGAAAGCGGACGCGGCGAACCACCGCCGCGCGGTGGCGGACGCCCTCGGGCGGATCGTCGGCTCGAACCTCTTCGAGGTGCCGAACGGTCCCGAGGTGCGGACCGCGGACCGGGAACGCGTCACGCTCGCGGCGATGGAGATGGGCGCGCCTTACATCTGGGGCGCCGCACTGCCGCGTGACCCGCGTGGCGGCCGTCGCGGTGGCATCGACCTGCTGGTGAAGGACGCGACCGGGTACGTGCCGGTGCTCGTGGTGCGGCACAAGATCACCGACCCCGGCCAGGGCGCGCGCACCAGCCCGTTGACCATGCCGTTGCCCGGCGGCAGCCGGACCGACCCGCACCGCAAGGTCCGGCCGCAGCCCCGTGACCAGCTGCGGCTCGCGCACGCCCAGCGCCAGCTCCAGGCCGCGGGCCACGCGACGAACGCCCGCGCGACCGGTGGCGTGATCGGCATGGACGCCGACGTGGTGCTGTGGCACGACCTGGAGGCACCGACCTGGCCCGGCGGACGCACCGCGCTGGCCGAGTACGACGCGCGGTTCTCCGACCGGCTGGCCGTGGCGCTGGCGGCGGCGAACCAGAAGGACCCGCTCGCCAAGCCGTCGCGGATCGTCGACTGCAAGACCTGCCCGTGGTGGCCGACCTGCGACACCGACCTCAAGCGCGGCAGGGACGTCTCACTGGTCGTGCGCGGTGAGGACGCGGTGGCGCTGCGCAGGGTCGGTCTGTCCACTGTGGACCAGCTGGCGGAGCTCGACCCGGCCTCGGACGGCCCGATCCAGCTCGTCGGCATGCCGTTCGGCGACGCGGTCGTGCTCGCGCGGGCGTGGTTGCGCGACCTCACGCTGGTCCGCCGCGTGCGGGAGATGAACGTGCCGCGCGCCGACGTCGAGGTCGACGTCGACATGGAGAGCTTCGGCGACCTGGGCGCGTACATGTGGGGATGTCTGTTGTCCGGCAAGGACGTCGACGAGGACCACGGCTACCGCGCGTTCGTCACGTGGGACGCGCTGCCGTGCGACGACGAGGCTCGCTCGTTCGCCGAGTTCTGGACCTGGCTGACCGGCATCCGCCTGCGCGCCAAGGCACGCGGCCTGTCGTTCCGCGCCTACTGCTACAACGAGCTCGCCGAGAACCGCTGGCTGCTGGCGTCCGCGGAACGGTTCGCCGGCAAGCCCGGCATCCCGACCGTGGCGCAGGTCAAGGAGTTCATCGGCTCCGACGCGTGGGTGGACCTCTTCGGCATCGTGCGCGAGCAGTTCCTGTGCGCCCACGGCAAGGGACTGAAGATCATCGCCCGGGTCGCCGGCTTCACGTGGCGCGACCCGGAGGCGGGCGGCGAGAACTCGATGCGCTGGTACCGGTCCGCGGTCGGCCTGAACGGCGACCCGCTCGACCTCGACCAGCGGCGCAGGCTGCTGGAGTACAACGAGGACGACGTCCGAGCCACCCACCGCCTGCGCGAGTGGATGACCTCGGACGCGATGTCCCGCCTGCCCTACGCCGGCGACCTCTGACGCGCCGCCCGCCCACGCCGAACGCACGCGGGGACCTTTCGTACCTCATGTGAGTACGAAAGCTCCCCGCGTGCACTCGAGAAGCAGGCGCGTGGGGCTAGCGAGGGGACATGCGGAGGGCGCCGTCCATGCGGATGACCTCGCCGTTGAGGTAGTCGTGCTCCACGATCGACACGGCCAGCTGCGCGTACTCCGACGGCTGCGCCAGGCGCTTCGGGAACGGCACACCGGCGGCGAGGCCCGCGCGGAACTCGTCGGAGACCGTGGCGAGCATCGGGGTGTCGACGATGCCGGGGGCGATGGTCAGCACGCGGATGCCGACGGAGGACAGGTCGCGCGCGGCCGGGAGGGTCATGCCAACGACGCCGCCCTTGGAGGAGGCGTAGGCGACCTGGCCGATCTGACCGTCGAACGCGGCGATCGAGGCGGTGTTGATGATGACGCCGCGGGCGCCGTGCTCGAGCTCCTCGGTCTTGCCCATCGCGGCGGCGGCGAGGCGCAGCACGTTGAACGTGCCGATCAGGTTGACCTCGACGACCTTGCGGTAGAGGTCGAGGTCGTGCGGGCCGCTCTTGCCGACGGTCCTGGTCGACGGGCCGATGCCAGCGCAGTTCACCGTGATGCGCAGCGGGGCGCCGGAGCCGGCCGCGGTGTCGACGGCGGCCTGGACCTCGTCGCCGGAGGTCACGTCGGCGGCCAGGTAGGTGACGTTCTCGACGGCTTCCGCCTTCTCGATCGCGCCGGGCAGGTCGAGCGCGAACACCTGCGCTCCACGCGCCGCCAGCGCACGTGCGGTCGCGCCGCCGAGACCGGACGCGCCACCGGTGACGATGGCCGCGGTACCCGAGATCTCCATGCCTTCACCTTCCTCGAAGCGAACTGCTCGCGAGGAGGTTAACGCTCGTTACCCGGTGGTCGACCCCCGGACCGGGTCAACGGTCGGACAGGTGCAGCAGCGCCACCAGGGGCACCGCTGCCAGCACCGCGAGGCCGATGAAGATCATTGCGATCAGCAGAACTCCCATGCCTTGAACTGTGCCGTTCGACGGTGTTCGAAACATCGCCCGCGCCGGTAGACCTCTGGGAGGAGATCTGTCACGGTCAGCTACGACGAAAGTCGTACGGTGTTCCCCGAGCGGCCAACCGGGGATGTCAGGGTCACCCGCATGTTCGCCCGTCGCATCGCGGTCGTCGGCACCGGCTACGTGGGACTCACCACGGGAGCCTGCCTCGCATCACTGGGACACCGCGTCGTGTGCGCGGACGTCGACGCGGAGAAGGTGGTCAGACTGCGCGCCGGCCAGGTCGACATCCTCGAACCGGGGCTCGCCGAGCTCGTCGTCGAGGGCCGGCTGGCCGGACGGCTGGAGTTCGTCGTCGGTGCCGCTCCCGCGGTGCGGGACGCCGACGTCGTGTTCTTCTGCCTGCCGACGCCGATGGGCGCGGGTGGTGCGGCCGACCTCAGCGCCGTCGAGTCCGTCGCCGCCGAGATCCGCGACGTGCTGCCGTACGGGACGGTCGTGGTCACCAAGTCCACGGTGCCCGTCGGTACGTCGGAACGCGTGCGCGCGTTGCTCGGGCGTGAGGACGTGGCGGTGGTGTCGAACCCCGAGTTCCTGCGCGAGGGCACTGCCGTGCGCGACTTCCTGCACCCGGACCGGATCGTGGTCGGGTCGGACTCGCCGTCCGCGGCCGAGCGGGTGGCGGCGCTGTTCGCCAAGCTGGGCGCACCGACCGTGCTGATGGACGCCGCCAGCGCCGAGATGGTCAAGTACGCCGCGAACTGCTTCCTCGCGATGAAGCTCTCGTACGTCAACGCGGTCGCCGAGCTGTGCGAACGGCTGGGCGCCGACGTCGAGTCGGTCACCGAGGGCATGGGCTACGACAAGCGGATCGGGCAGTCGTTCCTGCGGCCAGGACCGGGCTGGGGCGGGTCGTGCCTGCCCAAGGACACGCACGCGATGGTGCAGATCGCCGAGGCGGCGGGTGTCGACTTCGGACTGGTCCGCTCCACGATCGAGGCGAACGTCCGCGCACAGCTGCGGGTCGTCGAGAAGGTCCGCGCCGCCTGCGGTGGAACGCTCGCCGGAGTGCGGATCGGCGTGCTCGGGCTCGCGTTCAAGGCCGGCACGAACGACCTGCGCGACTCGCCCGCCCTGGCCGTGGCGGAACAGCTGGTGCTGGAGGGTGCCGAGCTCACCGCCCACGACCCGGAGGTGAGCGGGCCGATCACCGGGATGCTGGTGGTCGACGACCCGTACCAGGCGGTCAAGGGCGCCGAGGCGGTCGTGCTGCTGACCGACTGGCCGGTGTTCCGCACGCTCGACTGGTCGCGGGTGGCCGAGCTCATGGACGGTCACACGATCGTCGACTCCCGGAACCACCTGGACGCGGAGGCGCTGGCCCGCGCAGGGCTGCTCCATTCGGGCGTGGGTCGTGCGTCACTCGGAGTCACGCAATTTAGTTAGCCCCGCGTACCTTTATGGGGTGTTCACCACGCGCCCCGAACTCGTCGGCACCTTCGGCATGGTCGGCTCGACCCACTGGCTGGCCTCCTCGGCGGCCATGGCCGTGCTGGAGGACGGCGGGAACGCCTTCGACGCCGCCGTCACCGCCGGATTCGTGCTCCAGGTCGTGGAACCGCACCTCAACGGCCCCGGCGGCGAGGTGCCGATCATCTTCGCGAAGGCCGGGTCCGCCCCGCGCGTGCTGAGCGGCCAGGGCGTCGCGCCCGCCGCCGCCACGATCGACCACTACGCCGGCCTCGGCCTCGACCTGATCCCCGGCAGCGGCCTGCTGGCGGCGACCGTGCCGGGCGCGTGGGACGGCT
Source organism: Lentzea sp. NPDC037011 (assembly GCF_055607425.1). Taxonomy (NCBI): domain Bacteria; kingdom Bacillati; phylum Actinomycetota; class Actinomycetes; order Pseudonocardiales; family Pseudonocardiaceae; genus Lentzea; species Lentzea sp. NPDC037011. The sequence goes on along the minus strand of NZ_JBVJRT010000001.1, from coordinate 130,965 downwards.
GGCTCACGCTGCTGCGCGACCACGGCACCAAGACGTTGCGCGAGGTGCTCGACCGCGCGATCGGTTACGCCAGGGACGGGTTCCCGCTCCTCGACCGCGTGGTCGACACCATCGAACGCGTCTCCGACCTCTTCCGCGACCACTGGACCACCTCGGCCGCGCAGTGGCTGCCCGGCGGTGCGCTGCCCGCGCGCGGTGGCCGGTTCCGCAACCCGAAGCTCGCCGACACCTGGGAGTGGCTGCTCGCCGCAGGAGAGGCCGCGGGCGCCGACCGCGAGGCGCAGATCGAGGCCGCGCGCAGGGCGTGGTCGCAGGGCTTCGTGGCCGCCCAGGTCGACGAGTTCTGCCGGACCGCCCACCGCGACGACTCCGGCCGCGACCACGCCGGTGTGCTGACCGGTGCGGACATGGCGTCGTGGGAGGCGTCGTACGAGGACGCGCTGACCGCGGAGTTCGGCGAGTGGACGCTCGTCAAGGCCGGCGCGTGGACGCAGGGACCCGTTCTGGTGCAACAGCTCCGGCTGCTGGAGGGCTACGACCTGTCCTACGTGGACGGCAAGCCGACCGCGGAGACCGTGCACTTGGCGGTCGAGGCGGCCAAGCTGGCGTTCGCCGACCGCGAGGCCTGGTACGGCGACGTCGGCGACGTCCCGCTCGACATCCTGCTGTCCCGCTCCTACGCGGCCGAACGCCGTGCCCTGATCGGGGAAAGCGCTTCCTACGAGCTGCGGCCCGGCTCGCCCGGCGGCCGCGCACCCGTGCTGCCCCGGCACATCACCGGCGGACCCGCCACCCCCGTGTCCGACCCGACCGGTGCGATCGGCGAGCCGACGGTGGCGCGCTCCGGCGTGACGCGCGGCGACACCGTGCACGTCGACGTCGTGGACCGCTGGGGCAACATGGTCTCCGCGACCCCGTCCGGCGGCTGGCTCCAGTCCTCGCCGACGATCCCGTCGCTCGGGTTCTGCCTGGGCAGCCGCGCCCAGATGTTCTGGCTCGACCGGGGACTGCCGAACTCGCTCGCCCCCGGCAAGCGCCCGCGGATCACGCTGTCGCCGTCGATGGCGCTGCGGGACGGGGAGGCCGCACTGGCGTTCGGCACGCCCGGCGGGGACCAGCAGGACCAGTGGCAGCTCGGCTTCTGGCTCGCGCACCGCGCCGGGCTGAACCTGCAGGAGGCGATCGACTCGCCGATGTGGCACTCCAACGCGTTCCCGAGCTCGTTCTACCCGCGGGCCTGGACACCGGGGGAGCTCGTCATCGAGTCACGCGCCGGCGTGGACGTGCTGGCAGCGTTGCGTGCGCGTGGCCACCAGGTCGTGGACGCCGGCGAGTGGACCCTCGGCCGGATGTCGGCCGTGGCCAGGGACGCCGCGGACGGGCTCCTGCGCGCCGGGGCCAACCCGCGCGGCGCACAGGGGTACGCGGTCGGTCGCTAGCTCAGCCCTCCACCAGCGCGGTGCCGTTGTGCACCGCCGTCACGTTTGGACCGTTGAGGTCGTGCAGCGCCGTGACACCCGCGCGGTCACCGAGCTCGCTGAGCTGCGTGACCGGGTCGAGCTGCGGCAGCTGCGGAACGGCCTGCGGGCTCGCGTTCGCGGTGCCGGCCAACGCGGCCAGCGCACCGGCGGCGATCCCGGCGGAGGTGACGATCTTCTTCAGGCGCACGGCGGTTCCCTCTCTTCAGGTGCTGGAGAAAGTGGAACGGCGCCCGGTTCGAGGGGGAGGGAACCGGGCGCCGCTCCGGTCAGGAAGAACTGGTCAGTTCAGCGGCGGACGATCAGGTGCCGACGATCAGATGTCGACGGAGGCGTTGCCGGTCGGCACACCCGAGGGCTCGGTCAGGCCCAGCAGCGCCGCGGTCGCACTGGAGTCGACGTTCTCGACGAGCGCGTTGACGTCGGGCTGCTGGGCGTTGAGCGCCTGGACCTTGCCGTCGACGTCCTTGGTGTTGACGGAGGCGAGGTCGCCCACGGACGCGACGTCACCGAGCTGGCCACCCAGGTCGGGAGCGGTGTGGGCGTTGGCGTTCGCGGTGTCCGCGTGCGCGATGCCACCCAGGCCGAGCATGACGGTGGCGCTGCCGAGGGCCACGGCGGCCCCCGCGACGGTCTTCCTGAGGTTCATGGGCGCGAAGGTTCCGCACCCGGCCCCTCTACATCAAGCTGCGTAATCCGGGAGGGGGAAGTTCTTCACACGTTCGGTGAGCTGTTCGGCGCAGCATTCGAAGTCGCCGCAACAACTGGCGACTCGGGAATGACCGGCACGTCGTCAGGCGATGGCGCCCGGCGGCAGCTTCAGCTTGAACGGCAGCGTCGTCACGACGGCCAGATCGGACGCGGTCGCCTTCATCAACGACGGCGCGTTGCGCGCACCCGGTTCCGGCAGGTCCAGCAACCGGTCCACGGCCTCGATCAACGGGCCCTCGTAGATCCAGACGGCCTGCGCGGGCCTGGCCGAGTCGCGCACCGCGGGCAGTCGTCCCGCGCGGGCCTCGGTCTCCGACCAGAAGAGGATCGAGTCGATGAACCCTCTGCGCTGTTTGAACGCCATGATGCGGTCGAGCTGCCCGGCGTCGTCCCTCAGGTGCAGGAACTGAAACCCGTTTTCGCGCAGCTCGATGACCTTGCTCAGTGCGTGGTCCATGGCGCACCTACCCCTGTGAGGTCCCCATCAGGTGACCGTTCAGTCATACGACCCGAAAGGATCGTACGGTAAGTCAACGTTCGCCCGTAAGCCGTAGGCCGAACGAGTATCTCAATTGGTGGACGTTTGTGGCTTAGTGTAGTCATTCATCTTCTTGCGAGAGGAAACGGCCAGGACGGCCGTCACGGTTCGCGTCAAGAACGCCAAACCACCTAATGTGACTAATGTCATGCTGATCCACATGTGTCGCCTCCGAACGGTGACTTACACAGGTAGACGTCTAGCACTCGTCGGCGGTTGCAAGTGGGAGCGACTCACTGAGCCGGTCGATTCTCCCGGCTGCGCCGCTCGGACCGGTGATCTTTTCTGGCCTGTTCCCTCTGGGTTTGCTCGGCGAGCAATGCGGCCACGGTCACGGCCCCGCGGGCGTTGTCGTCCAGTCGCCGGCGGCGGGAACCCTCGTCCGGGTCGGTGGTCGGGTAGTTCGGCACGCGCGGCAGGACCTGCGTGTGGTCCTCGTCCTCCGCGGCAACGACGGCGGGAACGGCCCGTTTGCGCACGCGCGGCAGG
>NZ_JBVJRT010000001.1:0-127651 GCF_055607425.1 Lentzea sp. NPDC037011 | reverse complement strand
GGTCGGGTAGTTCGGCACGCGCGGCAGGACCTGCGTGTGGTCCTCGTCCTCCGCGGCAACGACGGCGGGAACGGCCCGTTTGCGCACGCGCGGCAGGACCTGCGTGTGGTCCTCGTCCTCCGCGGCAACGACGGCGGGAACGGCCCGTTTGCGCACGCGCGGCAGCTCGATCGTCACCTCGGCCGCCACGATCGCGCGCGAGTCCCGGTGCTCCCGCGCCGGAGTGATCTCGGTGCTCTCCTCCGCCACGGGGGCCGCTGCCTCCGGCGCCGGCTTCGGCTCTGGTTCCGGCGCGGACATGGGCGTGGGCTTGGGCTTGGCCGACGGCCGGGAGAGCCTGCGCGCGAGCTTGTGGCTCGGTTTCTCGACGAACCGGTAGCTGAGCTCGACGAACGCGAACGTGGCCGCCACGGCGATCACCACCGCCGGCAGCAGCGGAACGGCCGGGCGCAGCAGGTCCAGCACGGCGAACGCGATCAGGCCGTGCAGCAGGTAGATGGAATAACTGCGTTCGGACAGCGCGATCCAGAACTTCCGCTCGCGCAGCCGCGGCTCGGCGAACAGGCCCATCAGGAAGCACATCACCGCGATGGCCAGCGCCAGGCTGTACGAGTTGTCGACGCGGCCCAGCTTCAGCAGGTCGCCGAGCACGTACAACGACCACGCCAGCGCCGTGTAGACGCCGCCGGCCCACAGCGGGATGCGCTTGGTGGTGGTCGCCCAGATGATCTGGCCGATGATCGGAATGGGCAGGTACGAGACGTTGACGGCGAAGAGCGACCACGACTTGCCGAACTGGGCCCGGCTCATCAGCACGATGAACACGAAGGTCAGCTCGATGGCGAGACCGAGCCACACCCAGCGCTTGAGCACCGGGATCAGCAGGATCAGCACCAGGTAGAAGATGACCTCGACGATCAGCGTCCAGGCCACGCCCACCAGCACGACCTGCGGGAAGATCAGGTAGTTGACCAGCACGGAGTTCGTGAACAGCGTCCACGCGCTGATCGTCTGGGCCTGGCCGGTCGCGAGCAGACCGCCGCCGACGGTGATCAGCAGTGCGGTCAAGAGCACGGTGAAGATCATCGGCGGGTAGACGCGCGAGAGCCGGTTCAGGCCGAAGCGGGTCTGGCCGTGCCGCAGCGCGATCGGGGTCACGACGAACCCGCTGACCAGGAAGAAGAACGGCACGGCGACCTCGCCGATGCCCTGCAGCGACATGTGGAACGGGTCGCTGGACACGGCGTTCAGCACGTCGAAGAACCGGGATTCCTCGTCGCGCTTGCCCACCCACTGGGCCGCGATGTGGCTGTAGAAGACCAGGAGGGCGCCGACGGCCCGGCCGATGTCGATGAACGCGACCCGCGTCTTCTCGGAACGTGCCTGGTCAGCGCCGGTCTGGGTGCGTGCTGGTGACTCCAGCGGGACCGACCCCCTTCGCCCTCGTGCGGTCCCGGACCGCCGTTGCGGCGAGAAGAGTAACGGGCCGGGCACCGTCAGTGGCCAGGGGAGCCCGCCGTCCCCCCGTCCAGCGGGTACAACGACGTCGGCGGCGCCGCGATGCGGTCGTCCGGCCGTGAATCAGCGCGCAGGGGCGGACGCGGACCGCTTCTTCTCCCACCGGCGGATGCGCCGGTGCACGGCCATCTCCACGTAGCGGTGCAGGACCTCGGTCACGGCGGCGGTCAGCAGCAGCGCCACGAGCAGCGCCGGGACGTTGCCGATCTGGGGTGCCAGCGCGGCGAGCGTGGGGTAGATGCAGACCGGGTGGATCAGGTAGATCGCGTACGTCCGCGCCGACCAGGCCTTCACGAACGCCGACTTGGTGACCGGACCGCCCACGTACATCATCACGAGCACCAGCAGGATGCACAGGAACGCGGTGCGCACCATGCCGCCGCCCGAGTACGCGTACCCCCCGAGCTTGTCGGCCCAGACGAACAGGCCGAAGTGGACGGTGCCGATCGCGAGGCCGGTGCCGACGTGCACCTTGCCGGACCGGACCAGGGTGATCAGCTGGCCGATGAAGATCAGCGTGATGAAGCAGGCGATGACACCGATGCGGTGCACCGCATCGGACTGCGGGCCGCTGGCGAGCGAGAGCGTCAGGCAGATCAGGGCGGCGGCGGCCGCCGGGGGCAGCCACGGTCGTCGCCGCAGCAACGGCATCGTGGCCGCCACGTACGAGTAGAACGTGATCTGCAGCAGCAACGTCCAGGTGACGCCGACCAGGATCACGGTCGGCGTGGTGAAGAAGCCCGCCAGCGTCACGCCGGTGAGCACGTCGAGGAAGCTCAGCGACGTCTGCTTGGTCTCCGCGCGGAACACGCCGAGGTTGATCAGCACCGCCGAGATGACGAGCACCACCACCAGCAGCGGGATGATCCGGCCGAAGCGGCGCAGCAGGAACTGACCGGGCCGTTCCCGGTCGGCCACGTGGGTGACCACCATGCCGCTGATCACCATGAAGATCGTGACGTCGGTGAACGACAGGTGCGGGTTGAGCTGCAGCGGGTCGGCCAGCACCGTCCGGACGAAGTCGCTGAACGAGAACTCGCGCTGGTTCACGGCGAACCAGTTCGCGGTGTGCACGTAGACGCCGACCGTGGACGCGATCACCCGCAGGAGGTCCAGGCCGTGCATGTAGCCGCCGGACGCGCGCGGGCGGGCCTGCGCGGTCGTGGGCACGTTCGTGAGCGTGTTCATGTCGACTTCCCGAAGCAGCGGTGCAGCAGCTCGGCCCCCAGGCCCCACACGGGCAACGCCACGAGGTAGTTGAACGGGAGCGGCAGCAGCCCCAGCAGCGGGTAGGCCAGCACACCGCACAGCAGCACCAGGGGGAAGGCGCGGCTGACGAGCCAGTCGACCGGCCGCGGCCGCGCGGTGTGCGGCTCGCCCTTCACCGCGAGCTGCACCAGCATGAACGCGACCACCGCGGCGACGGTGAACCACCACAGGGCGGCCGTGCGGAACAGGTGCTCGGTCACCGCCGGCACCACGAAGCAGACCAGCACCAGCGGCGCGACCTCCCAGAACCGCCCGAGCCCCGTGCGCAGCAGCAGTTGCAGCTCGCCGCAGATCGGCAGCGCCACCAGCGCGGTCAGGACCGCCAGCTGGTCGAGGTCCGCGACCCCGGCCACCACGAGGAGCACGACCACGACGGTGAGCTGCGCGGCGACCGCCACGACCGGCCTGCGCGGCAGCAGCACCGCGGACCCCGTGCAGAGCACCGCGAAGACCACGACCGCCAGCACCGCGAGGGCCGGCGGGTTCTCCCGGTAGTCGACCACCAGCGGCAACGGGTCGGCGAACAGCGAGAAGAGCACGCCGAGCACCACCGCGACCACCAGCGGCAGACCGGCCTGCCACGCCAGCCGTCCCAGGAACCTCGGCAGCCCCGTGCTCATCGCCCGCGCGAACAGCAGGTGCCCGGCGCACACCAGCAACAGCGACAGGCCGAGGAGCCCGAAGTCCTCACCGAGGCCGAGCGGCCGGTTGACCCACTCCCGCACGACGACGAGCCACTCCGGCGAGTGGCCGTGCCGGTTCAGCCACAGCCCGCCGAGGACGCTGTAGGCGACCAGGGCGGTGCCCAGCGCGACCGGTGCGTGCAGGCCGGGCGGCCGCGCGGTCACGGCCACGACCGGCTGGGTGACGGGCTCACTCATCAGCGGCCAGCACCTCGCGCTGCGCCTCGACGAGCTCGGCCGTCTTCTCCCGCACCCACCGGGACGTCTTGCCGCGCACCTCGAGGCGCACCACGAGGTCCTCGTGCGTGTAGACGGTCCGGGTGAGCAGGCCGTCGCGGGAGCGGTGCACGTGGGTCTCGGCCGGCTTCAGGCCGTACTCCTCCTGGAGGTCCGCCAGCTCCGCCGCGAGGTCCCGGGCGGCGTCGGCGTCGCGGACCTGCACGACCGCGAGCGTGGCCTTGCCCTCGGGGTAGATCGACACCGCCATGCGGGCACCGGAGGCGTCGGCGTCGGCGTACTCGACGACTTCGTCGTCGGTCAGGAAGCCGACCTTGGTGACACCGCCGAACGTGCGGATCGGCTGGTAGTTCTCGTGCACGCCGCCCATGTCGGCCAGCGCGAGCCGGTCGGCGGGCACGCGCCCGGCCTCACCCACGGGGCGGGCGTCGCGGGCACCGGCCAGTTCGAGGTCACGACCCCAGGCGAGCCAGCTGCCACCACCGATGACCAGGAGCACCGCCACGACCACCGCCGTGCCGACCGCATGGCGCAGGCCGTTGCGGCGCACGGCTGCGCCCTGGCTGCTCCCGGTCACGTACGACCCCCATGTCCCGGCTCACACCGATGGTCGCGAGCCGGGACAGATCGTACGAGATCGGCGCAGCTCAGAGGGGGCGAAGCCAGAGAGTTATGAACTTCGTCTCGGCTTCGTCGGCCATCCTGATCAGCTCGTCGTCCGACCGCTCGCCCGCGACGGGTCCGTTGTCGTCGACCGGCGTCAGCTGGTAGCCGAGCTTGCGGTAGGTGAGGAGCACCTGCGCCGCGTCGTCGCCCAGCTCGCCGATGGCGTCCGGGCAGAACTCGCACACGACGTGCGGGCGGTCGCGTTCGAGCACGTCCGTGAGCCCGGCGAGGGCCCGGTGGTCGCGGCCCTGCAGGTCGACCTTCACCAGGCTGATCCGCTGCCGGGTGACCTCCGCGCGGCTGTCCAGGCGGACAGCGGGGACCGTGACACCGGTGACGCCGTCGCCGGCGTCGTGCACCCGGTGGTCACCGCTGTTGAACTCCTCCTCCTGGACGAGCACGACCTCGGTCTCGGTGTCCCACGCCGCCATGGACAGCACGGTCACCCGGTCGGCCACCGCCGGCGGGAGGACCGTCGCCACGTTGCGCCGCAGGTACTCGGCCGTCACCGGGTTCGCCTCCACCGCCACGGCGGTGATCGGCGCCGAGGACCGCTGGAGCAGCCGCAGTGTGTGGTAGCCGACGTGCGCGCCGATGTCGAGGAACGCGCCGTCGCCGACCAGCTCCGCCATGAGGTCGGCCTCGCTGACCTCCCACGAGCGGTGGTAGGTCAGCCACGGCAGCACCACGTCGTCCTCGGGCACCAGCAGCGAGCCCACGTCGCAGAGCACGACCTGGGCGCCCCGCGGCACCGGCGCGTGGTCCAGCCGCGCGGCCTCGTGCACCGCGGTGAGGTCGCGCCGCACCTGTTGGAGCGTGAGCTCGTCCTGGTCGATCCGGACGTCGCGGTCGGCGAACATCTCGTGGTTGCGCCGTTCGGCGTCCGCGAGCTGCTCGCGCACCGAGCCGACCGCCCGGCTGACCTCGGTGACGTCCGTGCCGACCCTGGCGACGTCCTCGTTGACCTTGGCGAGGTCGCGCAGCACGCCGTCCACGTCGGGAGCGGGGACCTGCTCCAGCCGTTCGATCCGCTCGATCGTCTTGGCGACGCTCTTCGCCACGTCGTCGAGGCGGTGGGTCAGCGAGCGCTCCATCGAGTCCATGCGCGCGAGCATCTGCCCGGCGGTGTCCTCGACGCCGTCCACCAGCGCGCCCATCACCTTGCGCTGGTGCACGTCGTAGTGGTCGATCACGCGCAGCACGGCCCGCCGCATCGCCGGCGCACCCGGCAACCGGGACGGCGCACTGGCCTCGGGCTGCCACAGCAGCGCCTGCTTCGACTCGCGCAGCGGCTGCAACGGGTCGGCCGACGGGCTGGGGGCCGCCGTGGCGTACCGCCGGCCCCGCCAGCTCTCGTAGGCGTTGCCCAGGTGCTCGCGCATCCACTCGGCGGCGGTGTCCATCGACCTGGTGCGCAGGATGTGCTCCCGCGCGGCCAGGCCGCGGCGACGTGCCTCCGCCGGGTCGTCGGCGATCTCCCGCATGGCCCGCGCGGCGGCGTCCAGGTCGGGATCGGCCCACACCGCGGTCTCGTGGTACGGGAAGTTGCCCTTGCCGACCTCGACCAGCTCGTACGGCACCGGCCAGCCGACGCTCGAGTCGAAGAACTCGGTGGTGCTCGAGTAGTCGGTCGAGATCACCGGCAGCGCGCGGGCCATCGCCTCGGCGACGGTCAGCCCGAAGCCCTCGCTGCGGTGCAACGAGACGTACGCGGTGCTGTTCGCGTAGAGGTCGTGCAGCTCCTGGACGCTGAGGTAGCGCTCCAGCAGCTCGATCCGCGGGTCGCCGGCGGCCAGCACGCGCAGGCGTTCCGCGCTGAGCGGGTGCAGCTTGCCGTTGATCGCCTTGATGACCAGGCGGACGTCGTCGCGGCCCTCGAACGCCTTCTGGAACGCGGTGACCGCGCCCCACGGGTTCTTGCGCTGCCCGATGCTGTTGAAGTCGAACGCGAAGAGGAACTGCACCGGACCGGTGGGAGCAGGGGCGGGCTCACCGGGGTCGCGCACCGGCACCGGGATCGTCCTGACCGGCACCGGCGAGTGCTGCGCGATGGCGTCGCGGCAGAAGTCGCTGACCGTCCACACCTCGTCGACGAGCGCGAAGGCTGCGTGCAGCCACTCGGGGAAGTCCTCGAGCTCCCACGCCCACAGCCCGATGCGGTAGCGGTGGTGCCCCACACCGGGGTGGTTGCCGAGCACGGCCTTGGTCTGGTCCGCGTTGACGGCGAGCACGCTCACCGGGAACCGCGGGTCGCCGAGCGTCTCCGGGTCGTCGACGTCCGTGCGGTTGGAGACCAGCCGGTCCTCCACCACGGACACGATCGGCACACCGGCGAGGTCGATCGCGTCGTGCACGATCCGGCCCATCTCGCCGAGCCCGAGCTCCGCGGTCAGGTAGCCGAGCAGGTTGACGCCGAACTCGTCGACGGGTTCGCGCACCGGCTTCGGCTCACCGGGCAGGCCCCACGTCGGCAGCATGCCCTCGGAGATCCCGGAGGCACGGCACCAGCTGCGGAAGTCCGCGGCGTCCGCGCCGAGCACGTCCGGGAACGCGAGCTGCAGGTCGGTGCGCGCCTCGTAGACGGACATCGTCATGCGGCTCAGGCCGGCGGCGGCCTGTCCAGGGGTGGCCGGCGAGGTCAGCCACTCGCGGAACGCCCGCCCGCCGTCCGCACCGAACGCGTGCGGTGGGATCTCCGTGTCGTGCTTGGAAACCCGCTCGTGCGGCACCTCGGCGCGAATCCACGCGCTGCGGTACATCGAGCGCATGGTCGGGGTGAGCTTCGAGCCGTCCGCCATCTTGTTGAAGCCGTACGGGATCGCGTCGAGCGTCTCGGCGTACCCGTTGGCCTGCAACGCACTTCCGTAGTCGTCGCAGATCGCCTTGAGACCGGGGTTCTCCGACAGCAGGATGCGCGGCTTGCGCTGGCAGTGGTACGTCAGCAGCCACGGGTGCTCCGGGCGGTAGCCGCTGAAGTGGAAGAACCGCAGCGGGTGCCCGTCGGCGAAGTAGGTCTCGCCCCTCTTCTCGACGTGCCGCTCGTGCAGGTTCCAGTACGCCACGTTGAAACCGGGGTCGCGCAGCACGTGGTTCGGGAACAGGGCGGGCACCTGGTCGACCCAGCGCTGGTCGGTGAAGAGCTGCCGTTCGGGCGCGACGATCGCATCGTGCCGCAGGCGTTCCGCCCAGAAGTCGAGGAACGGCTCCGAACCCGGACCGGTCGCCACGAACCCCAGGTTGAAGATGCCGGTGCCCATGATCACCGCTTCGCTGGGTTCCTTGCCGTCACGCGGCAGGGGCGCCAGGAAGTGCGGCGTGAGCACGATGCCGTGCTCCACCGCCAGCTCGGCGAGCTCCGGCATCGGTGCGAACACCTTGATGTCCGGGTCGATGTACATGACGACGTCCGACCCGCCGCGCAGCCGGCGCAGCAGGTACGGCTTCACCGCCGTCGCGAGCTCGGTGACCGAGTACGCGGTGGCCATCCGCAGGTAGTCGAGCTCGTCGATGCCCGCGGTGGCCGGGCCGACCACCCGCACGCCGTCCTCGTCGACGGCGCTGTCCCACTCGGCGTCGATGACGAGGATGACGAACCGGTGACCGGGGTGGTGCCGGAGGTAGGAACGGGCGAGAACACGGGCGGCCGGCAGGTAGTTCTGCGCGACCACCGTGCAGGCGGTGACCTCAGGCATCAGCGGGCATCGCCTTGAGCTGGGTCTCCGCCGCGGCCTTGAAGAGCGCCAGCGCCTCGGTGAGGCTCGCCGCCGTCACGTCGATGCGCACGATGTACTTGTCGCTGGAGTAGTGGCCGCGGATGCGCGCGGGCTGACCGTCCTTGGCGTCCACCTGGGTCGCGCCGGCCTTCTCCGGCACGTCGGAGGTGATCTCCTGCATGCCGTTCGTGACCTGGATGGTCTTCAGCTCCAGCACACCGTTGTTCGCGGCCACCTTGTCGGTCGCCGTGACGATCATGATCGTGGTGTTCGCACCCTTGGCCGGCGTGGCCAGGCTGAGCTTCGACTTGGCGCCACCCGCGGTCTTGTACGCGGTGACCTCACCCGGCGTCAGGTACGGCGGCTTCAGGTTCTCGATCTGGGTGAAGTTCGTGATGTCCTTGCGTTCCTGCGGGTTGCCGGCGACCTTGCCCACCTGGATCGGGTCCGGCGGCGCGCTCTGCGTGGTGCTCGTCGGGGGCGGGGTGCTCGTCTGGCCACCCGCGCTGTTGTCACCGCCGCGACCCCACAACCAGTAGGCGCCGAAACCGAGACCGGCGAGCAGGAGCACGGCGAGGACGATGCCGATGACCTTGCCCTTGCCGCCCTTGCCACTGCTGTCGTCGAAGACCTCCGGCCCGTGTGTCCACCCCGGCGTCGGCTGGTTGATCTGGTCGAAGTCACCACCGACCCACGGCGGCGGCGCCTGCTGCCCCTGCCAGTTCGGCTGCGCCTGCCAGCTCGGCGGCGCGACCGGCGTCACGAACTGCGTGCGCTCGGCGTCGGCGTTGGGCCGCTGCTGCGTGTTCACCACCTGCGTGGCATCCGGGTTGGCACTCTTCTGCTGCTGCGGCTGCTGCGGCTGCTGCGGCTGCTGTTTCGGTTGCTGAGTGCCCACGACCTGGGTCGCGTCCGCGCTGGGCGCGTTGGGCGGCACCGCCTCCCACTTGAACGGGGGAGCGAACGGCGCCTGCTGCTGCTGGTTCGGAACCGCGGAACCACCCGCCGAGCCCGCGAGGATCTCGTCCCTGCGGCGGCGGTAGTCATCAGCCGAGATCCGACCAGAGGCGAGTTCGTTGTCGAGCTTCTGCAGCTCGTCTTGCCAGGTCACCCCTGGCACCCCCTTCCGCGCGTACATGACCCGGACATTGTGCCCGTGCTCGTAGAACCGATCGTTCCGGCCTCTCAAGTCGTGACCTGGTTGTGGTGGGAGGCACCGTCACATTGACCACATGCCGGGGTTCGGTCTCCGTAAGGCGCAGGTCGGGGCGCTGTCGGCGTTCTGCTCGGCTTGTGCGGGCCGATCATCGATTTCCCGCGTTCACGCGGTGCTGCCCCGGATCGTCCGGTCGGCGCGGCGCGGTCTGCGTTCGGGGTGGCGGCACCGGTACCGGTCGGTTCTGCTGTATGCCGACGGCGCAGGAAACTCTTTGATCAGCAGCACACCGTGGACGAGCACGACGGGGAGTGGTGAGGTTGGCCGGCTGGAAGGAACTCCGCGACCGGCGGATGGCTGAGGCCGGGGCTGACGAGGCCTACGAGGCGGCCCGCATCGCGTTCGAACTGGGCCGCTCGGTCAGGGAGGTTCGGGAAGCGCGCGGGTGGAGCCAGGCGCAGCTCGCCGAGGCGGCGGGGATGACACAGCCCGCGGTGGCCCGGTTCGAAGCAGGTGGGACGGTGCCGACGATCCCGGTGCTGGACCGCCTCGCGCACGCGCTGGACCTGGAGCTGGTGGTGCGGCTCGCCCCGAGGAACGCTGCCTGAGCCGGACGACGGGAACCGGTCGGCCTGATCAGCAGAAGATGATCCCGCAAGGCCGCGTGGTCGTGGTCGTGGTGGTAGGCCGCGGCCGTGTGGTCGTCGTGGTGGGAGCCGGCGGTTTCGTCGTCGTGGTCGTCGTAGTGGTGACGACCTGCGTTGTTGTTGTCGTCGTGGTCGTAGTCGTTGTCGTGGAGGAAGAAGAAGACGGCGCGGACGACGACGGGGCTGAAGAAGGCGCAGATGACACTGTCTGTAGTTGTGACTCGGTCTGCGTCGGCATCAAAGAAGGCGTGTTGAGAAGGGAAACGCGGGCCGGATAAGCATCCTGCGGGTCCTCCGAATCGCCGGCCGCGAACGAGCCGAAAAGCGGTCCGAGCACTGACAACGCCGCTACTACGGCACCGATGAGCGCACCGGTTGCCAGCCTTCCCGGCCCGCTCATCGCCGCCAACACGGGGATTGCCTATCGGGTTCACTCGATTGGGTCAAGCAAACCGGGACTTTTCTACTCAGTCGGACTTTTGTGATCCTTCGCGTTGATCACGCCCTGTGACAGCGCGAAATGCGCGGCTAACCGGGGAACTGCTCGGCCGCGGAGACCAGCAGCTGCCAGTCGCCGTCGGGCAGCGTGCGCAGGCGGTCCAGCACCAGCGACATCCGCTCCAGCAGCACGGGGTGGTCGGTCCAGAACGAGTGGTCCACCCGCAGCAGGGCGGCCAGCAGGTCGCCGGGGTAGAGGGCCACGGACCGCAGGGGGTCGGCCTCCACGTGCTCCAGCGCCAGCACCGCCGTCACGTCGAGTCCGACCTGGTGCGTGACCAGCAGGTGCAGCGAGGTCGGTGTCAGCTCCCGCACGGGCAGGTCCCGCAACGCGCAGAGGTCCCGGTAGAGCTGGGTGGACGACGAGTCCGGTCTCAGCCAGTCGTCGCCGCTCAGGTGCGTGAGCGTTTCATCCCGGTCCACGCACCCATCGTGCCCGCAGAACCGGCTCCTGGCGGGCGGATGGAGGCAACGGTTCGGCATTGGACGACTGCCGGCCCACTCAGGGCGTCGACATTCCGCAGCCGGGTGCTCGGCTCAACAGGGCTCCGACAAAGGCTGGAAACGGGACAAGATGCTGCAATGGAATTCGATCCGAGAATCAACGCCCAGCGCGTGACCGCTTATGCCGAGCTGCGCGCCGTTCTGGCTGATCCGGCCGCGTTCTCGTCCCGGCACGCCACAGGTCCGCAGGTAGCGGACGTTGCCGCCGCGCTGCCGCCCGAACAGCGGCGGTTGCTGGAATTGATGTACTCGATCAACACCACCGACGGCGCCGGGCACGCGCGAATTCGTGCGGCGGCGAACCACAAATTCACTCAGACGGCCGTGCGCCGAATGGCTGATCCGATTCGGCTGCGCGCCAGGGCGTTGCTCGACGGCCTGCCGGAGGAGGCGGACTTCGTGAGCGGGTTCGCGGCGCCGTTCGCGCTGGGCGTCCTCGGCGACGTGCTCGGCGTGCCGGAGGCGGACTTCCCGCTGTTCCGCGAGTTCGTGGCACCGGTGCTGGAGCTGACCAGCGGCGAGGAGGTCAGCGAACGGGTGCTCGGATCGTACTTCGCCGCCATGAACGAGTTCTGCGCCTACTTCGGGCGCTCCGACGTGTTCAAGGGCCGTCAGCTGTCCGAGCAGGAACGGCTCTCGCTCTGCCTGGGACTCGTGGTCGCGGGCACCGAGTCGACCACGAACATGCTGTCCAGCCTGCTGCTGCGGCTGGACCGGCACGAGCGCCGCCTCGCCGGGGTGGTGGAGGAGGTCGTGCGCCTGGACGCGCCGCTCATCGGTTTCTTCCGCACGGCCACCTGCCCGGTGTCGGTCGGCGGCACGGCGGTCGCCGAGGGCGAGCACCTGTTCCTCGACTTCGCCGCGGGCAACCGCGACCCGCGCGCGTTCACCGAGACCTTCGACCCCGGCCGCCCCGCCGCACCCGCGCACCTCGGCTTCGGCCACGGCACGCACTACTGCCTGGGCGCGGGCCTCGCCCGGTTGCAGGGCCGCGTCGTGGCCGAAGAGCTGCTCGACCGCTCGTTCGAGGTGGTCGAGCAGCCCATCCGCCCGCGCAGGCACCTGATCAGCCACGGCCCCGCGGAGCTGCGGTTCAGACCAGGGCGGCGTCCAGCGTGATCTCGACGGCCGCGAGCGCCTTGGAGACCGGGCAGTTCGCCTTGGCGCCCTCGGCGGCCGTCTTGAAGTCCTCCTCGGACAGGCCGGGCACGTTCGCGCGCACGGTCAGGTGGATCCCGAGGATGCCCTGGCCGGCCTGGAACTTGACCTCTGCCCTGGTGTCGATGGAGGTGGGCGGCGTACCCGCACCGGTCAGGCCGTGCGACAGCGCCATCGAGTAGCACGAGGAGTGCGCCGCCGCGATGAGCTCCTCCGGGCTGGTCTTGCCGCCGGCCTCCTCGGCCCGAGCCTTCCAGTCGATGTCGAAGCTGCCGGCGTTCGACGTGGAGAGGGCGACGTTGCCCTTGCCCTCGACGAGAGAGCCTTCCCAGTGCGCGTTTGCCGTCTGAGTGATGGCCATGATCTCCGGGTCCTTGTCGGTTCGATGCGAGAGAACGATGACCACCTTTCCACGTGAGCGGCCGCCGATCATCCCGAGAACCCACGTGGCGGGACCTGGACAACGCAAAAGGCCGGTACCCACTGGGCACCGGCCAACCGAGCTGCCCGGGGGTGTGGGGGCTTGGCCCCCAAAATCATGGCGGAACGCAAAACGGCTCATGCTCTCGATGAGCATGAGCCGTCCTGCGTGGAGCGGATGACGAGACTCGAACTCGCGACCCTCACCTTGGCAAGGTGATGCGCTACCAACTGCGCTACATCCGCACTGCCTTACGGGGAGAACTATACAACAGGGCTAAACCGCGTCTCGACCGGGGGGCTCCAAACCGGCCAGCAGCTGGTCCACCTCGTCCAACTGCTCCTTGGGCCAGCGCCACTCCCACAGCGCCCGCACCTTCGGCAGCACGTCGACCGGCAGCCACGCCGCGACTTCCTCGCGCTGGTCCCAGTCGTCGAACACGTGCTCGTAGAAGCTGATCAGCGCCGCGTTCTCCAGGAACTGCTCCGGCTGGTGGAAGCACCAGTGCGCGAACCCGTACGCGCGCCGCAGCACGTCGTCGTCCTGTTCGCGGTGCGCTTCCGCGGTCAGCTGGGAGAGCTCGGAGAAGAAGACGTGGCAGGACCATTCCTCGGTCATGGCGACATCGCGAAGTTCCGGCACGAGTGCCGTCGCCCGTTCCCGCCAGTCCACCACGAGGGCAACGGTAACCGGTGGGTCTTCTTCCTCTGACGGCCCGACGCCCACCTGTGACCGTCCTGTCACCGAAAGCGTTGCGCTGATCAGCCCACGTCGATCGGATGGTCTTGTGTATCGACCTGTTCTCATCCAGGGGCAGGTCTGGCCCCTTGTGGCATGTTGAGCCCTGTGATGGTCGACGAGAACGAGGTCGACCGGGACCTGCTCGCCAGGGTGCGCGACGGAGACGACTCGGCCTACGGCGAACTGTTCTCCCGGCACGCGGACGCGGTCCGCCGTTTCTCACTCAGGCACGTCCGCGAGGCGGCCGAGGCCGACGACCTCACCGCCGAGGCGTTCTTCCGCATGTTGCAGGCGATCCGCCGCGGCAGCGGGCCCACCGACCACGTGCGCACCTACCTGCTGACGGTCGCTCGCCGGGTGGCGTGGGAGTGGAGCGGCCGGCGGCGGGACGTGCCGGTCGAGGACGAGGAGCTGAACCGGCGGGCCGAGCCGGTGGCCGACAACGCCGCCAGGCGCGCCGAGCACAACCTGATCACCCGTGCCTTCTCCAGCCTGCCGGAACGCTGGCGGGTCGTGCTGTGGCGCGTCGAGGTGGAGGGCGAGCGCCCCGCCACCGTGGCACCGCACTTCGGTCTTTCGCCCAACGCCATGTCGGCGCTGGCCCGGCGCGCCCGTGAAGGGTTGCGGGCCGCCTACCTGCAGGCGCACCTGGCCGTGGACGACGGGCGGTCGTCGTGCGCGGCGATCAGGGCGAAGCTCGGCACCTACACCGCGGGCGGGGTCCAGGGCGTCGAGGAACGCCGGATCCGCGCCCACCTGGACACCTGCTCGTCCTGCTCGCAGCTCCACGCCGAGCTGAACGAGGTCTGCGCGACGCTGCGGGCCAGCGCGGCGTTCCTGGTCGTGCCGTCCACGCTCGGGCTCGCGTTCGCGGGCAAGGTGCTGCTCGGCAAGGCGAAGCTGGCCATCGCCGCCGCGTCCGTCGCGACGATCGGCCTGGTCGGCACCGTGGCCACGGTGTTCTCCGACGGTCCCGGCGTGGCGATGCTGCAACCCGACCAGCACCCCGTCGTCCAGTCGCTGCCGTCCGGCACGACCAGCGGGAACAGCCAGGAGCTCGTCCAGGCCCCGCCCGCTCCCGAACAGCAGCAGCGGCGGGAGCAGCAGCAGCCGGGCAACGCGATCGCCCCCGCCGCGCACCGGTCCGGTCCCGAGACGGTGCGCAGGACCACGGCCACGCCGCCGCCGGTCACCGAGCAGCAGCGCGAACCGGCCACCGAACGCGCGGAGCCGGTCGCGAAGTCCTCCGACCCGGCCCCCTCCGACGTCGAGACGGCCGGGTCGACGCCGCGCGGGATCAAGTCGCTCGACACGTCGTCCTCGTCGTCGCCGGCACCCTCCAGCTCCACGCCGTGCGACCCTCCGACGCCGCCGCCCACGACGTCGACGACGATCACGCTCTACCCGAAACCGCGGACCGACTGAGGTTCACCCACAAGGCTCACCCCGCGACCGGTACGGTTTGACCAAGACCGACTGAGCGTGGGAGACGGTGTCATGACGCGGCTGGTACGCGGTGCGGACGGGCGGATGTGGACTGTGCACAGCCGCATCGAGTGGCGCAACCCGGTGCTGTCCGACGACTTCGAGCACGACGTGAGCGGCGGTGCGCTGCCCGGCATCATGATGGCCGGCCTGCTGCTCGTCATGACCGTCGTGCTGATCGCGTGGACGCCCGAGGAGGTCGTCGTGCCCTCGTGGCTGGTCCTCGCGCTGATCTTCCTGTTCCTGTTCTTCCCGGTCCGCTGGGCGCTGCGCCGCCCGCACACGCTGGTCGCGGAGAGCAAGGCGACCGCCGACGAGCTGCCGCCGGAGCGGTGGATCGGCCAGGTCCGCGGCCCGCTCGCCGTGCGCCAGGAGGCCTCGCGGGTGGCCAGGACGATCGAGATGCACTCGCTGCCCGACGTCGAAGGCCCGTTGCAACCCGTCGACTGATGCGACACTGGAGCGGTGCCCGAGCTGCCCGAGGTAGAAGCACTGGTTCACCACCTGCGTGAACACGCTGTCGGCCGCACCGTGCACCGCGTCGACGTGGCGTCGCTCCAGGTGCTGAAGACGTTCGACCCGCCGTGGACCGCGCTGCAGGGCCAGGAGGTCGTGGCCGCGCACCGGCACGGCAAGCACCTGGACCTGGAGGTCGCGGACGGCCTGCACCTGGTCGTGCACCTCGCGCGGGCCGGTTGGCTGCGCTGGGCGGACACCATGGCGGCCCCGCCGCCCAAGCAGGGCCGCGGCCCGCTCGCGTTGCGCGTGCACCTCGGCCCGCCCGGCCAGGGGCCCGGCTTCGACCTCACCGAGGCGGGCACCAAGAAGGGCCTCGCCGCGTGGATCGTGCACGACCCGAAGACGATCTCCTCGGTCGCGCGGCTCGGCCCGGACGCGTTGCAGCTGTCCCGCACCCAGCTCGAGGACCTGCTGCACAAGCGCACCGAGCGGCTCAAGACCGCGCTGACCGACCAGGGCCTGATCGCGGGCATCGGCAACGCCTACTCCGACGAGATCATGCACTTGGCCCGCCTCTCGCCCTACGCCACGGCAGGGCGCCTCGACGACGAGCAGCTCGACCGGCTGCACGAGGCCATGATCAGCACGCTGACGGACGCGGTGGCCCGCTCGGTGGGCCAGGACGCGGCCCGGCTCAAGGGCGAGAAGCGCTCCGGCCTGCGGGTGCACGCGCGGACCGGCCTGCCGTGCCCGGTGTGCGGCGACACCGTGCGCGAGGTGTCGTTCGCGGACAAGGCGTTCCAGTACTGCCCGACCTGCCAGACCGGCGGCAAGCCGCTGGCCGACCGCCGGTTGTCGCGCCTGCTCAAATAACCACCCCTTGACCGGGGAGGACGAGGACGAGCACCTCCAGGACACGGGGGCCGTGCACGCCCTCCACCCGGTTGAGCTCGATGTCGCTCGTCGCCGACGGGCCGCTGATGAACGTCAGCGGCCGCGTCGGTTCCAGCCGTGCCAGCGCCTCCGGCACCGACCCGGCGATCTGGTCGGCCCGCACCACGCACACGTGGTGGTCCGGCAGCAACGTCAGCGCGCGCCGGCCCTGAGCCACACCACCGTCGAGGACGATCGTGCCGGTGTCGGCGATCGCGACCGCGCACCCGGTCAGCACGCCGTCCGCGCCGTCCAGGTCCTCGATCGACAACGGCTCGCGCAGCCACTCCACACCGTCGGCCAGCCACTCGTCCGGCACGTCGGAGGGCACCACGACCCGCTTGCCCCGCAACGAGGTCAGCGCCGCGGGGACGTCGGTGACGACGTGCACGACCGCCCGGTAGTCGGCGACCCGCTCGGCGAACAGCTCGACGCCGCCCGGCCCTTCGCGGTGGTACCCGCGCACGACCGGTGCGGCGGCGGGCACCCGCGCGTCGCGGATGCGCCGCAGGATCTCCTCCTTGGCGCTAGCCACGGTTCTCCTTCCACCACGCGCGGAACGACTGGGCGGGCGGTGCGGGCACGTCCCGCGAGGACGTCCACCTGGACCCCGGCCACGGCAACGAGCTGATCTTTCCGTCCTTCGCCAGGAAACGGGCCAGCGAACCGGCCTTCTGCGCCTTCTCGTACCGCGAGGCCGAGGCGAACACCCACGCCGCGGCCGCCATCGCCACCGACTCCGCGGTGCGGCCCTTGGCTTCCACGACCTCCGCGCGCAGGTGGGTGAGCACCGACGGGATGTCGATCCGCACCGGGCACACCTCGAAGCACGCGCCGCACAGCGAGGAGGCGAAGGGGAGCGAGGCCGCCTGCGGGTCGTGCAGGTCGCCGACCAGCTGCGGCGTCAGGATCGCGCCGATCGGTCCCGGGTAGACCGAGCCGTACGACTGGCCGCCGGTGCGTTCGTAGACGGGGCAGACGTTCAGGCACGCCGAGCACCGGATGCACCGCAGCGCCTGGCGCCCGACGGAGTCCCGCAGCACCGCGGTGCGGCCGTTGTCGACCAGCACGAGGTGGAAGCGCTGCGGGCCGTCGCCGGGCGTCACGCCGGTCCACACGCTCGTGTACGGGTTCATCCGCTCCGCGGTCGACGAGCGCGGCAGCAGCTGGAGGAAGACCTCCAGGTCCTGCCAGGTGGGCACGAGCTTCTCGACGCCCATCACGGTGATCAGGGTGTCCGGCAGGGTCAGGCACATCCGGCCGTTGCCCTCGGACTCCAGCACCACGATCGACCCGGTGTCCGCGACGGCGAAGTTCGCACCGGAGATCGCCACCTTGGTGCTCAGGAACTTCTGCCGCAGGTACAGCCGCGCCGCCTCGGCGAGGTCCGCGGGTTCGTCGCTCACCTCGACGCCCATGCGGCGCTGGAAGATGTCGCGGATCTCCGAGCGGTTGCGGTGGATCGCGGGCACCAGGATGTGCGACGGCCGGTCGTCGCCGAGCTGCACGATCAGCTCGGCCAGGTCGGTCTCGACCGCGTGCACGCCACCGGCTTCGAGCGCCTCGTTCAGGCCGATCTCGGCGGTGGCCATGGACTTGACCTTGACGACCTCGGTCGCGCCCTCCTCCCGGCAGAGGCCGAGCACGATCCGGTTGGCCTCCTCGGCGTCACGGGCCCAGTGGACGACGCCGCCGCGCGCCGTGACCGACTCCTCCAGCTGCACGAGCAGGGTGTCGAGGCGGGCCAGCACGTCGTCCTTGATCTGCTCGCCGGCGACCCGCAGCTGCTCCCAGTCATCCAGCTCGGCGACCGCGGCGGCCCGGCGACCGCGGATGGTGCCGGTGGCCTTGCGCAGGTTCTGCCGCAGCTGGGTGTCGTTCAGCGCCTCCTTGGCCGCCTTCGGGAACGTCGGGCTGCCCAGCCACGTCACGGGGTTGCGCGCCACGGGTCCTCCTCCGTCGAAGCCAGGACCTCCGCCAGGTGCACGGGCCGGACGCCGGCCCGCAACCGGGACAGGCCACCGCCGATGTGCATCAGGCAGGAGTTGTCACCGGCGGACAGCACCTCGGCGCCGGTGTCGAGCACGCACCGCATCTTGTCCGCCAGCATCGCCGTGGACGTCTCGGCGTTCTTCACCGCGAACGTGCCGCCGAAGCCGCAGCAGTGCGTCGCGTCGGGCAGTTCCACCAGATCGAGTCCCCTGACCGCCCTGAGCAGCGCCAGCGGCTTGTCCCCGACTCCCAACAAGCGCAGCGAGTGACAGGTGGGGTGGTAGGTGACGCGGTGGGGGAACCACGCGCCGACGTCCGTCACTCCCAGCACGTCCACCAGGAACTCGGCGAGCTCGAACGTGCGCGGGGGAGACGTGCCCAGCGCGGGGTGGACCTCCCGAACCATGCCCGCGCATGACCCGGATGGCGCAACGACGTGGTCGTACCCTCCGAAGACGTCGGTGTACTTGCGCGCCAGCGGCCGGGCTTCCTCCCGGTAGCCGGTGTTGAAGTGCATCTGGCCGCAGCACGTCTGGTCGAGCGGGAAGTCGACCGTGCAGCCGAGTCGTTCCAGCAAACGGACCACCGCACGTGCCGTCGACGGGAAGAGCGTGTCGGTCAGGCAGGTCGCGAACAGTGCCACTTTCACCGGCACACCCTCTCCCCAAAGTCATCGGATGTCTACCCGGGCCGGTGGACCGTACGGGCGTACGCCGAGGCTGCCTCTTGCTATAGGGGCGTCCCACAGCACAGCATGTGCACCGTGGGCGACCTGTTGACCGAGCGCGCTGTGCTCGGCGTCATCGCGACCCTGGCCGTTCTCGGCCTCTTCGTGATGCTGTGCCGCGCTCGACGCGTCAGCACCTCCGTCGAGGACGCTGTGATGGACATGCTCGACCGCATGTCCAGGGCGTCGAGCGACCTCCGGGCGGGCTTGACGGAGGAAGCCGCCAACAAGGCCACCCCCCACCTGCGCGAGATGCTGCGCTGCGTCGCGGTCGCCATCACCGACGAGGAGGGCACCGTCCTGTCCTGGGACGGCGGCGCCAACGACCACTACGAGTACCTCCACGACACCGTCGCCCGCGCGATCAACACCGGTCACAAGGAGCACGTCGACCACCGCAAGCTCGGCTGCGAGCTGCAGGGGCCGTGCTCCCTGCACAGCGTCGTCGTGGTCCCGCTGGTTGTCGAGGGCGAGGTGGCCGGCACCCTGATCGTCGTCTCCGGCGTCGCCTCGAAGCGCCAGATCCGCATGGCCGAGGAGACCGCCCGCTTCGTCTCGACCCAGCTCGAGCTGGAGGTCGTGCAGAAGCAGCGCCAGGCCCTCGCCCAGGCCGAGGTCAAGGCACTGCGCGCCCAGATCTCCCCGCACTTCGTCTACAACGCGCTGAACACGATCTCCTCGCTGATCCGCACCGACCCGGCCCACGCCCGCGAGCTGCTGCAGGAGTTCGCCGAGTTCACGCGCTACTCGTTCCGCACCGACGGCCTGTTCACGACCCTCGCCGACGAGCTGACGAACATCCACCGCTACCTGACCATCGAGCAGGCCCGCTACGGCTCCCGCCTGAACGTGCGCCTGCGCATCGCCCCCGAGGTCCTCCAGGTCGTCCTGCCGTTCCTCGTGCTCCAGCCGCTGGTCGAGAACGCGGTCCGGCACGGCCTGGCCAGGAAGCCCGGTGGCGGCATGCTCACCATCACCGCCGAGGACAACGGCAACGAGGCGCTGATCAGCGTCGAGGACGACGGCGTCGGCATGGACCCCGACCGCCTCGACGACATCAAGGACGCCCACCAGACCGGTGCGCACGTCGGCATCGGCAACATCAACGACCGCATGCGCACGGTGTTCGGCGCCGAGTACGCGCTGGTCGTCGAGACCGCCCCGAACGCGGG
The DNA here is from genome assembly GCF_055607425.1 of Lentzea sp. NPDC037011. Classification (NCBI taxonomy): domain Bacteria; kingdom Bacillati; phylum Actinomycetota; class Actinomycetes; order Pseudonocardiales; family Pseudonocardiaceae; genus Lentzea; species Lentzea sp. NPDC037011. The sequence continues at coordinate 107,672 of NZ_JBVJRT010000001.1, read as the reverse complement.
CACCAAGGTCATCCTCAAGGTGCCGAAGTTCGCCCGGAACGTGCTGCCGAACCTCAACATCGGCACGCAGCTGACCGACGAGCCGATGACGGCGGAACAGCCTGTGGTCCGCGCCTGAGCGACCGTGCGGAGAGCCGTTCGGACCAACTCAACTTGTGTTGGCAACCATCCTCAACCCCACCCTCGAACCTGCCGATTGTGGTGGTGACCAATGAACAGCCGGTCGGGTGAACCGACGAAGGCCGGCCGCGAGCTAAGGGCATCATCAATTGCAGGAACAACGAGCACCCGAACGCGTTCGCGTCTGCATCAAGTGCACCGCGAAGGGCTATTCCAGCTGCAAGTGCTGATCGGCAACGCCGCAGCTCAGCGCGCTGCGACGGCCAAGGTCGTGATCAGCGCGACGGCGCAGACGCTCCAGCTCACCCACATCCAGTAGATGTGCATCGGTGTCGGCCCGGCGGCGTTCTGCCTGCCCCGGTCGTCCCACCACTCGACATAGCGCTCCAGCCAGCGGATGGGGTTGAACGTCACCCGTCGACTCTAACCCGGCACCACGTGTTCCACGTCACGCGGGAGCAACCTGCACCCGGCTCGGCTCCCGCGTGACCGCGAAACGCACGTACTGTCGAGCACATGAGCGTCACGGACAAGATCGCGGCCCGTCTTCCGCGGGTCATGGACCGGGGTGAACGCCCGCCGGTGGTCGCCGCTGTGCGGTTGCACGGGGTCATCACCCCGCAGTCGTCACCGGTGGCCCGCAACACGATCAGCCTCCAGAACGTGGAAACGGCCATCAACCGGGCGTTCGACAACGAGCGCCTGATCGCGGTGGCCCTGCTCATCAACTCGCCCGGCGGTGCGCCGACGCAGTCCGCTCTGATCGCCGAGCGCATCCGGGAGCTCGCGACGAAGAAGCACGTGCCGGTGCTCGCGTTCTGCGAGGACGTCGCGGCGTCGGGCGGCTACTGGCTGGCGTGTGCCGGCGACGAGATCTACGCGCACGGGACGAGCCTCGTCGGCTCGATCGGTGTCGTGAGCGCCGGGTTCGGGCTCAACGGCCTGCTCGACAAGGCGGGTGTGGAGCGGCGGGTCTACACCGCCGGTGAGAACAAGGTGCGGCTCGACCCGTTCCAGGCGGAGAAGCCAGAGGACGTCGAGTGGCTCAAGGGGCTGCACGCCGACCTGCACGAGCAGTTCAAGGCGTGGGTGAAGGAGCGCAGGAGCGCGAAGCTCAAGGCGGCCGACGACGAGCTCTTCACCGGTGAGGTGTGGACCGGCGCCAAGGCCGTGGAACTGGGCCTGGCGGACGGCATCGGCACGATCCGGTCCGTGCTCGCCAAGCGCTTCCCGGACGCCGAGCTGACGGTCGTCGAACCGCGCAGGCCCTTGCTGGCCAAGCTGGGCCTGGCCGGGGCGTCCACCCGATCGGGGGATCTCGTCACGCAGGTGCTGACAAGCCTCGAAGAACGTGCTCGCTGGTCCCGATTCGGGCTGTGAGCATCAGTTCGGTTTCACCGGGCGTGTCGGGGCCGGTCCCGGCGTAGACATGACCGCACATTGATGGGCAAGATGCCCGACACAGTGAGTATCCAAGACAACGCCGGTCTCCTCGTCCTCGCAGTCGATGACGAGGCTCCCGGCCTGAGCGAGATCAAGTTCCTCCTCGAGAGCAGCCCCCACATCCGGCGCGTGCTGACGGCGTTCGACGCCGCGGAGGCGCTGCGGATCCTGCGGGGCGACTACGAGCAGGAGGTGATGGCGCGCACCAAGGCCGGCCTTCCGCCGGTCGACGCGGTGTTCGCCGACATCAACATGCCCGGGCTCTCCGGCATGGACCTCGCACGGGTGCTCAGCGCGTTCCGGTACCCGCCTGCGCTGGTCTTCGTGACCGGTGTGGAGGAACGGGACGCGCTCGTCACGGCGTTCGACGTCGGCGCGCTCGACTTCATCAACAAGCCGATCAACGAGGAACGCGTCCTCAAGGCGATCTCCCGGGTCGCCGACCGGGTGGGCCGCACCGCGGCGCCCGCGGCCGCGACGGGCCAGGCAGCGCAGAACCCCGCCGAACCGAGTGACGACGAGGTCATCCCCGTCGAGCTGGGCGGCACCATCAAGCTCGTGCCGCGCGCCTCCGTGCGGTACGTCGAGGCGCAGGGCGACTACGCCCGCCTGCACACGCAGGAGGGCAGCCACCTCGTGCGCATCCCGCTCGCGCAGCTGGAGGAGCGCTGGGCGAACGCGGGTTTCGTGCGCATCCACCGCTCGTACCTGGTGGCGTTGCCGCTGGTGAGCGAGCTGCGGATGACGGCGAACGGCTACGCGGTCGTGATCGGCACCGGTGAGGGCGCCAAGGAGCTCCCGGTCAGCCGCAGGCACACCAAGGAGCTCAAGGAGCGGATCGTGCGACCGCCGAAGAGCGGCTGGTGAGCAGGCACGACGCGGGAAAGCCCGAACAAGCCGCCCGTGAGGCCTGGCTCGGTGAGCAGGCCCGCAAACCGCGCAGGCGCAGGGTGGTGCTCGCGGACTCGACGAAGTCGCGCAGCAAGGCACCGCGCACGATCATCGAGCTGGAGGAGCAGACCAGCGTCGGCGAGAAGCTGATCCGCGACCTCATCAAGCAGCAGCTCAGGTCCGCGTTCGGGCTCGCGTTCGCGGTGCTGGTCGGCATGTGCCTGCTGCCGATCACCTTCTACCTGTTCCCCGCGATCGGGGGCATCGAGGTCCTCGGCATCGGCGTCCCCTGGCTCGTGCTCGGCCTCGCGCCCTTCCCGGCCCTCTACGCGGTCGGGTGGGTGTTCCGCAGGCAGGCCGAACGGCACGAGCGCGACTTCGTGAACATGGTCGACCGCTGACGTGAACGCCACCATCTGGAGCCTCACCGCAATCGTCGCCGTCGCACTGGTGACGTTCCTGCTCGGCTACGTCGGGTCCCGCACCGCGAACACCACCCCGGACTTCCTGGTGGCGCGGCGGTCGATCCCCGCCACCCGCAACGCCGCCGCGATCTCCGGCGAGTACCTGTCCGCCGCGTCGTTCCTGGGCGTGGCCGGGCTCGTGCTCAAGGACGGCATCGACGCGCTCTGGTACCCGATCGGCTTCACCGCGGGCTACCTGGCGCTGCTGCTGTTCGTCGCGGCACCGCTGCGGCGCTCCGGCGCGTACACGCTGCCGGACTTCGCCGAGGCCCGGCTGGGGTCGGTGAACGTGCGGCACTTCAGCACGTTCTTCGTCGTCTGCATCGGCGTGCTGTACCTGGTGCCGCAGCTGCAGTCGGCCGGCCTGACGCTCACGACGATCACCGGCCTGCCCGCGTGGCTCGGCGGGCTGGTCGTCACGGCCATCGTGGTCGTCAACGTGCTGGGCGGCGGCATGCGGGCCATCACGCTCGTGCAGGCGTTCCAGTACTGGGGCAAGCTCTTCGCCATCGCCGCGCCCACGTTCGTGCTCTTCGTGGTGTTCCTCGTCGCGCCGGACCGGGGCACGCAGCCGATCAGCGACGGTGGCGTGGTCAGGTTCCCGGCCGCCGAGACGATCACCGTGGCCGAGCAGGACATCAAGGTCCGCGTCGACGAGCCGCTGCAGCTGGTGGTGCGCGGCCGGATCGACGGCAGGGACGCGAACGGCGCGGTGTACTGGAGCCGCGGCGTCTACGAGCTCAGCCCCGGCACGGTCATGGAGTTCACGGCCGGCGCCCCGGTGCCCGTCGTCGAGGGGTCGCCCACGACCAACCGCGACTGGATGCGCCCGCAGACCGGTGGCCTGTCCGACCTGTTCCGGACGTACTCGCTGATCTTCGCGACGTTCCTCGGCACGATGGGCCTGCCGCACGTCCTGGTCCGCTTCTACACCAACCCGGACGGCAAGGCGGCCCGCCGGACCGCGCTGCACGTGCTGTACCTGCTGGGCCTGTTCTACATCTTCCCGACGGTGCTGGGCGTGCTGTCGCGGTTGTACCTGCCGCAGCTGCTGGTGAACGGCAAGACCGACGCGGCGGTGCTGATGCTGCCCGAGACGATGGTGCCGAACCTGGGCGGCCAGATCCTCGGCGCGATCGTCGCGGCCGGCGCGTTCGCGGCGTTCCTGTCGACCTCCTCCGGGCTCGTCGTGTCCGTCGCCGGGGTGGTCTCGACGGACATCATGCCGGGCAAGGTTCGTGACTTCCGGTGGGCGACGGTGTTCACCGGACTCGTCGCGATCGGCCTCGCGCTGCTGCTGCCGCGGGCCGACGCGTCACTGACCGTGGCCATGTCGTTCGCGCTCGCCGCGTCCACCTTCTGCCCGCTCCTGGTCCTCGGGATCTGGTGGCGCGGGCTCACGTGGGTCGGTGCCGTGTGCGGTCTCGTCGTCGGTGGCGGCATGGTCATCACGGCGCAGGTGGTCAGCGTGATCAGCTCCTACACCGGTCGCTGGGCGCCCGCCGTGTTCACCCAGCCGGCGCTGATCACCGTGCCGATCGCGTTCCTGACCATGATCGTCGTCAGCAAGGCGACCCGCAGGCGCGCGCCCGCCGACGTGAACCAGATCCTGCTGCGGCTGCACGCCCCCGACCCGCTCGGCTTCATCCGCGACCGCGACGTCGCCCGCTTCGGGACCGCGGAGGAGAAGGCCAGGATGGCCGGTCACGAGCGCAGGGGATCTGCGTAAACACGCTGAGTAGTCAGCGGTTCGAACGGGTGAAAATTGGTCACTCGAATCGGTGAACGGTGATTCCGGTCACGCTCGGTGCCCTTCGTCTTCGAATACTGACCGTTCGCCGCTTCACCCGACTGCTGGGCGCATGGGCACGAACAGAGTCTTACCTGAGTGACTCAAGTCTCCATACGGTTCTCGACCAAGAACGGACCGCACCTGGAGGCAATGACGTGCCCGCCACGTTGCTGAGCCCTACGCCGAGTACCGCGAGGAGGGGACTGTGAGCACCACCGAGCACACCCCGAGCGAGTCGTCCCCCGATGCGCAGAAGTGGGTCGACGTGCAAGCGAGCGCCGACTTCACCGAGCTGAAGCAGCGCCTGCGCAAGTTCGTGTTCCCCGTCTCCGCCCTCTTCCTCGCCTGGTACCTGCTGTACGTGCTGCTCGCGGACTACGCGCACGGCTTCATGTCCACCAAGGTGATCGGCAACATCAACGTCGGGCTCCTCTTCGGCCTGCTGCAGTTCGTGTCGACCTTCGTCATCACGACGCTGTACGTGCGGCACGCCAACAAGAACCTCGACCCGTTGGCGGAGAAGCTCCGCGGTGAGATCGAGGGAGACGGCAAGTGAACGAGTCGAGCCCGATCCTCAACATCAGCATCTTCGGCGTCTTCGTCCTGATCACGCTGTTCGTGGTCATCCGGGCGAGCCGCAACACGAAGACCGCTGCCGACTACCTCGCCGCCGGCCGTGCCTTCACCGGCCCGCAGAACGGCATCGCCATCGCGGGTGACTACCTCTCCGCGGCCTCGTTCCTCGGCATCGCGGGCGCCATCGCCCTCAACGGCTACGACGGCTTCCTGTACTCGATCGGCTTCCTGGTGGCGTGGCTCGTCGCGCTGCTGCTGGTCGCCGAGCTGCTGCGCAACACCGGCAAGTACACGATGGGCGACGTCCTGAGCTTCCGGATGCGCCAGCGCCCGGTCCGCGCCGCCGCCGCCACGTCGACCATGGCGGTCTCGTTCTTCTACCTGCTGGCCCAGATGGCCGGTGCCGGTGGTCTCGTGGCCCTGCTGCTCGGCATCACGGGCACCGGTGGCCAGGCCCTCGTCATCGCCGTGGTCGGCGCCCTGATGATCGCCTACGTCCTCATCGGCGGCATGAAGGGCACCACCTGGGTGCAGATCATCAAGGCGGTCCTGCTGATCGCCGGTGCCGGCGTCATGACCCTCTGGGTGCTCGGCAAGTACGGCTTCAACCTGTCCTCGCTGCTCGGTGCCGCCGTCGACGCCGCTCCGAAGGCGGGCGAGAAGCTCCTCGGCCCCGGCCTGCAGTACGGCAAGACCGACACCAGCAAGCTGGACTTCCTCTCGCTGGCGCTGGCCCTCGTGCTCGGCACCGCGGGTCTGCCGCACATCCTGATGCGCTTCTACACCGTGCCCACGGCGAAGGAAGCCCGCCGCTCGGTCGTGTGGGCGATCTGGCTGATCGGCATCTTCTACCTGTTCACCCTGGTCCTCGGCTACGGCGCCGGTGCGCTCGTCGGCCCTGACAAGATCAACGCGGCACCCGGCAAGGCCAACTCGGCCGCCCCGCTGCTCGCGCTGGAGCTGGGTGGCCCGATCCTGCTCGGCCTGATCGCGGCCGTCGCCTTCGCGACGATCCTCGCGGTCGTGGCCGGCTTGACGATCACGGCGTCGGCGTCGTTCGCCCACGACATCTACGCCAACATCATCAAGAAGGGCCAGGAGGAGGACAAGAACTCCGAGGTCAAGGTCGCCCGCATCACCGCGATCGTCATCGGCCTCGTGTCCATCGGCGGCGGCATCATCGCCAACGGCCAGAACATCGCGTTCCTCGTGGCGCTGGCCTTCGCGGTCGCCGCCTCGGCGAACCTGCCGACGATCCTCTACTCGCTGTTCTGGAAGCGGTTCAACACCTCCGGCGCGCTGTGGAGCATCTACGGCGGCCTGATCGTGACGATCACGCTGATCATCCTGTCGCCCGCCGTCTCCGGCACGCCGACCTCGATGTTCAAGAACGCCGACTTCGACCTGTTCCCGCTGTCGAACCCCGGCATCGTCTCGATCCCGATCGCGTTCCTGCTCGGCTACGTCGGCACGATCCTGTCGAAGGACAAGGCCGACCCCGTCAAGCAGGCCGAGATGGAGGTCCGCTCCCTCACCGGTGCGGGCGCCGAGAAGGCCACCGCGCACTAGTCCGCGCATTGTCGAACGGGCCGTTCCGGATTTCCGGGGCGGCCCGTTCGGCGTTCCGTGCAACCCCGCTGGTGCCGGCTGTGTAGTGAACATGACCGCAGCACGAGCATGGGGGACCGGGAGTGCGACGAGACGAGGAGTTCTCGGAGTTCTTCACCAGCCGGTTCGACTGGGTGCGGCGCACCGCGTACGCGTTGTGCGGCGACTGGTCGGAGGCCGAAGAGCTCGCGCAGAACGCATTCGTGCGTGCCTACGCGAAGTGGCCCAGCGTCCGGCGCGAGACCGCCGAGGCGTACGTCCGCACGACCGTGACGCGGTTGTTCATCAACAGCCGCAGCCGCGTCCGCGAACGCCCGGTCGCCGACCTGCCGGACCACGGCGTCGTCGGCGGCTTCGGCGACCCCGATGCCCGGCTGCACGCGGCGTTGCGGAAGGTGCCGCCGAAACAGCGGGCCGCGCTGGTGCTGCGGTACGTGCACGACCTGTCCATCGAGCAGACGGCGGCCGAGCTGGGCTGCTCCGAGGGCAACGTGAAGAGCCAGACGGCCAGGGGCTTGGCGACGCTCCGCGAGGCGTACGGCGAGCCGGTCAACGCGGAGGGTGCCTGATGACGATCGAAGACGAGCTGCGCGGAGCTCTCGACGTGCCCGCGCCACCACCGACGACGACGCTGGACGACGTGCTGCGGCGGGGCAGGCGCCGGGTGGCCGTGCGCAGGGCCGGGTTCGCGGGCGGCGTGCTGACCGTGGTGGCGGCGGTCGGGATCGGCGGTGCGGTCTGGCGGGGAGCGGTCGAACCCGAGCTGTCGCTCGCCACCAATCCCGCCAACTGGCCGCGGGTGAGCTGCGGCGAGGCCGGTCCGCAGCCGGACGTGGTGCGGAACATGGGTGCCTTCCTGCCCTCGACCGGCCAGATGCGGGCCTGGCGGGACTCGGCCCAGGCGGTGCTGCCCGACCGGGTCGTCGACTCGGAGCTCCCCGAGGACGCCAACGGCCCCGCGAGCGTCCACCACGGCGACCGCCGGGGCTTCCGGGTCGACGTCCTCGACGGACAGGGCGCCGGGAGCCTGCGGTTCGCGCTGGCCCGCTTCGAGGGTGATCCGGCCGCGGCGGCGGACAGCGCGCGGTGGGCCACCGGCACGTGTGCCGCGAGCCGGCGCCTCACCGGCGCCGACGGCACCGTGTTCCAGCTGTACGCGCCCGGCGTCGAAGCACCGTCGGAGCTGCAGGTGCAGACCCTGTACGTCTTCCGCGCCGACCGGCTGGCGTTCCGCGTCGAGCAGGTCAACGCGGGCCGCATGAGCTCCCAGCCCACGCGGGAGGCGGTGCCGCTGTCCGAAGTGGAGCTCGTGAGGCTCGGGGCCGCCGTCGCGGAGGTGTCCTGAGGGTGGGGCCGTGCCGGAGGTTCACGGAGGTGCAACTTCCGGCATGGCACCATTCACGGTGTGACTGTTCCCAGCGTCGAGATCGCCGACGTCCCCGAGAAGCTGCCCGAGGGCGCCGTCCTGCTGGACGTGCGCGAGCAGGACGAGTGGGACGCGGGCCACGCCCCCGGCGCGCTGCACATCCCGATGAGCGAGATCGGTGCGCGCCTGGACGAGGTGCCGAACGACGTGCAGCTCTACGTCGTGTGCCGGGCCGGTGGCCGTTCCGCCCGCGTGACCCAGTACCTCAACGAGAACGGCTGGGAGGCCGTGAACGTCGAGGGCGGCATGCAGCACTGGGACGCCCACGGTCGTCCGCTCGAGGGCGGCGTCGACGGCATGGAACCCGAGGTCATCTGACCGTGCAGCCGCTGCAGCCGATGCGCGTGGACTGGGTCGCGACACCGCCACCCGGTGCGTACCCGCAGCCCTCGCGCCGGTCGCAGCGGCTGCGCTACGGCGGTCCGCCGCACTACCCGGTGCCGCCGCGGTGGGGGTTCCCGCTGCTGGCGTGGCGCTGGCCGACGGCCGTGCTCGACACGGCCGAGAGCGGCGACTCCGTCGACGGGGTGCGCCGGATCGGCAGGACCGCGCAGAACACGCTGTGGCTCGTCGCGTTCGTCGCGGTGTGGGCGGCGCTGTCCGAGGTCTGGCGGTACGTGCTGCTCGCGATGAGCCGCTACGGCGCGCTCTCGGCGGGCGTGGTCTCCACGTCGGACGCGATGGTCGTGTCCTCGTCGGCGATCCTGCTGGTCGGCTGGCCGCTGGCGTTGATCTTGACGGTGCTGTGGGTGCGCCGCGCCAGGAACGTGGCCGCGACGATCGTCGGCTACGGCCCGTCCCGCTCCAACCGCTCCGCGCTGCTCAGCCTGTTCGTCCCCGGCGTGAACCTGGTCGTGCCCGGCTCGGTGCTCGCCGAGCTGGAACACGCGGTCGCCCGCCGTCCCGCCGGCGAACGCCCCCGCCCGTCCCGGCTGCTGCTGTGGTGGTGGGGCCTGTGGGCGTCCTCCGGCGTCCTGTTCGTGATCACCATGCTCTGGCTGCTGCGCGACGGCACCCAGGCCCAGGCCGACGGCGTCCTGCTGCACGCGCTCGGCGACCTGGTGCTCGCCGGCGTCGAGGTCACGACCGCACTGGTGATCCGCCGCACCACGACCCTGCTGCTGCCGGTGGACGCCGCGTCCGTCCGGCTGATGCGCGTCGTCGAGGTGAAGGACGCCCCGGCACCACCGCTGCGCTCCTTCCGCCCCTCCGGTTCGCCCCGCTGACCTCCGCCGTTCCCGCGGCGGCCTTCCCGGCGTCGCGCGGGACTGCCAGGTTGGGGGGATGCGGACACTCATCGGGGCCCTGGTGATCGCGCTGGCCACACCGGGCCTGGCGGCTGCGCACCCGCACCGCGACTTCGACCTGCAGGCCCACCGCGGCGGCATCGGCCTGACCGTCGAGAGCACCCTCAAGGCGTTCGGCAAGGCCCTCGCGCTCGGCGTCACCACCCTCGAACTGGACCTCCAGATCACCAGCGACGGCCGCGAGGTCATCACCCACGACCGCAGGACGAACCCGGCCAAGTGCCTCGACACCGCACCGGCGTTCCCCGGCGACCCCGCCTGGCCCTACGCGGGCAAGTACGTGAAGGACCTGACCTTCGCCCAGGTCAGAACCCTCGACTGCGGCAGCACCCGCTGGTCGCAGTACCCGGACCAGGAACTCTCGCCCGGCGCCCGCATGCCCACCCTGGCCGAGCTCTTCGCACTGGCCCGCGCCCACCGCGCATGGGGCGTCCGCTTCAACATCGAGACCAAGGTCGAAGCCGCCGCACCGCACGAGACCGCCCCGCGCGAGCAGTTCGTCCGCCGCACCGTCGCGGAGGTCCGCCGCTCCGGCTTCCTGCCGAACGTGACGGTCCAGTCGTTCGACTGGGGCACCCTGATGCGCCTGCGCGAGGTCGAGCCCCGCATCCCGCTGGTGGCGCTGACCCAGCCCGACTTCCTGCGGCCGGGGTCACCGTGGACCGGCGGCCTCGACCTCGCCGACTTCGGCGGCAGCGTGCCGAAGGCGGTCAGGAGCTTCGGCGCGAAGGCGCTGTCGCCCGTGCACACGATGACCACGCGCGAGCTGGTCACCGAAGCCCGCGGACAGGGCCTCGCCGTCATCCCGTGGACCGTGGACGAGGTGCCGCGGATGCACGAGGTGATCGACACCGGGGTCGACGGCCTGATCACCGACCACCCCGACCGGCTGCGGACGGTGCTCGCGGAGCGCGGGTTCACGCTCCCCCGGCGCTACCCGCGCCGCTAGTCGGTCCCGACGGACCGGCCGAAGTGCCCAGGTCGTCCGATCAGGCCCCGTCGGCGAGCATCAGCGAGTGCAGGCCGCGGATCACGAACTCCGCGCGCCGGTCGGGCTGCTGCGCGAGCACCGCGCCGGGCAGCTTGCGGTGCAACGCCGACAGCGCCGCCTCCACCTCGATCCGCGCCAGCGGCGCGCCCAGGCAGTAGTGGATGCCCATGCCGAACCCGAGGTGCTGGTTCTTCTCCCGGCCGATGTCGAGGTCGTCGGGGCGGTCGAACACCAGCGGGTCGCGTGCGGCCGCGCCGAGCAGTGCCGCGATCTTCTCGCCGGGCTCCAGCACGTGGCCCGCGATCTCGACGCGGTCGGTGGCCGTGCGCTCGAACAGCTGCAGCGGCGAGTCGTAGCGGATCAGCTCCTCGACGGCGGTGGGCAGCAGCTCCGGCGTCAGGCGCTCCCACTCCGAACGGTGCTCCATCAGCGCGTACACGCCGTTGCCGATCACGTTGACCGTGGCCTCGTGGCCCGCCATCAGCAGCAGCACGGCGGTGGCGACGAGCTCGTCCTCGGTGAGCCGGGCACCGTCGGTGTCGGTGACCGCGACCAGGTCCGACACCAGGTCGGCGCCGGGGGAGACGCGGCGCAGCGCGATCAGCTCGCGCAGGTAGGCGACGAACTCGGTGGCGGCCCGCTCGGCGGCGTCCTGCTGCTCGGGCGGCAGGCCGTACTCGTACATCTTCACGATCGCGTTCGACCACGGCTGCAACAGGTAGCGGTCGGAGGCGGGCACGCCCAGCAGCTCGGCGATCACCTCGACCGGCAGCGGCGCGGCGACGTGCGCGAGCAGGTCGGCCTGACCGACGTCGGAAACCTTGGCGGTCAGCTCGTCCACCAGCCGGTCGGCCAGCTCGGCCACCCACGGGCGCAGCCGCTCGACGTGCCCGCGGCCGAACGCGGCGGCGACCAGGCGGCGCAGCCGTGTGTGCACCGGCGGTTCATTCTCCAGCAGCGAGTTGCGGTGCAGGAGGTTGAACGACAGGAACCGCTCCACCGGCTTCACGTCCGACCAGAGGCGGCCCAGCGAGCGGTGGCGCAGGACGGCGGAGCAGGCGGCGTGCGAGACGGCGACGGCGATGCCCATGCCCTCGTGGTGGTGCACCTCACCCGTGGCCCGCAGCGAGGCGAAGGCCGGGTACGGGTCGGCGATGAACGCGGGATCGCGCTGGTCGAACGTCACAACGCGGACGGTAAGTCGAGGTGGCGCCGAAGTCCACGGTGAGTTGATTGACGTCTCAAATTGTTGTTCGAGAACTAAGGTGCGACGTGTGCAGCAGCCATCAGTCGTCGCGCACCGCGGTGCCTCCACCGACCGCCCCGAGCACACGATCGGGGCCTACGAGCTCGCGCTGGAGGAAGGCGCGGACGGGCTGGAGTGCGACATCAGGTTGACCAGGGACGGCGAGCTCGTGTGCGTGCACGACCGCACGCTCACCCGCACGTCCGACGGCCGCGGCACGGTCAGCGCGCTGACGCTGGCCGAACTGCAGCGGCACGACTACGGCAGCTGGCACCGGCACGGTCAGCCGGCCGGGCTGTTGCGGCTCCACGAGCTGCTGGAGCTGGTCAAGGACACGAACGTGCAGCTGTTCATCGAGACCAAGCACCCGGTGCGCTACCGCAACGAGGTCGAGCGCAAGCTCGCCGCCGCGCTGGAGGAGCACGGGCTGCGGGAGCAGATCGTCATGATGTCGTTCTCCGCGAGCGCCGTGCGGCTGTTCCGCGAGCTCGCGCCGGACGTCCGCACGGTCCTGCTGCTCGACCGCCTCGGCCGGTACCGCGGCGGTGCGTTGCCGCCGTTCGCCGACTGCACCGGACCGGGCATCCACCTGCTGCGCCGTGATCCCGGGTACGTCGACCGCGCCCGCAGAGCGGGCCACGAGACGTACGTGTGGACGGTGGACGACGCGGACGACATCGCGTTGTGCCGTGACCTGGGCGTCCGCTACCTCGCGACGAACGCCCCGGCGAACACGCGCCGCCTGCTGACGGCTAACTTGGCGACCTGACAAGCCTGAGCACGAGGAGGGCCGAGGTGGCCAAGCGGACCGCTGTCAAGGACGCACCGAAGGACGGGATCAACCCGAAGCAGCCCTGCCCGTGCGGCTCCGGCAAGCGGTACAAGGCCTGCCACGGTGCCCCCGGCGGTGCGACGGACGTGATCGTGTCCCGCCCGTTCGAGGGGCTCGCCGCCGAGTGCGAGCTGATCGCGCTGCGCGAGTTCGTGCCGTCCGCCGTCGCGAAGCTGCCGGTCAAGGACGGTCGCGAGGTCACGCTGGCCACGGTGCTGCCGACGGCGGCGGCCGGTCTGATCCGCGGCGACGACGTGCCGTTCGTGGGTCTGCAGGTGCAGACGCGCTCCGGTGACATCAGCCGCGACCTCGCGCGGGCGCTGCTGTGGGCGCAGCAGGCGAAGACCGGTGAGGTGCTGTCGGTCGTCGGCCCCGACAACGGCGAGCACCCCGGCCGGTTGCAGGACCTGCTCGACCCCGAGGCCGAGATCGTGCCGCAGCTGCACACCGACTTCATCTGGTGGATGCCGGAGGGCACCGAGCCGACCGGTGACGTGGCGCTCTCCCTCGAACGCGCGAACGCGGCGATCCTGCCGACCGACCGCGTGGACGCGCCCGGCGTGAAGGCCGCCTACTGGGTGGACGCGGGCGACAAGGCGCACCTGCGCTGGGTCCGCCCGGAGCCGGAGGAGAAGCTGATCCCCGCGATGGCGCGGCTGGCCGCCCGCGGCGAGCTGGACCTGGGCGAGGGCTCGCGGTACGCGGGGTCGTTCCGCGCGCACGGCCTGCTGGTGCCGGTGTGGGACCTCGACCGCGAGATGCACGCGCGCGAGTGGGCCGACCCGGCGGAGGCGCTGGGCAAGCGCCTGCTGGAGGCACTGGCCTCGGACGAGCCGCTGACCGACGCCGAGCGCCGGGCCCGTGACGGCCTCCGGGGCCGCCAGATCACCCTGCGCTGACGCTCGGACCGAGTTGTACACAGGGTTGTCCACAAGGAGCTGTGGATAAGTGCTGCTGCACATCATCTCGACCGCCGACTGGGCCGCGGCCCGGTCGGCGGGTTCGATCACGCCCGCCGCGGGCGAGGAGTTCGTGCACTGCTCCGACCGGGGCGTCGTGCACGTGACGGCGGGCAAGTTCTTCCACGGGCGCGATGGGCTGCTGCTGCTCGTCGTGGACCCGGAACGGCTCGGCGTGCCGGTGCGGTGGGAGGCCGTGCCCGACTCGCCGCTGTGGTTCCCGCACGTGTACGGCCCGATCCCGGTCGAGGCGGTCGTGCAGGTCCACGACTTCCCGTGCTCACCGGACGGGTCTTTCGTGCTGCCGGAGGCCGTTGCCGTTCCGTGACGCGGCGGTGGCAACCGGTTGCCGCGGACGTGCGTGATCTCCTCGATGCCAGGTTGCCCGGGGGAGAGGACGTGCCGTGACCGCGGTGCTGCAACTTGAGTGGGCCGCGGCCGGCGGCGGAGGAAGAGCGGAAACCGTGGGGGATTTCGCTGAGTTCGTGCGCATGTCGATGCCGGGGCTGCTGCGGTACGGGCACGCCCTGACGGGCAACCCGCACGACGCGGCAGACCTGGTCCAGTCGGTCCTGGAGAAGGTGGGCTCGCGCTGGCCCGCCGTGTTGCGCAAGGGGGACGACCCGCTCGCGTACGTGCGCAGGGCCATGGCGAACACGCACATCAGCACCTGGCGCCGGCGTCGCCGCGAGAACCTCGTGGCGGACTTCCCGGACACGCCGGTGACGTCGGACCTGAGCCGGCTCGAGCACGAGCCGCTGTGGCAGGCGCTGCGCGACCTGCCGCCGAGGCAGCGCGCCGTGGTCGTGCTGCGCTACTACGAGAACCTCAGCGAGGCCGAGATCGCGCACGCGCTGGGGATCTCCTGCGGCACCGTGAAGAGCCAGGCCAGCAAGGCGATGGCGAGTCTGCGGACACGCCTGGGGAGGGACTGACGTGAACGTCGAGGACGAGCTGCGCCGGCTCTTCAAGGACGACGAACGCCTCGATCTGCACGTCTCGTCCCGTGCGGAGGAGACGGTCGTCCGCGGTGCCCGGCGCCGCCGGCACCGCCGCAGCACCGCCGCAGGGGCGTTCGCGGTGGTGGTGCTGATCGGCGCCGGCGTGGGCCTGGTGCAGCTCAGGCACGGCCCGGTGGACACGGACGTGGCCGGGTCGGCGCTCTCGACCTCCGCCTCGTCCACGACGACCCCGCCGCCGTCGACCACCGTGATCACCGAGACGATCACCGTGCCGGCGGACGTGCCTCCCCCGAGCGGCACCCACCCCGGCAACGGCAACGGCAACACCGGCAGCGGCAGCACCACGAGGTCGACGACGGGCACCACGACGCCGTCCCGCGCCCCGGAGGCGGCGGCACCGGTCTACAACAAGCTGCGGCTGACGATGACCGAGGCCGACGCGCTGAAGACCGAGATGCTGGTCCCACCGAAGCCCCAGCCGGACGAGGCGTGCAAGAACTACGCCATGACGTCGGTGAACGACCCGAAGGCCGTCATCATCTCCGCGGCCAGGGGAATCGTCCGGATCACGTTGCCCGAGTACGCCAAGACGTCGAGGAACATCGGCGCCGGGGCGACGGTCACCGATCTCAGGAACGCCTATCCGGCCGCCACCCAGAACGGTCCGGAGCTCGTCGTGCAGATGAACACGTCGCCGAAGTGGTTCTACGTCTTCGAGAACGACGGCACCACGGTCAAGGCCGTGCGCATGCGCCTCGCCGACAGCGACTGTTCCGGAGCTTGACCCGACGTGGCCGAAGCGGCGGAGAACTGAAAAGGCCCGTCTCACCGAATTCGGTGGGACGGGCCTCAGATCAGGCACTCAGACGTGCGGAGGAAAACTACAGCGCGCCACCGGCGGCCGTGGGAGCACTCGGGTCGGCGCCTTCGTCGCCCACGTTCTCGCGGGTGAGGAAGTTCTCCACGTAGAACATGTTGCCGTCCGCGCGGTCCATGATGGTGAGCAGCGTCTTCATCGAGGAGACCTCCTCGACCTGCTCCTTCAGGAACCACTGCAGGAACTGCTCGCCGATGTAGTCGCTCTCCTCGCGAGCGGCCTGGGCCAGCGCCACGATCTGGTCGGTGACCTGCTGCTCCTGGCGCAGGGCGAGGTCGACGAGGTCGCGCGGAGCCTTGAACTCGTTGATCGGCGTCTCGGTGCCGGGAATGACGACCGGGATGTCGTTGTCCATCAGGAAACGCACGATCATCATGGCGTGGTTGCGCTCTTCGAGGGCCTGCTTGTAGAAGTGCGCCGCGAGGCGCGGCAGGTCCTCGTTGTCGAACCACACCGCGAGCGCGGTGTACTGCTGCGAGGCGGAGAACTCGTGACCGACCTGGGCCTGCAGCAGCTCGTGGAACTTCGACTTCTTGGACAGGATCTTCTTCACGTTCGAGGCCATGCGGAGTACGGTAGCCGAAAACAACGGCTCCTGCATTCCAGGAAAAGCTAACCTTTGTTTGGAAAGGTGATCCAAACAAAGGTTAGGCGTTCCTAAGGAAAAATCAGACCAGCGGAGCGCGGTCGATCGGGCACGACATGCAGCGGGGGCCGCCGCGGCCGGAACCCAGCTCGGAACCGGCGATGCGGAGCACCTCGACGCCGGCGTCCTCCAGTCGCGCGTTGGTCTCCACGTTGCGCTCGTACGCCACGACCAGACCGGGGCCGACCGCCAGCGTGTTGTTGCCGTCGTCCCACTGCTCGCGCTCGGCGGTGACGACGTCCAGGCCGGTGTCGATCACGCGCAGGCGCTCGATGCCCATCGCCTCGGCCGCCGCCTCCAGGAACGGCACCGGGCCGTCCACGCGCACGCCGCCGTCGCCGTCGGACCGCAGCGGGTAGGCGGTGAGGGAGTCGCTGATCGCCGGGTACATCACCACGGCGTCGCGGTCCACCATCGTGCACACGGTGTCGAGGTGCATGGTGGCGCGTTCCTGCTTGATCGGCACCGCCAGCACCGTGTGCGCGAGACCGTCCGCGAGCGCGGAGCGGGCGAACGACTCGGCGCCGGCAGGGGTGGTGCGCTCGCCGACGCCGATCGCGATCACTCCGGGCGCGAGCAGCAGGACGTCGCCGCCCTCCAGCGGGGCCGAGTGCGCGCCGTACGCGCGGCCGGTGCGGCGGAACCGCGGGTGGTAGGCGTAGATCAGGTCCGTCAGCGTCGTCTCGCGGTCGCGGGCGGGCAGTGCGAGCGACGTGATGGCCACGCGGTCGCCGACCCACACCGACGAGTCGCGGGTGAAGAGCAGGTTCGGCAGCGGGTCGACGGCGAAGTCGATCGGCAGGTGCATCTTGCGCACCAGCGACGCGCCCTCGGCGGCGGGCAGCTCCTCGAACGTCATGCCGGTCGTCAGCACCTGCGCCAGCTGCGGGGCCGGCAGCGAGGTGAGGTGGCTGCGCAGCGCGTCGGCCAGGTCGATGCCGAGGCGGCGCTCGTTGACGGCGCTGTGGATGCCCGCGATGCGCGCGCGGCTGTCCTCCAGGGCCTGCACCAGGACGTCCGACAGCAGCAGGACCTCGACGCCACGCGAGGTCAGCGTCGCGGCGAACGCGTCGTGCTCCTCCTGGGCCCTGCCGACCCACGGCACGCCGTCGAACAGCAGCTGGTCGTTGTTGCGCGGGGTGAGCCTCTTGAGCTCGTTGCCCGGCCGGTGCAGCAACACCGTGCGCAGGGGGCCGACCTCGCTGTCCACGCGCGGCGCGGCGTCCGGGAGTGCTTCGGTCTCAGCGATCGTGTGCGCAGTCACCGGACGAGCGTAACCCTGAACAGCACAAATCGCCGCTCCAGAGCCTGAAATGGCAACGAATGCGGTGCAATCCCGCCAACTGCCGTCGAATCATTAAGGCAACCAGCTGACTTTGCCGCGCAACATTGTGTAGCCCACGAACGCCACCACGTCGAGGATGGTGTGAGCGATCACCAGCGGCCACAACCGCCTGGTCCGCTGCCAGTAGAAGCCGAACACCAGCCCCATCACCAGGTTGCCGACGAACCCGCCGAAGCCCTGGTAGAGGTGGTACGAGCCGCGCAGCACGGCCGCCGCGAACAGCGCTGTGTACCGCCGCCACCCCAGCTGTTCGAGCCGGGTGATCAGGTACCCGACGACGAGCACCTCCTCCGCCCAGGCGTTGCCGGCGGCGGCGAGGACCAGCGCCACGCTCATCCACCACTGGTCGTCCAGGGTGGACGGTTGC
Organism: Lentzea sp. NPDC037011; assembly: GCF_055607425.1. Classification (NCBI taxonomy): domain Bacteria; kingdom Bacillati; phylum Actinomycetota; class Actinomycetes; order Pseudonocardiales; family Pseudonocardiaceae; genus Lentzea; species Lentzea sp. NPDC037011. Next base: position 89,820 of record NZ_JBVJRT010000001.1, on the reverse strand, counting down.
ACCGCGAGGTTCAGCCCGAGCCCCCACGCGGCGAAGTAGAACGCGAGCCCCGGGATGCCGATGACCGCGGCGAGACCCAGCGCGCCGAGCGAGTCGGCGAGCTTGCGGGTGCCGTCCAGGCCGACGACCCGCAGTTTGATCCCGGTGCGCCACAGCAGGTAGAGCCCGATCCCGCCCCACGCGGCGAGCTGCAGCACGCTCAGCAGCTGGGCGACGAGGTCGAGCAGGTCGGCACGCGCCTGCGGGACGTTGATCGCGACCGACTGCTGGTTGAGCGGGGTCGGCTGGAGCAGGCTGTCGACCAGTCGCACGAGGCTGCGCAGGCCGGACAGGCCCAGCGTCATGCTGAAGACGATCAGCAGCTCGATCCGGTAGCCGCGCTTCTCGGCGTCGGGGATGAGCGCAGGTTCGGTCACCCGGCTGACGCTACCTCGGTGATCAGCGCTGGGAGAGGAACGGGCAACCCATCAGGCGGCGCAGCTCGGCGGCGAGCTCGGCCGGCGTGCTGACCGGCCTGGAGAACGCGATCCGCACGTCGTGGTCGTCGCACTCCGCCTCGACCCGCAGCCGCAGCCCGAACCGGTCGAGCCCGAGCGGCCGCACGTGCCCGTTCCGCAGCTCCTCCGGCAGGTGGCGGGCCAGCTGGCCGACGACGTCGCGGTGGGCGGCCTCCAGGTGGCGCAGCCAGTGGTCCTCGTTGCCGCAGAACGGGTCCGGTGTCGCGCTCGCGAACTGCTCCGGCCGCACCGACGACGTGCCCTCGGCGTCCGCGATCACCAGCGAGGCGGGCGTCAGCCGCAGCACCGCGGCACCGTGACCCGCGTCGAGCAGCCGGTGGTCGGCCCGCACGTCGGCGACCGCGAGTACCTCGTCGCGCGCCTCCTGGCCGTCGAGCGCGGTGACCCAGCCGGTGAGCCACAGCAGGCCGCGCACGGGCTCGCGCAACGCCACCGGCGCCTGGTCGGCGATCTCCAGCATCGCCGTCACCTCGGCGCGCGGGGCCTGCCACAGCTGACCGACCAGCGGGTGCTCGTCGGCCAGCAGCAGGATCGCGGTGCCGCACGGGTGGACGTGGTGGAACAGCGGACTGGTCCGCGTTCCCGCCTGGGGGAGCAGCGCGGCGCTGCCACCGCGAGCGGCGATCGTGCGCGCGCGCTCGGCGGCATGCGGGGCCGGCGGGCGCCTTGTCTGGGTGTCGGTCACCGCTGCACCTCCTCGAAGGTTAGGCAAGCCTAACTTAGCCGTGCTCGTCCTGGGAAGCGTCACCTGTACGGTGGACAGGTGGTCGTGCCCAACAAGCCGTCCACCGAGGTGACGGCGCTCGATGACCAGTGGACCCGGCACTGCGTCGACCGGGCGAGCCGCCGTGCCCTGGTGTGGACCGTCCTGGCCGGTGCGGCCTTCGTCCTCCAGTTCGTCCTGGTGCTCACGTGGTCGTGGTCGTCGCCCGTGGCGCTGCTGCTGCTCTTCTTCGCGGCAGTCGTGCTCTGGCGGGTGACACGCCGTCGACCGGTGCGTTTACCGGAAGGCGAACCGTGGCATTTCGCTCGTGCGGAGTGGGAAGGAGGGCGTCTGGTCGTGATGGGGTCACCGCCTCTCTTGCTGACCGTGCACGTCGGTCCGTTCCTGCGCGGGCGGATCGCGCGGCACAAGCGCGTCTGGTTCGTCCCGCCGGACGCGGCCGGCAACACCGTCGTCACCTTCCGGGGAGTTCCCCAGCTCATCCCTGCGCGCGTGCACACATGATGCTCGGGACGTGGAGCGACACCTGCCTCGCGCGAGCCGACCGCCGCGCGGTCGGGCACATCCTGTTCGGGGTCGCGGTCTTCTGCGGCGTGCTGTGGGTCGACTGGATCTGGCTCACCGTGCTGTCCGTACCGGTCGTGCTGGAGCTCGCCGCACCCGGCCTGCGGCACTTCTTCCAGCGCCGCGGCACGCGCCAGCTCATCGAGCGCTTCCCGTGGCGGCAGGTCGGGGTGCGGTTCGTGCCCGGCAAGCGCATCGGGCGACAGGCCTACCTGCGCGTCGACGGCTCGGAGAACGACCTGCGGCTGCCCGAGATCCCTGAACGCGCCCGCGTCCTGGTCCGGCACACCGGCCGGATCTGGGTCGCCGGACCGGACGAGCGCGGCCGGGTCGTGGCGATGACCCGCGGTCTCGCGTTCCTGGTGCGCGGCCGGGTCGTGGACCGCTAGCGGGCTAACGGCCCGTCGCGATGCCCTCGGACTCCGCCCACTGCGTGAGGTCGTCCTTGCGCAGCGCCGCCGCCAGCAGCTCCGGGAACTTGTCCGGCGTGCAGGCGAAGGCGGGCGCTCCCAGCGCCGACAGCTTCGCCGCCAGGTCGTGGTCGTAGGCCGGGGTGCCGCTGTCGCTCAACGCCAGCAGGTTCACCACCGTGACACCGCTCGCGACCAGCTCGCGCACCCGGCGCTGCAGCTCGGTCTCCGACCCGCCCTCGTACAGGTCGCTGATGATCACCACTACCGTGTCCGTCGGTCTGCGGACCTGCGTCTGCGCGTACGCGACCGCGCGGTTGATGTCCGTGCCGCCGCCCAGCTGCGCGGAGAACAGCAGGTCCACCGGGTCGTGCAGCAGGTCGGTGAGGTCCGCGACCTCGGTGTCGAACACGACGAGCCGCGTGGAGACCGAGCGGATCGAGGCGAGCGCCGAACCGAGGACGGCGGCGTGCACCAGCGAGTCCGCCATCGAACCCGACTGGTCGACCAGCAGGACCACGTCCCGCATCGCCGCGGCCCGGCTGCGCCTGCGGTGGCCGATCAGGTCCTCGACGACCACCGTCCGGTGCTGCGGCTGGTAGTTCTTCAGGTTCGCCTTGATCGTGGTCGCCCAGTCGACGTCCGGCAGCTGCGGCCGGTGCGTGCGCTTCGACCGGTCCACGGCACCCCGCACGGCCTCGACGAGCCGGTCGGCGATCCGGCGCTCGATGTCCTCGACCACCTTGCGGACCACGGCCTTCGCGGTGTCGCGGGTGCGGGCCGGGATCGCGCGGGAGAGCTGCAGCAGCGTGCTCACCAGGTGCACGTCCGGTTCGACGGACTCCAGCAGCTCCGGTTCGAGCAGCAGCTGGCGCAGGCCGAGCTTCTCGACCGCGTCCCGCTGCATGACCTGGACGACCGAGGTGGGGAAGTACCTGCGGACGTCGCCGAGCCACCGGTGCAGCTGCGGCGAGCTGGCGCCCAGACCCGCACCGCGGTCACCGCCGCCGCCGTAGAGACCGGTCAGCGCGCCGTCGCGGCGTTCGTCGTCACCGTCGAGCTGGGCCACGTCCTCGGCGCTCGGTCCCAGCAGCAGACGCCACCGCCGCAGGCGCTCCTCGGTCATTTGAGAGCGGCCGCCACTTCTTCGGCCGCACGCACGACATGAGGGCCCACGACGTCCGCGTCGAGCTTCTCCAGCGCCACCACACCCACGGACGCCCGCAGGCCCGGTACGCCCCGCACGGGCGCCGCGACGCCGTACGCGTTCGGTTGCAGCTCACCCGCAGAGACGACCCACAGCTCGCCCGGCTGCGAGATGGCCTTGCCGGCCGCCCCGCGGTGCACCGGGTGGCGGGAACCCACCCGGTACGCCACGTGGAAAGCGGTCCACGACGGTTCGACGACGGCGACGGCCTGCGCCTCACCGCCGTCGGCGACGGTCAGGTGCGCGGTGGCGCCGACCTTCTCCGCGAGCTCGCGCAGCGCCGGGTTCGCCGCCATCCGCAGCTGCGGCAGCACGTTCGCCGCGAGCCGCAGCACGCCCAGGCCCAGCCGGACCTTGGACCCCTCGCGGCGCACGAGCCCGCGCGCCTGCAGGGGCACCAGGAGCCGGTAGACGGCCGCCCTGGAGGCGCCGATGGCCGTGGCGAGCTCGGAGATCGAAGGAGCCTCCGACTCCGCCTCCGCGACAGCCTGGAGGAGCGCCAGACCCCGTTCCAGGGTCAGCGAGCTCTCCTTCGTCGCTCCGACCATCACGCACTCCGAACTGTGCCCACCACCTCGGCGAGACCGACCACCGAACCTCCCTCGCCGGGCGCCGTCGCGGTCAGCCTGACCGTGTCGCCGTCCTCCAGGAACGTCCGCGTGGAGCCGTCGTCGAGCTTGAACGGTTCCTTGCCGCCCCAGCTCAGTTCCAGGAACGAGCCGCGTTCGTCCTTCTCCGGCCCGGAGACCGTGCCGGAGGCGAACAGATCACCTGGGCGCACGGTAGCCCCGTTCACCGTCATGTGGGCGAGTTGTTGCACAAACGACCAAGACATCTCGCGGAACGGCGGCCGCGCGACGATCGTGTCGTTCAGCTCGACCGTGATGGTGATGTCCAGACCCCACGGCTGGTCGCAGGTCAGGTAGTCGTGCAGCTTGTTCGGCAGCGGCGGGGTCGGCACCCGTGCCACCGAGAACGCCTCCAGCGGCGTGATCCAAGCACCGATCGACGTGGCGAACGACTTGGCCAGGAACGGGCCGAGCGGCTGGTACTCCCATGCCTGGATGTCGCGCGCCGACCAGTCGTTGACCAGCGCGACGCCGAAGACGTGCTCGGCCGCGCGGCTGGTCGACACGTTCGCCGCCTGCGGGCCACCGCAGACGAACCCGACCTCGGCCTCGATGTCGAGCCGTTCGGACGGGCCGAACTTCGGGCCGTCGCTGCCGCGCTTCTGGCCGTTCGGGCGCTTGATGTCCGTGCCGGAGACGTACACCGTGCCCGCGCGGCCGTGGTAGCCGATCGGCAGGTGCGTCCAGTTCGGCGTGAGCGGGTCGCCGTCGGGGCGGAACATCCGGCCGACGTTCTCCGCGTGGTGCATGGAGCTGTAGAAGTCCACGTAGTCGCCGACCGTGAACGGCAGCTTCGCGGTGTCGATGGGCACGAGCTCCGCACCCTTCGGGGCGGACGTCCCCCTGACGATCTCGCGCAGCTTCGCGCGCAGCGCGCTCCAGACCGGACGGCCGGCCTTGAGCAGGTCGTCGAGCGAGTCGCCCTGGACGTACTCGCTGCACTTGCCGAGCCCGAGCGTCTTCAGCAGCAACGCCTGGTCGCCCACGCGCACGGCGACACCGTCGGCCACCACGCCGTAGGGCAGGGTCTGCGGGCCGAACGGCTGGTCCTCGGTGAAGTTCGGGTCGCTGATCCAGCTCACAGCAGTCCCAGCTCCTCGAGGTCGGAGACCGGCTCGGAGAGCGAGCACGAGCCGTAGCTCGCGAAGACGCCGCGGACCGCGTGGGCGGCCTGGTCGCTCAGCGCCTTGGCCTCGGCGGTGAGCGCCGCGGCGTCGGTGCTCGCCAGCGCCTCGCGCACGTCCCGGCCGCTCAGCGATCGGGCCGTGGCGACGAGGAGGTTCAGGAAGCCGTGGTGGGTGAAGCCCTGCTCGTCGGTGTAGCGGACGGCCCGGTGCAGGCCGGCGGTCGCCTTGAACGCGACCCCGCCACCGCTGACGACGGACAGGAAGTCACCGACCTCCTCGACGCTCGGGAAGTTCTCCTGGCTCAGCCCGCCGCAGCGGAGCTTGGGCCAGCTGCCGTGCTCGATGACCCTGCGCACGCCGTCGAGCCACTCTGGCCCGCCGCGCCGGGGTTCCACGACGCGGATGACGTCCTCGGGGACGAACTCCGACACGCGTTCGAGCCACACCTCGTCCACATCGGACGGTGCGGGCATCTCGACCATGCGCAGGGCGAGCAGCTCACTGCGCGACTCGACGATCGACACGGCCTTCGGCACGCCGCCGAGGCCGGTGTCGATCACGAGGCTCAGTGCGATCGGTTTGGGGGGCTTGACCTTGATCAGCTCGGTGATCAGCTCGGCGAGCCGGGAGGCCGGGCACAGGAAGAGACCCATGACGCCAGACCACTCGCCGACTCGTCCGTCGAGGTGACCGCGCACCGCGTCGGGCATCGACGCGTTCCCCGGAGGGAACAGCGCGGCATCGTCCACAAGCCTCGCGAGCAGGGGCGGAGTACCGCGCGGACCGGGCGCACGGAGTTCGACAGCGCTTGACACGGCTGACACGCTAGCCGGGTATCGGTAAGTGAACAAAGATGTCCGATAGTCGAACGCCCGGAGAGACGTCATGGCCTACTACCGCCAGGTCGGGGAGATCCCCCGAAAGCGCCACACCCAGTTCCGCAAACCGGACGGTGGGCTCTACGCGGAAGAGCTGATGGGGGTCGAGGGTTTCTCCGCCGACTCGGCGCTGCTCTACCACCGGTACCTGCCCACGGCGATCGTCAACGCGGAGACCGTGAAGGACGAGCGCGGGACCGTGGCGCCGAACCTGCCGTTGAAGCCGCGGCACTTCAAGACGCAGGACCTGACCTGGGCCTCCGACGAGGTCGACGCGGTGACCGGGCGGCGCCGGCTGTTCCACAACCCCGACGTGACCATCGGCTTCGTCCGCGCCTCCGCGCCGTCGCCGTTGTACCGCAACGCCTCCGGTGACGAGCTGCTGTACGTGCAGTCCGGGTCCGGCGTCGTCGAGACGATCTACGGCGCGCTGGAGGTGGGCGACGGCGACTACGTCGTCATCCCGACCTCGTGCACCTACCGGGTCGTGCCGTCGGAGCCGATGTCGTTGCTGGTGCTGGAGGCGACCGGGCACATCGGGCCGCCCAAGCGCTACCTGTCGAAGGCCGGGCAGTTCCTGGAGCACTCGCCCTACTGCGAGCGCGACATCCGCGGGCCCGTCGAGCCGCTGCTGGTCGAGGGCACCGACGTGGACGTGCTCGTGCGGCACCGCGCCGGACTGACCAGGTTCACCTACGCCAACCACCCGTTCGACGTCGTCGGCTGGGACGGGCACCTGTACCCGTGGGCGTTCAACATCCGCGACTTCGAACCGATCACCGGCCGCGTGCACCAGCCGCCGCCCGTGCACCAGACGTTCGAGGGACCGAACTTCGTCGTGTGCTCGTTCTGCCCGCGCAAGGTCGACTACCACCCGCTGGCCGTTCCGGTGCCCTACAACCACGCGAACGTCGACTCGGACGAGCTGATGTTCTACGTGGGCGGCAACTACGAGGCCCGCAAGGGCTCGGGGATCGGCATCGGCTCGATGTCGCTGCACCCGTCCGGCTGCACGCACGGGCCGCAGCCGGGAGCGGTCGAGGCGTCCCTGGGCGTCGACTACTTCGACGAGACCGCGGTCATGATCGACACGTTCCGCCCGCTGGAGCTCGGCGAGGCCGCGGAGTCGTGCGAGGACCCGGCCTACGCGTGGACGTGGGCACGTCGGGGTCCGGCCTGATTTTTTGTCGGGGGTGCTCGCTAGTTTGGTCGGGTGAGGACACGTGCCGTTCCGACGCGCTGGCAGGGCCTGGGCAAGGCCCTGCCGGTGCTGTGGGGGCTGTACACCGGCTCCGGCTCCGTGCCGTACCGCGTGTGCGTCGACCTCGCGGCGGGGTCGGCGAAGTGCACGTGCCCGTCGCGGAAGTTCCCGTGCAAGCACGCGGTGGGGTTGCAGGAGCTGGACCTGCCCGACGCGCTGCCGCCCGAGTGGGTCGAGGAGTGGACCGCCCGCCGCGCCACCCGTGAGCTGGACGCCTCACCGGAGGCCGTCGCACGGCGGGTCCGCGCGCGGGAGAAGACGGCGGCGAACCGGGCCGCCGCGATGTCGTCCGGGATCGACGGCCTGCGCGACTGGCTGCTGGACGTCACCTCCGCGGGGATCGCGTCGCTGCCGGGCCGCCCCGCGTCGTGGTGGCAGGCGTTCACCGCGCGCATGATCGACGCGCAGGTCCCCGGCGTGGCCGCGGCGGTGGGCGAGATCCACGAGATCGTGGCCCGCTCGGGCCCGTCGTGGACCTCGGACGTCGCCGACCGGCTGGGCGGCCTGCACCTGCTGTGCGCCGTGCAGCCGCGGTCGCGCCTCGGCGTGACGGTGCCGGAGGAGACCGTGCGGTCCGGACCCGGTTGGTCCGACCGCTGGGTGGCGCTGCTGCGCCTCGACACCGACGACGGCCGGGTCCGGACCGTCCGGCAGTGGTGCTGGGGCCGTCAGACGGGCCGCTGGGTGGTCGCAATCCGCCATTCCGCGGTGGGTGCGCCGGTTCCGCTGCTGCCGCACGGCCTGGAGTCGTCTGCCGAGGTGCACCCGTACCCCGGCTCGGACCGCGTGGCGCTGGGGGAGCTGGCCGGTTCCCGCGCGCCGGACCCGGTGCCGGCGCCGCCGTCGTGGCGGACGTCCCTGGCCTCCCTGGAACCGATGCTGCTGGCCGACCCGTGGCAGCGCCTGTTCCCGCTGGGCTGCGCCTCGGTGCGCCTCTGCGGCAGCTCCCTCGCCGACCCCTCCGGCCACGCGCTGCCGGTCCGCGACGACACCGGCCTGGACATGGCGCTGGCGTTGACCGGCGGCGAGCCGTTCGACGCGTGGGGCCTGTGGGACGGCCACGTGCTGCGGCTGGGCGCGATCGCGGTGGACGGCCGCCTGGAGGTGGTGGCATGACCTCGCCGCCGCCCCGGGTTCCACGGCCGCTGGTGGCCGCGACTGCGCTGGCGCGCGCCCGTTCCGGTGGGCTCGCCGCCGTGCCGCCGACCCGGCCCCTGAGGCGCGCCCCACGGCCGCCGGTAGCCGCCGCTGCGCTGGCCTCCGCCCGTTCCGGCGGGCTCGCCGCTGTGCTGCCGTACGCCCGCCTCGGCATGCCCGCCGCCGTGCTGTCGTACGCCCGCCTCGGCATGCCCGCCGCCGCGCCCGTCCCGCACCACCCCGGCCAGATCGTCATGGCTGCCTCGCCGCACCTCGTCGACGGCCTCGCCGCCCCTCCGACGCTCCGCGCCCGCCACCTCGGCTCCGCGCCGCGTCGCGACCCGCGCGTCGACCACCTCGGTTCCGCGCTGCGCCGCCACCACCCGAGCCCCGCGCCTGGTGCCCACCACCTCGGTTCCGCGCCGCGCGCCCACCCCGGCCCCGCCGCGCGCCACCACCACCCGAGCCCCGCGCCCGGCGTCCGCCACTCCGGCCCCGCGCCACGCCCCCACCCCGGCCCCGCCGCGCGCCACCACCACCCAAGCCCCGCGCCGCGCCCCCACCGCGCCACCCGCCGCCCCCACACCCCCGCACACCCCCACCCCACCCCGGAGGTGGCCGCGTGAAGGCCGACTGGTCCGCCGCGGTCCAGAACCTCCTCCTCGGCACGGCCAGGGGCGGCGGCGACCCCGCCGAGCTGCTCTCCGACTGCGCCGCCCTCGGCGTGGCCGCGTTCGGTGCCACCCTGCCGCCCGAGACGTCCGCCGACCCGCTCCCGCCCGCCCCGCGGGAGACCGCCGCCTTCCCCAGGCCGGCTGCCAAGGCCGTCCTCGAAGCGATCATGAGCCTTGACGACGAGGTGCTGCTGACCGAGTGGTGCGCGCTGGCCAAGGCCGGCGGCGTCGTGGCGGAGCACCGGATGCTCCCGGCGCTGCTCGCCCTCGGCACCGCGCGCCCCGGCCTGCGGGCCGCCGTGGTCGAGGTGCTGGGCACGCGCGGCCGCTGGCTCGCGAACACCCGTCCCGGCTGGGCCTGGGCCAGCGGAGCGGCACCGCTCGTCGACGAGGTGCCGCTCGACGAGGTCCTCGACCTGCCCAGCGCCCAACGGGTCCGTGCGCTGCGCCGCAAGCGCAAGGCGGATCCGGCCGGGGTCGGCGCGTTCATCGCGGCGGAGTTCGCGGCCTCTCCCCGCGCGGCCGACCGGCAGGTGCTGGTCAGCGCGCTGGAGACCGGTCTGAACGAGCAGGACGAGCGGCTGCTCGAAGCGGCGCTCGACGACAAGGCCGCCGCCGTGCACGACGAGGCCCTCCGGCTCCTGCGGAAGCTGGGGCGGACGCGTCTCGCCGCCCGCGCCGCCCACCGGCTGCGCCACGGCCTGCGCCTCACCGCGGACGGACTCGACGTCCGGCCCGACGGGCTGTGGACCGGGCCGGCCGGTCCAGCGGAGCTGCGCGACCTCATGCGCGACGGGTCCGAGAAGGGCGTGGGCGGGCGCATCCGGGCCGCGGCCGCGAGCGTGCCGCCGTCGTACTGGACCTCGACGCTCAAGGCCGACGACGCCAGGGCCGCCGGCATCCTGCGGAGGGGGCCCTGGGCCGCCGCGTTGCTCAGGGGAGTGGCCGACCAGCTCGCCGCCGCGCAGGACCCGCGACCGTGGGCCGTTGCCGCCGCCGAGACGCTGACCGGCATGGAGCAGCTCGAGATGCTGGCGGCGTTGCCGGCCGAGGTGGCCGAGCAGGCGGTCGTGGCCGTGTCGAAGAACTGGCACTACGACCTGCTCGACCACGCCTGCTCCCAGCTGCCGGCGCCCTGGTCGCCGGAGACCACCAGGGCGCTGCTGCACCGCTACGCCGCGCTGCCCGACCCGCGCTGGCGGTCCGGCAGACCGCCCAACGTGCTGCTGGCCAGGGGTGACGCGGACCTGCTCGGCGCCAGCTGGGAGGCTCTGACCCGTCGCTGGCCGGAGAGCTCGCTGGAGCTGGAGGTCCTCGGGCTCCGGATCCGCTTGCGCGAATCGTTCGCACCACCGATCCAGGAGGCACCGTGACCGCCGTGCTCAGGCCGACGGCCGAACAGCAGTACGCCGCCGAGCTGGCTGCCGTCGCGGCCCACGACGACCGCGAGAAGCCGCCGAACTGGCGGTTGTCGCCCCAGGCGGTGGTCACCTACGTCCTCGGCGGCACGCTTCCCGACGGCACGGTCATCAGCCCGAAGTACGTCGGCGCGCGGAGGCTGGTCGAGGTCGCGGTCGGCACCCTGGTCACCGACCGCGCGCTGCTCCTGGTGGGGGTGCCGGGCACGGCCAAGTCGTGGCTGAGCGAGCACCTCGCCGCCGCCGTCAGCGGTGACAGCACCCTCGTGGTGCAGGGGACCGCGGGCACGAGTGAGGACCAGGTCCGCTACGGCTGGAACTACGCGCGGCTCATCGCAGAAGGCCCCAGCCACAACGCCCTGGTGCCCAGCCCGGTCCTCAGGGGCATGCAGCAGGGGGCGGTGGTCCGGGTCGAGGAGCTGACCCGCATGCCGTCGGAGGTCCAGGACTCGTTCATCACAGTGCTGTCGGAGAAGTCGCTGCCGGTGCCGGAGCTCAACACGCAGGTGCAGGCGGTGCCGGGCTTCACGGTCATCGCCACGGCCAACGACCGCGACCGCGGCGTCAACCAGATGTCGTCGGCCCTCGCGCGCCGGTTCAACACCGTCGTCCTCCCGCCGCCCGCGACCGAGGACGCCGAGGTCGAGATCGTCATCACCAGGGCCCAGCAGCTCGGCAGGGCGTTGCAGCTGCCCGCCGAGCCGCCGGCGCTCGACGAGGTGCGCAGGGTGGTGCGGATCTTCCGCGAGCTGCGCAACGGGTCCACCGTGGACGGCCGGACCCAGCTGAAGAAGCCCAGCGGCAGCCTGTCCACGGCGGAGGCCATCTCGGTCGTCGCCAACGGCATGGCGCTGGCCGGGCACTTCGGCGACGGCACGCTCGGGGCTGACGAGCTCGCCAACGGCCTGATCGGCGCCGTCATCAAGGACCGCGTGTCGGACGCGACCGTGTGGCAGGAGTACGTGGAGACCGTGCTCAAGGAGCGGGCCGAGTGGCGTGACCTCTACCGGGCCTGCCTGGACGCCGGCGGTGAGTGAGCCGGTCCTCCTCGGCATCCGGCACCACGGGCCCGGCTCTGCCCGCATGGTCCGGCGGGCGCTGGAGCAGACGCGGCCCGCGCTGATCCTGGTCGAGGGGCCGCCGGAGGCGGACGCGCTGCTGGAGCACGTCCACGCGCTCACGCCGCCGGTCGCGGTCCTGCTGCACGACGAGGCGGAGCCGGAGAACGCCGCGTTCTGGCCGTTCGCGGAGTTCTCGCCGGAGTGGCAGGCGTTGCGGTACGCCGACGCGAACGGGGTCGGGGTGCGGTTCTTCGACCTGCCGGCGGCCGCGTCGATCGGGGACGACGGGCCCAGCGGCACCGTCGACCCCATTGGGCTGCTGGCGGAGGCCGCCGGGTTCGACGACCCCGAGCGGTGGTGGGAGGACGTCGTCGAGCACAGCGCCACGGACCCGCTCGACCTCGCCGCGGCCATCAGCGAGGCGATGGTGGCGGTGCGCGGCGAGTTCGAGGGCGAGGTCGGCGAACGCACGTTGCGCAGGGAAGCGTTCATGCGGCAGACGATCCGCAAGGCGCGCAAGCAAACCGACGGGCCGATCGTCGTCGTCTGCGGTGCATGGCACGTGCCGGCGTTGTTGCAGAAACCGACGGTCGCGCACGACACGGCGTTGTTGAAGGGCTTGCGGCGCAGGAAGATCAGCGGCACGTGGGTGCCGTGGAGCCACGGTCAGCTGGCCGCGGAGTCCGGCTACGGCGCGGGGGTCGACTCGCCCGGCTGGTACGCGCACCTGTGGCAGCACCAGGAGGACGTGGTGCCGCGGTGGTTCGCCAAGGCGGCCGCGGTGCTCAGGGAAGAGGACCTGCCGGCGTCCACGGCGAGCGCGGTGGAGGCGGTCCGGCTCGCGGAAACCCTTGCGGCGCTGCGGGAACGGCCGTCCGCCGGGTTGAGCGAGGTCACCGAGGCCGCGCTGGCCGTGCTGTGCGGCGGCGACGAGGTCCCGCTCAAGCTCGTCCACCGCAAGCTCGTCGTCGGCGAACGCCTCGGCGAGGTCGGGGAAGCCGTCCCGCGGTCGCCGCTGGCGACGGATCTCCAGCGCCTGCAACGGAAACTTCGCCTGCCCGCCGACGTGCAGCCCAAGCAGCTCAAGCTCGACCTGCGCAAGGACACCGACCGCGAACGGTCGAAGCTCCTGCAGCGGCTGGAGGTCCTCGGCGTGCCGTGGGGGAAGCCGGACCGGTCGAACTCGCTCGGCACGTTCGCCGAGGTGTGGCAGCTGCGCTGGGACCCGGTGTTCGCGGTGTCCGTCGCGGTCGCCGCACGGCACGGCACGACCGTCCACACGGCAGCGGAGAACGTGCTGACCCAGGCCGCCGAGCAGGCGAGCCGGGTCGCCGAAGCCGCGGGAACGCTCGGCAAGGCCGTCGGATGCGAGCTGCCGGGTGCCGTCGCCGCCGCCCGGGACGCGCTCGACCGGTGCGCCGCGCTCGCCACCGACGCCCTCGAACTGCTCGCCGCCCTTCCCGACCTGGCGCGGACCGTCCGCTACGGCTCCGTCCGCGGCACCGACCCCGAACTGCTGCGCGTCGCCCTGCACGGCCTGCTGACCCGCGGCGCCGTCGGGTTGCCGCTGGCCTGCCGCAACGTCGACGACGAGACGGCGGAGCACGCGCTCGCCACTGTCGACGGCGCCCACGAGGCCACCCGGCTGGCCGCCGACGAGGAGCACCAGGCCACCTGGTGGCGGGCCCTGCACGCCCTGGTCAAGGCGGAGGCGCACGGCCTGCCCACCGGCCGCGCCACCCGCCTGTTGTGGGAGGCGGGGGAGCTGACCAGCGACGACGTCGCGGCGAAGCTGCACCGCTCGGTCGCGACGGCGTTCGTCGCCGGCTTCCTGCGCGGGTCGGCGACGCTGCTGGCGGCCGACCCGCGGCTGTTCGGGCTGATCGACGAGTGGCTGACCGGTCTGCGCGGTGACGCGTTCGACGACGCGCTGCCGCTGCTGCGCCGCGCCATCACCGACTTCACCCCGGCCGAGCGGCGGCTGCTCGGGGAACGGGTCGTCGCCGGTGCCGCGCCGCAGCCGGTGGCCGACGGCGAGTGGGACCTCGGCATCGCCGAACGTCTCGCCGCCCACGTCCGCGGCCTGCTGGCCCGAGTTTGACGATCTTCGAAACCGCGCACCCCAGCACCGTGACCGCACCTGACGAAGCCCGCCTCGACGAGTCCCAGCAGCTCATCGACGAGGCCAAGAAGATCGCCCACGACCTGCGCGAGACGACGCCCGACCCGGCTCCCGCCGAGCCGAAGACCGAGGAGGGCTCACCCGCGAACTGAGCGGCGCGGGGTCAGACCGACCACGGCGGCGTGATCGTCCGCCCGTCGGCCAGCGTCCCGGTGATGCCCACCGAGGTCGCCACGAGCACGCGCGCCGGTCCGCCGGTCAGCGCGAGCTCGGTGTCCGGCGGCACGACGACCGCGTCGCCGGGTCCCGCGGTCTGCCCCTGGATCGTCACGGACCCGGACAGCACGTAGAACACCTCCTCCTTGGACGCCCGGTGCGGCGTCCCGTCGCCCCCTTCCGGCACGTCGACCGTCCACAGCGCGATCTCCGCGCTGCCCGTCGACGGCGTCGCGAGCGACCTGAACACGAACCCGCCGAACTCGTGCCGAGCAGCGGAGTCCCCCGTAACCAGCAAGACAACCTCCAAAGTGGTCAACCAAGTTGTCTGACCTTAGAATATGGTCAACCAGGTTGTCTACTAGGAGTGCGCAATGGAACCCGTGCCCGTGCTGCTGGCGATGACGTACCGGGCCATGGGGGACCAGTTCCACGACCGCCTGCGCCAGATCGGCCTGGAGCCGCTGCGCCCCGCCCACGGCTACGTCTTCCGCTTCCTCGCCCAGCGCCGCGCCACGACCGTCGACATCGGCGCGCACCTCGGCGTCACGAAACAGGCGGCCGCGAAGATCGTCGCCGAGCTCGACGAGTGGGGTTACGTGCTGCGCGAACCGCACCCGACGGACAAACGCGCCCAGTACGTCACGCTGACCACGAAGGGCCGCGACTACCTGAAGTTCGCCGACGTCCTGTGGACCGACCTGGAGAACGAGATGGCGGAGGCGGTCGGCGCGGACACCGTCGCGACCGTCAAGGCGGGCCTCACCGCGTACCTGCAGCACGTGCACGGTGAGGACCAGCCCGGGTTGCGACCGGTGTGGTGACTCAGAAGACCTGCGTCAGGGCGATCACGCCGAACACCGCGAAGACCACGCCGGCCACCCGCTGGATCCAGTGCGTGGGCAGCCGGCCGGCGAGCTTGCGCCCGACCAGCACCGCGAGCCCCGCCACAGCGACCAGCGCGAGCCACGCCCCGAGGCCCACGGCGAGCGGGGCGCCGTAGCGTGCGGTGATGCCAGCGGTCGCGAGCTGCGACGCGTCACCCCACTCGGCCGCGAACAGCACGCCGAACGACGTCAGCGCGGCGCGCCAGAACGGCACGTCGGTGCGCGTCCCGGCCTCGTCGGCGGAGTCCTCCTCCTTCGAGAACCCCTCCTTGAGCAGCAGGAACGCACCCACGAGGAACAACGTGGCGACGATGCCCGCGACCAGCCGGTCGGGGAGCAGGGTGATCGCCGTCCCGAACGCCGCACCGACGACGGTCTGCACGGCGAAGGCCGCGATGACGCCCACGAACACCGGCCAGGCGCGGTAGCGCGTGGTCAGCACCAGGGTCGCGACCATGGTCTTGTCCGGGAGCTCGACGAGGAACACCACCGCGAAGGCGGTGAGGAACGCGAGCAGTGAGGTGGTCAAGAGGGTCCTCCACGTCCGAGTACGAACCCGGACGGAGGCGCAACAGACCCCGACCGGGCATGCTGCAAAGCCCGGCCGGAGGTCTCGTTCGCCCGTACAAGACGGGTGTGGCACCGGATCCGCTCGAAGGCGGATCAGTATGTCGATCACCACGCCACCGGCTGAACGCTCCGGTGGGAACTACTCCCCTCTGGCGCATCCATCCTAACCGACGCAGGTCACGCACGAGCGTGACCTCGCGCACGGGACCAAGGTCCCGAGCCGGGACGGGACCGTCGTACCTGATGAGAGCCGTGTCCGGTCCATACGCTCGATGACGTGGAAGTACTCGAACTCGCGCGGTGGCAGTTCGGCATCACCACCGTCTACCACTTTCTGATGGTGCCGTTGACGATCGGCCTGTCCCTGCTGGTCGCGGGGATGCAGACCGCGTGGGTGCGCACGGGCGACGAGCGCTACTACAAGATGACGAAGTTCTGGGGGAAGCTCCTCCTGATCAACTTCGCCATGGGCGTCGTCACGGGCATCGTGCAGGAGTTCCAGTTCGGCATGGCCTGGAGCGCCTACTCGCGGTTCGTGGGAGACGTGTTCGGCGCGCCGCTCGCGATGGAGGCGCTCGTCGCCTTCTTCGTCGAGTCGACCTTCCTCGGCCTGTGGATCTTCGGCTGGGACAAGCTGCCCAGGAAGGTCCACCTGGCCTGCGTGTGGGCGTTCAGCCTCGCGACCATGGCCAGCGCGTACTTCATCCTCGCGGCCAACTCGTGGATGCAGCACCCGGTCGGCGTCGAGATGCACGAGGGCAGGCCGCGGCTCACCTCGATCTGGGCGGTGCTGACCAACAACACCACCCTCGCCGCGTTCCCGCACACCATCGCGGGCGCGTTCGCCGTGGCCGGCGCGTTCCTCGTCGGCATCGCCGCCTGGCACCTGCACCGCAGGTCGGAGGAGGAGAAGGTCTGGCGCGGCTCGCTCAAGCTCGGCACCTGGGTCGGCGTGGTGGCGTTCACCGTGCTCGCGATCACCGGTGACCTCCAGGGCAAGCTGATGTTCGAGCAGCAGCCGATGAAGATGGCAGCGGCCGAGGCCCTGTGCCACACCGAGGAGCCGGCGGCGTTCAGCGTCTTCGCGATCGGCGACGTGACCAGGCCCGACTGCGAGAACGTCAAGAGCATCACCGTGCCCGCGCTGCTGAGCTTCTTGGCGCACAACGACTTCAACACCGAAGTCAAGGGCATCGAGGAGCTCGTCCCGATGTACCAGGAGCGCTACGGGGAGTTCTACCCCGTCGACGACCGGCTCGGTGAGCTCAGCGGCAAGCCGATCGACTACGTGCCCGCGCTTCCCGTGACGTACTGGGGCTTCCGCCTGATGATCGGCTTCGGCGCGATCTCGGCCGGTCTGGGCGTCTTCATGCTCTGGCTGACCCGCAAGAACCGGACGCCCACCGGCTGGTGGTTCCCGGCTCTCGGCCTCGCCGGCATCGTGACCCCGTTCCTGGCCAACAGCTTCGGCTGGATCTTCACCGAGATGGGCAGGCAGCCGTTCGTGGTGGTGCCGAACCCGTCCGGGGTGGACGGTGTCTGGATGTTCACCGCGCAGGCGGTCAGCAACAGCCGGCCCGGCGAGATCCTGACCTCGCTCATCGCGCTCACCGCGGTCTACAGCGTGCTGGCGGTCGTGGAGGTCTACCTGATCCGCAAGTACGTCAGAGGCGGTGTTCCCGGCGTACTGCCCCAGAAGTCCGACGACGGCGCCCTGGCGTTCGCGTACTAGGGGAGGGACGACGTGGAAACGCTCTGGTTCGTGCTCATCGCCGTGCTGTGGCTCGGCTACCTGTTCCTCGAAGGCTTCGACTTCGGCGTCGGCATGCTGCTGCCCGTCCTCGGGCGCACCAACGCCGAACGCCGAGTCATGATCAACACCATCGGGCCGGTCTGGGACGGCAACGAGGTGTGGCTCATCACCGCGATCGGTGCCACGTTCGCGGCCTTCCCGGGCTGGTATGCGGCGCTGCTCAGCGCCGCATACCTGCCCCTCACGCTGTTCCTCGTCGCGCTGATCGGGCGCGGTGTCGCGTTCGACTACCGCGGCAAGGTCGACAACCCGCGCTGGCGCAAGGCGTGGGACGTCACGATCGTCGCCGGCTCGTGGATCGCGACCCTGTGCGTCGGCCTGCTGATCTCGACGACGGTGCTGGGCCTGCCGCTCGACGAGAACGGCGACCGGGTCGGCTCGGCGTTCGCGGCGATCCGGTTCGACACCGTGCTCGGCGCGCTCGCGTTCGCCGGTTACGCGCTGGTCCACGGCGCCGTGTTCACCGCGCTCAAGACCGAGGGCGAGATCCGCGAACGGGCCCGCCGCGTCGCCCTGACGCTCTCGCCGGTCGCCCTGCTGCCGCTGGTCGCGCTGCTCGCGGTCGTGGCGGGGGTGTGGGCGGGCCTGGTCGTGCTGGTGCTGGCCGCGGCGATGTGGCGGCTGCTGCACAACCGCGACGGCCAGTCGTTCGCGCTGATGGGGCTCGCCATCGCGGCCAGCGTCGTGATCCTGTTCGGCTCGCTGTACCCGGCCGTGCTGCCGTCGACGCTGAACGACGCGTGGTCGCTGACCATCGCCAACACCGCGTCGAGCCCGTACACGTTGAAGGTCATGACGTGGGTGGCGGCGTTCGGCACGCCCGCCGTGCTCGTCTACCAGGGCTGGACCTACTGGGTGTTCCGCAAGCGCATCGGCGTGCGGCACATCCCGGCGGCGCACTGATGAAGCGCGGCCCGCTGGGAGCGCTGCCCCAGCTCTCGAAGAACGCCCGGCGCGCCCTCGTCGGGGTGGGCGCGCTGGCGTTCTTCAACTCCCTCGCGCTCGTCGCCCAGGCCGTCGCGCTCGCGTCGGTGATCACGACCCGCGAGGGCCTCCCGCTGCTGGCCGGCGCGATCATCGCCCGCGCGGCGCTGTCGTGGGCGACCGAGAGCGCCGCCGCCCGCGCGGCCGCCGGTGCCAAGGAGGAGCTGCGCACCCGGCTGCTGGCCAGTGCGTTCGACCGCGGTCCCGGCTGGATCGCCGACCGCGGCACCGCCGAGCTGTCGGTGCTCGCGACGAAGGGCCTCGACGCGCTCGACGCGTACTTCACCCGCTACCTGCCCGCGCTGGTCACCGCCGCGGTCGTGCCGCCGCTGGCCGGTGCCTGGATCCTCTTCACCGACTGGCCGTCGGCCGTCCTGATCGCCATCACGGTCCCGCTGATCCCGGTCTTCGCCGCCCTGATCGGCTGGTACACCGAGAAGCGGGTCCAGAAGGCGGCCGACGTCACCGAGCTGCTCTCCGCCCAGCTGCTCGAACTGCTGCGCGCGCTGCCGGTGCTCACCGTGTTCGGGCGCGCGAAGCAGCAGGCCGCCGCGGTCCGCCAGATCGGTGACCAGCACCGCAGGGCCACGATGGGCACGCTGCGGATCGCGTTCCTCAGCGCCCTCGTCCTGGAGATCGCCGCCTCGCTGTCGGTCGCGCTGATCGCCGTCGGCGTCGGCGTCCGCCTCGTCCACGGCGACATGACCCTGATGACCGCGCTGGTCGTGCTGATCCTCGCCCCGGAGTGCTACCTCCCCCTCCGCGCCGCCGGCGCCGCCCACCACGCCAGCGAGGACGGCCTTGAGTCCGTCCGCCGCGTAGCCGCCATCGTCGACAACGACAGTCACGCGGGGGCCCCGCGTTCCCCTTGGGGGCACGCGGGGCCCCCGCGTGCGCTAGGAGAGTACGAAAGCTCCCCGCGTGCACTTGGCGGGCGGGTACATGTCGACAATTTGCGGGTGTTGCGGCGTGGGGGGTTCGCGCCGGACGGGGTGAGTTTTGAGGTGAAGGCCGGGGAGATTCACAGGCTGGCGGGGGCGAGTGGGGCGGGGAAGTCGACGACGTTCCAGGTGTTGCTCGGGTTCGTGGAACCGACGGACGGGGCGGTGCGGGTCGAGGGCGAGATCGCGTACGTGCCGCAGCGGCCCGCGTTCGCCGCCGCCACGCCCCGCGCCGAGCTGGAGCTGACGGTGCCGAGCGCGGAGGACGTTGAGGAGGTCGCCGATGAGGTGGTGGCCACGCACCTGCTCGACCGCCGCATCACCGACCTCTCGACCGGTGAACGCCAACGCGTCGCAGTCGCGCGCGCCCTGCTGAGGGTCCGCCACGGCGCCACGGTGCTGCTGCTCGACGAACCGACCGCTCACCTCGACCCGGTGACAAGTCGCAAAGTCGACAAAGCGATCAAGAAGGCCAGTGGGACCGCGGCCGTCGTCCTCGCCTCGCACCGGGACAAGGAGGCGACGGAGGAGGAGACGTTCGCCAAGGTCGTCACGGAGGAGACGCAGCGGGAACGCCCGAAGCGCCTGCCGATCCCGTGGAAGGGCGCCCTGCTGGGCGTCGCCGCGGCCGCCGCCGGCATCGCGCTGACCGCCCTGGCCGCGCACCTGATCGCCCGCGCCGCCGAGATGCCGCCGATCCTGACGCTGACGGTGCTGACCGTGGGCGTGCGGACGTTCGCGTTGAGCAAAGGCCTGCTCCGCTACCTCGAACGCCTGGTCACCCACCACGAGGCGTTCCAGCTCGCCACCAACCTCCGCGCCGAGCTGTGGCTTCGGCTCGTGCGCACGCAGCGGCGTGATGGCCTGCAACGGCTCGTGGACGACACGGACACCGTTCGCGACCTCGTGCCGCGGGTGCTCGTGCCGCCGGTCGTCGCCATCGGTGCCGGCATCGCGACCACGGTCCTGTTCGCGTTCATCGACCCGGCGGCCGCCCTCACGCTCGGCGGCCTGCTGCTCGCGGCCGGGCTCGCCGCACCGGCCGTCGCCGTGTGGACCGAGCGCAGGGCCAGCACCAAGCTCGCCCGCGGCCGCCGCAAGGTCGCGACCGACACGATCAACGCCCTCACCGCCGCACCGGACCTCATCGCCCACGACGCCCACCACCGGCTGCTCGCGCAACTGCACGCCGAGGACGCCGAGCTCGCGCGGCAGACCCGCAGGCAAGCGTTTGGCACCGGCGCCGCCACGGCGATCGTGCTGCTCGCGACCGGTGCGGCCGCCCTGCTCTGCGCCACGACCGGCAACCCGGTCCTCGGCCTGGTCCCGCTCGCGCTCGCCGAGCCGCTGGCCGCCCTGCCGCTCGCCGCCCAGCAGCGCAGGGCCCTGCGGGAAGCCAGCGCGCGACTCCAGTTCGACGCGCCGGAGCGGCCGGAGCCCAGGCGCGGCAAGCGGATCCGGCTGGAGAACGTCGACGTCCGCTGGCCCGGCGCGACCGAGCCGACGCTGCGCGACCTGCACCTCAACGTCGAGCCCGGCACGCATGTCGCGATCGTCGGACCGTCGGGTGCCGGCAAGTCGACGCTGTTCGCGCTGCTCCTGGGCTTCCTGCCACCGGAGCGCGGCATCGTGGAGCTGCCCCGCGCGACCTGGTGCCCGCAGGAGCCGATGCTGGTCAGCACCACGGTCCGGGAGAACCTGCGGATGTCGGGCCCGCACGACGACGAGCAGCTCAGGGACGCGCTGCGGAGGGCGTGCCTGCCCGAGTGGACCGACCGGCTCGACACCGTCATCCGGCCCGACCAGGTCAGCGGCGGCGAGGCGCAGCGGCTGGCGCTCGCCAGGGCGTTGCTGCACGACGCCGACGTGGTCCTGCTCGACGAGCCCACCGCCCACCTCGACGAACCGACCGCCCGCAAGGTGCTGGAGGAGCTGCGGCGCGACGGCAGGACGGTCCTGCACATCACCCACCGCCCCGACGAGGCTGCGCGGGCGGACCTCGTGCTGGACCTCGGCACCCCCGCCTACCGTTGAGGACCATGGACCCCTCCCTGGCGCGGCGCGTGCTCGTCGCGTCCACCGAGATCACGTCGGCGGCGCTGGAAGACCCCGAGAACGTGCTGCGGCTCGTGGTCGAGGCCGCTGCGGAGATCGCGGACGCCGACCTCGGCCTCGCCATGCTCGCCACGCCCGACGACGACGGCACGCTCACCGTCGAGGCGTCCAGCGGTGAACCGGTCGTCGCGACCCTGAGCCCGCGCAGCGCCGCAGCAAAGGCCGCCCGCACCGGCGTCCCGGTGATGGCCGGCGACGTGACGAACGACCCGCGCACTGCCCCGTACGTGCCGCACGCGCTGCGCAGCTACGGCCCGTTCGCGGTGGCCCCGTTCGGCACGTCCGACCGCAAGATCGGCGCCCTCGCGGTCTACCGCAGGCGCGACAAGCCGGCGTTCACGCAGGAGACGGTGGACGTGCTGAGCGCGTTCGCCGCCCAGGCAGGGCTCGCGGTCGTGCTCGCGGAGGGCTTCACCGCACGCCAGCGGGTCGCCGTCTACGAGGAGCGCGAACGCATCGCCCGCGACCTGCACGACGTGATCATCCAGCGCCTCTACGGCGCCGGCGTGCAGCTCAGCCTGCTGGAACGCCGGCTGGGCAAGAAGCTCGACAACACCGACCGGACCCGCATCAACGAGGCCGTCGACCTGGTCGACGAGACGATCGCCGAGGTCCGCGCGACCGTCCGCAAGCTGCGCAACACCGACCCCGCCGACTCCACCGACCTGCTCGACTCGGTCAACGCCGAGGTCCGCACGGCCGGTGAGCTGCTCGGGTTCGGCCCGCGCCTGCACGTGGCCGGCGACCTGGCGAACGTGCCGCGCAGGCTCGCCGACGACACCCGAGCGGCCCTGCGGGAGGCGTTGTCGAACGTCGTGCGGCACTCAGGTGCCACGAACGTCCAGATCGACGTACGGCGCGATGAGAAGCATCTGCTGCTGCGGGTCGCGGACAACGGATGCGGCATCCCGTCCGGCGTGACTCAACGCGGACTGCGGCACCTCGCGGAACGGGCCAAGTCCGCGAGCGGCGATTTCCGCGTCGTGAGTTCACCGAACGGGACGACGCTCACCTGGTCCGTCCCCGTTTAGCCACCCATGCGGCGGCTTGCGTACGCCGTTCCATCCCGAGTTTGGCGAGCACGGACGTCACGTAGTTCTTCACGGTCTTCTCCGCGAGGAACAACCTTTCACCGATTTGGCGGTTTGTCAGACCCTCACCGATCAGTTCCAGCACCCGTTGTTCCTGGTCGGTGAGTCCGACCGGAGCCGGATTCCGCATCCGGTCGAGGACGCGCGCCGTCGTGGCCGGGTCCAGAAGGGACCGTCCAGCCGCGACCTCGCGCACCGCGGTGACGACGTCCTGGCCCCGCACCTGCTTGAGCAGATATCCCGACGCACCCGCCATGATCGCGCCGACCAGCGCCTCCTCGTCGTCGAAGGCGGTCAGCACGAGGCAGCGGACGCCCAGGTCCCGCAGCGTCCGGCACAGGTCCACACCACTGCCGTCGGGCAGCTGAACGTCCACGACGGCCACGTCGGGCGAAGTCCTCTGGGCCCGCGTCACCGCCTCGTCCACGGAACCGGCCTCGGCGATGACGGAGATGTCCTCCTCGTCGTCGAGCATCTCGCGCAGTCCTCTGCGCACTACTTCGTGATCGTCAACCAACAAAACGCGCACTGGCACGAATCCACCGTACGTCGAATGGGTGTTCCTGAGCGTCACTCGGATTGAGACAGTTCTTGGCATGGCAGAAGGCTCAGTACGACCGATCGAGGAAGCAGATCGCATAGTCGTCGCTCGGTTGGTGCTTGAGCTATGGGGAGCGCACACCTCCGTCGCGCACGGAGAGGTGTTCTTCCCGGCGAGTCTGCCGGGCTTCCTCGTGGAGAAGCAGGGCCACGTGCTCGGCCTGCTGACCTACGCGGTGGCGAACCACCAGCTGGAGATCGTCACGATCGACGCGCTGCGCAGGGGCCGCGGCGTCGGCACCGCGCTCGTCGACGCCGCGGTCCGCCAGGCGCGCACGCTCGGGTGCAACCGCGTGCGCCTGACGACCACCAACGACAACCTGGACGCGTTGCGCTTCTACCAGCGCCGCGGGTTCAAGATGACGGCGTTGCGGCCCGACGCGGTCCGCGAGGCGCGCAAGCTCAAACCGGAGATCCCCACCGTCGGCGACTTCGGCATCCCCATGACGGACGAGCTCGACCTGGAACGATGGGTCGCACCCCGCCAGTAGTCCACAGGTGTCCACAACTCTGTCCACAGGGTTGTGCACAAGTGGACTACACGCGCAGCGGGTTGAACGCCTCGTCCCACGCGGCGGCGACCTGACGCGCGCACGTGGTCGGCGCGACGCCTCCCACCCCGGTGCCCAGACCCGGCATCGCGATGGTGTGGACGGCGTCGCGCACCGGCGTGCCGTCCTCCAGCCTGCCCTCGAGCCAGAGCCGCAGGACGGCGCGGGCGGCCAGGTAGGGGTGGACGGTGTCGTTCGGCAGCAGCTCGCCCGGCATGCGCATGGTCGGCGCGCTGATCAGCCACGCCGGCTCGGTCTCGCCGGTCGCCACGATCTGCGCGTCACCGACCGGGAGCTCACCGCCGTGCAACGCGAGCACGGCGCTGCGGACGTTGTTCTCGACCATCGGGAACGCCTGCGCGTAGACCGCGTCGATGCCGCCGCGCATCCAGCCCTGCGAGTTCGCCGGGCTGACCACGGCCTGCGCGTGGATGTCCAGCACGGACCCGCGGTGCACCCGCACACCGCTCCGCCCGGCAGCCACGGCGAGCCAGGCGTTCGCCATCGGTTCGTCGACCGCGCACAACACGAGTTCTGGCGCTAGAGCGGGCACGCCCCAAGCATTCCAGTTCGCACGGCCCCGGCGGAACCCAGGTTCGGCCGCTGACACAGGCGTGATCCTCACCTCTACTGTGAGCGGGTGCCTCGCATTGCGTACTTCGGACCACAGGGGACCTTCACCGAGCAGGCAGCGCTCCGGTTCGGCTCCGACCTCGTCCCGGTCGACACGATCCCGCTCGCCGTCGCGGCGGTCCGGTCCGGCGACACCGAGTTCGCGTGCGTCCCGATCGAGAACTCCGTCGAGGGCGCCGTCCCCGCGACGCTGGACGTCCTGATCCGCGACACGCCCGTGGTCGCCGTCGCCGAGACCGTGCTCGACGTCCGGTTCAGCGTCCTGGTCCGGCCCGGCACCACGTCGATCTCGACCGTTGCCTCGCACCCGCACGCGCTGGCCCAGACCCGTGAGTGGATCGCCGCCAACCTGCCCGGCGCCACCTCGATCGCCACCTCCTCGACCGCCGCCGCGGCCGCCGCCGTGGAACGCGGCGAGTTCGACGCCGCCGTCACCGCCCCCGTGGCGATCAACCACTACGGGCTCGAAGAGCACGCGGTCGACGTGCTCGACGTGGCCGACGCGCGCACCCGGTTCCTGCTGCTGCGCCAGCCGGGTGAGCTGCCGCAGCCGACCGGTGCCGACCGCACCAGCGTCGTCGTGACCACGCCGAACCGCGTCGGCGTGCTGTCCGAGCTGCTCACCGAGATCGCGTTGCGTGGGATCAATCTCACCGGCCTCGAATCGCGTCCCACGAAGGGCAAACTGGGGACGTACCGCTTCTACATCGACGTCGAGGGGCACATCGCAGAACCGAGGATCGGTGACGCGCTGGCCGCGCTGCACCGGCACTCGCACGAGATCCGGTTCCTGGGGTCCTTCCCGAAGGCCGACCGGGAACCCGTGACCGCTCACAACGACGAGTTCGCCGCGGCAGCCTCCTGGGTCGATGCTGTCAGAAAGGGCGAGCGCGGGTGAGGTTGCTGCTGGTCAGGCACGGCGAGACGGCGTCGAACATCGAGCGGAGGCTGGACACGGCCATGCCCGGCCCCCCGCTCACCGAACTGGGCCACAAACAGGCCCGCGAACTGGCCGACTCGCTCGCCGGCGAGGACATCACCGCCGTCTACGCGAGCATCGGCCTGCGTGCCCAGCAGACCGCCGCCCCCACCGCCGAACGCTTCGGTCTGCCCGTCCAGGTCCTGGAGGGCATCGAGGAGATCCAGGTCGGGTCCCTGGAGGGCCGCAACGACACCGAGGCCTACCGGACCTACCTGGAGACCGTCGTGAAGTGGGCGGAGGGCGCCCTCGACGTGGCCTTCCCCGGTGGAGGTGAGACCGGGCAGCAGGTGCTGGACCGGTTCCTCGGCGCCATCAGGTCGATCCACCGCGACACCGGCACCGTCATGGTCGTGACCCACGGCGGCGCCGGCCGCATGGGCGCACTGGCACTCGCCGACAACGTGCCGGTGGAACTGGCGGAGAACCTGCTGCCGAACACCGGCGTGGTGGTGCTGGAGCGCGACGGCGACGGCTGGCTGTGCCGCTCGTGGGCAGGCGTGGACGTCTAGCCCCCTTGCTCCACGAGCAGGGGGGTCAGCCCCAGCCCAGCTCGTGGAGCTTTGCGTCGTCCACGCCGAAGTGGTGCGCGATCTCGTGGACCACGGTGACGATCACTTCCTCGACCACGTCGTCCTCGGTGGTGCAGATGTCGAGGATCGCCTCGCGGTAGATGAAGATGTGGTCGGGCAGGGTGCCGCCGTAGTCGGTGTTCCGCTCGGTCAGCGCGATGCCCTGGTAGAGGCCGAGCAGCGACGGCTCGTCCGGGTTGCGGTCCTCGACCAGCACGACCACGTTGTTCATGGCGTGCAGGAAGTCGGGTGGGACCAGGTCCAGCGCCTCCTCGACGAGCTCGTCGAACCGGGCGCGCGTCATCTCCACAGTCATCGGTTCTCGGTTGTCGTCGTCGTGGTGGGCTGGCTGCTGGACGGCTTGTCGGGCTTGCCGGACTCGGACGGTTCCGCGCTGCCGGACGGCTGGCCCGACTGGGAGTGCAGCGGGGCACCGGTGGGCTCGTCCTGCGGCTTGACCGAGGTGGTCTGCGGCGGGTTCGAGGTGGTCAGCGGGGCGCCGTTGGGGTTGCGGACGCTGCCCTTCCAGGCGACGAGCTTCTCGCCCTCGGGGACGGCACCGATCTTGCAGTTGGCCTTGCGGGAGCCGACGGCCCAGCTCTCCTGGGCGCGGACGTCCCACGTGACGAGCAGGCCCTTGGCCTTCAGGTCGGCGCCACCGGTGTACTCGACGGCGATCGCGGCACACTGCTCGGACATCACGGCGTCCTGCTTCTCGGGCGCCAGGTACTCGCCCTCGGGGTGCGCGAAGACACCGATGATCTCGAACGCGTGCGGCTGGGCGCACTCGATCGGGTCGCCGACCGTGTTGTTCTCACCGAGCGCGACGCACACGCCGGGGTCGTACACGTTCGACTGGTCCTGGGTCTTCGCGCTGCCGAACGAGGGCAGCGGCGCGCCGGAGGGTGCGGTGACCTGAAGGCCGCAGCGCAGCTGGCGGTCGCCGTTCTTCCAGCGGTTCTCGTCCGGGTTGAGCGAGCTCACGCCGTACTTGCCCTTGGGGTCGAGCTTGCCGGACATGTAAGTCGTCGCCGCCTGCGCGCAGTTGTCCTGGGCGATCTTCTCCCACGCCTCGGGCGTCGGGAACGGCGCTTCCTTCGGGTAGCCGGCCGCGATGTCGGCCGTGCCGGTCACCTCGAACCTGTGCGCGGCGGTGCAGTCGACCTTCTGCGCGTCGGACAGGTCGGTCTTCGCCCAGTTCAGGCAGTCGCCCGCCACGGCCTGGTAGGCCGCGTTCACCAGCTCGCGCTTGGTGGTCAGCGGGCCTCCTGCCAGCACGGACGTGAACGCGGACACCATCAGCAGGCCGAACGCGCCCACGAACGCGCCCAGCATCACCAGCCGCGTGTCGCGGATGTGACCTGATCGACTCAACCAACCGGCGCTCGGAGACATCTCATCCATGATGCCTGTGCTGTGTGAGACGGCTGTCGGCCGGGTTGGACCAAAGGGGGCGAGTGTTGCTATTAGGACACTCGTCACCTGATTGGCCGTCAAATGGTCGTATCGCTAGGTACCTTGCCCGCGGGAGTGGTGATGACTGACAACAACCAGCAGGGGATGCCGCCTCAGGGGCCTCCCGGCCAGCCGCAAGAGCCGCAACAGCCGGCGCCGTACCAGCAGCTGCCGCCGCAGGTGCCGGTGCCGCAGCCGGGACCGGCCCAGCCCCCCGCCCAGCAGAAGGGCAAGGGCCAGGTGCGCCAGCAGCAGGCCGGTGTGACCAAGGCGCGTCAGCCGTCGGTCGCGGAGCAGCGCGCCCGTGCCGCCGCGCAGAAGGCGCAGCAGGAGCGGTTCGCCGCCGAGTCCGCCGCGTTCGAGAAGCGCCGCAAGACCCGCAAACGCCTGCTCATCGGTGGTGGCGTCACGGTGGGTGTCGTCGCGCTGATCGCGATCTGGTACGCAGCCGCCAGCCCCAAGAACGTCACGGCGCAGTGCACCGACAAGAACAACGTCATCGTCGACGACGACTACTGCGACGAGAGCTACTACCGCAGCCACGGCGGGTACAGCAGCGGCGGGTTCATCTACATCGGCGGCAGCCAGTACCGCTACAACTACGGTGGTTCGGGCGCGGTCGGCCAGAAGGTGACCGGCGGCAGCTACACCATCCCCAAGGGTGCGAACGTGTCCACGAAGTCGGGCACGACCGTGCAGCGCGGCGGGTTCGGCGTCAGCAGCGGCAAGTCCAGCAGCGGGAGCTGACAGTTGCGTCGTGAAACCTCCTCACCGCGGCCGAACTGGCAGCGGACGGTCTCTGACCAGGGCCTCGTGTTCGGGCTGCCCGCGAAGTACGCCAACGGCTCCGACCGCCCGTACTGGGACGAGTCGGTGCACTACGTGTTCGAGATGAGCGAGATCCTCTCGCTCGAAGCCGACGTCGAGCTGCTCCACTCCATGTGCCTCGACGCGGTGGACAACGTGGTCACCACCGAGCGCTACCGCGACTTCGGCATCCCCGAATGGGTGTGGCCGCACATCGCCGAGTCGTGGCGGCGGCACGACCCGCACCTCTACGGCCGCTTCGACCTGCGCTACGACGGCTCCGGCCCGGCCAAGCTGCTGGAGTACAACGCCGACACGCCCACCTCGCTGCTCGAGGCCGCGATCATCCAGTGGAACTGGAAGACCGACGTGTTCGCCGACGACGACCAGTGGAACTCGCTGCACGAGCAGCTGGTCGAGCGCTGGTCCCAGATCGGCGCGAAGCTGCCCTCCAGTGAGGTCCACTTCACCTGGTCGGGCGCGGAACCGTCCGGCGAGGACCACCTCACCACCGCCTACCTCCAGGAGACGGCCGCGGAGGCCGGGCTGAACACCGTCGGGCTCGCGATCGAGGACCTGGGCTGGGACACGCTGCTCAACCGGTTCGTCGACCTCGAAGAGGCCCCGATGAACACCGTGGTCAAGCTCTACCCGTGGGAGTGGGTGGTCGAGGAGCAGTTCGGCCGCCACGCCGTCGAGTCGCTGCCCGCCACCCTGTGGATCGAGCCGCTGTGGAAGATGCTGCTCTCCAACAAGGCGCTGCTCGCGGTCCTGTGGGAGATGTACCCGGGCCACCCGAACCTGCTGCCCGCGTACCTGAACAACCCCGGCATGCTGACCGAGTACGTGCGCAAGCCGCTGCTCGGCCGTGAGGGGTCGAACATCCAGATCGTCGCGCCCGGCTACGAGACGCAGACCGGCGGCGTGTACGGCAAAGAAGGCTTCGTGTACCAGCTGTTCGACCCGCTTCCGGACTTCGACGGCTACCGCCCCGCGTTGGGAGCCTGGGTCGTCGGCGACACGTCGGCGGGACTGGGCATCCGGGAAACAGTCGGTCTGGTGACCGACGATGGCGCGGCGTTCGTGCCGCACCGCATTGTTGAGTGAACTCCGAAAGGGAACAGCACATGATCACGACGCAGCTCGCGTTGGACCCCGGCTTCGGCTCGGCCATCGGCCGGGGCATCGGCGCGATCGCGCTGTACGCCGTCGTCGGTCTGGTCCTCATGGTGTTCGGCTTCTACGCGATCGACTGGACGACCCCGGGCAAGCTGTCCACCCTCGTCCGCAACGGTGCACCGAACGCCGTCATCGTGACCGCCTCCGGTCTGCTGTCGATGGCCTTCATCGTGGTCGTCGCCATCACCAGCTCGGTCGGCAAGCTCGACGAGGGCCTCCTCTCGGCCCTGATCTACGGCTTCTTCGGCATCATCGTGCAGGTGGCCGCGGTCCGGCTGCTGGAGTGGATCACCCGCCTGGACATCGGCTCGATCATCGAGTCGGACCGGTTCGCCCCGGCCTCGGTCGTCGTCGCCTCCGCGCACCTGGCGCTCGGCCTCGTGGTGGCGGTCGCGATCAGCTGACCCACCTTTCCGCATCACGGAAGTCACGCAGGGGCCCCGCGTTCCCCCAGGGGGAACGCGGGGCCCCCGCGTGCCCGGTCGGTGGGCGGGTGGGCGGAACTCGGTGAGGGGCGTGGTACGGGCTGGTCTACCCTTCTCAGGGTGATTGACCTCAAGGTGTTGCGCGAGAACCCGGAGATCGTGCGCGCTTCGCAGCGTGCCCGCGGCGAGGACGAAGGTGTCGTCGACGCCCTGCTGTCCGCTGACGAGCGCCGGCGTTCCGCGATCTCCCGCGCGGACACCCTGCGCGCCGAGCAGAAGGTGCTCGGCAAGGAGGTCGGCAAGGCCAAGGGCGACGACAAGACCGCGTTGCTGGTGAAGGCCAAGGACCTCTCGAACGAGGTGAAGGCCGCCGAGGCCGAGCAGCACGCCACCGCGGCCGAGGTCGACGAGCTGCTGACCAAGATCCCGAACCTGGTGCACCCGGACGCCCCGGTCGGCGGCGAGGACGACTTCGTGGTCCTCAAGACCGTCGGCGAGCCCCGCGAGTTCGACTTCGAGCCGGTCGACCACCTCGACCTGGGCACGAAGCTGGGCGCGATCGACATGGAGCGCGGCGCCAAGGTCGGCGGGTCGCGGTTTTACTTCCTCACCGGGGTGGGGGCGCAGCTGGAGCTCGCGCTGCTGAACATGGCGGCGGCGCAGGCGACGGCGAACGGCTTCACGTTGATGATCACGCCCACGCTGGTGCGGCCGGAGATCATGGCGGGCACCGGGTTCCTGGGCGCGCACTCCAGCGAGATCTACCACCTGCCGAACGACGACCTGTACCTGGTCGGCACGTCCGAGGTGCCGCTCGCGGGCTACCACGCCGACGAGATCCTCGACGGCGAGCGGCGCTACGCGGGCTGGTCGTCGTGCTACCGGCGCGAGGCCGGCTCGTACGGCAAGGACACCCGCGGCATCATCCGCGTGCACCAGTTCAACAAGGTCGAGATGTTCTCCTACGTCAAGCCGGAGGACGCCGAGGCGGAGCACGCCCGGCTGCTGGCGTGGGAGGAGGAGATGCTCGCCAAGATCGAGGTCCCCTACCGCGTCATCGACACGGCGACCGGCGACCTGGGCACCTCCGCGCACCGCAAGTTCGACTGCGAGGCGTGGGTGCCGACCCAGGGCAAGTACCGCGAGCTGACCTCGACGTCGAACTGCACCACGTTCCAGGCGCGCAGGCTGAACGTCCGCTACCGCGACGAGAACGGCAAGTCGCAGATCGCGGCCACGCTCAACGGCACGCTGGCGACCACGCGCTGGATCGTCGCGATCCTGGAGAACCACCAGAACGCCGACGGCTCGGTCACCGTGCCCGCGGCGCTGCGGCCGTTCATGGGCGGCGTCGAGAAGCTGGTCCCGAAGGGCTAACCGAGCGCGGGCAGCACGTCGGCGGCGACCTGTTCGACCACCGACTCGCTGCCCGCGTACACGCCGTCGTGCCGCGGCCAGTGCGACACCACGTCGGTGAAGCCCAGCTCGGCCGCGCGGCCGACGGCGTCGGTGAAGCACTGCACCGACGACAGCGAGTAGACCGGTGCCGAGTCGAGGTTGAGGTACCGGTCGACGCGCGTGCGGCGGCCGGTGCGCAGGATCGTCTCGTCGAACTGCGCGGCCATCCGCGCGACGCCGCGCCACCACTCCTCGTGGTCCTCGGCCGGCGGGCCCATCGTGACCCAGCCGGTGCCGAACCGCGCCGCCACCTCCATCGCCTTCGGCCCGTTCGCCGCCACCACGAACGGCAGCCGCGGCCGCTGCACGCAGCCGGGGAAGCCGCGGGCCTCCACGGCCTGGTAGTAGCGGCCGTCGTAGCTCACCTCGTCCTGCGACAGCAGCTGAGCGAGCAGCTCGACGAACTCGGTGAACCGCTCGGTGCGCTCCTTCGGCAACGGCGGCTTGCCGCCCAGCACCGTCGTGTCGTAGCCGGGGCCACCGGCGCCGACGCCGAGCGTGAACCGGCCGTCGGACACGTCGTCCACGGCCAGCAGCTCGCGGGCGAACGACACCGGGTGGCGGAAGTTCGGGCTGGCCACCAGCGTTCCCAGGCGAATCCGGGTCGTCACCATCGCGGCGGCGGTGAGCGTGGGGATGGAACCGAACCACGGTCCGTCGACGAGCGTGCGCCACCCGAGGTGGTCGTAGGTCCACGCGTGGTGGAAGCCGTACTCCTCGGCGGCCCTCCACTTGGGCTCGGCAATCCACCAGCGGTGCTCGGGAAGGATCACTATGCCTGTGCGCACACCCGTACCGTAACGACCTGTTCTGCCGCCGGACGAACCACACCAGGCAACATGGTGGACGTGGAACAACCTCTGCTGGTCGCGACCGACATCGACGGAACCCTGCTCACGCCCACCGACGAGGTGTCACCCCGCACCGCGGCGGTGGTCGGCCGGGTGATCGCGGCGAAGGTGCCCTTCGTCCTCGTCACGGGCCGTCCGCCGCGCTGGATCCCCACGCCGGCCGCCAAGGCGGGCACGACGGGTCTCGCAGTCTGCGCGAACGGCGCCGCCCTCTACGACATCGCCGCCGACCGCGTCCTGTGGCGCAGGGGCCTCGACCCGGTCCTGCTCAGCGACATCGCGAGCACGCTGGACCGCGTCCTGCCCGGCTGCGCGCTCGCCGTCGAACGCCTCGGCGAGACCGCGGCCGACTCCGACTTCGTCGCCGAGCACGGCTACGAGCACGCCTGGCCGGAGGGACCGTCCGAGGACGTCCACCGCGCCCGCGTGCTCGGGTTCGACGCCGTCAAGATGCTGGTCAGGCACACCGGCATGACCAGCGCCGCGATGGTCGAGGCGTGCGAGGGCCTGGTCACCGACCACGTCGACGTGACGTTCTCCACGAACAACGGGCTGATCGAGCTGTCCGCCAAGGGCGTCACGAAGGCCACCGGTCTCGCCGACGCCGCCGAGCGCTTCGGCGTCCCCGCGAGCGCCGTGGTGGCGTTCGGCGACATGCCCAACGACATCCCGATGCTGCAGTGGGCGGGGCACGGCGTGGCGATGGCCAACGCGCACCCGTCGGCCCTGGAAGCGGCGGACGAGGTCACCGCTCCGAACTCGGAGGACGGCATCGCCCTGGTCCTCGAGCGCTGGTTCTGACCTCGTAGGCTGGCGCCATGCGTGCTCTCGTGACCGGCGGTGCCGGGTTCATCGGCTCCACCCTCGTCGACCGCCTCCTGCGCGACGGCCACACCGTCCACGTCGTCGACGACCTGCGGCGGGGCAAGCGCACGGCGCCCGAGGCCCACGCCGAGCGCTACTCGTTCACGCAGCTCGACGTCACCTCGCCGGAGCTGGCCGACGTGGTCGCGGCGGCCGCTCCCGAGGTCGTCTACCACCTGGCCGCGCAGATCGACGTGCGCGTGAGCGTCGAGCGGCCGCTGGACGACGCGACCCAGAACGTCCTGGGCACCGTGAACCTCGCGGAGGCCGCCCGCCGCGCCGGCGTGCGCAAGGTCTGCTTCGCCTCCTCCGGTGGCTCGATCTACGGCACCCCGGACGTGCTCCCGGTGTCCGAGGCCGTGCCGATCAACCCGAAGTCGCCCTACGCGGCGTCGAAGGTCTCCGGCGAGGTGTACCTCAACACCTACCGCCAGCTCTACGGCCTGGAGTGCACCCACCTGGCGCTGGCCAACGTCTACGGTCCCCGCCAGGACCCGCACGGCGAGGCGGGCGTGATCGCGATCTTCGCCAACGCCCTGCTCGCCGGGAAGCCGACCAAGGTCTTCGGCGACGGCGGCAACACCCGCGACTACGTCTACGTCGAGGACGTCGTCTCGGCGTTCGTCGCCGCGTCCGGTGAGGCCGGCGGCGGGCAGCGCTACAACATCGGCACCGGCCACCAGGTGTCCGACCGCGAGCTGCACACGCTCGTCGCGAAGGCGGCGGGTGCCGCGGACGACCCGGAGCACGCCCCGGCCCGCCTCGGCGACCTGCGCGCCTCCGCGCTCGACGCGAGTGCCGCGGAGCGCGACCTCGGCTGGACCCCGGAGGTCGACATCGCGACGGGCGTGTCCCGCACGGTCGACTACTTCCGCGCTCAGCTCTGAGCGACCGGCCGGGCCTGGCGGAAGGTCAGGCCCGGCCGCCCGTCAGGCCTGGGCGACCGCCTGGTCGGCCACGTACCGGGCGATCTCCAGCGACGACGTCGCCGCCGGCGAGGGCGCGTTCAGCACGTGCACCTGGGCCGGTGCCGTCTCGATGAGGAAGTCGTCGACCAGCGAGCCGTCCGGCAGCATCGCCTGCGCCCGCACGCCGGCCTCGGACCTGACCAGGTCCGACTCCTGCACCGCCGGCACGAGCCGGGCCAGCGAGGCGGCGAACCGCTTCTTCGAGAACGACCGCAGCACCTCCTCGGCCCCGGTCTTCGCGAACTTGCGGGCGAGCTTCCAGATGCCGGGGAACCGGGCCACGTCCCAGAGGTCGGCGGGCGAGATCTGGGTCCACCGGTAGCCCTCGCGGCGCAGCGCGAGCACGGCGTTGGGGCCCGCGTGCACGGAACCGTCGAGCATGCGGGTGAGGTGCACGCCGAGGAACGGCAGCGTCGGGTCCGGCACCGGGTAGATGAGGCCCTTGACCAGGTGGCGCGCCTGCGGGGCGAGCTCGTAGTACTCGCCGCGGAACGGCACGATCGTCGCGCGCGGCTCCAGGCCGGCGAGGCGGGCGACGCGGTCGGACTGCAGACCGGCACAGTTGACCAGCAGGTCGGCGCGCAGCACCTCGGTGCCGGTGGCGACCTCGACCCCGCCGGTGCGGCCGGGGCGGATGCCCAGCGCGGGCGTGAACAGGCGCAGGTCGGCGCCGGCCGCGTTCAGCGACCGGACCAGAGCGCCGCAGATGCCGGGGAAGTCGATGATGCCGGTGCTCTCCACGCGCAGGGCGGCCACGCAGGAGACCTCGGGCTCGTAGTCGCGCGCCTCGGCGGGGGAGATCAGCTTGGCGGGCACGCCGTTCGCCTCCGCGCGCTCCGCGAGCACGTTCAGCGCGGGCAGCTCGTCGGGGGAGGTGGCGACGACGAGCTTGCCGCACACCTCGTGCGCCACCCCGTTGGCGCGGGCGAAGTCGATGATCGAGCGGTTGCCCGCCACGCTCATGCGCGCCTTGAAGGAGCCGGGCTTGTAGTACAGCCCCGCGTGCACCACGTTGGAGTTGTGGCCGCTCTGGTGGGCCGCCCAGTGGCCCTCCTTCTCCAGAACCGTTACCCGGTAACCCCTGCTGACCAGCTCGTTCGCCGTTGCCAGACCGAGGATGCCGCCACCGATCACGATCGCGTGCCGCAAGACGTCTCCCTCATTCACCTCGTGGACCGCACGCCCGCTCCGGTGGACCGCGCGTACGGCCGACAAGGATACGTCCGGCCGGGATCGGCGCGGTCGGCCCCGGTATGGTGACGGCCGCTGTGTCATCTGGGCAGCACGCAGAAACTCCGTGGTATGAGCCATTCGCCGGTGCGGTGTCACCGCGGTGGGGAAAAGGGGGCACCGCGATGACTCAGGTCGCGGCAGCACGACGTCATCCGCTGTTGGAGGACGTGCACAGGATCATCGAGGACCGGTCGTGCTCCGTCCTCTCGTTCGACATCTTCGACACGATCCTGTGGCGGCGCGTGCCCCGGCCCGCGGACGTGTTCGGCATCCTCGGCGCCCGCCTGCGCGCCGCGGGGCTCGCGCCGGAGTGGGTGACCGACGCCACGTTCCGCCGGATGCGCGTGGTCGCGGAGGACAAGGCGCGCAACGGCCGCGAGGCGCTGGGCACCGAGGTCTCGCTGTTCGACATCTGGCGCGCGATGCCGTCGAACGTGTTCCCCCGCGAGCGCCTCGACGAGCTGGTGAAGGCCGAGATCGAGACCGAGCGCGAGTACACGGTCGTCGACCTCGACATGGCCGAGGTGGTGAAGAGCGCGCTCAAGCACGACGTGCAGGTCATCTTCGTCTCCGACACCTACTTCACCGAGGAGCACCTCAACTACCTGCTCGACCGCCCCGAGCTGGGCAGCCTGAAGGACGTCAAGATCTTCCGCTCGCACCAGCACGGGCTGGACAAGGCGAGCGGGCTGTTCGAGATCGTGCTCAAGGAGATCGGCAAGGAGCCGGAGCAGGTCGTGCACATCGGCGACAACGTGGTCGCCGACATCGAGGTGCCCGGCGAGATGGGCGTGCGGACCGTGCTGTTCCGCCGCCTCGACGACGAGCTGACGAACGTGCTGGAGCGCGAGAACGACACGGTCGAGCACTTCGGCCCGTACGCGCCGCACTTCGACGCCGTCGAGGGCGACTTCGGCATCACCAGCCTGCGCGCCAAGACGATCCAGGCCGGCCGGCACCAGTCCAACTCGGCCGTCGACACCGCGTGGCGGTACGGCGCCTCGGTGTTCGGCCCCGTCCTCACCGGCTTCGCCGAGTGGGTGGCGTGGAAGGCGCACACGGCGGGCAAGAAGGTCCTCTGGTGCCCGATGCGCGAGGGCGAGCTGCTCTCCGAGCTCGTCAACAACGCGGCGAGGGCCCGCGGCTGGGACGTCACGGCCAAGCCGATCTGGCTGTCCCGCCACGTCACGTCGATCGCGGGTGTCACGGAGTTCGACACCGACTCGATCCACGAGTTCATCCGGCGCAGCTACCAGCTGAACGTGCGCCAGGTGCTGTCGACGATGGGGCTGCGCGCGGGCGACGTGCCGAGCCTCGCCGGCGACCTGAACACGGTCATCGACAACGGCGGCATCGCGGAGCGGGTCAGCATCGCGCTGACCGAGACCCCGCACATCCAGAACCGCCTCAAGGGCAACCTCACCGCCGCCCGCGAGCGGCTGATGCTCTCGCTGCGCAAGGCGGGCGCGCTGGACGGCGACGACATCACCCTCGTCGACCTCGGCTGGGGCGGCACGATCCAGTACATGCTGGCCAAGGCGTTGAAGGCGGCGGGCAGCGACATCGTCCCGGCCGGTCTCTACATCGCCACGGACCACCGCGCCGCCCGCGCGTACCTCGCAGGGCTCCAGGTCGAGGGCTACCTCGCCCAGGCCGGTCACCCCGAGGACACCTGCGCCACCATCGTGCGCAGCCCCGAGGTGTTCGAGCAGTGCGTCAACTCGATCTGCGGCTCGCTCATCGGGTTCACCGAGGACGGTGCGCCGGTGCTCGGCCCGGTCTCCGAGTCGACCTCGCAGAACAACGAGCGCAGGGCCGTGCAGGACGGCATCAAGGCGTTCCAGGCGCAGTGGAACCGCTACGTCACCCACTCCGACGGCCGGTGGGCGGACCTCACCACCTCCCCGGCGGCGAAGGACCGGCTCGCCAACATCCTCGTGTCGGCCCTCAAGGCGCCGACGCCGGAGGAGGCGGCCGTGTTCGGCAACTGGGCGCACGAGGACAACTTCGGTTCCTCGGTCGTCACCAGGATCGTGCCGGAGGACCTGAAGGCCGTGCTGCCGTACCTCTCGCCGGCCGACCTCGACGACCTGCACATGCGCGACTCGTTCTGGCCGGCCCTGCTCGCCGCGTCCGACACCGGTCTCGGTGCGGCCGCGCGCGGTCTCGCCACCGGCCGGATCGAGCCGTCGGTCTTCGAGTCGAGCGGTGAGCCGATGGAGACGGCGCTGTACTACCGCACCGCCGAGGACAAGTGGCGTGAGGCCGGGCGCAAGCGCGTGCGGATCAACCACAACGGCCTGTCGTTCGCCCGGCTGCGGTTCGAGCACCACGACACCATCGACCTCTCCCTCGCACTGCCCGGACGTCCCGCGATCGTGCGGGTCGACTGGATCGAGGCCGAGGTCGTCGCCGCGGGCGGCCGCAAGGTCACCGTCCGCTGGGAGGGCCACGACGACTTCGCCGGCATGAGCTACCGCGAGTGCCGCTGGCTCGGCGCGAACATGGTCGAGTTCGACAACGAGCACTCCGCGCTGATCCTGCCGATCGCGCAGCGCGCCGGCGGCTGGGTGTCGTCGGGCCAGGTCACCGTCGGGTTCGCGGTGCTGCCGCAGTCCATCTCGCACCTCTCCCCGCACCTGCCGACCGCGAAGAAGCTCGCGCGGGTGTCCGGTCGCCTCAAGCAGGAGTACAGGACTCGCGGTCCGGCTGGACTCGCGGCAAGCGCGGCGCGGATCGCGATCCGCAAGCTGGGAGGTAACACGTGATGCTCGACCCGGCGATGACCGGCGACAGAACCGATCCCCACGCCCAGGCGAGGACCGCGCGGCAGCAGCCCTTCCTGCTGCACTCGATGTCCGTCTTCCACGAGATGTTCAAGATCCTCTTCACCTACAAGAAGATCGAGAGCGTCCTCGAGGTCGGTGTCGAGTCCGGTCAGGTCAGCTCGATCTACACCGAGCTGGGTGCGTCGAAGGTCTACTGCATCGACCCGTACCCGACGGCGGAGCTGCGCGAGACGCTCGCGAAGAACCCGAAGCTCGAGCTCGTCGAACGGCCGTCGCCGCAGGTGCTGGCCGAGCTGCCGGCCGCCGACCTGTACGTGCTGGACGGCGACCACAACTACGCCGTGCTGCACGGCGAGCTGACGTACCTGCTCAAGAACACGCCGGACGCGGTCATCGCGCTGCACGACGTGCTGTGGCCCTGGTCGCGCCGCGACCTGTACTACGAGCCGTCGCTGCTGTCCGGTGACGCCAAGCACGAGGTGTCACTCGTCGACGGACCGACGATCTGGCACGACGAGCTCACGCCCGCCGGTTTCGTCGGGCACGGCTCGTACAGCGTCGCCGTCGAGGCGGGCGGCGAGCGCAACGGCGTGCTGACCGCGATCGAGGACGCCATCGCGGAGGCCGACGAGGACTGGCTGTTCGTCATCGTGCCCGCCGTGTTCGGCATGGGCGTGATGGTGCGCAAGGACGCCCCGTTCGCCAAGAAGCTGCTCGACGCGCTCAAGCCGTACACGTCGTCGAAGCTGCTCGCGATGATGGAGAACAACCGCGTCGCCATGTACACGCGCGTGCTGCAGCTGCAGTACGAGGCGGTGGCCGCCGCGGAGAACCACGACCGCTTCGCCGAGGAGGTGGCCCGGCAGCGCGTGGAGATCGAGCGGCTGCACGGCGAGCTCGCACGGCGGAACCACGAGCTCGGGGTGCTCCGCACGCAGAACGCGGAGCTGCAGCGCCACCTGCGCGACCCCGACCTGGCGGGGGAACCCAACATCGGCACCGTGCTGCACCAGCTCAGCCGCGTCGCCGGCAAGCAGATCCGCAAGGCGCGCAACGGGTCCTGACCGGACTCAAGACGAGAGGCCCTCCCGGCGCTGTGCCGGGAGGGCCTCTTCGCGTTGTCAGGCCCGCGGTTGCGTCAGACGGACGTCGTCACCTGCTCCGGTTCGGACTGGACGTGCACCCGCTCCGGAACCCTCGACGCCCACCAGTAGGCGGCGAAGAGCACACCGGCCCCCACCACCCCCAGCACGATCGGCAGCACCGAACCCAGCGGCGGCGTCCACTCGCCCTCGAGCGGGTTGAGCGACTTCAGCCCCGACTGCCAGCGCGTCATCGCGTACAGCAGGCACGCCACGTGGACCGGCAGCGTCAGCACCGCGAACAACCGCGTCATCGTCCGCATGTGCCGGGCGGTGAAACCGTGCCGCACCAGCACGTACGCGGCGAGCATCGGCAACGCCACCGCGACGGTGAGGAAGTACCTGCCCTGGTTGAAGAACCAGATCCGGTTGGCGCTCAGCACCTCCAGCGCGAGCAACGGCACGAACGCGCCGAACGCCAGCGCTCCCAGCCGCCACCGCTCGACCCGGTCGCCGAGTGCGAAAGCGGCCAGCAGCGGCAGCCCGACCACCATGATCCACACGATGTAGACGAGGCGGGGCATCTCCAGCTCGGCCCAGCCGGGCACGGAGATCATCTGGTAGACGTTGTTCGGCCACGCGTGGACGAACGCGTGCTTCAGCACCATCGCGAGCGTCTGCTTGCGGTCCCACCCGGTCGGGTCGGCCGGCTTGACGACCAGCGTCCACGCGAGCGACGCGACGGTCGCCAGCACGACGAGGACCGACCAGCGCTTCACCGACGCCGACCGCCACAGCTCGCGCAACCGGTCCTTCGAGGACGGCAGCAGCACCACACCGAAGATCACGCACAGCCACATGGCACCCGTGAACTTCGGCGTCACGAGCACGGCCGCCGAGATCCCCGCCAGCGCCACGGCCGCGCGGTTCACCCCGGCCCGCTGCTCGTGCACCAGGGCCAGCAGGCTCGCGAACAGCGCCGCACCGGCGGCGATCTCCACGCCCTGCGGGTTCACCGCACCGGCGAGGTGCGCGACCATCGGCGTGGTCGCCGCGACGACACCGGCGAGGAGCGCCCGGTGCCGCGTCCACCGCACCGCGGCCACCACCGTGCCGGCGAGCAGCGCAGCCACGGCGGCACCGGTCAGCAGGCGGGTGAGCATGATCCCGGTCCAGTTCGGCCACGGCAGCAGCGGCCAGCCCGTCACCGCGTAGTAGACCGGGTTGTACCGCGCCGCGGTCGTGTCGAGCTCCCGCAGCGTCTCGTCACCACCGGGCTCCGGCTCGCAGTCGGCGGGCACCGTCGCCTTGGTGGGGAAGCAGAAACCGGGGTAGAGGCTGTCCGGCACGAGCTGCAGACCGCCGTTGATGTCCTGCTTGGCGATGATCTCGCCGCGCACGACCCCCGCCGCGCGCAGCACGTGCTGCGACTCGTCCGGCGGGCCGTTGTACGGCGTGGCGAACGCCCAGCCCGCGAACAGCGCGGCGAAGCCGACGAACGACACCAGCCACAGCCGCACTCCGGCACGTTCAGCTGTTGGCGGCACGGATCGGCTCCTTGACGGGTTCTTCGTCGGTCACGGGCTTCGGCTCGGCCGCCGCGGGAACCCGGGAGATCCGCCAGTGGACGACGAGCGTGATCGCGATCCCGGCCACGGCCAGCACGAGCGGCAGGACCGAGCCGTACGCCGGGGACCAGCTGCCCCGCAACGGGTTGATCGACGCGAGGCCCGACTGCCAGCGGGTCATCGTGTACGCGAGGCACACGAGGTGGATCGGCAGCAGGAACACCGCGAGCAGGCGGGCGATCCGGCCCATCTGCTCGTCGTTCAGCGCCCTGCGGGAGATGACCCACGCCCCGAGCATCGGCAGCGCGATCGCTCCCGGCAGGAAGTAGCGGCCCTGGTTGAACCAGCCGATCTGGTTGGCGCTCAGCAGCTCCAGCACGAGCAGCGGTGCGAACGTGCCGAAGAACAGGAAGAGCAGCCGCCACCGGTCGGTGCGGTTGCCGACGACGAGACCGCCGAGCACGAGCAGTCCGGCCGCCATGAACCAGGCGACGTAGACCAGCCGCGGCATCAGCGTCTCGTTCCAGCCGGTCACCGCGACCATCTGGTAGGCGATGTTCGGCCACAGGTCGGCGATCACGAACTTCGCCATGTAGCCGAACGTCCAGCCGTGGTCGTAGCCCGACGGGTCCGCCGGCTTCACCAGCACGGTCCAGGAGAGGCCGAGTGCCGTCGCGAACGCCACGAACACCGACCAGCGCTTGACCGTCGCCGACCGCCAGAGCTCGCGCAACCGGTCCTTCGAGGACGGCACCAGCGCGACGAGCATGATGCCGACCAGCCACATGATGCCGGTGAACCGCGGCACCACGAGCACGGCGGCGGAGATGCCCGCCAGCGCGACCGCGGCCCGGTTGACGCCCGCACCGGCCTTCTCGGCCTGCACCAGCGCCATCATCGAGGCGAACAGCGCCGCGCCCGCCGGGATCTCCAGGCTCTGCGGGTTCACCGAGCCGTAGACGTGGAACACCATCGGGGTGGCCCCGACGATCAGACCGGCGGCCATCGCCCTGCTGCGGTTCCAGCGCGCCGCCGCCACGACCGTGCTCGCGAGCAGCGCGGAGGCGATGGCGCTGGTGACGAGCCGGCTCAGCACGACACCGGTCCAGTTCGGCCAGAACGCGAGCGGCCAGGCGGCGACCACGTAGTAGGCCGGGTTGTTGCGCCCGGCCGGCGTGGACTCCTCGTGCAGCGCCTCACCCTCGGAGGGGTAGCGCGCGTGCAGGCAGTCCGCCGGCACGGTGACCTGCTGCTGGAAGCACCAGTTGACCAGCAGGCTCGCCGGGACGTCCTGGACCGCACCGGCCGCGTCCTGCTCGGCGATGACCTGGCCCTCGAAGATGCCCGCGGCACGCACGGTGTGCCGCGACTCGTCCGCCGGCCCCTCGTAGGGTGCCGCGATCGCCCACGACGCGCTCAGCAGGAAGAACCCGAGGAACGCGAACAGCCAGAGCCGGGCGGACGACCGGGACACGGTCACGGTGCGCTCTCAGTCACGGCAACGGCTGCCAGGCCCTCGGTCTCGGAGATCAACCGGTGCCGGGTGCCGTCCTGCGGACAGGTCAGGTCCTCGTCCAGGCGGGTGGCGCACCGGCACACCCAGCCCTTCTGCACGGCCGGGTTGCCGACGACGAACGCGTGCGCGGGCACGTCGCGGGCGACCACGGCACCGGCACCGACGAAGGCGTTCTCGCCGATCACCGTGCCGCACACCACGACCGCGTTCGCGCCGATCGTCGCGCCCGACCTCACCAGGGTCGGCAGCAGCGCGTCCGAACCCAGCTTCTGGTGCGCGCGCGGGCGCATGTCGTTGGTGAACACCGCGTTCGGCCCGAGGAACACGTCGTCCTCGCACGTCACGAGGTTGAACACGAGCACGTTGTTCTTCACCGTGACGTTGTTGCCCAGCACGGCCTCGTTCTCGACGAACGCGCCGTCGCAGATGTTGCAGTCGCGCCCGATGCGCGCGCCCTTGAGCACGTGCGCGAACGCCCACACCCGAGTGCCTTCCCCGACGGTCTCGCTCTCGCAGAGACCGTTGGGGTGGACGAAGACGCCGGTCACTTGACCGCCTCCGCGAGGACCTCGACCACGCGCTCCTGCTGCGCACGGGTCAGGCCCTGGTACATCGGCAGCGAGAGGATCTCGCCCGCGGTCTGCTCGGCGTTGGGGAACGAGCCGGCGGTCGCGAACGCCTCGGTCTTGTGGATCGGGGTCGGGTAGTGGATCTGCGCACCGACGCCGTTGTCCTGGAGGTGCTTGAGCACCCGGTCGCGCTCGGCGACGCGGACGACGTAGAGGTGCCACACGTGCTCGTTGCCCTCAAGCGTCACCGGCGTCCGCACGCCCTCGACGCCCGCGAGCAGCTCGCCGTAGTACGCGGCCACCTCCTGGCGCATGACGTTCCACGCGTTGAGGCGCTTGAGCTTCGCGTGCAGCACGACGGCCTGCAGCGTGTCGAGGCGGCTGTTGAAGCCCAGGGTGCTGTGCACGTACTTGGTCGGCGAACCGTGCTGCGAGAGCAGGCGCACCTTCTGCGCGAGGTCGGCGTCCTGCGTGGTCACCGCACCGGCGTCGCCGTACGCGCCGAGGTTCTTGCCGGGGTAGAAGCTGGTGCCGGCGGCGTGGCCCACCGAGCCGGAGATGGCGCCGTTGCGCTTGGCACCCTGCGACTGCGCGGCGTCCTCGATCAGGAAGATGCCCTGCTCGTCGCACGCCGGCTTGAGCTCCTCCAGCGGCGCCATCTGGCCGTAGAGGTGCACCGGCAGGACGGCCTTGGTGCGCTCGGTGAACGCGGCGACCGCTGCCTTGGTGTCGATCAGGTAGGTGTCCGGGTCGCAGTCGACGAACACCGGGGTGGCGCCGGCGCGGGCCACGGCCTCGGCGGTCGCGATGAAGGAGTTGGCGGGCACGATGCACTCGTCACCGTGGCCGACGCCGACCGCGCGCAGGGCCAGCTCCAGCGCGTCGGTGCCGTTGCCGACGCCGACGGTGTGCGCGACACCGCTGTACTCGGAGTACGCCTTCTCGAACTCGGCGATCTGCGGCGCGCCGATGAACGCGGTGTTGGCCAGCACCTGCTCCCAGCCCGCGGCGACCTCGTCGGCGATCTCGGCGTGCTGGAACTTCAGGTCAACGGGAGGGATCTTCATCGCTTGTTCGTCCTCATGAGATCGTCGGACTGCGGGAGAACCCGCAGGCGGCGCGCGGGGGTACCCGCCCACACCTCGTACGGCGGAACGTCTTCGAGCACCACCGCGCCCATGCCGACCAGCGCGTGCTCGCCGACGGACAGGCCTTCCCTGACCAGCGCACCGCTGCCCAGGTAGGCGGCCTCACCCACGGTCACGCCGCCGGCCAGGGCGACCCTGGCCGCGAACGTGACGTGGTCGGAAATCTGGTCGTCGTGCGTGATGGTCACGTGCGGCATCACCACGACGTGCGCGCCGATCCGCTGCGGAGCGGTGACGGCGACGAACGCGAGCAGGACCGACCCGTGGCCGATCTCGACGCCGTGGGCGACGCTCGCGAGGGGGTGGACGACGGTGGCGTAGCGCTCGTCGGGCAGGCCGAGCCGGGCGGAGATCGTCCGCCGCGACGCCTGGTTGCGCGAGCTGGCCGTGCAGATCAGGACCTGCGCGTCGGGGTGCTCGTGGACCGTGTCGGCGCCACCGAGCACCGGCAGGCCGT
The DNA here is from genome assembly GCF_055607425.1 of Lentzea sp. NPDC037011. Lineage (NCBI taxonomy): Bacteria > Bacillati > Actinomycetota > Actinomycetes > Pseudonocardiales > Pseudonocardiaceae > Lentzea > Lentzea sp. NPDC037011. Next base: position 45,769 of record NZ_JBVJRT010000001.1, on the reverse strand, counting down.
CGACGAGCTCACCGTGCCGGGCCGGGTTGTCGTCCAGGAAGCCCAGCACCTCGAACGCCGGCGAGGCGGTGTTGAGCGCGCGGACCGCGCCCAACACCTCCCGAGCCAGTCCGCCCGCACCGACGAGCAGCAACGGGCGAGCCGCGGTCACCTCAGCGACTCCGCCAGTGCCGACACGACCTGGTCCTGCTCGGACTCGGTCATCTGGTGGAACAGCGGCAGGATCAGCGAGCGCCGGGTCAGGTGCTCGGTCACCGGCAGCTCGGCGCGCTCGGCCTCCTCGGCACCCGCGTAGGCGGGTTCGAGGTGCGCGGCCATGATGCCGCGGCGGCCGGAGATGCCCTTGCCGAGCAGGTCCGTGAGGACGTCCACGACGGACTTCTCCACCGAGTCCGGCAGCACGACCCAGAACGACTGGTAGTTCGTCGTGCCGTACTCCGGGTCGCTCACCCAGGTCAGGCCGTCGATCTCGGCGAGCATCTTGTGGTAGCGCTCGGCGAGCTCGCGGCGCTTCGCGATGACGCCGTCCAGCTTGGACAGCTGGATGATGCCGACGGCGGCCTGCATGTCGGTCATCCGGTAGTTGAACGCGAGCTCCTCGTACGCCTCCAGCTTGACGCTGCTGGTGGCGTGCCGGTCGGCCGCGGAGACGCTCATGCCGTGCTCGCGCAGCTTGCGCAGGCGGACGGCCAGGTCGGCGTCGTTGGTGGTGACCATGCCGCCCTCACCGGTGGTGAGGAGCTTGCGCGGGTGGAACGACCACGCGGCGAGGTTCGCCGACGCGCTGGCCGGACCGCCCTTGTACGTGGAGCCCGCCGCGCACGCGGAGTCGTGCACCAGCTGGACGCCGTGCTTGTCGCACACCGCCTGCACCGCGTCCACGTCGAACGGCATGCCGCCCTGGTGCACCGCGATGACCGCGCGCGTCCTGGGCGTGATGACCGCCTCGACCGTCTCGGCGGTGACGTTGCCCGTGGCCGGGTCGACGTCGCAGAACACCGGCGTCGCGCCGACGTAGCGCACGACGTTGGTGGTCGCGATGAACGAGAACGACGGGATGACGACCTCGTCGCCGGGGCCGAGGCCCAGCACGTGCATCGCCAGGTGCAGGCCGGTGGTGCAGTTCGAGACCGCGACACCGTGACCAGCGCCCTGGGCGAGCGCGAACTGCTTCTCGAACTCGGCGACCCGCGGGCCCTGGGCGACCCAGCCGGAGCGGACGACCTCCGCCGCGGCGAGCGCCTCCTCCTCACCGAGGAAGGGCTTGATAACCGGGATCATCAGACGTCGCCCTTCACGCTGCGCCACCACTGCACCAGCTCGACGAGACCGTCGTGCATGGAGATGGTGGGCTTCCAGCCCAGCTCGCGCTCGGCGGCCGAGATGTCCGCGAGCCGGCGCGGCACGGCGTTGACCGACCGCTCCGGACCGAACTCCAGGTCACCGGTCGCGCCCATGGCCTCCTGCAGCGCACGCGCGAGGTCGATGAGCGAGGTCTCGGTGGCCGAGGCGATGTTGTAAACGGTGTCGGTGACGTCCGCCTGCGCCGCCAGGATGTTCGCGCGCGCGATGTCCTTGACGTGCACGAAGTCCATCGTGGCCTTGCCGTCGCCGAGGATGAGCGGCGGCTGGCCGGCCTCGATGCGCTCCATCCAGCGGATGAGCACCTCGGTGTACTTGCCGTGCGCGTCCATCCGCGGGCCGTACACGTTGAAGTAGCGCAGCGCCACGTAGTCGAGGTCGTGCATCGCCTTGAAGCTGCGCAGCATGCCCTCGTTGAACGCCTTCGAAGCACCGTAGAAGGTGTCGTTGTTGTACGGGTGGTGGCGCTCGGTGGTGGGGAACTCCTCGGCCAGGCCGTAGACCGACGCCGTGGACGACGCGATGACCTTCTCGACGTTCGCCTCGACGGCCGCCTCGATGATGTTGAACGTGCCGTCGACCAGCACCTCCAGCGCCACGCGGGGCTCCGCGGCGCAGCGCGTGATGCGCAGCGCGGCGAGGTGGAAGACGGCGTCCGCGCCCGCGACGGTCTTCTTGACCAGCGGGATGTCGCGGATGTCGCCCTCGACGAGCTCGACCTTCTCCGGCGCCCGCTCGAGCGCCTCCGCGATGTTCTGCACACGGCCGCGGCTCAGGTCGTCGATGACGACGACCTTCGCGGCACCCGCGTCCAGCAACTGGTCGACCACGTGTGAGCCGATCGTGCCGGCACCGCCGGTGACCACGATCCGCCGGTCGGTCAACTCCATCTTCGGTGCTCCTCAGTTATGCGTTCACTACGGGCACGAAAGTGCCGCCCTGGGCAAGGCTCTGGGATGCGGCCTCGAGCTGCGCGAGCACGCGGAGGCCCGCCCGCCCGTCGGTGAGCGGCGCGCGCTTCTCGGTGATCGCCGCGGCGAACTCCGCCATCACGGCGCGCAGGGCCTCGCCACCCTTGAGGGCGGGCGCCACGGCGTCGCCGATGCGGTAGGAGATGCGGCGTTCCTCGTCGGTCGGCCAGTCGACACCGCGGTCGTAGACGGCCAGCGGCTGCGTCGGGTCCAGGTCGTTCCACACGGCGGTCTTGCTGGAGCCGCCCACGATCATCGTGCGGATCTTGGTGGGGGACAGCCAGTTCACGTGCGCATGCGCGATCGCCCCGTTGGACAGCTGCACCGAGAGGTACGCCACACAGGCGCGGCCCAGGTTCGCCGGGTCGGAGCCGTGGGCGGCGATGGCGACCGGGCGCACGCCGTCGGGGAGGATCGCGTCGAGGATCGACAGGTCGTGCGGGGCGAGGTCCCACAGCACGTCGATGTCGGGCTGCACGAGACCCAGGTTGATGCGCACCGAGTCGACGTACTGCAGCTCGCCGAGCTCACCGCCGCGCACGAGCTCGCGCAGGTGCTGCACGACCGGCGTGTAGACGAAGGTGTGGTCGAGCATGAGGGTGAGTCCGCGCTGCTCAGCGGCCTCGACCAGCTTCAGGCCGTCGGCGTAGGACGACGCCAGCGGCTTCTCGACGAGCACGTGCTTGCCCGCCTCGATCGCGGCGAGCGCGACGGGGAGGTGGGTGGCGGCGGGGGTGGCCACGGCCACGGCCTCGACCTCGGGGTCGGCCAGCACCTCGTCCAGGGACCCGCTGACCTTCACCGTGCTGTACTTGCCCAGCACCTGCTGGGCGCGCTCCACGTTCAGGTCGCACAGGGTGGTCAACCGGAAGTCCGGGGTCGCCTGGATGTTCCGCACCAGGTTCGGGCCCCAGTAACCGGCGCCGACGACGGCCACACCAACCATCGAGAAGTCCTCTCCAAGATCGGAAAACCCCTGACCAAGGCGCAGACCGATCGGGTCGCGCGGGTACCGCGGTGGTGGCCGGGGCAGTACCCGAGGCAGTGTAGAGGGGTGCCGTTGCAGTACGCTCCGGCCGGGTCGTGCGTGCGACGTGTGACGACCCCGTCCCCCATGTAGCGGCTTCTTTGGAGTTCCGTTGTGACCGATTGGCCAGACGTGTGGCTCATCGTCCCTTGCTACAACGAGGGGCAGGTCATCGAAGAGGTCGTCCGCCACGCGCGCCAGACGTTCCCGAACATCGTGTGCGTCGACGACGGCAGCAAGGACGACTCCGCGCAGGGCATCCGCGCCGGCGGTGCCCACCTCGTGCAGCACCCGGTCAACCTCGGTCAGGGCGCCGCCATCCAGACCGGCATCGAGTACGCCCGCAAGCAGCCGGGCGCCAAGTACTTCGTGACCTTCGACGCCGACGGCCAGCACCGCGTCGAGGACGTCCTCACGATGCTGGAGCGGCTGCGGTCCGAGGACGTCGACATCGTCGTCGGCACGCGCTTCCGCGGCGACGTGCAGGAGAGCGTCCCGCTGATCAAGCGGATCGTGCTGAAGACGGTCGTGCTGCTGAGCCCGCGCACGCGCAAGCTCGGCCTGACCGACGCCCACAACGGGCTGCGCGTCTTCAACAAGAAGGTCGCCGACGAGATGAACATCACCCTCAACGGCATGGGGCACGCGTCGGAGATCGTCGAGCTCATCGCCGTGCGGAACTGGCGGGTGACCGAGGAGCCGGTGACGATCCTCTACACCGAGTACTCGATGTCCAAGGGCCAGTCGCTGATCAACGGCGTCAACATCCTCTTCGACACGATGCTGAAGGGCCGGGCGCACTGACATGCCTATTCAGTACATCCTCGTCCTCCTCGTCGCGGGCCTGCTGATCCTCTTCGTGCGCAAGCGGGGCAACGCGAAGTCGGCAGCGAGCGTCAAGCTGGCGTTCATCCTGTTCGTGGTCTTCGGCGTCTACTCGGTGCTCCGGCCGAGCGACCTCACGGTCATCGCCGGCTGGCTCGGCGTCGGCCGCGGCACCGACCTGCTGCTGTACGGCGTGGTCATCGTGTTCACCGCCGCGACCCTGAACACCTACCTGCGGTTCAAGGAGCTCGAGCTGCGCTACGCGCGGCTGGCGAGGGCGATCGCGATCCGCCAGGCCGAGCCGCCGACCGAGGAAGCTGGGAAGTAAGTCATGACCGTCCACTTCGTGGCGCCGTACTACCTCGAGCCGAAGATCCTCTTCGAGATGATCGACAGCGTGTGCGCGCAGACCCGTGACGAGTGGCTGCTCACGGTCGTCGACGACCAGTACCCCGGCACCGCGGCCGAGGACTACATCAGGGAGATCGGCGACCCGCGCATCGAGTACGTGCGCAACGAGGTCAACCTGGGCGCGACGGAGAACGTCACCAGGTCCATGTCCATGGGCCGGGGCACGTACCTGGTCGTGCTGGGCGCGGACGACGCGCTGGAGCCGAACTACGTCGAGGTCGTGCTCGGCATGTTCGAGCGGCACCCGAACGCGATCATGGCCCACCCCGGCGTGATCGTGGTCGACGACAACAGCAAGCCGCACGACCCGCTGCCGCTGGCCGACCGCGTGAAGGTCTTCGCGGGCCGCAACGCGTGGAAGCAGCGCGAGCTGGACGGCCCCGAGGCGCTGGCCAGCCTGATGAACGGCAACTGGCTGTACGTGCCGGCCATGGCCTTCCGCCAGGACGTCGTCGCGGGCACCACCATCCGCCACGACTTCGGCTCGATCGGCGACCTCGGCTGGGTCACGGACCTGCTGCTGGAGGGCGGCACCCTGGCGCTCGACCCGACGCCGGTGTTCCGCTACCGCCGCCACATGGCGAGCCACTCGTCCAACCACGCCAAGGACGTCATCCGGTTCGACGAGGAGAAGCACTTCTACCTCGACGCCGCGAAGCGCCTGGAGGCGAAGGGCTGGACGAAGGCGGCCCGCGCGGCCCGCCTGCACGTCTTCAGCCGCCTGCACGCGATGCAGTCCGCTCTGGACGCCCTCAAGGGCGGCGACGTGAAGCGGACGATGGCGCTGGCCAAGCGCGGCCTGAGCTGACCCGCTCCACACGCTGAACGCCGAAGCGGCCCCCGTCACCGACGGGGGCCGCTTCGCGTTCGGGCCGTTCTCAGCGTTCGGCGGCGGCGACCGCGTCGCTGCGCTGCTGCGCCGCGGCGGACAACCGGAAGAAGCTGACCAAGATCACGAGCAGCGTCAGCGCAGGCCCCACGACCTGCGCGGCGGCCGCCATCGTGGGCACGTCCCCCGGCAGCAGCGCGAAGCCGAACGTCGACGCGGTGCCGATGGCCCACGCGATCGTGATGGTGCGGTCGTGGCCCATCGCGACGAGCGCCGGTTGCACGGCGAACACGCCGATGAGCACCACCGTGCCGAACGCCAGCAGGCCCATGACCAGCGCGGTCAGCGTCGAGGTGTCGGTGGCCATGAACACCCGCAGCACCCACGAGCCGACCAGCACGAACAGCACGGAGTAGACGAGGCCCACCGCCGTGACCGCGCCGAGCGTCAGCATGATGCGGCGCTTGACGAAGGCGAAGTCGCCCCTGGTCACGGCGGCCGTGAGGGCGGGCAGCAACATCGTCTGCACCGGGAAGAACGCGAGCTGCGGGATGCGGGCGACCACCACGGCCTGGGCGAACGCCAGCGCCACCACGCTGCCCTCGCCGAGGCGGGAGGACACCATCAGCGGCGCGAGGTTCGGCAGCAGCTGGGCCAGCAGGCTGGCCGTCGCGAGCGCGGCGAGCGCCTTGGTCAGCAGCGGCACCTCGCCGGGGACGCGGTCGTCGCCCCCGCTCGGGGCGGCGCGCAGCCACAGCAGGCCGGCACCCACGGCGACCAGCGAGCTCGCGAGGTAGCCGATGCCGAAGACCCACGCCGACGACACGTGCCCGAACACCAGCAGCGACACGACCACGATCCGCGCGCCGCCCTCGACCATCAGCGACACGGCGTAGCCGGTGAACCGCTGCAGGCCGCCGAGCGCGCCGCGGACGATGCTCAGCGCCGCGAGGATCGCCGGGGTGGCCAAGACCCCCAGGAACAGGCCCCAGTCGCCGTACAGGGTGTTGGGCAGCAGGTACGGCGACATCAGCAGCAGGCCCGCCATCACGACGCCCACGAGCGCCGCGCCGCCGATGCACGTCTTGCGCACGACCGGGCGCAGCGCGTGCCCGGAGGCGACGGCCGCGCTCACCGACCGGCTGGTGACCTGTTCCAGCGCGAAGAAGATGCCGGGACCGACCACGTTGACCACGAAGTAGAAGTTCGTCGCGCGCAGCGCCTCGCTCGTGACGAGCGTGCGGCTGGTCAGCGTGACGAACAGGTACCCGGCCAGGCCGAAGACGCCGAGCCCGGCCGCCATCAGGACAGGAGGGCTGAGCAGCTTGGGACGTACCGAGAACAGCACCCGGCCACCTTAGACAGTGCCCGCGCACGCCTGAGCGGAAGGCGGCGCTGAGGGGGCGTCGGCAGCGGTGGCCGCCGTCACGGCTACCCTCTTGTGGGTGAGCTTCGCAGGTTATGACCTGATTGTCGTCGGTTCCGGGTTCTTCGGTCTCACGGTCGCCGAGCGCACCGCGTCCCAGCTGAACAAGCGGGTCCTGGTGCTCGATCGTCGTGACCACATCGGTGGTAACGCCTACTCCGAGGCGGAGCCCGAGACAGGGATCGAGGTGCACCGCTACGGCGCGCACCTGTTCCACACGTCCAACAAGCGCGTGTGGGAGTACGTGAACCAGTTCACCGAGTTCACCGGCTACCAGCACCGCGTGTTCGCGATGCACAACGGTCAGGCGTACCAGTTCCCGATGGGCCTGGGCCTGCTCTCGCAGTTCGTCGGCCGGTACATGTCGCCGGAGGACGCGAAGGCCTACATCGCCGAGCAGTCCGCGGAGATCGACACCAAGGACGCGAAGAACCTCGAGGAGAAGGCGATCTCGCTGATCGGCCGCCCCCTCTACGAGGCGTTCATCAAGGCCTACACGCAGAAGCAGTGGCAGACCGACCCGAAGGAGCTGCCCGCGGCGGTCATCACCCGCCTGCCGGTGCGCTACACCTTCGACAACCGCTACTTCAACGACACCTACGAGGGCCTGCCGGTCGACGGCTACACCGCGTGGCTCGAGAAGATGGCGGACCACCCGAACATCGACGTGAAGCTGTCGACGGACTTCTTCGACGTGCGCGACGAGATCCCCGCGGGCACGCCGATCGTCTACACCGGCCCGCTGGACCGGTACTTCGACTACTCCGAGGGCTGGCTGGGCTGGCGGACGCTCGACTTCGAGCAGGAAGTGCTGCCGATCGGCGACTTCCAGGGCACGCCGGTCATGAACTACAACGACGCGGACGTCCCGTACACCCGCATCCACGAGTTCCGGCACTTCCACCCCGAGCGCGACACCTACCCGTCGGACAAGACGGTCATCGTCCGCGAGTTCTCCCGGTCGGCGGAGAAGGACGACGAGCCGTACTACCCGATCAACACGGCCGAGGACCGCGAGAAGCTCGAGCGCTACCGCGAGCTCGCGAAGGCCGAAGCCGCGGAGAAGAACGTGATCTTCGGCGGCCGCCTCGGCACGTACAAGTACCTCGACATGCACATGGCGATCGGTTCCGCCCTGAGCGTGTTCGACAACAAGATCGCCCCGCACCTCAGCGGGGGCGCCGCGCTCGACGGTTCACTCGACTGATGTGATTAGCCCGCCTGACCTGCGGTAACCTGTGGTTCAGGCGGGCTTTTCCGTGCCCATCTCCTACCATGCAACCCGACGGCACGCACGCCGCGTTCACCTGGTGTGGCAGGTGCCGTCGTCGCCATCGACTGAGCTGACTCGAACCGTCGACGCACCCGTGGCGGTTCGCCGGAGGAAGCACGTGACTGAGCAGGCCAAGGCCAAGGCCGCCGTTAAGACGATCGACCCGACGAAGGTCCTCCAGCGCGTGATCCTGCCGCGCGACGAGGACCCGCTCGACGTCCGACCGCTGTACCTCGACGAGCCCGAGCACGTGCACAGCCACGTGTCCTCGCGCCAGGCGGTCACCATCCCGCAGTCCGCGCGGGTCTCGTTCGCCTCGTACTTCAACGCGTTCCCCGCTGCCTACTGGCGGCGCTGGACGGTCATCGACGACGTCGTGCTGCGCATGTCCGTGCGCGGCGCCGGCCGCATCGACGTCTACCGCTCCAAGCCCAGCGGCGACATCGTGCACCTCGAAGGCACCACGGTCCGCAGCCCCAAGACCGCGACCGAGGTCACCTTCAAGATCAACCTGAAGCCGTACGAGGACGGCGGCTGGATCTGGTTCGACGTCTTCACCGACGACTCGACGCTGGAGATCGACCACGCGGCGTGGACCACCGAGCAGGACCTGCCCGCGCAGAAGGTCGCCATCGGCATGACGACCATGCGCCCGGTCGACGCGGTCATCGCGCTGCGCACGCTCGGCGAGGACCCGGCCGTGCTCGACGTCGTGCAGAAGGTCTTCGTCGCCGACCAGGGCGCCGTGAAGGTCCGCGACACCGAGGGCTTCGCCGAGGCCGCCGCGGTGCTGGGCGACCGCCTGGAGGTCATCGAGCAGGAGAACCTCGGCGGCTCCGGCGGCTTCACCCGCGGCCTGTACGAGGCGATCGAGCACACCGACGTCGACCAGATCATGCTCATGGACGACGACATCCGCCTGGAGCCGGACGCGCTGCTGCGGTCCAACGCGTTCGCGCGCGCCGCCGCCCAGCCGGTCATCGTCGGCAGCCACATGCTGAACCTGCAGGCCCGCTCCCGGCTGCACAGCATGGGCGAGGTCGTCGACCTGGGCACCTGCTTCTGGCGGGCCGCCCCCGGCGCGCTCACCGACCACGACTTCGGCGCGTCCTCGCTGCGGGAGACCGCGGAGATGCACACCCGCATCGACTCGACCTACAACGGCTGGTGGATGTGCCTGTTCCCGCGTGAGGTCGTGCAGCGCACCGGCTACCCGCTGCCGCTGTTCATCAAGTGGGACGACGCGGAGTACTCGCTGCGCGCGCTCGACCGCGGCTACCCGACGGTGTCGCTGCCCGGCTCGGCCGTGTGGCACATGCCGTGGACGGACAAGAACGACGCCACCGACTGGCAGGCGTACTTCCACACCCGCAACCGGCTCGTCCTGGCCGCGCTGCACAGCCCGTACGACGTGCGCAAGACGCTGCTCAAGCAGGGTCTGAAGCAGTCGCTGGTGCACCTGCTGTCGATGGAGTACTCGACCGTCGCGATCCAGCAGAAGGCGCTGGAGGACTTCCTCGCGGGCCCGTCGAAGCTGTTCGAGTCGCTGCGCACGGCCCTGCCGGAGATCCGCGAGCTGCGCAAGAACTTCCAGGACGCGCAGACCCTGCCGTCGGCCCGCGAGTTCCCGCCGCCGACCTTCGACATGGTCCGCACCGAGCAGATGCTCAGCAGGCCCTCGAACAAGGTCGTCATGGCCCGCGAGGCCGGCAAGGCCGTGCTGCACAACCTGCGCAGCCCGCAGCCGTCGACCACGGCCCGCCCGCAGGTCAACGTGCCGTCGGCGAACGCGCGCTGGTACCTGCTGGGCAACCTGGACAGCGCGACGGTCTCGCACCCGGACGGCAGCGGTGTCGCGTTCCGCAAGCGCGACCCGAAGGAGTTCCGCGCACTGATGAAGCGCGCGGTCGCCAACTACCGCCGGCTGTCCGCGGAATGGCCGCGGATGCAGAAGATGTACCGCGACGCGCTGCCGGAGCTGACCTCCGTCGAGTCGTGGCGCAAGGTCTTCGAGAACTGATCCGCTGAACGGTCGACGGGCCCCGCTGTTGTGCAGCGGGGCCCGTCGCCGTTCTCAGCCCTTCACACCGGTCTCGGTGACCCCGCGCACCAGGAACCGTTGCAGCGCCACGAACACGACCACCAGCGGGGTGATGGACACGGCCGCGGCGAGGAACAGCTGCACGACGTCGATCGACTGCGCGGTCAGGAACGTCGACAGCGCCACCTGCACCGTCCACGAGTCCTGGTCCTGTGCGATCACCAGCGGCCACAGGAACTGGTTCCAGCTCGTCACGAACGCGATCACGCCCAGCGCCGCGAAGAACCCCTTGGAGTTCGGCACGACCACCCGCCAGTACGTGCCCCAGTGCCCGAGCCCGTCGATCCGCGCCGCCTCCTCGACCTCGCGCGGGAAGTTGAGGAAGTACTGCCGGAACAGGAACGTCGTGAACCCGCTGAACAGGCCCGGGATCACCAGCCCGCGCAGGTCGGACACCCAGCCCAGGGTCGACACCACCACGAACGTCGGCACGAACGTCACCGCCGCCGGGATCATCAGCGTCGCGACCACCAGCACCAGCACGACGTTCGAGTAGCGGTACGGGATGCGCGCCAGCCCGTAGCCCGCGAGCCCGCACAGCAGCAGCTGCCCCGCGGTCTGCAGCACCGCCACCACCAGCGAGTTCACCATGCTGCGCAGCAGCGGCACCGCCGGGTTCGCGAAGAGCTCGCCGAAGTTCTCCCAGCGGATCCGCTCCGGCCAGAACGTCCACGTCGGCGCGGTCAGCTCGGCCTCGGTGGCCAGCCCGTTGCGCAGCACCAGGTAGAACGGGACCAGGAACAGCACCGCCGCCACCGACAGCGCGAGGTACCGGAGCACCCTCATCGCGTGAACACCCGCCCCTGCACCAACGTGACTCCCGCGACCAGCAACGTCAGGATGACCGCGCCCGCGCTGCCGTGCCCGAAGTCCTGGCCACCGCTGCCCAGCGCCGTGTAGTAGAGGTAGATCAACGGTGGCCGTGCGAACGGCGGGTAGCCGCGGTCGGTGCCCAGCACGTTGTAGAACTCGTCGAACGCCTGGTAGGCCGCGACGAGCAGCAACAGCAGCACCGCCACCGACGTCGTGCGCAGCTGCGGCATCGTGACGTACCGCAACGACTGCCAGCCGCGCGACGCCCCGTCGATCCACGCCGCCTCGTAGAGGTGCTGCGGAATCCGTTGCAGGCCGGCGATGAACAGGATCATGTAGAACCCGAGCTGCAACCACAGCCGCAGCGTCACCAGCACCAGCCAGTACCAGGGCGGTGACGTCGACACCGTCCACGCCACGGGTTCCGCGCCGAACCAGCCCAGCACCGTGTTCGCCAGCCCGAACCGCACCCCGTTGAAGATCGACAGCTTCCACACCAGCGACGCCACGACGTACGAGCACGCCGTCGGCAGGAAGAACACCGACCGGAAGAACGCCTTCATGAAGCTGATCTGGTTGACCAGCAACGCGAGCGCCAGCGCCAGCATGAACGTCAACGGCACGATGAACGCCGCGAACACGCTGAACGTCCCGAGGCTCGCCAGGAACGGCTGGTCGGTCAGCATGTCGGCGTAGTTGCGCAGCCCCACGAACTCCGTCGGCGTCACCGTGTTGCGCGCCTCGAAGAACGACAGCAGCACGCTCCAGCCGATCGGCACGTACACGAACACGAGCAGTCCGGCGGCGAACGGGCCGACGAACAGCCAGAACGCCCTGCCGTGCCTCATCCGTAGAGGCGCTTCAGCTCGTCCCGCGCCTTCGCGGCAGCGGCCCGCAGCTCCGCGTCGGCCGGTGCGCCGTCCCGCACGACCCGCGACACCGCGTCGTTGAACGCCGTCCGCGTCGTCGAGGTCCAGTCCGGCGGGTTGGACGCCTTCGCGTTGTCCCGCACGAACTTCACCGCGTCGGCGGCCGGTCCGGCCGACAGCTTGGACGCCTTCGCCGCGATGCTGTCGCGCGGCGGGACGTGGAAGCCGTAGCTCAGGTTGAAGTCCTCCTGGTAGTCGGTCCGCTCGACCCACAGCCAGCGCACGAACTCCTTGGCCTCGTCGACCCGCTTCGACTTGGCGTTGATCATCGCGCCGAACGCCCCGACCGGCACGCTCGGCTTCCCGCTGCCGGTGAGCTTCGGGAACGGCAGCACGCCGAAGTCGTCGCCCAGCGCCTTCTGCACGGCGGGCACCGCCCACAGCCCGGTCCACTGCATGGCGACCAGCCCCTGCGTGAACGCGTCCGGCTCCGCCCAGTCCTTCACCGCGCCCAGCAGCAGACCGCCGCTGGTGTAGAGCTCGCGCAGCTTGCCGATCGCCTGCGCCGCCAGCGGGTCGTCGAACCCGACCTGGTGGTCGCGCACGTAGTCGAGGCCCACCGACCACAGCGCGGGCCCGCCCAGCACCGCACCGCCGCCGTCGTTGCCGGCGAAGAGCCCCTTCACCCCGCCGGTCGTGAGCGTGCGGACCGCGGCGACCAGCTCATCCACAGTGGACGGTGGCTGCACCCCGGCCGCACTGAGCATGCTCTTGCGGTAGAACAACATCTGCATGTCGACGGCCTGCGGGATGCCGTAGAGCTTCCCGTCGACCGTGTGCCCGGCGAGGATCGAGGCGGTGAAGTCGTCCCTGGCGGCGCCGAGCACGTCGTCGAGCGGCACGAGCTGACCCGCCCGCACCGAGCTGATCTGCGGGGTGGACTCGAAGACGTCCGGTCCGCCGTCGGACAGCAGGCTCGTCGCGAGCTTGGAGTCGTAGTCGCCGGGGTTCCACTGCACGTCGACGGGGACCTTCCCGTACGACTGGGCGTACCGCTCCACCGCCTGCTGCACACCCGGCTCGCCGTAGGCGTGGTACCACTGCTTGAGGGCCTGGCCGCTGCCGCCCCTGCCGGTGTTGGAACCGCACGCGGTGAGCAGCGCCGTCGCGCCTGCCAAGGACAGAAGTCTGCGTCGGGAAATCACCCACCCCGTCTTACTCCGATCACCCGAGGTGCGCGAGGGATTACTCGAAGTGCGCGGCGGAAGCGGCGGTTCCGCCGTCAGCAGATCACTTGGCGAGCTCGTCCCAGTCGATGCGGTACAGCTGGAACTCCGGGTTGCGGTAGACGGGGGTGAGCCCGTCGACCAGGTCCAGCTTCTGCAGGCCCTCCGCGCGCTTGAACTCCGCGATCATGCCCCAGCCGACCATCACGTACTTCACGTTGAGCGAGCGGATGGCCTCGGCGACCTGCGGGTCCTTGCCGAAGCGGTTGAACCTGTTCAGCAGCAGCTCGCGCTTCGGCGTGGCCACGCTGCCCTGGAAGTGGCCGATCACCGGACGCCGCCCCGAGATCGCGTACGACCACACGGTGCCGTCGCCGCGGTCGTTCATGATGAGCTCGCCGTCCTTGACGATCTTGCCGGTCTCCAGCAGGCCCTGGTGCTCCAGCGGCGTGAGCACCGGGCTGTCGAACGTCCACGTCATGCGGTCGGCGTTGCGCGCCGCGTAACCGTGGCTCTGGCCGAAGTAGCCACCGGCCAGCACCATCGCGACGACCGCGAGCACGGCGATGGCGGTGCGGCGCGACCTGGTCGTCTCCGGCACGCGCTGCAGCACCTTCTCGGTGACCCAGCGCGCCGCGGTCTGCAACGTCCAGCCCGCGGCCAGCGTGGCGGGCAGGATGATCACGGCAGCGAGCCGGAACCGGTCGTTCCACCACGGCGAGGTGATCGTCTGGACCCACGGGGCGTCCAGACCGGCCGCGGCGACGAGCAGGCCGAGAAACAGCGCGTAGCCCGCGACCATCCAGCGCCAGGTGCCGTCGCGCCACAGCAGCAACAGGCCGGCGAGCGTGCACAGCGCCAGCAGCCACTGCGGCCACGGCGCGTCGCTGCCGAACAGGACCGCGTCGCCGAACGCCCGCGAGACCGTGGTGACGGCGGGCCAGTTGTACGCGGCGGTGGCACCGGCCATGCTGCTCGCGCCCAGCAGGTACGCCGAGGCGAGCACGAGGATCGCGACCGCCACCACGGCGAGCCGCGGCAGCTCCCTGCGGACCCACTCGCGCGGGTCGGCGAGCAGCCGTTGCAGCACCAGGAACACGCCGAGCCCGGCGGCGACGAACACCGACGCCGAGTGCGTGGCGGTCAGACCGGCACCCAGGAACGCGACGAGCACCCCGAGCCGGTCGGCGCGGGTGTCGAGCCAGCGCACCAGCACGGCGAAGAACGGCAGCACCATGGCGAGCGCCGCCGCGTACGGGAAGAGCTGCCCCCACTGGTAGAGGTCCCAGGGGTAGTAGGCGAACGACGTGGACACCAGCGCGCTGGCGGCGGCGAACCCCGCGGCGCCACCGAAGGCCCTGACCAGCGCGATCGTGCCCAGCGGGATGGTCAGCGTGGTGGTGACGAGCATGCCCGTGTTGAGGATTCGCGGGATGTCGGCGCCGCTCACGTTGTAGACCAGCGCCTCGAAGCAGTGGTAGGCGTTCGGGTAGAAGCTGCCGCCGGGGTTGTCCGGCGCGTCGATCCAGGCCAGCGCCCGCGGGCTGGAGTTGCCGGTCTCGGCGATGAGCCGGATCGCGTTGCCGTGGAACGGCGCGTCCCAGCCCTGCGGCACGGTGGCCAGCCCGTGCGTGGCGGCGCGCAGCACCAGCACCGCGACGCACGCCGCGACGACGACCGACACGACCACCGTGAGGTGGCCGGACGTGGACCAGGGACCCTGCGGGAAGGTCAGCTCACGGCCGCGGCGGCGCAGCAGGAGCACGACCGCGCCCATGACACCGGTGATGACGACGCACCAGACGATGAAGGTCCACAGGTTCCACTGCACGCCGACCAGTGGGAACAGCGGCGCCGCGATGCCGACGAGGCTCATGGTGACGGCCGGGGCCGCTCCGATGAGCAGCCAGCCCCGCAGACCTGCGGTCGCCGCCAGCGCCAGCCCCGGTACCCAGAGCAGCACTACCGTGACCAGTGCAGCCAACAACGCGACCGCGTCGAGCATGAAATCCCTACACCTTCACCAGGGCGGCGCCGCCCGCGGCCTCACTTGCGGAAGAAGCGTTCCCTCTGGCCCAGCCGCACCAGCTTCAGCCACTCCACGAACCCCTTCGGGTCGCGCTTGACCCCGAGGAAGTACAGCCCGAACCGGAAGACCTCCAGCAGGCCGAGCTTGCGCATGCCGGGCTGCGAGAGCAGGTAGCCCCGGTTGCGGTAGGTGTAGTAGCGCTTGACCGGGTTCTCCGGGTCCTGGGCGTGGAACTTGCCGCCCAGCATCGGCTTGAACTCGTCGGAGCCGTCCGGGTGGACGTACGCGACCCGCAGCGAGGTGCCGAACGGCACGCCCGAGCGCACCATGCGGCGGTGGATCTCCACCTCGTCGCCGCGGAAGAACAGCCGGTAGTCCGGCACGCCCACGACGTCCAGGGTGGTCGCGCGGAACAGCGCACCGTTGAACAGCGACGCGATGCCCGGCAGGAAGTCGGTGCCCAGCTCGGCGGCCGAGCGCTTCCAGGTCAGCCCGCGGCGCAGGGGGAACGCGAGCTTCTCCGGCCGGTCGATGTTCGTGACGACGGGGGAGATGGCGGCGAGGTTGCGCCGTTCCGCCTCCTCCAGCAGCACCTCCAGCACGTTCTCGTCGGCGGGCCGGCCGTCGTCGTCGGCCAGCCACACCCAGTCGGCACCCAGCGACAACGCGTGCAGCATGCCGAGCGCGAACCCGCCCGCACCGCCGAGGTTGCGGTGCGAGGCGAGGTACGTGGTGGGGAGCGGGCACTGCTCGACCAGGTCGTCGACCGGTTGGTCGGGACCGTTGTCGACGACGACCAGGTGGTCGGGGACGCGCGTCTGGGTCGAGAGCGCCTTCAGCGACTCGGCCAGCAGTTCCCTGCGGTGGCGGGTGACCACCACCGCGACCACGGAGCCCTTGGGCAGTGCCTCGGTGTTCACTGCTTCTCGCCACCATTTCCGCTGAGTACGGGCGCGTCGTGGGAGAGGTGCATGCGCTCGAACGGGTCGTAACCCTTGTACGCGATGAGCACTTCCCTCAGGTCCCCGTGCATTTTGACGTGGCCCTCGTCCATCCAGATCGCGGTGTTGCAGAACTCCGCGAGGAACTCGTCGGAGTGGCTCGCGAACACCAGCAGACCGGAGCGGGCCACGAGGCCCTTGAGGCGGTCGCGGGCCTTGGCCAGGAACGCCGTGTCGACGGCGCCGATGCCCTCGTCCAGCAGCAGGATCTCCGGGTTGATCGACGTGACGACGCCCAGTGCCAGCCGGACGCGCATGCCGGTCGAGTACGTGCGCAACGGCATCGACAGGTAGTCACCGAGCTCGGTGAACTGCGCGATGTCGTCGACCCGCTTCTCCATCTCCTTGCGGCTCATGCCCAGGAACAGACCGCGGATCATGATGTTCTCGTAGCCGGAGATCTCCGGGTCCATGCCGACGCCGAGGTCGAAGACCGGAGCGACCTTGCCGACGATCCGCGACTGGCCGCGGGTCGGCTCGTAGATGCCCGCCAGCAGGCGCAGCAGCGTGGACTTGCCCGCGCCGTTGTGGCCCACCAGGCCGACGCGGTCGCCGTCCTTGAGGGACAGCGTGATGTCGTGCAGTGCCTCGATGATCGGCACCTTGCCCTCGGAGCCGATCTTGCCGCCGACCTTGCCGAGTGCGAGCTTCTTCAGTGAACGGGACTTCGCGTCGAAGATCGGGAAGTCGACCGATGCGTTCCAGACGTCAATGCTGACCATGTCTCGGCCTCCCTCTCAGACCCAGTACGAGACGCGAGCGCGGTAGTTGCGCAGGATGACGAGCGCGGCCAGCCAGCCGACGACCGTGAACCCGCCGACGACCACCCAGTGGTGCCAGTCGACGTGGTGGCCGAGCAGCGGCGCGCGGACGACCTCGACGAAGTGGTACACCGGGTTCAGCTCGGCGATCAGGACGCGCCACTGCGAGTCGCTGCCGGCGGTCTTGGTGACCTTCGTGAGGATGTCGGCGTCCCAGACGATCGGCGTCATGAAGAACACCAGGTTGATGAAGCTGTTCACGACCGGCGGGATGTCGCGGAAGCGGGTGCTGATGACGCCGAACAGCAGCGACACCCACACGGCGTTGACGGCCAGCAGCACGAAGCCGGGGATCGCCAGCAGGATGGTCCAGCTGATGCCGGGCTGCAGCGTGCCGCCGTCGGTCATCCGGTAGGGCTCCGACAGCGTGCCGAAGAAGATCACCATGACGATCAGGTAGATCACCAGGTTGTGCGCGAGGAACAGCACCTGGCGCCACACCATGCGCATCACGTGGATCGTGATCGGCGCGGGGAGGTGCTTGATCAGCCCCTCGTTCGCGATGAACACGTCGGTGCCCTCGGTGACGCAGCCGAGGATGAAGTTCCAGATGATGAAGCCCGCGGTGATGTACGGCAGGAAGGCCGGCAGCTCCGCGTCCAGCAGCACCGAGTACAGCAGACCGAGTGCGAGCGCTGTGGTCCCCATCGAGATGGTGATCCACAACGGACCGATGACCGACCGGCGGTAGCGCTGTTTGATGTCCTGCCAGCCGAGGTGGCCCCACAGTTCGCGGTGGTCCCACGCTTCCCGCACGTCGGCGAACGCGCGCTTGAAGCTGCGCGACTTGACGGCAGGGGGCGCCTCAGCTTGGTCGAGCGTACTGGTGGCTTGCACGAGGACTGAGCGTACCGGCGCCTGAGGAGGCCCTTGGACGCCGGTACGTCACGGAGTGGTCACCGCGCCCGGATGTAGGTCACCATCCGATCGAGGCAACCTTCAGAGGTACTGACCCGTCCCCTTGGGACCGAGACCCGTGTCCGCGGCGTCGCTCCCGCTGCTGCCCGCGGGCAGCGCACGGCCGCGCATCTGCTCCAGCTGGGCGCGTGCGGCCATCTGCTGGGCGAACAGCGCGGTCTGGATGCCGTGGAACAGGCCCTCCAGCCACCCGACCAGCTGCGCCTGCGCGATCCGCAGCTCCGCGTCCGAGGGCGTGCCCTCCTCCGTGAACGGGAGGGAGAGGCGCTCCAGCTCGTCGCGCAGCTCGGGCGCGAGACCGTCCTCGAGCTCGTCGATGGACCGCTTGTGGATCTCCTTGAGCCGGTTGCGGCTCGCCTCGTCCAGAGGAGCGGCCCGCACTTCCTCGAGGAGCTGCTTGATCATCGTGCCGATCCGCATGACCTTCGCCGGCTGCTCGACCAGGTCGGTGAGGTCACCACCGTCCGACGCACCGACGACCACCACTGGCTGCTGCTCCTGGTTCATGCGCTCCATCCTGGTCCTGTCGACGTTTTTGACATTAGTCGGGTGGGGGCTGGGCAACACCGAGTTTGCCCTCATACGTACGGTGTGTGGCATGGCGTTCGACGTCGCACGGGTACGAGGGCTCTTCCCCGCGCTCGGCGACGGCTGGGTGCACCTCGACGCACCGGCCGGGATGCAGGTGCCCGAGCAGGTGGCCACGGCGGTCTCCACCGCCCTGCGCGCCCCCGTCTCCGGTCCCGGTGGGCTCTTCCCCGCCTCCCAGCGGGCGGAGGCGATCGTCGACGCTGCCCGCCGTGCCGTCGCCGACCTGGTGGGGGCGGACCCCGCGGGTGTCGTGCTCGGTCCCTCCTCCGCAGTGCTGCTGCAACGCCTCGCCGACGCCATGACCGACGACTGGTTCATGGGCGACGAGGTACTGGTTTCCCGCTTGGACCACCAGGCGAACATCGCACCCTGGCTGCGCGCCACCCAGCGCACCGGCAGCGCGGTCAAGTGGGCAGAGGTCGACATCGAGACGTGCGAGCTGCCGAGCTGGCAGTACGACGAGCTCGTCACCGACCGCACGAAGCTCATCGCCATCACCGCCGCCTCCGGTGTCGTGGGCACCCGCCCGGACCTGGCGAAGATCTCGGCGGTGGCCCGCGCGCACGGCGCCGTGGTGGTGGTCGACGCCTCCTCGGCCGCGCCGTTCGTGCCGTTGGACATCGTTGGCATGGGCGCAGACGTGGTGGCTCTTTCCGCTGGTCAGTGGGGCGGTCCACCGGTCGCGGCCCTGGTGTTCCGGGACCCGTCGGTGCTGGAACGCCTGCCGTCCTGCTCGGTCGACCCGCAGGCCCGCGGCCCGGAACGCCTGGAGCTGGGCCCGCACGCCTACCCGCTGCTCGCCGGCCTCGTCGCCTCCGTGGAGTACCTGGCGGAGCTCGACGACGCCGCCACCGGCACCCGCCGGGAGCGCCTGCTCACGTCACTGGGCTCGGTGAAGGCGTACCAGGCCGGGCTCCTCGCCAACCTCATCCACGAACTGCGTTCGCTGCGCCACGTGATGGTGATCGGCGACGCCATGCGCAGAGTCCCCGCGCTGGCGTTCACGATCGCCGGGGTGAAGGCGGAGGACGGCGTCGAACACCTCGCCTCGCGCGGCGTCTGCGCCTTCGCCGACCCCGGCCAGCACGGCGTGTTCTCGGTGCTCGGTGTCGGCGAGGTCGGCGGCGCCATCCGCGTCGGACTCGCCCACTACACGAACGCGGTCGAGGTGGACGACCTGGTGCGGGCCGTGGCCGAGCTGGCCTGAGGCTTTCGGGAGACCTGGTTGGACGACTCGCTCGCACGCGAGCTGGCAGACCTCACGGCCCTGCAGCGGCTGAGCCCGCTGTGCACCGGGTACCTCCCGCGCACCTCCGGCGAGCTGCGCCCGTCGGCCCTGGTCGCGGTGCTGGACGAGATCGTGCTCGGCGCCCGCACCGTGCTGGTGGAACTGGGCTGCGGCTCCTCCTCGGTGCTGCTGGCCCGGCTGCTCGCCCAGCGCGGCTTCGGCCGGTTGCTGTCGATCGAGCACGACGAGCGCACCGCCGCGTTCGTGGCCTCCCAGCTGCGGCGGGAGGGCCTCGGCGGCGTGGCGCGGGTCGTCCACGCGCCGCTGTCCCGTCATCCGGCGGCCCTGTCGCGGCACGGCCAGTGGTACGCGCCGCAGCAGGTGCACGCCGAGGTGTTCGGCTACGTGGACTCGTGCGGGCTCGTGGACCTGTTGTTGGTGGACGGCCCCGGTCTCGGCGACCTGCGGTACCCGGCGTTACCGGTGTTGCGCGGGGTGCTGGCGCCGGGCGCGACCGTGCTGGTCGACGACGCCGACCGGGCGGACGAGCAGGCGGTGCTGGGACGGTGGTCCGAGGAGTTCGGCATGGAGTTCCGCACCGCTCCCCGGACCTCGATCGCGTCGGCGACCGTCACCGCTCTCGCTTGAGCACCACCTTGCCGAACACGTCCCCCTCGTCCAGCAGCCGGTGCGCCTCCGCCGCGTTCGGCATCGGCACGACCCGCCCGACGATCGGCTTCACCGCACCGCTCTCCACCAGCGGCCACAGGTGCTCGCGGACCTGCGCGACGATCGCGCCCTTGCCCTCGACGGTCCGCCCCCGCAGCCCGGTCGCCATGACCGACGCGCGCTTCGCCAGCAGCTTCCCGATCGGCAGCTCGCCCTTCACCCCGCCCTGCATGCCGATGACCATCAACCGGCCGTCGGGGGCGAGGACGTCGATGTTGCGCGGCAGGTAGGAGGCGCCCATGTTGTCGAGCACGACGTCGGCCTTCCCGACCTCGGCCACGAAGTCCTGCGTCCGGTAGTTCACGGTGATGTCGGCACCCAGCTCGGCGCAGCGGGCCAGGCGCTCGTCGGAACCGGCGGTGGCGGCCACCGTGGCCCCGAGGGCCTTCGCCACCTGGATCGCGTGCGTGCCGATGCCGCCCGCGCCGCCGTGGACCAGGAAGGTCTCACCGGCCTTCAGACGGCCGTCCATCACGACGTTCGACCACACCGTGCACGCCACCTCGGGCAGCGACGCGGCGGTGACCAGGTCGACACCCGCGGGCACCGGCAGGACCTGGGCCGCGGGCACGACGACCTGCTCCGCGTAGCCGCCGCCGGCGAGCAGCGCGCACACCTCGTCGCCGACCGAGAGACCGGTCACGCCCTCGCCCAGCGCCAGCACCGTGCCGGAGCACTCCAGGCCGATGACGTCCGACGCACCCGGCGGGGGCGGGTAGAGGCCCTGCCGCTGCAGCAGGTCCGCGCGGTTGACGGCCGAGGCGGCCACGTCGACCAGCACCTCGCCGGGACCAGGTGACAGGTCGGGGACCTCGGTCCACTCCAGCACTTCCGGGCCGCCGGGTTCGCGCACAGTGATCGCATGCATGTGATCGACCGTAATCACATTCGACAGCCCCGGCACCATCAGAGCATGAACGCCTGGCCGTTGCGGAACCTCGTGCTCACCACGCCGCGCCTCGAACTGCGCCCGGACGACGACGAAGGGCTCTTCGAGCTCGTGGACGTCGCGAAGGAGGGCGTGCACGCGCCGGACGAGATGCCGTTCAACGTGCCGTGGACCGACCAGCTGTCCGACGACGGCGGGCGCAGCATGGTCCAGTTCTTCTGGGCCAACCGCGCGAAGGTGGCGCCGGGCAGCTGGGCCATCACGTTCCTGGTGCGGCACGAGGGCAAGGTCATCGGCGTGCAGGAGCTCAGTGCGCGCGACTTCGCCGTGCTGCGCGAGGTGGCCACCGGCTCGTGGCTGGGGCAGAAGTTCCACGGCAACGGCTTCGGCACCGAGATGCGCGTCGCCGTGCTGCAGTTCGCGTTCGACCACCTGGGTGCCCGCATCGCCCGATCGGCCGCGTGGGTCGGGAACCGGGCTTCGAACCGGGTCAGTGAGAAGCTCGGGTACGTGCACGACGGCACGACCGCCGCCGCACCGCGCGGCGAGCGGCTTGAGCACGTGCGACTGCGGCTGGACGTGGCGAACTTCGCGCGGCCGGCGTGGCACACCGAGGTCGCGGGGCTCGCTGAGTGTGTTCGACTGATCACCAGCTGAACTCCCACCGACCGACGGATTGTGGCCCGCGTCTCCTCTTTGTGAGGGTGGCCCCACTCGGACGAAGGGGAACGTTCATGTCAGGCAGATCCAGGCTGGCGGCAGTGCTGGCCATCTCGGCACTCGTCGCAGCCCCCACCGCCACCGCGTCCGCCGCGGCTGAACCCGCGGGTCCCGCCCTCGCCAAGAAGCTCGCGAAGAAGGTGACCGTCGAGGGCGTCAACCGCCACCTGATCGCGTTGCAGCGCATCTCGGACCGCAACGGCGGCAACCGCGCCGCGCTGACCCCCGGCTACGGCGCGAGCGTCGACTACGTCGCGGGCAAGCTCCGCGACGAGGGCTTCATCGTGAGCACGCCGACGTTCAACTTCGACGTGATGGTCACCGACGCCGAGCGCGCCACCGTCGCCGGCGTGAACTACCAGGCGCTGATCATGACCGCGTCCCCGCAGACGCCCGTCGGCGGCGTGACCGGCCCGCTGCGCGTCGTGCCGGAGGACGCCACCACCGGCTGCGAGGCCACCGACTTCGCCGGCCAGGACTTCACCGGCTCGGTCGCCCTGATCCGCCGCGGCGGCTGCACGTTCGAGCAGAAGCACCTCAACGCGGCCGCCGCCGGTGCCATCGCCGTGCTGGTGTCGAACAACACCGCCGGGCCGCTGTCGAACGTGACGCTGACCAACCCCGGCAAGATCCCCACCGGTGGCATCTCGCAGGCCGACGGCACCACGCTGGCCGGGAAGGCCGGCTCCGCGGTCACCGTCGACATGCGCTTCCACACCGAGGTCCGCACCGAACGCAACGTCATCGCCGAGACCCGCACCGGCCGCAAGAACAACGTCGTCATGGCCGGCGCGCACCTCGACAGCGTCGAGGTCGGCGCGGGCATCAACGACAACGGCACCGGCTCGGCCGCGCTGCTGGAGACCGCGCTGCAGCTCGGTTCCCGCCCGAAGGTCGACAACGCCGTCCGCTTCGCCTGGTGGGGCGCGGAGGAGCGCGGCCTGATCGGCTCGACGAAGTGGGTGCAGTCCCTGACGTTCGAGCAGCAGCTCGACATCGCCCTGTACCTGAACTTCGACATGGTCGGCTCGCCGAATGCCGCCTACTTCATCTACGACGGCGACAACTCCGACGGCGTCGGCGCGGGCCCCGGCCCCTACGGCTCCGCGCAGATCGAGAAGGCCTTCGCCGACTACTTCGCCGCCAAGGGCGTCCCGACCGAGGGCACCGACTTCTCCGGCCGCTCCGACTACGGCGAGTTCATCGCCCAGGGCATCCCGGCCGGCGGCCTGTTCACCGGCGCGGAAGGCGTCAAGACCGCGGCCCAGGCCGCCAAGTGGGGCGGAACGGCCGGCGTCGCCTACGACCCGTGCTACCACTCGGCGTGCGACAACCTCGGCAACATCGACCGCGTCGCACTCGGCCGCAACGCCGGCGCGATCGCGTTCGTGACCGCCGCCTACGGCGTGTCCACCGAGGACGTCAACGGCGTGCCCCCGCGCGCCAAGCGTGCCGAGGCCCGTCTGTCGGCGGCCAAGGTGTCCTCTGCCGCGCACGCCGACGACCACGCGCACTCGCACGACGCCGTGGCGTAACCGCTTTTCCCGCTGCACGAAGGGGTCCGGCACCGCGCGTGCCGGACCCCTTCGCGTGCCGGTGCTCGACTTGGTCGCTGCTGCTCGACGGTCCAGAGAGGGGGCCGCTACCGGCGCCCGGCTGGTGTGCGTGGGTTGGTAGGGCATGGATCGCAGCGACGGTGGCCAGGCTGGATCGCACGCCGCGAACTCCACTTGAGTTCGCGGCGCTGCTGGGACGTCCGTGTTGTGGGCTGTGAATGAGACTGGACGCGAACAGGGTGGTTCACCAATTGGTGAACCACCCTGTTCGCGCAGTTCAGACTGCGGAAGCGGAGGGATTTGAACCCCCGGACGGTTGCCCGTCTCCCGCTTTCAAGGCGGGTGCATTCGGCCGCTCTGCCACGCTTCCCCGACGCCCGGAGGCGTCACCGACACCCACCGGAGGTGTCAGCGGAGCAGCCTAGCCGTTCGAGTCCCGCAGGTGTGTCATGACCCGGTCGAACACCTTGGCCAGCACCTCACCCTCCTCGGGCGACAGCAGGTCCACGATGTGCGCCCGCACCCCGGCGAGGTGCGTGGGGGCGGCGGTGACCAGCTGGGCGAGACCGGCCGGGGTCAGCTCCGCCAGCACGCCGCGGCCGTCCTCCGTGCACTCGCGCCGCAGCACCAGGCCGGCCTTCTCCATCCGCGCGACCTGGTGGGAGACGCGGGACTTGGAGGAGGCGACGTCCTCGGCGAGCTGGGTCATGCGCATGCGATGGTGCGGTTGTTCGGAGAGGCGCACGAGGATCTCGTAGTCGGCGAGTGACACTCCGTGGGCGTCCTGCAGCTCTCGGTGCAGGCGGTCCATGAGCATGGAGGAGCCGTTCACGTAGGTGCGCCACGCGCGCATCTCACCCTCGTCGAGCCAGTGCGGCTCCTGCTCACTTGATGTCACGCCAACAAGGCTAAACCGGCTCATGACGATCGAGTCATCCCTCTGGAAAACCAGGCGGTCAAAAGGCAGACTCCCGGGCCGTACACGCGCGTTAACCACGCCCTTGAGAGGCCTGTAACCCATGAAGTCGTTCAGACGGCTCACCGTTCTGGCGATCACCGCCGCCGCGGCCACTGTCATCAGCGCTACCGGGCCTGCCCAGGCCGATGTCGAGTCACTGCGCGGTCGGGGCGCGGTCGACGTGCGCCTGATCGGGATCAACGACCTGCACGGCAACATCGAGCCGCCCACCGGCAGCTCCGGCCGGGTCGTGCTGGCGGACGGCACGACCGTCGACGCCGGCGGTGCCGCGTTCAACGCCACGCACATCAAGAACCTCCAGAAGGAGGTCCGCAACTCCGTCATCGTCGGGCAGGGCGACCTGATCGGCGCGAGCCCGATCGTGTCGGCGCTGTTCCACGACGAGCCCACGGTCGAGGTGCTCAACAAGGTCGGCATGGACACGACCGCGGCGGGCAACCACGAGTTCGACGAGGGGTACAAGGAGCTGCTGCGCATGCAGCACGGCGGCTGCCACCCGGTCGACGGCTGCCAGTTCCGGGACAAGTACAAGGGTGCTGACTTCCCGATCCTCGGCGCGAACGTCACGCACGCCAAGACGGGGCTGCCGGCGTTGCCGCCGTTCTGGGTGGAGTTCCGCGACGGGATGCCGATCGGCTTCATCGGCATGCCGCTCAAGGACGTGCCGCTCCTGGTGGACCCCAACGGCATCAAAGAACTCAAGTTCGATGACGAGGTGAAGGCGGCCAACAGGTACGCCAACCTCCTCGACGCGATCGGCGTGAAGTCGATCGTGCTGCTGGTGCACCAGGGTGACCAGGTCACCGCGTCGACCGGTGGGCCCAACGCCTGCAACGTCGCCGCGAACAACCCCGGCAGCTACATCGCGGCCAACGTCAGCCCGAAGATCGACGCGGTGTTCTCCGGCCACAGCCACCAGCACTACAACTGCGTGGTCAAGGACCCGGCCGGCAACCCGCGGCCGTTCATCGAGGGGCTCGCGTTCGGTCGTGAGCTCAGCGTCGTCGACCTGAAGATCGACCGCCGCACCCGCGACGTCATCCGCGGTGAGACCAAGGCCGACAACAAGATCGTCACCCGCACCGTCGCGCCGGACCCCGAGGTGCAGGCGATCATCGACCTGGCCAAGCAGAAGTCGGGCCCGATCGCGAACAAGAAGATCGGCGACATCAGCTCGGACGTCCTCCGCGCGCAGAACCCCGCCGGTGAGTCGCCGCTGGGCAACCTCATCGCGGACGGGCAGCTGGAGGCCACCAAGGGCAACGGTGCCGTGCTCGCGCTGATGAACCCCGGTGGCGTGCGCGCCGACCTCACCTACAAGTCCTCCCCGGCCGGTGAGGGCGACGGCGTGGTCACCTACGGCGAGGCGTTCACCGTCCAGCCGTTCGGCAACATCCTGCAGACGGTCACGCTGACCGGCGCGCAGCTCAAGAACGTGCTGGAGCAGCAGTTCACCGCTGCCAGAACGTTCGTGCTGCAGCCCTCCGCGGGCCTGAAGTACAGCTGGTCGAAGACCGCGCCGTTCGGTTCGAAGGTCTCGGGCGTCACGCTCAACGGCGCCCCGCTCGACCCGAACGCGAACTACCGCGTGACGATCAACAGCTTCCTGCAGGGCGGCGGTGACGGCTTCAGCGAGTTCACCCTCGGCAAGGACATCACCGGCGGTGGCATCGACCTGGACGCGTTCTCCGCGTACCTGGTGGCCCACCCCGGTCAGGGCGCCCCGGCGCTCGACCGCATCACGCAGCTCCCGTAAGGCACGGCCGAAGGCCCTCCCGGTGGCGATCACGCCGCCGGGAGGGCCTTTTCGCGGGCCGCCCAGAAATCAGTCCTGATCATTTCCTGATCCTTTTCCGGCTGCGGCCGATTGCGTTCCGCAGTGTCGATCTCCGCAGGTCACCCGTCCGACTTCACCAATTCAGGTTCGTCGTGAGGTGTTGAGAAATGCGGCGATCAAGCGCATAGTCGAATATGAGCTGGCAGCCGGTACGTGAAGATCTGAACCGGAGGCCACGCCCAGAAGGGGTAGGTGGTGCTGTGCAGGTATCTCCTCGCTGTGGCGAAACGCGGTCTGTTGCATCCCCGCGAGCGGTCCGGCCGTAACCGGACCGATCGCGACCGTGTAGCAACTCCGAACGGGGTTTCGGGTGCCCAGGCACCATTCAGGTGTCGCTCGGCGCATCTCGACGCTGTTGAGCTCGACTTCGGTTTCGTCTCATGGCGTCACCGGTCGGGCGCCACGCCAACCGCCGTAGGCCGTAGTCGCTGCAACCACATGGGAAGTCCTCGGTGCGGTGCCCCGACGTCGGGCGCCGCACCGAGGCACGTTCAGCTCCTGGGCGCGTAAATCCCCCGAGCACGCCCGGTGCTCTATCGTTTGCCGCGTCACGGGGTCCTTGTCAGGAGGCGCGCGGTGCAGTTCAACGAAGGTGCGGAACTCGACGCTTCGCAGGTTTCCGACCAGCGGGGGGTGGGCGGCCGCGTCGCCGGCGTCGGCGGTGGCCTCGGGGTGGTCGGCCTGATCGTCTTCTTCCTGATCCAGCAGTTCACCGGCATCCAGCTGCCCACGAGCGGTCTGGAGGGCGGCAACGTGAACCCCGGCACGCAGGTGGAGTCGGGTCAGCTGGCGGAGAAGTGCAAGACCGGCGCCGACGCGAACCGCGACAGCGACTGCCGGGTCCTGGCCACGATCAACTCGATCCAGGCCTTCTGGACCGACCAGTTCTCCCGCTCCGGCCGCACCTACCAGGTCACCAGGACCAACTTCTTCCGCAGCAGCGTGAACACCCGCTGCGGCAACGCGACCTCCGCGGTCGGCCCGTTCTACTGCCCCGCGGACTCCCAGGTGTACATCGACCTGGACTTCTTCAACGAGATGCGCACGACCTTCGGCGCGAAGGGCGGTCCGTTCGTCGAGGCCTACATCCTCGCCCACGAGTACGGCCACCACGTGCAGAACCAGCTCGGCACCTCGGACCGGGTGAGCACCCGCACCGGCCCGACCTCCGACTCGGTGCGCCTGGAGCTGCAGGCCGACTGCTACGCGGGCGCGTGGGGCAACGCCGCCACCAAGACGCCGACCGCCAACGGCCAGCCGCTCATCACGAACATCACCCAGGAGGACATCGACGCCGCGCTCGACGCGGCCGGTCGCATCGGTGACGACTTCATCCAGCGCGAGCTCGGCGGCGGGCAGGTCGACACGACCAAGTTCAGCCACGGCAGCTCCGAGCAGCGCAAGAAGTGGTTCACGACCGGCCTGCAGACCGGCGACCCGGCCCGCTGCAACACGTTCGACACCAACAACCTGGGCTGAGCTTTGCAGAAGCGCTTCCTCGTCCTGCACGACTACGGCATGGGTGGCCTGTCGTGGTGGATCTGGGCGGACTCGGCCGACCAGATCGTGCGCACGCTCGCCGAGGTCGAGGTGATCACGAACCCCGACGCGGTGCGGCAGGCGGAGGAGTGGGGGCTCGAGGAGTTCGAGCTCAGGGACGTGGACGGCGACCCGGTGCTGCGCCGCATGCGGGACGACCGCCTGCGGCAGCGCGACCAGCCGGGGTTCGGCGTGCTGGCCGGGCGAGAGCGGGTGTACCTGCGCACGTTCGACCAGGGCACCGCCTACCTGCTGGAGATCGGCGAGGACGGCCGGCAGCTGCGGCAGGTCGAGGTGAAGGCGGACGGCACGCTGCTCAGCTCCACGATGGAGGGCTGGCCGATCAACCCGCCGATCGACCTGCACGACCCGCAGTACGTGCCGATGGAGATTCCCGAACGCGAGTTCGAGGACGCGTGGTGCAGGGCGGTGCCCGACCCCGCGTACGAGGACTGAGCACCGCCCCGCTCCGGTTCAGCGGCGGGCCACCGCCAGCAGGCGGTGGTCGCCGAGGCGGAACGCGCTGCCGTCGACGTCGCCGCACAGCTCGACCGACGAGAACCCGGCCGCGTGCAGCATCCGGGTCAGCTCGGCCGCGGTGTAGACGTGCTGGACCGCGGTCGAGCGCTGCGTCCGCTCACCCGAGGTGAAGGTGAAGTCGATCAGCAACCGGCCGGAGGCCACGTCGTAGGTGTTGACGGCGACCATCTCGACGCCGTCCGCCGCGAGCCGGATCTCGCCCGGCAGCGACGGCAGCAACGACTCGGCCGCGCAGCTGTAGTCGACCACGAGCACGGGCGCCACCCGGCCCAGGTCGGCCAGGAACCGCGCGTTCTCGTCGTGCTCCAGGTACCCGAGGCTGTTGCCCATGCAGAGGGCGAGGTCGGCGACCACGCCCTCTGCTGCCAGGTCCCGCACGTCGCCCAGCCGCCAGTCCACGGCCGTGGACGACGAACGGGCGTGCGCGATGGCCTCCGCGGAGATGTCGAGCCCGGTGACCCGGTAGCCGCGGCCGGCCAGCTCGACGCTGTGCCGCCCGCTGCCGCACGGCGCGTCCAGCACCCGTGCGCCGGCCGGGGCGAACCGGGTCACGAAGTCGATCTCCGCGGTGGTGGCGGAAGGGGGAACGGCACCGCGCCAGAAGGTGTTGGCGAGATCGGTGAAGAAGGTGGTGTACCACGTCAAGGTGATGCTCCTGGTGATCGCACGGAAGATGAGCGAATGTCACCGGGCACTGCGGAGCGGCCCGGTGTGTCCGGGGCTGCCCATGGCATCGACCTTGTCTCGTAGAGCTCGTGGAGTGACCCCACCCAACCACGTCCGCGCCGTGAAGCGAAGCGGTTTTACCGAGCGGCGCACGGCTCCGGGTGCGCATGGCGGGCCGTGTCGTGGCGAACACTTCCCACCACACCGGACGTTGGGGTACTTTCCCGTCGTCCTGCGGGCGCGTGCGGGGGCTCTGACGCCGGCGGACCACTCATCACATGGGGTCTTGGGGGATCCATTGTCCGAAAGATCGGTCAGCCGTGCCCTGCTCAGGTTCACGGCGCTGACCACCGCAGCCGTGCTCGCGTTCGGCGGTTCGGCCGCCACCGCGTCCGCGCAGGACGAGCCGACGAGCACCGCTCCGACCCAGTCGGAGACGACCACACCGCCACCACCTGCCGAGACGACCACGCCGTCGTCGACGCCGAGCGAGACCCCGCCGTCGGAGCCGACCGCGAAGCCGGAGCCGACCGAGAAGCCGGAGCCGACCGAGAAGCCGGAGCTAGTGGAGGCACCGTCCGAGACGGCCACGCCGCCGTCGAGTGACGCGCAGCCGCCCGCGGTGCAGCCGCAGGCCGAGCAGAAGGCCGAACAGGCCGCGGCCACGCCGGACCTCAAGCTCACCGTGGACTTCGACCGCGACGAGTACGAGCTGGGCAAGCCGCTCGCCATCACGGTGACGGTGCGCAACTCCGGCACCGCGCCCGCCAACCAGGTCCGGTTCGCGAGCGAGCCCGGCGAGATGTGGCTGACCACCGGCGTGGACGAGCTGGTCTCCCGCCCGAACCTGGCGCCGGGGGAGACGAAGACCATCAAGCTCGGGGCCACGGCGCAGTACAACAGCACCCGGGTCCGCCTCGGGATGCGGACCTACGCCGAGGGCACGACCGACCCGACGCCGAACGACAACTACGCGACCGACACCGCGAGGATCGCGGTGAACGGCGGCACGGCGACCGGCGTCGTCTACGAGGACAAGAACGGCAACGGTGTCGCGGACGCGGGCGAGGGCCTGGCGCACAAGCAGCTGAAGCTGACCGGCGCGACGTCCCTGCCGTTCCCGACCTTCTCCACGGACCAGAACGGCCGCTTCTGGATCTCCGGCCTGCCCGCAGGCACCTACCAGGCGAGGCTGAGCAGCAACGACATCAGCGGCCAGCAGCTCAAGGCCGGCCAGACCATCGTCGTGAAGTCCGGTCAGACCACGGAGACCGCACTCGTCACCGCGCCGCCGCTGTCGCGGTCGCTGCGGCTCACCGGCTACCGCTTCGACAAGCCGAAGTACGCGAAGGGCGAGCAGCTGGCCGTCTCGGTCACGCTGACGAACTCGGGCACCGCGCCGATCGAGCACCTCGTCTGGGTCTGCGACCCGGAGAACGACCCGACCGTGCTGGACGGCACCGGCCCCGGCTGGGCCGAGGTCTCGCCCGACGGCCAGGGCATCTCGATCCCGGCCGGGCAGAGCAGGACCGTCACCGTCACCGACGTGGTGCCGGACGCCGCCTTCCAGGCCGGCAAGGTCTACTTCGCCTGCGCGTTCAGCGTGGACGGTCGCAACGTCGACGTCCCGTCCGGCGGACCGGTCGCCGGCGACCCCGGTCTCACCTTCGGCGCCGAGGTCGTGGGCGCGTTCGGGTCGGTCAGCGGCTGGCTGAACCGGCCGGGCAACGACTCGGTCAAGCTCGTCGCCGTCGACCCGGCGAACGGCCGCGTGCTGGGCACCACCCTGACCGGTGGCTCCTACACCCTCCCGAACCTGCGGCAGGGCCCGGTCGCGATCCGGGTCGTCGGCCCGTGGTCGTTCGCCGACGGCGGCACGAGCAAGCCGGTCACCGTGGTCGGCGGCGAGAACGTGGTCGTCGACCTCACCGTCGTTCCCGGCCCGCAGGTCGCCGACCCGTCGGTCGACGCCCAGGACCTCAAGGTCTCGGTCACCTTCGACAAGGCGACCTACGACTTCAGCGACCCCGTGCAGATGACGATCAAGGTCGAGAACGCCGGCACCGGAACGAGCCCCGTGCCCGGCTGGCTGCTGCACGACTGGGCCCAGGGCGAGCCGAGCTTCGACCACATCGCGCTGCCGAAGTTCCTGAACGAGCGCTTCAGCCTGTGGCCGGGTGAGAGCAGGCAGATCACGCTCACCGGCACCATCAAAGACTACGGCCAGAACGGCCCGGCCGACCGGATCGCGTTCAAGGTGCGCGTCGCCAACGGCTGGTGCTGCGACAAGAACCCGGCGAACAACGAGGCGGAGGCCTCGGCCGCCGTCACCTGGGCCACCGGGTCCGCGACCGTCACCGTCTACGGCGACCGGGACCTCAACGGGCAGCTCGACGCGGGCGAGGAGCTCGCGGGCAGCAACGTCAACGTCGGTGGCGGCAAGCCGTACCGCAACGTGCAGGGCACCACCGGCGCCGACGGCCGGGTCCGGTTCACCGGTCTGGCAGCCGGCCGGTACAACGCGAGCAACCGGTTCAACAACGAGACCGACTGGGTCGTCGCCGACGGCGACCCGGACTTCGTCGTGAACCCCGGTGACGAGGGCACCGCGCAGATCAGGATGGTCCGCCCGCTGTCCGACGCGCTGAAGGCGTCGATCACGTTCGATCAGCCGTCCTTCCAGCGCGGCGAGCGCGTCGGCCTCACCGTGTCGCTCAGGAACGAGGGCACGCAGGCGCTCCAGGTGAAGGCCTGGTGCTACGGCGGTTCGAGCCCGTACCTGGGCAACGCCACCGCGGACTGGGGTGCGCTGGCCGAGGGCGCGGCGGGCGTCGCGCTCGCGCCGGGAGCAACGCAGCAGGTGCACGTCAGCACGCCGATGCCGGCCGGGGCCGAGAACCACGGCCAGGTCGCCACCAGCTGCTCGTTCGGTCCCGAGCAGGCCCAGGGCAACCCGTTCGTGGGTGCCTCGGTGAAGGTCGTCGGCGAGACGAACACCTTCCGCGGTGTCGTGGTCACCGGCCAGTACCCGGACCAGAAGCCGGTGGCGAACGTGAAGGTCGTCCTGCTCGACCCGTGGACGAACCAGCCGGTCGCCCGCGCCACCACCGACACCGAGGGCGGCTGGGTGTTCCCCGACCTGCCCGTCGGTCCGTACACGCCGGTCGTGGTCGGCCCGTGGCGCCTGCTCAACGACTGGTCGGAGAGTCCGCCGTTCGCCAACGTCAAGGGCGAGGAGTACCCGGCGTGGCTGTGGGTCGAGCCGGGGCAGGAGGTCGCCGACCCCGACCTCGCCACCACCCCCGGTGGTGACGGCACGGGAGCCGGCGCCGGTCCCGGTGCGGCGACGGGTGGGAACGCCACCGCGCTGCCCGCCCGCAACACCGCCGCGCTCGCCGACACGGGCGTGAGCGTGCTCGGCCTCGTGCTGTTCGGTGCGCTGCTCGTGCTCGCCGGTGCGGCGCTGCGGCGCAAGCCCGCCCTGGGCTGAGCCGGGCGTTCTGACGCGGAACAACGGGGCGGTGCTCTTCGGAGCACCGCCCCGTTGTCGTGAGAGCCACAACGCGTCGTCCGGGACGGAGTGTTAGCGTCGCTAAACGTTTCTGATCCTGGGGGTGGCATGACGGTCTGGGAAGCAGTCGTGGTGGTCATCGCGGGTGTGTTCGCAGGCGGCATCAACACCGTCGTCGGCAGCGGCACGCTCGTGACGTTCCCCGTGCTGCTCGCCGTCGGGTACCCGCCGGTGGTCGCCAACGTCTCCAACTCGCTCGGCCTC
Organism: Lentzea sp. NPDC037011; assembly: GCF_055607425.1. Lineage (NCBI taxonomy): Bacteria > Bacillati > Actinomycetota > Actinomycetes > Pseudonocardiales > Pseudonocardiaceae > Lentzea > Lentzea sp. NPDC037011. The sequence goes on along the minus strand of NZ_JBVJRT010000001.1, from coordinate 12,818 downwards.
GTCCCCGGCTCGCTGTCCGGTGCCTGGGGCTACCGCGAGGAGCTCAAGGGGCAGAGGTCCCGCATCGCCCGCCTGCTCCCGGCGTCGATCCTCGGTGGCGTGGTCGGCGCGATCCTGCTGGTGACGCTCCCCGACAAGGCCTTCGCCGCCATCGTGCCGGTGCTGATCGTCATCGCGCTGGTGCTCGTGGTCGTCCAGCCGTGGCTCAACCGCAAGCTCGCCGACCGGCGCGGCAACGGGGACGGCGGCGTCCTGCTGTGGCTCGGTGTCTTCGCGGCCGGCATCTACGGCGGCTACTTCGGCGCGGCGCAGGGCGTGCTGGTCATGGGCATGATGGGCGTGCTGCTCAACGAGCACCTGCAACGGATGAACGCGCTGAAGAACGTGCTGACCGCGTTCGTGAACCTGATCGCCGGCGTCCTGTTCATCTTCATCGCCGACGTCGCCTGGGAAGCCGTGCTGCTGCTCGCCATCGGCTCCGTGGTCGGCGGTCAGATCGGCGCGAAGGTGGGCCGCAAGCTGTCGCCGACGGTGCTGCGCGGCGTGATCGTCGTGGTCGGCGTGGCGGCCATCGTGCAGCTGCTCACGAAGTAGCCACGGGCCCGCGCCGGACGGCAGGAGCCCGTGGCCCGGTCAGTTCAGGCAGCTCACGCCACGAACGCGCGTGCCGCGGCCAGGAACGCGTCGTTCTCGTCCGGCTCACCGATCGTCACCCGAGCGCCCTCGCCGACGAACGCGCGCACGACGACCTTGTGCGCCAGGCAGTGCTCGTTGAACGCGGCCGTGCGCTCGCCGAGCGGCAGCCACACGAAGTTCGCCTGCGACTCCGGCACGTCGTAGCCCATCGCCAGCAGCTCGCCGCGCACCCGCGTCCGCTCCGCCACGATCGCCCGGCAGCGGATCATCAGCTCGTCCTCGGCGTCGAGCGACGCCATCGCCGCCACCTGGGCCAGCGAGTTCACCGAGAACGGCACGTACACCTTGCGCAGCACCTCGGCGACGGCCGGCGGCGCCACCGCGTAGCCGACGCGCAGACCGGCGAGACCGTAGGCCTTGGAGAACGTCCGCAGCACCGCCACGTTGTCGCGGCCCTGCGCCCACTGCTGCTTGGCCAGCTCGACGCCGTCGGGGATGTGCGCGTCGTCGACGAACTCCTTGTAGGCCTCGTCGATCACCACGAGCACGTCGGAGGGCACGCGGTCGATGAACGCCTCGATCTCCTCGGTGCGCAGCGCCGTGCCGGTCGGGTTGTTCGGGTTGCAGACGAACACCATCCGGGTGGCCGGGGTGATCGCCGCCGCCATCGCGTCCAGGTCGTGGACGTGCCCGGCGGTCAGCGGGACCCGGACCTGCCGCGCGCCCGCGACGTGGGTGACGATCGGGTACGCCTCGAACGACCGCCACGCGAACAGCACCTCGTCGGACGGGGTGCAGGTGGCCTGGATGAGCTGCTGGCACAGGGTCACCGAGCCGCAGCCGATCGCCAGGTGGTCGGCAGGGACGCCGAGCTTGTCGGAGAGGCGGCCGGTGAGCTCGACGCAGCCGGAGTCCGGGTACCGGTTGATGCCGGTGGCGGCCTCGGCGACGGCCTTGACCACGCTGGGCAGCGGGCCGGCGGACACCTCGTTGCTCGCGAGCTTGATGGCGCCGGGGATGGTCCTGCCGGGCACGTAGGAGGGCAGGGACGCCAGGTCAGCGCGGGTTCGCACGGTCATGCTCCCGATCCTCGCATTGCTCCGTCCGATTGGTCACGTTGACTGGAGTTCACCCCGTCGTGCGAGGGTGGGTTCATGACCACTACCCGTGTCGAGACGCTTGCCCTGACCGACGGCCGTGAGCTGCGGGTGACGATCGCCGAACCCGACGGTGCCGTCCGGGGCGGTCTGGTGGTGCTGCACGAGGCCCGCGGCATCACGACGCGGGTGAAGTCGCTCGTCAGCGGTCTCGCCGCGGAGGGCTGGCTCACCGTCGCACCGCACCTGTACGAGGCCGACCGCGTGCACGGCGACGACATCAGGGACCAGGTCAGCAAGCTCTCCGGTGACCGGCTGCTGGAGGACACCGACGTCGCGTTCGTCTGGCTGGGCCAGCAGGGCGTGAGCGCCGACCGGATGGGCGTGCTCGGCTTCGACGTCGGCGGCACCGTCGCGATGGTGGTGGCCGCGAGCCGCACGATCGGGGCGGCCGTCACCGTGCAGGCGCCCGGCGTCCTCGAACCGCTCTCGGACGGTCTGCCCGCGCTCGTCGACGTGGCGGGCGACCTCTCGTGCCCGTGGCTCGGAATCTACCGCGAAGGCGAGTCCGAGGAGGTCGACAAGCTGCGGGATGCCGTAGCGAGCTCGGAATCCGCGTCTGACGTGGTCCGTTTCGGGGCATCGAGTGACGAAGCGCGGGCTCGCGCGTTGAACTGGTTCGACGCACATATGAGGTAAGAGTCTTTACGGCGGATTGGAACCGAACCGTCGTCCGGGTACATCTAAGGAGTGCTTCGGACGGCTGACTGGGTGTAGCGCTGCGTAACACCCAGTGCTGCGGTGACGACCAAGCAGTGCAGGGGGTTGTGAGGATGGCTGAAGGCACCGGGACAGGCACGCAGACGGGCGCGGAGACGCCCGCTGTGAGCACGGCGACGACCACACCGATCACCGCGGACCAGCTCGCGGCGGCGAAACCGGCACTCCAGACGGAGATGCTGGTGGACAAGGCCGCGGCGAGCTACGCGGCGGCGAAGCTGGACCACGCCGCGGACAGCGGGCGGCTGCAGCTCGACGCCGGCGCGGCAGAGGCGTTGATCAAGGCCGTCGACGACGCGCGCGACCAGGTGATGGCGCTGTGGGAACGGGCCAAGAACCAGCTGGCGACGCCGCTGCAGTTCGGCGACAACCCGGTCGCCCACGCGATCAGCGCGCGGTTCCGCGACATCGCCGTCGGTGAGGACTCCGGTGCGGTCAAGGCGCTGCTGGACCTCTACGACGTGCTCGGCGACATCAGCAACGCGCTGAAGAAGAACCGCGACGAGACCCAGCGGGCCGACGAAGAGGCCGAGCGGCAGATGAAGAAGCACGGGGGTTCGTGGTGAGCCAGAGAGGGCACGGCGGCGGCAACGGCGGCCATGGCGGCGGGAACGGTCATGGCGGCAACGGCGGTCACGGCCACGACGGCAAGGACAAGTGGGACCGCGAGGACATCCACGAGCCGGTCGACTGGATGACCTACACCCACGAGCAGCTCTACAACATGGTGCACACCGGCGTGAACCTGGAGAGCGCGAACGCCGCCGCCACCAGCTGGAACAAGATCGGCGAGGAGATCGCGGGCGTCCGCGAGAACCTCCTCAAGGCCGTCGAGGACTCCACGGTCGGCTGGGAGGGCGAGTCGGCGCGGCTGGCCCGCGACGGCCTGACCGAGGTCACCAACTGGGTGCACGACACCGCGAGCTACGCGCAGAAGGTGTCGTCGGCGATCACCACCGAGACCAGCAACGTCGAGGCCGCGCGGGCCGCGATGCCGCCACCGCCGAAGGCACCGGAGCCCCCGGTCCCGACGGACGCGGTCGTGGAGCCGCGTCCGGCGCTGGTCTCGCGGCTGCGCGAGCCGCAGGAGTTCCACGCGGTCGCCGACCAGAGCATGTACACGCCTGAGCAGAACCGGCTCCTCGCCCAGCAGGGGTCGTTCGCGGGCTTCGGCACCGTCGGCACCAGCGCGGTCGACGCCCTCGCGGCCAACGACGCGTCGCACCGGCGTGCCGCGGACGTGATGGCGGCGTTCCAGCGCAACTCGGCTGCGGTCGACCAGATCGTGCCGTCGCAGTTCACGCCTCCCGTGAACCCGGTCAACCCGGTGCTCGCCGACTCCACGACCGGCACCCGCACGCCCTCGACCCCGGACGCCACGACCGCCGGCGCCGGCGGTGCCGGAGCGGTCGCGCCGACGCCCGCGCCGAACCGGGGCAACACCACCCCGTCACGCGGTGGTGGCGGCGGTGGCTTCGGAGGCGGCGGCCGCGGTGGTGGCGGTGGCGGTGGCTTCACCGGTGGCATGGGCTTCGGCCGCGTGCCCGCCGCGAACCAGGGCAACCAGACCGGTGCCGGTACCGGCACCGGCGGCGGCATGTCGTCCGGTGGCGGAGCCGGCGTGGTCGGTGACGGCCGTTCCGGTGCGGGTGCCGCGGCAGCGGCGTCGTCCGCGGCGACCGGCAACCAGACGAGGGCGTTCCAGAACCCGCTCGCCATGGGTGCCGCGCCGATGGCGGCCGGCGCACCGGGGGCCGGTGGCCAGAACGACGAGCGCGAGCACAAGAGCGCGAGCTACCTGGAAGAGGACGACAACGTCTTCGGCCTGGACCGCAAGGCGGCCCCGCCGGTGATCGGTCAGTGAACGAAAGACGCTTCACGGTCAGCACGCAGGAGTTCTTCCTGCTGTGGCAGGCCGTGCACGGCGAGGACCGCGTCGTGCCGCTCGGAACGCCCCACGTCGGGGCCACCCGAGCGGCCCGGCGGCGGCTCGCCGAGCAGAGCTCCCAGACGCTCTACGCCAGGGGGCTCGGCACCATCGACCGCCCGGACGACTACCTGCGGACGCTGGTCAGCGGCCTCGGTGAGTTCGACCGGGCGCTCGAGATCGCGTACTTCAAGGGAACCGAGCTGGCGCGCGGACTCGCGTGCGCCGGCTGGAGCGGGTCGTTCGCCGCGCGGGTGGGCGACCAGGTCCACCTGCGCGAGTTCCGCCCCAACGCGCTGGCCTCGGCCACCGTCTCGTCGTTGCCCGGCCTCGCACCGGGCAGCGGCCGTTCGGTCAACGTGCGCTGGGACGACTACCTGCGCGCGGGCGAGGCCGGTGAACGCGAAGGCGTGCAGGCGTTCCTGGACGTCCTGCGCGACGCGGGCATCCGCGAACCGGAGGCCCACACGCTGATGCGCATCGTCACCTCCCGCATCGGCGGCGGCGAGCTCGGCCTCACCGCCCGCAACCGCGACGGCGTGCCCCGCCCGACCGGCCGCTCGGTGTCCTGGCTGGACACCCGCGAGGGCCGCTACCTGCTGCGCAAGCACGACGGCTGGCTCGTGCTGGCCCCCGCCGACCAGGCCCGCCTGACCTCGGCCGTGGACGAGCTGCTGGCCGGCTGAGCCCCACACCGCCGGCCGCGTCCTTGTCCGCGAACACCACATGGACGAGGCGCGTTCCACCAGCTAGACATTGGGGCATGACCGACACCGACGTCGAACTGCTGTGGCGCCCGGACCCCACGAGGGCCACCGGGATGACCGCCTTCAGGTCGTGGTTGAGCGACCGCGGCCACGACTTCCCCGACTACGAGTCGCTGTGGGAGTGGTCCGTCTCCGACCTCGAGGGGTTCTGGGGCGCCATAGCCGCGTACTTCGACGTGTCGTTCCACTCGCCGGCCGAGCGCGTGCTGGCCGCCGCGGAGATGCCGGGCGCGTCCTGGTTCCCCGGCGCCACCCTGAACTACGCCGAGCACGCGCTGCGCCGCGGCGGTGACGACGACCTCGCCGTGATCTTCCACCGCGAGGACGGCCTGACGCACTCGCTGACGTACGGCGAGCTGCGGTCCAGGGTGGCCGCCTTCCGCGCCGCACTGGCCTCCGTGGGCGTCTGTGCGGGCGACCGGGTGGTCGCACTCGTCCCCAACGCCCCCGAGGCACTGGTGGCCTTCCTGGCCGCCGCCTCGCTCGGTGCCACGTGGTCGTCCTGCTCCCCGGACTTCGGCTCCCGCGCCGTCGCCGACCGCTTCACCCAGATCTCGCCGGTGGTGTTCGTCGCCGTCTCCGGCTACGTCTACAACGGACGGTCGTTCGACTGCCGCCCGGTCGTCGAGGAGATCCGCTCGCAGATCCCGTCGCTGCGCGCGACCGTGCTGATCGACTACCTGGACAACGGCGCCACCCTGCCGGACACCCTGTCGTACGCGGACCTGCTGGCCGCCAACGAGGGCGCCGCCCTGGAGTTCACGCCGGTGCCGTTCGACCACCCGCTCTGGGTGCTCTACTCGTCGGGCACCACCGGCCTGCCCAAGGGCATCGTGCACGGCCATGGCGGCATCGTGCTGGAACACCTGAAGATGCTGGCCCTGCACAGCGACCTCGGCCCCGGCGACCGGTTCTTCTGGTTCACCACCACCGGCTGGATGATGTGGAACTACCTGGTGTCCGGCCTGCTGGTCGGCACCACGATCGTCCTGTTCGACGGCAGCCCGGCCCACCCGTCGCTGTCCACGCTGTGGCACCTGGCCGAACAGCACCGGGTCACCTACTTCGGCACCTCCGCGCCGTACGTCCAGTCGTGCCTGAAGGAAGGCCTGGAACCCGCCGCGCACTACGACCTGACGGCCCTGCGCGTCGTCGGCTCCACCGGCGCCCCGCTGACCCCGGAGGGCTTCCGCTGGATCGCCTCCGCCGTGGGCAAGGACGTCCAGATCGCCTCCGTCTCCGGTGGCACCGACCTCTGCACGGCCTTCGTCGCCGCCTCGCCCGACCGCCCGGTGTGGCTCGGCGAACTGTCCTGCCGGGCCCTCGGAGCCGCCGTCCAGGCCTTCGACGAGAACGGCACCGCGCTGGTGGACGAGGTCGGCGAACTCGTGATCACCAGGCCCATGCCGTCCATGCCGGTCTTCTTCTGGGGCGACGAGGACGGCACCCGCCTGCGCGACGCCTACTTCGACACCTACCCCGGCATCTGGCGCCACGGCGACTGGATCCGCATCACCCCGCGCGGCTCCGCCGTGATCTACGGCCGTTCCGACTCGACCCTGAACCGCGGCGGCGTCCGCATGGGCACCTCCGAGTTCTACCGCGTCGTCGAGTCCGTCGAGGGCGTCGTCGACTCCCTGGTGATCGACACCTCCGGCGTCACCGAGGGCGAACTGCTCTGCTTCGTCGTCCTCGACGGCGTCACCCTGGCGGACGTGGAACCGTTGTTGCGCAAAGAACTGCGCTCCTCGCTGTCCCCACGCCACGTCCCGAACCGCTTCGTCGCCGTCACCGAGATCCCGCGCACCCTCAACGGCAAGAAGTGCGAGGTGCCGGTCAAGAAGATCCTCGCCGGCGCCGACCCGGACCAGGCCGTCAGCCGCGACGCCCTGCGCAATCCCGAGTCCCTCCAACCCTTCCTGGAACTCGCCTCGGAATGATCTAGGTCACTCCGTTCCGCGCGACCAGCGGTTTTACGCCCCTCTCCGGTCTGGTGAACATGCTCTGACCAGCAGGTTTCAGGCAAGGAGGGGGGCGTTTTGCAACTCGGTTGAAGACCTGTGTAACCTATGTCCCGTGGCCGAGGATGGTCCCGGGAGGCTTCGCCTAGTCTGGTCTATGGCGCCGCACTGCTAATGCGGTTTGGGGTAACCCCCCATCCCGGGTTCAAATCCCGGAGCCTCCGCAAGGCCGAGCCTCTAGGGGATCGGTTATAATTGAAGATACGCGCTCGTAGCTCAACGGATAGAGCATCTGACTACGGATCAGAAGGTTGCAGGTTCGAATCCTGCCGAGCGCACTCGATCGCGGGAGCCCCTGTTTGCGGAAAGCGCAAACAGGGGCTCTCTCGGTTTTTTTGTGGGGGCCGAGCCCCCACACCCCAGCCGGGCGGCTTCGCCCCCGGACCCCCGGACTGCGTGGCGCTGGCGCGCCGACGCAGTCCCACCCCCGAGGTGGGTCCGTGCGGTCCCGTGGTGCGGAGCGTGCATTCGTGGATGCGCCGGAGGTGGTGCCTGCGGCAGAGTTCACGGCGTGGATCAGCGCGAGATCATGCAGCGGGCGCTCGGCGTCCTGACGCTCACCTACGACGCCGAGGCGGGCGAGTCGAGCGACTACCTGCGCACGGCCCTCAAGTCGTTGCAGGAAGGCGTGTTCAGCTACGAGGTCAAGGTCGACGGCGAGCTCAACGAGGCCGGCGCCCAGGCCCTCAAGCAGGCGATGGACCAGGTGCTGTCGCAGTTCGGGTGGTTCACCGCGGGGCTGCTCTACGCGTTCCACGGGGTCGCGCAGGCCTACGAGAACGACTGCGAGGAGGCCGACGTCCAGGACGTGCTCAAGCAGCTCGCCCTCAGGCTCGCCGACTGAGCTCCGCGCGCACCCCGTCGGAGAACGGCGTCCACGCCTCGACCGCCCACGGGCCGAAGCGCAGGTCGGTCAGGGCGACGCAGGCCGCCGAGAGGTCCGGGTCGACCCACAGGAACGTGCCGGACTGGCCGAAGTGGCCGAACGTGCGCGGCGAGTGGGTCAGGCCGGTCCAGTGCGGCGACTTGCCGTCGCGGATCTCGAAGCCGAGGCCCCAGTCGTTCGGCTTCTGCATGCCGTAGCCGGGCAGCACGCCGTTCAGTCCGGGGAAGACCACCGAGGTCGCCTCGCGCACCAGCTCGGCCGAGACCAGCTTCGGCGCCAGCAGCTCCGCGGCGAACAGCGCCAGGTCGGCCGCGCTGGACTCGGCGCCCGCGCCGGCGCTGCCGACCAGCGCGGAGGAGGTCATGCCCAGCGGTGCGAAGACGGCCTCGTGCAGGTACTGCGGGAACGGGATCTCGCAGGCGTCGCCGACGAACGCGGCCAGCACGTCGAAGCCCGCGTTCGAGTAGATCCGCCGCTTCCCCGGCTCTGCCTGGACCTCCGGCTTGTCGAACGCGTACCCGGCCGTGTGCGCGATCAGGTGCCGCACGGTGGCCCCCGGCGGCCCCGCGGGCTGGTCCCACTCGACCGCGCCCTCCTCGACGGCCACGAGCACCGCGTACGCCGTCAGCAGCTTCGTGACCGACGCGAGCGGGAACACGCGCTGCTGGTCGCCCAGCGACCCCACCACGGTCCCGCCGGACACGACGGCCACGGCCACGTTCTCGGCCGGCCACGACGCTGCCACTTCGACGCTCTGCATGGGACAGACGTTAACGTTCGGGGGTGACAGTCCGGGAACTGATCGTCCTGGGAACGGCCAGCCAGGTCCCCACGCGCCAGCGCAACCACAACGGCTACCTGCTGCGGTGGGACGGCGAAGGCCTGCTGTTCGACCCCGGCGACGGCTCTCAGCGCCAGCTGCTGCGCTCGGGTGCGGCTGCGAGCGACATCACCCGGATCTGCATCACCCACTTCCACGGCGACCACTGCCTGGGCGTGCCCGGCATCGTGCAGCGGCTCAGCCTCGACCGCGTGCCGCACACCGTCCACGCGCACTTCCCGCGGTCGGGCGCCCACTTCTTCGAACGCCTCCGGCACGCGAGCGTCTTCTACGACGCCGCGGACGTCCAGGAGCAGCCGGTCGACGCCGACGGGCTCGTGGCGGAGGGGAAGTTCGGCCGGCTGGAGGCGTACCGGCTCGACCACGGCATCGACTCGTTCGGCTACCGGCTGGTCGAGCCAGATGGGCACCGGATGCTGCCGGAGAAGCTGGAGGAGCACGGCATCCGCGGCCCGCAGGTGCGCGAGCTGCAGCGCGACGGCGTGTTCGACGGGGTGCGCCTCGCCGACGTCAGCGAGCCGCGGCCCGGCCAGCGGTTCGCGTTCGTCATGGACACCCGGCTCTGCGACAACGTCTACGAGCTCGCCGACCGGGCCGACCTGCTGGTGATCGAGTCGACCTACCTCGCCCGCGACACCAGGCTCGCTGGCGACCACGGCCACCTCACCGCCCAGCAGGCCGCCCGCGTCGCCCAGGAGTCCGGGGTCCGCACGCTGGTGCTGACCCACTTCTCCCAGCGCTACGACGACCCGGCCGAGTTCCACGCCGAGGCGGCCGCGGAGTTCGACGGCGAGATCGTCGTGGCGAAGGACCTCGACCGCGTCCCGGTGCCGAAGCGGGTCAGCGGTCCACCGCGGCCCACTGGTCGCTGACGATCTCCTCCAGCGAGGAGTGCGCCGGCGTCCAGCCCAGCGACCGCAGCCGGGAGACGTCGGCCCGCTGCGCCTTCACCTCGTCCGGGTTCGCGGGCCGCCAGGTCACGTCCACGGACCGCCCGGTGACCGCCTCGACGGTGTCCAGCACCTCCCGCACCGACGCGGACGTGCCGCCGACGTTGTAGACGGTGGACGAGCCGGCCTCGCACGTCTCCAGCGCCGTCACGAAGGCCGTGGCGACGTCCCGCACGTGGACGAACTCGCGCACCGCGGACCCGTCGCCGTAGACCTCCATGCCCGGTCCCCGCCCGGCCGCCGTGGCGACCGCCCGCGTGATCACCCGAGTGGTGTCGGTGTCACCCCCTCCAGCGACGTTGAACAAACGCAGCGTGGCCGCCCCGATCCGGCCCGACCGCGCCGTCCACGCCACGAGGTCCTCGGCGGCCGCCTTCGACGCGGCGTAGGGGGAGGAGGGCTCCCGGACCGACTCCTCGGTCAGCGGCGCGTCCGACGGGCGGTACACCCCGGCCGTCGACGCGAGGAGGAACCGCTGGCCGCGCAACGCCTTCAGCAGGTTCAGCGTCCCGCCGACGTTGGTCTCCCAGTAGCCCAGCGGATCTCGGAACGACTCCCGCACCCGAGCAAGACCAGCCAGGTGGATGACGGCGTCGGCGTCCGGAACGTGGAACGGCTCCAATACACGTTGACGGGACACCACTGGTTCATGTCCGTGAACCCGCAGCTCACGCACCACAAATCGACCCACGTACCCAGTGGCACCGGTCACCAGAACTCGCACGAGATGACCCTAAAGGTCCACCAAGGTTGGGCCGATAACACACGTGTGAGTTACCCCCATCGCGCTGTGCACACAAGCATCGCCGGACTCCTGCACGACGTGGCCGTGCAGGAGTGCAAGCGGCAGGAGTTCCTGCGCAACGTGGCCGACATCGTGGGAGCCGCACCCGCGCCCGGTCCCGCCGAGCTCACCACGCCGCTGCCCGCGATCAACCCCCGGCGCAGCTTCCTCAACCGCGTTGACCAGGTCCTCCGGGACGCGGCGCGCTCGCTGTAGAGCGGAAGATCGAACACCGATCCACCTGTGGCAGGGCCTGCGCTGACGGGCCCGCCGCAACATTCATCCGGCCGTTGCCGGACCGTGCTTCGACACGCATACCGGGTGGCTCTACGCTACGCGTCACCCGGCGATCGCCGGTCGCATCCTTCTGCTTCTTCTCAAAGCGGGTTTTCGGCGATGGATCATGTCTTCGCAGCGCTCAACGAGCGCTTGGGCGGATTGTTCGGTGACCGGTTGGTCGTGCTGGCCGGTGGTACGCGTCTGGCGAAACGCGCGCATGAGCTCCATGCGCTCGGTGCCCGCCATACGCTCGTGCTGGATACCGATGATCATGCCCCGCTTCATGATTCCGAGATCGCCCGTTGGGTGTCGCTGGGCATCAAGGGCGGCTTCGTCGCGGTCGAGCAGCGCCGTCTCGGCAAGCTGCTGACCAAGCCGAGCGCCGAGGTGCGCGGGATCCTGGGCGACTTCGACCCGGCGGCGGAGGCCGTCGTCATCAGCACGCCTTACAACGAGATCGACACCTTCCAGGGGCGTCCGGTCCTCAACGCGCGCCGCCGCGAGTGGGTCGAGCTGGAGAACAAGACCACCATCGACGCGCTCTGGGACGAGCTCTCCGCCCCGCGTGCGCCCGCGCTGGTGTTCGACCTCGACTTCGAACGCCTCTGGGGCGCCTCGGAGATCCTGGACCGCGGCGCCGGCGTCGTGTGGTCCGGTGACGGGCCCGCGATCAACGGCGGCGCGAACTTCGTGCGCCGGGTGCGGTCCTACGAGGAGGCCAAGGAGGCCTTCGACGTGCTCGCGCCCAAGTGCGAGCAGGTGCGCGTGATGCCGTTCCTGGAAGGCATCCCGGTGAGCGTGCACGGCATCGTGTTCCCCGACGGCACCGCGGTGCTGCGCCCGATCGAGATGGTCGTGCCGCGCCGCCAGGGCCAGGCCAAGTTCCTGTACGCGGGCTGCGCGTCGTTCTACGACCCGCCCGTGTGGATCCGCGACCAGATGCGCAACCTCGCGCGGCGCGTCGGCGAGCACCTGCGTTCCACGGTCGACTACCGCGGCACGTTCACGCTCGACGGCATCGCGACCGAGGACGGCTTCCTGCCGACCGAGATCAACACCCGCTACGGCGGCGCGATGGTGTGCTTCGAGGACGCCGTCCCGTCGCTGCCGCTCGCCCTGGTCCAGGTGGCCCTGGTGGCCGGCTGGGACCTCGGCGTCTCGTCGATGCAGTTCGAGGAGCTCGTGCTGGCGGCGGCGGACGGCCTGCGCTCCGGCGCGGTCGGTGCCAACGTCCGCGCGGTGCAGCCCACCGAGGTCGACGAGCGGCGGCTGGTCTTCACCGGCTGGGCGTGCCGCCTGGCGCACCAGGACGAGCCCGCGCACGCGACGTTGCGGCTCAGCCCGTCCCCGATCGGCGGCCGGCTCGACCTGGACCTGCACCGGGAGAACATGCCGGTCGGCGCGCCGGTGGCCGCGCTGACCGTGGCGGCGTTCGCCCTGGCCGACCAGGAGTGGGGGACCGGTCTCGGTGCCCTGGAGCCCGCGATCGCCGTCGAGGACACCCAGCCCCTCGACCAGCCTCTCGAACAAGAAGCCGTCATCGCCTGACGCTGTCGGTGCACGCGGGGCCCTTTCGTGCGCTAGAAGAGTACGAAAGCTCCCCGCGTGCACTCACCCGGCGCCCTCGTTGCCGGGACGTTGTCGGCGCACGCGGGGGCCTTTCGTGCGCTAGAAGAGTACGAAAGCTCCCCGCGTGTACTCACCAGGCGCCCTCGTCGCCGGGACGTTGTCGGCGTACGCGGGGGCCTTTCGTGCGCTAGGTGTAGTGACTAATCAGGTTGTTGACGGCGTGTCGGGTTGAACATGGGAGGACCTCCGGGCGGAGTGGATGTGTCTGACGCATCCCATCG